>DATINM010000001.1:0-59906 GCA_035474235.1 Pyrinomonadaceae bacterium
AACAGCGAGGAGAGGACGGGGTATCTTCTCAATGGGTTCATGGCCTGTCTCCGGTAGTAAGTTGTTTCTGAACAATCCAACTTCTACCACAGGCTATGAATCCTTCCCTTACTTCCTCTCTCAAAAGTGATAAGCGGTCAGTTGCAAGTATTTTTGAAAAGACCCCGCCGGCCACTTACGTTCAATCCGGTTGTTAGCGGCGGCGTGCGTTGATGTGAAGCGCGATGAAGGATATTAGTGGCGGGATTGAGGCAAGGCTTAGCGCGGCTTGAGGTGCAGCGCCATCGCCAGAGGCGAACACGAGTAGGTCGCGCCGGCAATCCGCTCGCCGATAAGTCGTCACTTCTCCATCGCACGCCGCCGGGGCGCAGTTCACGTCATCTCAGCTATTCTCTTTTTGTGCTTGCTCCCGCGACTGTTCGTGTGAGAGCAATCCGTCAACGATGCGACGCGCGGCATTGCCGTCGCCGTAGACGAAGCTTGGGCGCGACATGCTTCTGTAGATGGATTCGCAGTCGAGCAGGCGCGAAGTCTCTTCGACGATTCGTCGCGTGGACGAGCCGACGAGTTTGATGCTGCCTGCTTCGAGTGCTTCGGGCCGCTCGGTCTTGTCACGTAAGACGAGCAGAGGCTTGCCGAGGCAAGGCGCTTCTTCCTGAAGTCCGCCGGAATCCGAAAGCACGAGGTAGCAACGCTTGAGCAAACGCACAAGCGAGAGATAGTCAACCGGCGGCACGAGCGTCACGCCCGGCGTGTCGCCGAGCAGGCGATGAGCCGTGTCCCACACGCGTGGATTTCGATGCACGGGATAGACGATGTGAACGTCGCCCGCGTATCTCGCCGCGATCTCACGCAACGCCTCGCAAATGGATTCGAGCGGCGCGCCGAAGTTCTCGCGCCGGTGCGCCGTCACGAGCAGCAGACGCCTGCCCGCCGGGATCGCTTCGAGCGCACGCGACTCGCCGTGCGAGTTGCCGTTCGACTCCCGCATCTGATTCAGCGCATCGACGACAGGGTTTCCGGTCAGGAGAATCCTGTGCGGCGATACGCCTTCGCGCAGGAGATTTTGCCGGGACGTTTCGGTCGGCGCGAAATGCAGGTCTGAAAGACAGCCGACGATGCGACGGTTCCCTTCTTCCGGGAATGGCCGGTTCAAATCGTGTGTGCGAAGTCCCGCTTCGACGTGGCCGATGCGCACGCGCGCGTAGAAGGCCGCGACCGAGGCGGCCAGAACGGTTGTCGTGTCGCCTTGTACGAGAACCCAGTCGGGACGCTCGGCTTCGAGCAGCGGCGCGAGGCGCGCGATGGCCTGCGAAGCGACTTCGGCGGGCGTCTGCGCTCTGCGCATGAGGTCAAGGTCGTAATCCGGCACGATGCGAAAGAGCGAGAGAATCTGGTCGAGCATCTCGCGGTGTTGCGCCGTGGCGCAGAGGCGACTTATGACGTGCTCGCTGCGTCTCTCAAGCTCCTTGACCACGGGAGCCATCTTGATGGCCTCCGGTCTTGTACCGACGATGGTCAGGACTTTCAACACAGGTTGCCGCCTTAGATTGTTCGAGCGCGCGCGCTCTCAACGGCTCGCGCGCAAAGTCATGTTGAAGTGCCTCTGCGGATTGCCTTTCGAGTAAGCCGAGCGCACGATCTCAAATCCGGCATTCGTCAAGACCGTCACCAACTCGCGCTCGTCAAACTGCCACACGTGATCGTCAACTATCTTTGCGCGCAACTCTTCGCGCGGCTCCGGCAACTCCGCGTAGCTTCGGTAATACTTCGTCGTCCGTCCCCATTCGGCGGCGTCGGGCGTGCTCAGATAGACGCGACCGCCGGGCGCGAGCAGGCGCGAGAGCTTGCGAAGCGTCGTCTCCGCTTGAAAGTTCAGGTGTTCGAGCACCTCCGTGAAGATGATCATGTCGAAGGGCGGCGGCCAAGGCGGCTCGTCCAACTCGACGTTGCTGACGGCGAAGCCGATGCCCCGACGCTCGAACATTTCCCGGCTCGTGTAGGCGTCTGTAAAATCCGTGCCGAATGCTTCGCAACCCGTCAGGCGTTTGACGAACAGAAGCAAAGTGCCGTAGGCGCAGCCCACGTCGAGACAACGACGCGGCGCACGCTCGCACGCGTCGTCGTAAATCCAACGCGGGACGTGTTGCCAGTAAGAGAGTTCTTCGGCGCCGTAAGCGGCGCGATAGTACGGGTTCGGCGTAAAGTCTGCGACCTCTTTGCGGCACTCTTCCAGAAGGCGCACCCAGTCGCAGTCCTTCGGCTTTCCTGTCGCGCTCACGCTCGCCTCCCTTCAAAGCTGCGGCAGGACTTCGGGCATCCTGACGCGGCGCACGTCGGCGAGCGGGCCGTTGTTTATGCGGGGCACGCTCGACCACTTATCGAGAAGATACTGGCGGCGATGCGCGTAGAGCGTCGCGGCGTCCACGCCCTCGCGTCGAAGGATGCTGAGCGATGAATGTGCGCTGCGATGCAGGTATGTCATCCCGTAGAAGCGGTGATTGACGTAGCCCTTCACATCCATCTGGAAAGCGAGGTCGTTGTCCTCGAATCCCCAGCCGGGACGGTCGAAGGGCGCGCGCTCGTCGAAGCGGACGCCCGCCTCGAAGACCTCGCGGCGGAACATCCCGTACTGCGTCCACGCCACAAGGTTCGTCGTCTCGATGTATTGGCCCGCGACGCTGAAGAGGAACGGCGTGGCGCGCGCGCGCTCCGGCGTGTGCTCGAACGAGTTCGCGCCGGCGCAGCCCAGACGGTGACCGTTGTTCTCCATGTGCCGGAGCATGGCGAAGGATGAGAAAGGAACGATCTCAATGTCGCCGTCCATGAATAGCAGATAGTCCGCGCCGCATTCGCGCAAAGCGAAGTCGATGATTTGATTGCGCGCGACGGAACTGCCGCGATTCTCCGAATTAAGAATGAGGGCGCAGGGCACGTCCATCTCGCGCTCGGCCTCGCGCAGAGCCTCCTGCGTTCCGTCGGTCGAGCCGTTGTCGCAGACGACGATGAAAGGCTCGTGTCCGAGGCGGCGCAAGGTTCTCGCTTCGGCGGCGTAGGCCGCGAGCGATTCAAGACTGATGTCGCGCATGTTCCATGTCAGGAGCGAGAGCACAACCTTCTTTGAATCGTCGAAGCGCGGGCGCTTCGACGCTTTGCAGAAGAGAGAGGCGACGCAGGCGTGCTCGTATGGAGGCAGGTTGAGATAGAGCGCCGGGTCGGCCTCGCGCGGCTCCTCTTCGTTGCCGCCGAGCGGTCGCAGGCCGTGTCGCCGGAAAAGTTCCGCGTACTCGCGCGGCGCGACGGGATTCCAGCCGCCGAAGACCTCTTGACGGTCGTGCCTGATGACGCCGAGTTTCAGAACCGATTCGTTACCCCACATCGAATCGAAATAGAAGTCGGACGTGAGGACGAGAATCCCGTTCGGCTTGAGCTTGCGCGCCAATGCCGCGACGAGCGTCTCGCGCTGCTCGCTCAATAAATGTTCGAGCGTGTTGACGCAGACAACGCGGTCGAAAGCGCCGTCCGGCACGCCGAGCGGCGGCGAGAATTGGCCGCGCTGGATGGGGTTCCACTGACGATAGATGACGTGCGGGTAGAGACTCTGAAGTCGCTCGGAGAAGTCCACGGGGTTGATCGTGCAGTCGAGCACCGACGCGGTGTTCGGCAGGCGAAGATTGAAGAGCACGAACGGCATTTCCCAACGGCGCATGTGCGGATAGTTGTGTCCGTGGTTGAAGGCTGCGAACTCCATGCGGTTCAGGTCTTCTGTCTTTGCGAAGATCATCTTGCGTCGAGTCTCCTTCGGATGTTTCCCTTTTTCGTTTTCGTTCGCGCGTGTGCGTCAGGCCGAGAAGCGCATGCGGAAGTTGCGAAGCTGTCTGAGCGGGCCGTCGTTGATGGAAGGAACGCCGGCCCACTTGTCTATGACGTAGCGGCGTCGCCGTTCGTAGTTAGCCGAAGGATCAACGCCGAGCGAGCGCAGCACGCGGACGGACGAGTTGATGCTCCGGTGCAAATAGGTCATGCCGCCGAAGCGACGGATGGCGAATCCTTTGACGTGCATCTGGAAAGCGAGGTCGTTGTCTTCGCAGCCCCAGCCTTCGCGGTCGAACGGATGCGTCACGTCGAAGCGGACGCCCGCCTCGAAGACCTCGCGGCGGAACATCCCGTACTGCGTCCATGCGAGCAGGTTGTCTTCCTCGACCGGCAGCCCTGCGAGCGAGTAGAGGTACGGCGTCGTCTCTTCGCGCAGGGGCGATTGGCCGTACATCGCCGCACCCAGACAACCGAGCGTGTGCCCGCAATCCTCCATGTGCCTGAGCATCGCGAACGAAGAGAAAGGCACCAACTCGATGTCGCCGTCCGTCATAAAAAGATAGTCGGCGTCGTTCTCAAGCGCGAGATCGATAATCTGGTTGCGCGCGACGGAACTGCCGCGATTCTCCGGGTTGAGGATAAAGCAATGTTCAATCTCGATTCGCCCGTCGGCGTCGCTGAGGGCTTCGCGCAAGCCGTCGGTCGAGCCGTTGTCGCAGACGACGACGAAAGGCTCGTGTCCGAGACGGCGTAGCATCGCGGCCTCGCGGACGAGCGCGCCGAGCGCGTCGAGGCTTATGTCGCGCGTGTTCCACGTCAGAAGCGAGAGCGCGATCTTTCTGCCGTCGGGGATGAGGGCCGCGCCCTTGCCCTTGCTGAAGACGGCGGCGATGCAGGCGTGCGGGTGCGGCTCGACGTTGCGGTAGAGAGTCGGGTCGGTCGCCTCCGGCGAATGCCACGCGCCTTCGTCGAGCGGGTGCAGGCCGTTGCTCGCGCAGACACGCAGAATCTCTTCCGGCGCAACACGATTCCAGCCGCCAAAGATTTCCTGACGGTCAGCGCGCACAACGCCCATGCGTTGAAGCTCCGGGCGCGACCAGAAGTCTTCAAAGTAGAAGTCGGACGTGAGGACGAGAAGACCGCCCGGCTTGAGCTTCAACGCGAGTTCCCTGACGAGCGCCTCGCGCTGCTCGCTCAATAAATGTTCGAGCGTGTTGATGCAAACAACGCGGTCGAAAGCGCCGTCCGGCACGCCGACCGGCAGTCGAAACTCGCCGCGCTGGACGGGATTCCAATGCCGGTAGAGCGCGTGCGGGTAAAGACTCTGAAGTCTGTCGCCGAAGTCCAAAGGATTGATCGTGCAGTCGAGGACGCAGGAGGTGCTTGAGAGTCGCGCTTTGAAGAGCGCGAACGGCATTTCCCAACGGCGCATCTGCGGGTAGTTGCGCCCGTGGTTGAAGGCCGAGAACTCCGTCAGCGCCAAATCTTCTTTGCGCGCGGCGGTCGTGTTACCTATCGCGTAGCCCGTGTTCTCTTCAAACATATTTGGCGATGGCGCTCGATGAGCCTGTGCAAGCGGAGCGGTTTGCGCATCGTTTCCGGTAGCGTCTTGAGTTGAGAGTGCGAGCGAAAGCGGTTGCGCGAGTCCGAGCGCAAGCTGCTCCGCTTGCGCGCTTGCGGCCACGCCGCCCAAAGGGAGCCAACGCTCGAAGCCCGCTTCTTCGAGAAGACGCGCCGCGCCCGCGTCGAGCGCAAAGTGCGCGAAGGCGCGTGCATACAACGCCTTCTCTTCGTCGCAGAGAGGCGCGGGGCGTTCGCCTGCGTGTGCGACCAGAATCTTCAGGCGCGCACTCCGAAGTCGTTCGTCGGAGAGCATAAGAAAAGCCTGCGCCACGCCGAACACGACCGCCGCGCCGCATTCTCGGAGAGCTTCGATCTCATGCTCGGAGAGCCGCTCGACTCGAAGGCCGTAGAGAGCTTCAAGCGCCGAGGCCGTCACTTCCGCGACGGCGCAAGCGTGCGCGTCGTCGCTCCGGCGCACGAAAGCGACGCGAAGAGCAATGTCCCAAGGACAAGTGAAGTACGCGGGCGGCGGGAAACGTCTCTGCACCTGCGCGCGGTCGCGAAGGCTTCTCGTCTCTTGAAGCAGGCGGACGTTTTCGTTGTAGTGCGGATTCTTTTCGAGATGATTCGTCGCGTCGTAGCCGCCGGAGTTTCGATGAAATAGATGATAGAGATGTTGGTCTTGCCGCTCTGTGACGGCGGCGCGTCCGAGCACGCGCGCTTTGTAGAACCATGCGTTGTCTTCCCCACCCCAACCGCGAAACTCCTCGCACATGCCGCCGTGTCGGGCCAGAAAGTCTCGACGGACGAGCACCGCGCCGCCGCAAGCGCCCTGTCGCGTGAAGTACGCGTTCACGTGACGACATGATTGCAAGTCGCCGCGTTGATTTGCGAAGAAGGCTTCGGTGTCTTCGGCGGAGAGATAACGGACGGAAGTCCACGGCACGAGGCAGTCGAGACGACGCCTGTGCATCTCCGCGAGCGCCTTCGAGAGAAAGTCGCGCGGAAGCAGGATGTCGTTATCAAGCCAGAGCACGATTTCGCTCCGGCGCGCGAAGGCAAGTCCGGCGTTCATTGCACGCGGCTTGTGAAAGATTCCTTCGTCGCGGATGAAGGCGTAGCTGTCGGCAAGCTCGCGCGCAACGTCGCGCGCGCGCGGCGCGGCGTCCATCTCGACGACTGAGACTTCGAGCGCTTCGTTTATCTGCTTCAGGTTAGCGAGCGTCGCGGCAAGGTGCGGCAGACGTTCGAGACCGCCGTGCGGGATGACGACGCTCGCGGCGCACGCCCTCGACGCTGCTTCGACCGGCGCCGTGCGCGCGACCAGATGCAGGGGCGTGCGCGTCGCTTTAGACTCGCATGCGTCTTTCTCGCTCGCTTCGACGCCTGAGACTTTTTGTGCGTTGGGCGCGGCGCGCGTCTCGCGCGGGACGCCGAAGGTCGGCCAGGCTCTGCCCGCGCGCTCGAACGCGTTTGCGACGACCGGAATCCAGAAGCTCTCCCACTGTTCTGCAAAGTCCCAATGCTCCTCCATCCAACGCCGGTTCATCTCGCCTTCCGAGGCGAGTCGTTGAGCGCCGCGGCCTATCAACTCCTCAAGCACGCGTTCGAGGTCGTCGAGGCTGGCGAAGACGAAAGGCGTTTTGAGAGAGCGCGGCGCGCAACGCTTGAAGACTTCGACGACTTCGGGGCGGAGGCCGAGGCCGTTGACGACCACGCAGCCCGCCGCCAGACCTTCGAGACTGTTGCGGTGATAGCTGCCCGTCACACACTCGTCGATGACGACGTGCGCTCGTCGCTTCATCGCGAGCGAGCCGGCGTGCGACACCTGCCGCTCGCGCGTAACTTCGAGCTTCAGCGGAAAGCGCGCGGCCAGACGTTCGACGACGCGCATGGTCGTCTCGAAACCTTTCGAGTGCCAGTAGAGACGATGACCTTCGGGGTATTTCTCGTGTTTGCCGGAAGGCGTGTAGCAGATCGTGATCGCCTCGCCCTTCGGCTCCGGCTGATACGCCGTCTCCCAGACGGGGACGGGGTTCGGGACGCTCGACCATCCGGCGAACTCCGCGAGCGACGCCTGATATTGACCGACGACGACGCCGGGGAAACCTTCGCGCACGAAATTTTGCTCGACGTTCCAGATGTAGTTGTGCGCCATCGTCACGACTGGCTTGCCCGCAATCAGGCGACGATGGCGCGGATCGACCTTGCCGTTGTGGACGACGACGAGGTCTGCGCGCTTCAACTCTTCTTCGGCCACGGCGCGGCGCGAAGTCCATTCGATGTCGCCCTCGAAAGTGACGCCGTTGCCGTAGCCGTTCTGCGCCCAGACGCAGCGAGCCTCGTGCGGCGTGCGCGACGCGATGCAGCGCGCGAGGATTGCCGGTACTCCCGCGACGGGCGTCGTCGAATAAGAGACTATTCGCAGCGCCTGCCCTTCGGAAGCGTTCGCGCGCGTCCCGAACTCCGATGCGCCGCTCACGTTGCCCGCCTCGGAAGCGTGCCCTTCGTCCGTCGCGTCCTTACTTTGTTCACACGTCGAAGCGAACTGCTCGACCGAAAGCTTCGGAAATGCCGTGAGGCGGCTCGCGCTGCTCAGGTTAAAGACTTCGATGCCGCGCGCGCAGAGCGATTCGCCGAGCCGCCGGTACTGCTCGTCAATCGTCTTGAGTTGGGCCGTGAGCGCGTGCGTTCCCGTCGGCGCGAAGAAGTGATGGTTGGTGAAATCAACGCCGATGAGTCCGATGCGCCGCGCGCCCATGTGCGCCGCGAGACACATCGCGACGTATGGAGAGTTCTGCGTGTAGTGTAGAACTTCCGTGTCCGCAAAGTCCGTTCCGCCGTAGCGGCCCAGACGGAACTTGACGACGGGCGCGCGCAACGGGCCGAGGTTGAGTTGCGTGAAGATGAAGCGCGAGCGCGAGCGTTCGACGTAGCCGAAGCGGTCTCCGGCGAACTGGCTTCGAGGATTGACGACGACGAGATAGTCGGGCGTGAAGAGTCGTCCAACGTCGTTGACGCCGATGGTTAGGAAACGTTCGGGCCGCGCGAGTTCTTTGAGCGACTCGCCGCAGCCGCAGACGACGATGTCCGCGCCACTGTGCGAATGCTGGAATGAGGCGAGTGTTCTCATAGAAGCTACGAGTGCGGTCGAGTGCCCGAACCGAAGGCCGCCGCCACGAACATTTGTCGGGACAGGCGAGCGCGGCAGACGGCTCAGTCCTTCTCCAATCTCGAATTTAGATAATCCTCAAGCCCGTCAGGCAGTCGAACCTGCCGATATTCACCACTCAGAAGGCCAAGCTCTTCGGCCTCGTCCTTCGACAACTTGCGAAGTTCTCCTTCGACGGTTTCGCCCGCGCCGTAACGCCCCAGTTCCGGGTCGTCCGGATCTTGCGCGTGATAAATCTCGGGACGGGCCGGAAAAAGCGAGAGAAGGTCTTTGTCATGCCCGATTACTTTCCAGCGTCCACCGGCCATTGCAAGATCGCCCGAATAGATTGCATGGCGAAGTGCGGGCGGGTGCGAGCGAATGCTTATGGGCTTGATCCTGCTTGTTCCTCGGAAGAGACCGTAGGCCACGCCGAATTGATTCTTGGTGAGGACGACGGCGATAAAGAACTCACCGTTTTTCGCGGGAATCGCAACGATATCTCCGACCTTCGCCGAGGCCCTCGTCTGTTTCCTGACGACTGCCTTGATGCCTCTCACTTCGGCGGGCGCAACGTCGGACAGCAATTCTTCACCGTCGCAGAGATGTAATCCTTCGACGAGAATTTCGCACAGACGGCTCACGGTTGGAGCGCGACCCGTCTGTTTTTTGACGGCCCCGACCACATCGTCTATGAGAGTGCCCGCGATGACGAATGATGAATCATTCAGATCGGCCACGGCGGAATCGTCTTTGCCATTCGCGCCGGGACGCACGGCTCCCTTCTTTAGTTGCGGCTGTAGGGATTCGACCTCTAGAGGGTGCGCGTCGGCGAAGCTTTCTTCTCCGCGCACTCTAACGGCCCACGTCAGAATTTCGCACAACTCTTCGCTCGACGGGCGACGCCCTATTTCATCCGAGAACGACTCGGAGATTTCCCGCAGCCCGGCCGCCGCTATCTCGGCAGGCTCTTTACGCTTCCTGACCATTCCTCCTCCTTGCATCAGCCGCACGATTGTTTCGTCTTCTCATATTCGCTATATTCCTTCATCTTCTCCTCGGCCAGTGGTCTCTGGCGGTTGCGCCTGAAATCTTTGCCGCCTCTCTTACCTTTAACAGTGTCGTACTTTTCGGCGTTCGCCTGCTCACGCAGACGCGCCTCGCCATAAGTGCGCGTGCCCTTCTGCACCTCCATCGTGTCACCGTTCTTCGGATTGAAACGGTTGCCGTTATTCCCGTGGCGATATTCCACGCCCGCCTGCGTGTCACCCGGGCCAAACATGCCGGAATAATAGACGCGCCCCGTACTATCCTTCAGAAGATAATTTCTGTAGCCGGGTCGATTCAGCCGCTGGAAGCGCGACTTCGAGATGTTGTGGACGAGGATGCGCAGCGGGCCGACGAAGAAGTTCTCGACATCTTCTATGCTCAGGTTGTAGGTTTCGCGCATCTCCGGTTGCGGCAGCACCTCGATGCGAGAGACGACGACCATTCTCCCGTCTTGCAGGAGCAACTCCATGCCCGGCGTCAAATCCTCCGGCGCAACCCAACCCCGTTCTCCCTCGACCCACACGAGATGGCCTCTGGTCGCACGCAGAATTTCGTCGCCGACGTATATATCCACCCAGCAACTTGTCTCGCCGTGCGTCAGGCCCAGAATTTTTTGCACGACGACGGTCTTCGTGCTGAAGTCATATCCATAGACTTCGTCGTCTTCGTGCAGACTCTCAATCGGGCGCAATCCCTTGACCGTGGAGACGAGCGTGCCGGGCGGGAAGCACATGGCTTCGGGTATGTCTTCCTCTTCGGGGCTTGGCTCGCTCTGCTCATCCTCCGGGTGCTCGTCTTCGTTAGCAGGCTCGTCGGCAGGCTCTTCCGCAGGTTGCTCGGCGGGTTCTTCCGCAGGCTCCTCCGGCGTTCCTTCCTCGGCAGGTGTCTTCTCGGCGGGCGTCTCCTCGGTCGGTGTCTCTTCCGTAGATGGCTTGCCCGGTTCCTCTGCTGGCGTCTCCGCAGGAGTTTCAGCCGGAGTCTCCGCAGGAGTTTCAGCCGGTGTTTCAGCAGGCGTCTCTGCGGGAGTTTCTGCCGGAGTCTCTGCCGGTGTCTCCGCAGGAGTTTCGGCAGGTGTTTCCGCGGGAGTCTCCACGGGTGTTTCGGCAGGGGCTTCGACGGGCGGTTCGCCGACACCGGCTTCGCCGAGTTCGCCTGCTTCACCCAATTCTCCAAGCTCGCCAAGTTCACCAAGCTCGCCTAGTTCTCCGGCTTCCCCAAACCCGCCCGCTTCGCCTGCTTCACCCTCGCCGCCGCCCACGAGCAGAAGACCGAGCGTGGCGATGCCCTCGCCGAACTTCTCGCCGCGCTCAAAGGGGCTGAGTCCCTCTTCCGTTACCGACTCGTAGATAGCTGTGATGCCGGTTATGTCGCCGAGCGCGCCGATGAAGGCTTCCGGCCCGCTCTGTCCATGCCGCGAACGCTTTTCATAAGCCGAGTAGGCCGCGTAAGCCATGAGGGCGAGGCCCGCTATCTCGACGATGAGCGCCGCGGTCGCGGCAGAGACGCCGAGCGCGACCAGCCCCGCGATCAGGACTTCGGCGAGCACGAGGATGATGACGATGACGGCGAGCACGGCGAGTATGCCGACGATTGCGCCTGCCACAAACTCGCCGATGTCGCGCAACGTCGAGAGAACAGGGTGGTCGTAACTCCATCCCGCGTCCTCCGCCGCGTCGTCCATCTTCGGGTCGAGTTCGTTGAGCGCCTCGTCGTTCTTCGCGAGGGCCTGATTCACGACTTGGCCCAACTTCGCTTCGGCCTGCGCGAGCGTCCGTCCGAAGTCCGCGTCGAGTCTCTCGACGGCTGACGCGAGACGGCTCTCGATCTGCTCCTGCACGGTCTGGAATGATTCGTCGAGCGCGGAGACCGCTTGCGCGAACGCCTGATCCACGCCGTCCGTCAACTGCGCGAACGCCGTGTTGGCCGAGCCGTCGAAAGTCTGTATCGAGCCGACCGCCCCCTGCTCGATTCCCATCAAGCCTTCGTTGGCAGCCGACTCGATGCCGCCCATCTCCTCAACCATCGAGTCGCCGGTCGAGGCCAGCGAACTGATGTTTTGTTCCTTCGTGCCGTTGATGTAGCCGAGCACCTGCTCGCCGAGTTTGCGCGCGGCAGGCGCATTCGGAGATTGTGCGGAGCGAAGCGAGTTGATGCCCTGCTCCGCGGCCATGTTGATCTGCCCTGTGGCGTGCTCGACACAGGCGTCGATACTCGCCAGCCCGATCTGAAGGCTTGTGTCGATCTGCGCTTCGGATTCGGGGCCGACCGCTTCGGCGCGCGCGACCGTGGCCGCTTCGAGCGAGTCGAGTTGTTCGGAGAGTTGTGCCGCGACCGTGTCGAGTTGCTGGTTCGCCTGATCGGCCTGCGCGGCCAGCGAGTCGCCGACGTTCTGCGTTTGCTGGTCAATGTTTTCGAGAAGCTCCGGCAGGTGATCGTCGAAACCTTGAAGCGCCTCCTGTCCCTTCTCCTCGAACTTCTCCGGAATCGGCTCGACGACCTTCCCTATCTCGTCAACTGCGTCCGGCTCGCGGTCTCGCATCTCGCGCGCGGTGCGATTGGCAACGGCGCGCGCCGCGTCGCCCTGTTTCTGTCCGCGCTCGTCGCCCGGGTAGCTTCCGGCCTTCGCCGCGCCGCGGCTTGTCGCCCCAGTCGCGGCCTGCTCGGTGCGGTCGTGGACTACGCCCGTGTACCCTGTGCGCAGATCGTTCGCGGCGGCGACGTTTGCGGCGACCGTCGCCTCGACGCTCGCGCGGTGCTCAGTGAAGAGACTCGTCACGTCCGACTTCGCAGTCTCGCCGTGAGCGAGAACTTCCGACTGTTGCTCGGCGAGCGATGCGGCGATCTGAGCGCGCGCGCCTTCGACAGAGGCCGCGAGAGCCGCACGCTCGGCTTCAAACGCCGCGTTGATCGAGGCGACCTCGGCCGCGACTGCCGCCTGCACGCTCGCACGCAAAGACCCGGCTGCGGCGATAAGATTCGCCTTGACGGTCGCGGCCTGCGCCTGCACTTCCGCGATGGCCGCAGCGGGCGCGCTGCTCAACACGTCCGCGACCTTCAAAGCCTCGGCCTGTCCTGCGGCAACGGCTATTGGGTTGCGTCGCCCATTACGACCGAGCTTGCTCTCGTCCTGAACTTCTTTCGCAGCGGAGAAGTCCGGGACGGTCGGAGCTACTTGCAGTCCCGCCAACTGGCCGACGGCTGAAGCCTGATCGGCCTGCGCCGTCTGCTGTGTATCGGCCACGCCCTCCGTACCTGCCTCTTGCCCTTCGGCCTGTGCGTCCTGCGCTTCGGCTGCCGGTTGTTCGACCGCCTCTTCGGCCTGAGATTGCAACTCCGCGGGCATCGACTCGACGACGGCATCCTGTGTCGCCTCGTTCGCCTCGGCGCTTCGCTCGGTCGGCGGCGCCTCTGATTCCGCAGATGCTTCGGGCGTCTTTGATTCCGCAGTCGCTTCGGGCGTCGCCGCTTCTGCCTGCGTGCTGCTTTCGGGGGCGGCTTCTGCGCCCGCGGCCTCGGCGGGTGCGGCTTCAGTCGTCGCGGCTTCTACGCCCGCGGCGGCTTCGGTCGTCTCAGCCGCAGACGTTGGAGCCGCCTCGCCTTCAGAGGTCGCGGGAGCGACACCAGCCTGAGCCGGGTCTTCCGTGGGAGCAGCTTCTGTCACAGCCGCGGAAGTATCCGACGGCGCAGCCTGCGCTTCCTCCGAAGCGGGCACGCCCATCGCATCCGGCGTCATCTCTTCCGATACCGTCGCGGGCGTTGCGCTCGGCGGCCCCGGTTCGATTGATGCGCTTTGCTCTTCTTCCGGCGTCGCCTCCGTCCCGTCATTCTCTACGCCGTCAGCACCGGGCGCTTCCGTCCCCGTCTGTTCTTCTTGCGGCCCGGACTGTTCTTCTTGCGGTGCGGCGGCGGACTCTTCTGTCTCCGCACTGGCCGGCGCAGCCGCTTCCTGCTCTTCTACGTCCGCGGGCGGCGTCTCTTCGGACGGCTCGCCCCTGTGCCTTTCCGCTCCGCCGAGCAGAGAGATGCTCGGCATCGTGTCCAGACCTTCGGCGTAAGGCGGCATGCGCTGAGCCTCCGCCGACGTAGCGACGTGTTCCGTCGCCGCGTCGGTCAGGCCGGCGACGGATGAACGCTTCTTACTTCTTGGTCTTTCGGCAACCGCGGTTGGCACGTTCGTTGAATCTCCGATGAGCGGCCGTTGTCAGTGAATCTCGGACAGCAATTGTGTTAAAGCGCCGTGATGACCGCCGCGGGCCGCCGCGAAGCGCAAAGGACACGAGGCTCCCGCCTTCGAGTACTCGCGCCGCACCGCGGCCTCTATGTCGCGGTCAGCGACTTCGCCGCCCCGCCCGTCGTCGAGCGCGAGAAGCGATGCGTAGAGCACGGCGTTGCGAATTTGCCCGCCCGTCAGTGAACACTGCGACGAGACTTCTCGAAGGCACGCGGCGCTGACTGCGTGCGAATCGGAGAGATGTAGATGCCAGATCGCGAGCCGCTCCTGCGCGTCGGGCGGCTGGAAGCTGACCGTCACGTCGAAGCGGCGCTGGAAGGCCGTATCGATCCGATTGCCCGCGTTCGTCGTGACCACGACTATGCCCTCGTAGTTTTCAAGTCGTTGCAGCAGGTAGTTCGTTTCGAGGTTCGCGTACCGGTCGTTCGCAGACTTCACCTCCGTTCGGTTCGTCATCAGCGAGTCGCCCTCGTCAATCAGGAGGAGCACGTCCAATTCCTCTGCACGTGCAAGCAACTGGCTCAGATTCTTCTCCGTCTCGCCGATGTACTTGTTGATGACCGATGCCATGTCCACGCGATAGATGTCGGTTTGCAACACGGCGGCGAGGACTTTCGCCGCAAGCGTCTTGCCCGTCCCGCTCGGCCCGTTGAAGAGCGCGCGCACGCCGCAGTTGACCGAACTGCGAAGCCCCGCGCCGAGGTGCTTGAGCAACGACTCGCGATGACGGCAGCGGCGTTCGAGATCGAAGAGTTCGGCAGCTACGATGTCGTTGACGACGAGGCCGCTCCAACCGCCGCTGACTTCGAGCCGTTGCGCGAGGGTGTCGAGCTTCTGACGATTGAGCGCGCGACACGCAAGCTGCGCGTCCGCCGCCGTCACTTCTTCGCGCTTGTCCAGAAGCGCGTAGGCCGTCGCGATGCGGGCCGCGCGGTGGACGCTGCCGAGCGGCAACAGGAAGCGATTGACTATCTCTCCGAGTTCCGCGCCCGCGTGTTCGCCGAGCGCGCCCGCCCAGATGTCCCTGCGGTGCGAAGGCTCAGGAGAAGGCAGGTTCAAACTCAACACGTGCTCGGTCGCCGGGCCTCCGACTCCGCCCTCTCGACGCATGATTACGCCGACCACTCCGTCGTAGCCGGTCAGCCGCGGCAGTTCGACAGTCTCGCCCGGCGGCGGGTCAATCGCTATGACGGGCAGCGAGCCGGTCAGAGTGCAGACCGGCCCCGCGACCCGCCACAGGTCGTCCGCGCGCCCCTTCTCGGCGGACGACGTAGAGCTACGATCAATGAAGATCATGTCACGCCGCATCGAGCGCGCGAGCGAACCCATGATCGTCCGCCGCCCGCTCTCGGCCATGCCGCGCAGTACAAACGCGCTCAAGTGCCCGCGAGCCATCACAGACGGCAGATGCGCGAGGCGCTCGCGCAAGCCCTCGTCGAGCACGAGCTTTTTCAGCGGCGGAAATTCGCCGCGACGGTAGAGCGTGCAGCCTTCGCCCAACTCGCGCTGCACGCGCCCGCGCATCGCGTCCCAGACGAGCCGCGGCACGCTCAGAATCCATTCGGCTTGCGGTGCGGACTGGTTCTCGACGACGAGCAACCCCGCGCTCGCGAGGCGTTGCGCCGCCCACCAGTCGCCTTCTCCACTGCCGCGCGCGCCGTCGCCCGCGAGCGCGCACAGAAGTCCGACGCACGGACGCCGCGCGGGCAAAGGTTCCTGTAGCGCGGCGAAGAGCGAGCCGAAACGTATGTCCTCTTCGACCAGCCCTGCCAACACGAGCGCGACCTGCTCGCGCCTTGAAAGGCCGAGCCGCTTCGCCAGTTCGCGCAGCGGCAGACGAGCGCGCACCGACGCCTCCCACTCGTCCACGTGCCCCCACCACGATTCGAGCGACGCTTCGCTGCCGGCCTCTACGCCCGCCGACTCGCGCAACTCTTCTTCGTATCCCTTCAGGAATTCATAGAGGTGAAGCAAGTCCGGCCCGCGCTTAAGTTTGTGAAGGTAGTTGATGACGCGCAGCACGGCCGTGTAATAGAAGAGTCGGAAATGCGACTCCGCATTCGGCGGCAGCGCCGCGAAGACATTTGACGGTTTCGACATTAAGACACTCGACGGCTTCATCAACTTCGCTCCTTACTCGAAGTGGAACGAGACTACGCGCATGAGGTCTTGCGTCCAGCCCGGCGAGGCATCAAGCCCCGCGCGCCTCGCCGCGAGCGACACACGGCCCATCTCCATCAAAAGGTCAACGTGCGTCTTTGTGCAGAAGAGCCGGCCTCGCCTCGACAGCAGAGAGAAAGCCGCCTCTTCAAAATCACGCTCGTCGCCACACGCCAGTGCGCGCTTGAGCGCGTAGAACATGAAGGGCGCAGTCCAACTCATCCAACGTCGCAGCCCTTCCGAAAGCTTCGCGCGCCCGAAGGCCGGGAGCCGTCCGCGTGCAAGCGAAGCGGGCGAGTCGGACGTCGAAGACGTTGCCGCAAGGGCCCTTGCGGCAACGTCTTCGAGCAGACGCGCCTCTACGCCCAACGCGCGGAAGTGCTCAAGTTCTTCCGTGGCAGCCTTCGCAAACGTCCTTTCTCCGAGCGGCTGTTCGGATACGACGAAGCCGCGCGCGTCCTCGATGACGAGTCTCGCGTTCGCTTCGCGCGCTTCCCACATAGCCTCGCCCTCCGCGAAGCGAACGAGCCAGTGAGCCGGGATACGATACGAGTCGCGAACGACAAGCCCGCCGGCAGGCGACTCGCCCGCGCTTCTCCCTTCGAGCCGCGCAAGCATCTCCCACAGAGGATCACTCGCGTACTTCTCGAACGCATCCCCCAACATCGCCCGCGCCAGAAGCTCGGCAATCCCCCAGCCGCTCAAGTGCTCCGATAGATCGAAATCCTCGTCGAAACATTCGGGCAGGCGAAGGTGCATGAAGAGATTCAAGAGGAAGAGGACGCCGCCAAGCGCCGTCTCGAAACCGTCGAGTCCGCTCCACGTCTTCGACGGCTCGGCTTCTTCAGCGCCGCTTTCGTCTTCGACGGCGACGCCATCGGACGAGTGCGCTTCCTTCTGGATTTGCGCCGCGTGTTCGTGTACCGCGGGGCGCGTTCGCTCTTGAAACGCAGGCGACTCTACGTCTGTTTCCGTCTCTTCGACGGCGAGCGGAGTCTGAGCGTGCGCGTCCGCGCCTTCGCGGCTCGAAGTTTTCTCGTCCTCTTTGAAAGCGGCGGGCGCGGCAGAGAAACCTTGCGCGGCCTCCTTTACGACCCGCTTCGCTTTGCCGCCCGCCGCTTCATTCTTTTGTTGTCGGCCTGTCCGCTTCGCCGCGTCGTCCGACCGATTCGTCCCGCGCGGGGCTTCGATAAAGGCGAGGACTTCTTCGGCGAAGCCGCGGCTTCGCGCGACGGCTGGAGCGTGGAAGGCCGCGACGGCTACGGACAGAAGTCTCTGCGCCGGTGCGTTCAGACGCTCGCACTCGCTGTCCAAGTTTGGAATCCAATGCCTCCAAGGTGCGGCGCGCTCGGCCTCCGCGACTCTCATCAATGCTTCATCGAACTCGTCGCTCGACGCGCTCGTCTTTTTATTCTTCGCGCTGTTCCACCCGTTCGATTCCGGGAGTCGCGCCCTACGCAGCGCACGGTCTTCCACCTGCGCGAAAGATGTTGGCCGCACGTCCGTGTCGGGCGAAGTGAGCGCACGCGGCAGGCCAAGCCCTGAGCCGAGCGCGGAAAGAATCGAGCGCGCTTCTTCGGGTTGCAGCAAAGCCAACGTGCGTGCGGCCTCGCTCCATTCGGCGAGATGCGCGATTGCCGCCGGGACAAAGTGCGCGTGCTCTATCCACACGCGCGTGAGCGTCCGCGAGGAAGAGGTTGCCGCGCTCGCTCCGAGCGACGCGCGCCAGCACCAATGTTCTTCGACCTGACGACGCTCGACCGCTACGCCCAGACACGCAAGCCATTCGCCAATGTCTTGAAACAAGACCGCCTCGGCCCAAGCAGGCACGCGCCCCGCGACGGGCCGCGCGGCCCTCGCCCACATCCGCGCCAGCGTCTCGCGCGTTGCGCGCTCCCATTGCGGACGGAGGCTCAAGTTGTCGAGCGCAACGCCGGCGGGCGCTGCGACACGTCGTATGAAGAGTATGGCCTGCGGAGGAAAGCCCGGCGGCGCGAGGTCTGTGCTCTGTAGCACGTGGCCGAGGCGCATCCGTGCGACGAGCGGCTCCGTGGGCGCAGGGCAACGCGCCGTCATCTTCTCGATTGTCGTCCTCGCTATAAACATCCCCCTCGATGCCGCCGGCGTTGCCGGATAGAAATCTCAAAACGGTTTCTCAGAAGCGGAAGCGAACGCCGCCTTGCAGTGCCGAGAACCTCGTGTTCGATCCGTTTGTGAAGATGTTGTGGAAGTTGTAAACACCTTCGACGGCAAAGGTCGGTGTCACGTCGTACTGAACTCCGCCGCCGATGTTGATGCCGCCTCTCGTCACACCGCTTGTGCCGAACTCGTAGGCCCCGCCGCCGAAGTCAAAAAACGGGCGGACGGGCGCAGAGCTTCCGTAGATTTTTCCGTCGAGTGAAAACTGGTGAACGTTCAGGCTGCTCGCCGTCACGGAGCCGAATGTTCCGCCGCCGAACCTGTGAAAGCCGTAGATGCCTTCGAGCGAGAAGAGTCGCGTGATGCGATATTCAAGATCGACGGCGAAGTTCGGGCCGGGATCGAAGATTGTGTCGAAATCGCCGTGCGGGATGCTCACGCCCGCGTGCAGGCTCAAACCCCAACGCTTGAAAGTGCCCGCGGGGGGATTGATGCTTCCCGGCAGTTTGACGAAACCGTGGACTAAGCGTGACTCGCCCGCCGCGAACGTCGTGCGTTCCGTGTTTAAGCCGACCTCAACGCTCGACATTCCCGAAGGGCTGAGAACGTCAACGACCTGATAGATGGTTCGCGCTTCGTCTGTGTTGAAGACCGTAAGCTGGAACGGAACCGTGCCGTCCTTCTTCAACATCTCGACCGGAATCAACTCGATCACGCCGCCCATGTTCTGTACGAACGTGTAGAGCGGCTTGTCGCCCGCCGCGTTCGCGTAGCCGAACGTTCGCACCTGCACGATGACGTAGCCGCGCTGGAAGCGTTCAAGCTCGGTGCCCGACATGAGCACGTGCTTGCCGGGATTCTTGACGACGGGCGGCTGCACGTCGGTCGCCGTTTGCGAAGCGCCAGCAGAATCCGAGGGCGCGAAGGCGACAGGCAAAATCTCTCCGCCGTCGAAGAGACTACGGCGCGAAGACTGCGCGGCGTCCGCGACAACGGCGTGTCTCTCCTGCGGCAGCGACGCCAGCACCGCATCGCGTTCGGGCTTGAGAAGGTCGCGCAGCGAAGCCGCGCAGCCCTGAACGGGGCAGGACGAGTTCGGACTCGGAGCGTTGATGTTCTTCTGCGCCCAGTTTTGATCGCCCGTGCCGAAGGCTGCGCCGTAGGCCGCCAACATCGCGGCAACTTGCGCTTTCGTCAGCGTCGGATGCGTGTTGAAGAAATTCTCGTCGAAGTCCTGAAGCAGATTCGGCGGCAGGACATAGACGCGCACACATGGATGCGAAGGATCGCCGGCGGGCATGTTGCTCCAGACGGGCGAGTCGAACGGCCCTGCGTTCGGGTTGACGGCGATGCCGTTGAACTTTTTGAGTGCGACGAAGGTGTATTCGTCCGGATCGCCCGTGCCGTGCTTCGCCCAAAGGTATAGAAGGTTGCGCGACTGTGCCGCGCCCGTCGTGTTATTGAGGAAGGCGCGTATGACGGCCTTGCACGGTTGGTTGGCGTGCCATTCGTATGTCGCTCCCGCGGAGTCGCACTGGTGCACCTCAATCTGGTTGCTGTTCCAGTAGGCGGGCATGCGCGAGATCGTCACGTCGCCCGGCGCGTTGCCGAAGAAGCCCGTGCCCCAATCGTCCGGCACGACCCAGTTGCCGCGACAACCGGAGACGGGGTTCTCGTTGCTCGTGAACTGAAGCGTGTTGGGGATGCCGACTCCTGCGCCGAAGGGCGGGCCGGCGGCGTTGGTGCCGAAGTCGTTGAGGACGGCGACGGCAAGGCCGATGTCCGAAGTGGGATTGCCGAGAAGAGAGAGAGGGATGGCAATCTCCGCCAGATAACGCTGCGGCCCCGCGGCCTTTTGTATGCTGATGGCCGGCTCCTGCCCGACGGGGAAGCCGCCCGGTATCTCAAGCCACCTCGACGGATTGCACGCGCCGCCGGGGTCGCGCGTGAACACCTTTACATCGAAAGCAATGTCATTAGGCCCGCCGCCGCCCGTCAACCATTTGTGTGTGATGACGATCTGATACTCGTTGTTTATGGCGTTCAGAAAAGGATTCGCGCTCGTCGCATCGCCGTTTATCGAGGCCCCGCGCGAGCGGTTCGGATCGAATTGCAAAATTATCCGCTCGCCGCTGCAAAGCTGTCCTCCACAATCCTGCCCGGGCTGCGGGGCGTCGCTGAAGTCCGTCACCTCGAAGAAGAAGGCTATGAAGTTTTTGCCCGCGCTCGTGTAACGCTTCGTGTGAATCGTCACGTCTTTTGGCACGTTGTCGAAATCGTCGAGTTGCCCGAAGCAAGGGTCGAGCGATGTTATCTGGGACGCGCCCACCCAATCGGCTCCGAGTTGGCCGTCAACCACGACCGGCGTCCCGCTCAGTGGAAAGCCCATGCTGCAATTCGAGGAGGCGCGCGCCTTCGGGGCCGTGGCAAGGCAGAGGACGACGAGCAGTGCGGGACCGAAGCAGAGCCGTAGCGCCCGTCGCAAATAAGGATGATGCCGGTGGGTTCTCATGTTCTTTCTCCTTCTCACGTGTGCGTTCAAGTGCACGCGGCTTTGAACTGCGTTTCGCTTGGTGCATCGTCAAGACTTCTTAACGGTGATGCTCTTCGACTGCGAGACGGCGGGCGTAAGGGCCGGTTGCAAGCCGACCGAATCCAACTGAACTGTGAAGGATGCCGTCTTGTCCTGCGTGCCGCCGCGAGCGGGTGTTGTAATCATCACTTCGATCTGACGCGTGTTGCCCGGTATGAGTTGAACCTGCTCTGTGAACTCGCCCTTCAAGGGGTCGCCGCCGGGCGCGCTCGTTTCGCCGAAGACGACCTTCCATTCGCCTGTGTTCGACGAGGTCAGTTTCACAGTGACCAGAATGTTCGCGGGTGACGTGACGTTCTGCGGCGCGTTGTAGCGGATGTTGTAGAAGTAGCTGAAGGGCGTACTTGGATCGGCGTTCGCCATCGCCTGATCGGTGGCGGGGAGTCCTATGTTTCCTACAAACTCGACGCTGCTCGTCACGGCATCGCTGACTTGATCGGCAACTTTAAGAGTCTTGAATGCCGTGCCCGTCTTGCCGAATTGCGGCACAGAGGCGTTGAGCGTCAAGACGACCGGCTCGTCTTTAAGAGCGTTCTGAGGGGCCGTGATCATCACGCTCACCTCCGTGCTCGCGCCCGAAGCAAGCTGCACCTCAGACACTTCATCGCCGCCCACGCTCATGATCGTCGTGCTGTTCGACCAGTCGCCGGTCGTGGCCGCGGCGGTCGCTTCCAATTCAATCGTCAGCGCCTTGTCGGTTCCGTTGCCGACCGTGAAGCGATGCTCCGTCGCCACTCCTTTAACGGCGACAAGCCCCTGCGCGCTCGTGCCCGGCGAAAGGGTTATCGGGCCGATGGCGACGCCCTGCCCGCTCCAATTCGCGACGAAGAAGTTGATGGCGTTCTGCGCGTCAACCGTCGCGGGCAGACTGTTCGAGTTCACCGCGGGCAGGAGGCCGGGCTTGCCGCCCGCTATCGTCTGGTTGAGCAGTTTCGAGAGTCCCTTGGCGAAGGCTTCACGGTCGCCGGACTGGTCTTTGACGGGTATGCCTTGGACGAAGAGTACCGCGAGGTCGTTCTGCACGCGGTACATCTCCTTGAAGGCGGCGAGCGCGTCGGGCGTGTCGAGCGAGCGCGAGGCGGCGAGCGCGTACTGGCGGTTCGACATGTCCATCACATCACGCACGGCGTTTGTTATCGTCAAGTGCGAGGCCAAGGTGTCCTGATCCGTGCCGGACAGGAAGAAGGCGCGGCGCTGTATGAGGCCGCGATAAACGTCCCATGCGTCGTGCAGCGCCGAGGCAACGCCGTCGGATGAAAGCGGGCCGCTCAACGAACGGCTGACGAAAACGTCGAAGAGTTGCGAGGACGAACCGGAGTTGACTGCGCTCGTGTTGTCGCGCACGTTGAAAAGCTCGAAGATGGGTTTCGTCTGCAAATCAATTTCGGGGCAGGCGAACGACTCGCGCAAGATAGCGCCGAACCTCTCGGTCGTGACGTTGCTCGCAGAGCCGGTAGTGAACTGCTTGAAGAAATTCGTCGGGCTGAAGCCGTGCGGCGACTTCGTGCCCGCCACGGGGAAGAAGCCGACGGGCGGGATGAACTGAAAGTAGCTCTGCGCCTGCGCGGAACCGAGAAGACTCAGTTGCTCCGAGAGTTCCTGTAGCTGCGTCTGGAATTGCAGATGGCGCTCGTAGCCGTAGCCGCGCAAGACGGAGAGCGCGTCGAGGTCTAGATAGCGGCGCGCAAGCCTGCGCACGGCCCAGTTGTCAACGAACTGCACGCCGTCCTTGCTCCAGTAAACGAGCGCGAGCGGCACGTCGCAGTCTGTTATCTGGCCGAGCGTCCGAAGCGCCGCGAGCGCGCCGTAGTTGACGTGCCCCGCGTCGTCCGTGATGCGCTCGAACGGGTCGCGCCGCTGGCCGTTTGATTCTTCCGTGTCGAAGAACAGGTGCGCGAGAACGTTTCTGAGCTTCGAGAGACTGGCCGCGTCCGTCTGCGCGAGCAGGCCGGCAAGCAGCGTTCGCGTCGCGCTGCTGACGCCGGACAAAGTCGAGAGGTCAACGTGCTCGCGCCGGAACTTGATGCCCTCTGTGGCGAAGCGCTTGCCGCAGCCGTCAACGAGGTCGCTTGAGATCGAGTAGCGCGCGGGCACGGAGCCTTCAAATACGGAGGCGGGCGATGCGACGAAGACATAGACGCCGACGTTCGAGAGGTCGTCACCCGCCGATGCCGGCGAGCACTCGCCGAAGAGTCCCGCGTCGGGCGCTAACGTCTCGGCCTCGCGCGTCAACTCCACCTCGACGTTCGGCAGCGCGAGCGCGACGGCGCTGCCCCTTCGGTTGAGCGCAAGCCCTCCGCTCACGCGCAGGATGGGTCGCGTCTGCGTCGAAGACGTAGCCAACTCGACTTCCAGCCCGTAGATGACGCCGTCGCCGATGCCAAGACCAAGCTGGCGATGCTGGCTCCGGTTCGAGTCCTGCATCGTGCCGAGGTCTTTCGCCGTCAGCAGACGACCGTTAAAGAAGTTCGCGTTCTGTATTCCGCCGTCGGTTACAGGCTCAAGGAGTTGTCTCGTCATTTCGGTTCTCCGCCCGCGCTCCCGGTGCATCCCGCGCGTAGCCGTTTCAATCTACAAGCTCTAGTGCGAGCGCACGCGGCTGTGCCGCCTCGTTCGTGTGCGTTTCCGTTTTCGTCGCGCCGCCTTTCGCCTGTAGGGCTTCGGCGAACGCGAGAAAGTTTCGGCGATGCCATTCGTCGTCGGGCCGCAATTCGAGCGCGCGGCGCGTCCACTTCAAAGCCTCGCGCACCTCGCCGATGTGAAAGAGCGCGTTCGTGTAATGAATCAGCCAGTCGAACCTGTGCGCCATCGGGTTGACGAATAGCGCGGTGCGCGGCGCGGGCATCGCTCGCCCCACGTCGCACCAGTGAATGACCTTGTGCCAGTCGCACAGGTAGTAATAAGACTCCGCCAGTCCGAAGTAAGCGCCGGGCCAGTGCGGGCAAATCTTCAGCGCGCGAAGGTCTGAGTTGACGGCCTGCTCGTAGCGGCCTTTGCGCCGGTGCAGCGCGGAGACGTTGAGTTGCGCGATGTAGCGCTCTTCGTCCCACGTTCCCGTGCGCAGATATTCTTCGTAGGCCGCAAGCGCACGCTCGTCTTCGCCCGCGCTCACGTACTCGTTCGCAAGATAGAAGAGAAGGCGCGGCTGCGGTCGAAGGCCCGCGCTCTCCGACTCTTCGCGCTCGGCTTCGAGTATGGAGAGGTTGCGGCGAAGTTTCTGCGGGGCGCGCTCCGCCTCGCGATGATGCTCGACGACGACCTCGTCGTTTTGCACGACGCTGGCCGCCCGCTCCGAAACAAGCACTTCGTGTATGCGCCCCTTCCAACGGAAAGTGCCGTCGTTGCGCACGCATCGCTCGCGCCAGAATTCGCACAGGCGATTGCCCCAACGGTCGCGGTCGCAGTCGTAGAGAAATGAAAAGCCTGCGACGGAAGCGGGCGCGGACGAGACGAGCGGCCTGATGCGCTCCGCGCCGCGCACGATGTCGTCTGCGTCGATCCACATCACCCAGTCGCAGGTCGCGCGCTCGAAGGCGAACTGGCGCGCGGCGGCGAAGTCTTCGCGCCACTCGTAATCGAATAGGCGATCCGTGTAGCGGCGCGCGATCTCCTTCGTCGAATCCGTCGAGCCTGTGTCAACGACGACGATCTCGTCCACTGCTCCCGCGACGCTGCCGAGACAGCGCGCGAGCGTGCGTTCTTCGTTCCTGACGATGAGTGCGACCGAAACTGTCATGCTCACTTGCCCCCACGCGCGAATATCTCAAGGCGCTGCGGCGAACCAGCGCACGCGCACTCTGAAGGGACGCTGATTGCCCGTTGCTATGCCAAGCGCCGTGACGGCGATGCGGATGTTTTTTGGGTCGTCTTCGAGATAAACAGTCACCGCGAAGTTCAATCCGTCAGGTAACGTGTTGTTACCTGCCGCGATGGGCAATGGGCTTAGGACGATTGCCGAGAACATGGAATCGACAGGCATCCCGTGGGGAATGGATGCGCTGACCGCAGTCTGCTGCGCGAGTACAGCGTTGAACGTCACCTCGCCGAACCTGATGCTGGCGGTTCCCGTCGCGCCGGTCGCGCCGGTCGGCCCCGTCGGGCCGGTCGGGCCGGTCGCCCCGGTCTTGCCCGCCGCGCCCCCACTTCCCGGCGTGCCGGTCGCGCCGGTCGCCCCGGTCGGCCCGGTCGCGCCTTTCGAGCCGGTCGCTCCGTTCAAGCCGGTCGCTCCGGTCGGGCCGGGCAGGCCGGTTGCTCCGGTCGGGCCGGTCGCTCCCTGTTGACCTGCGATACAGAACAACTCCTGTTTGAGCCGGTCGGGGACGATCACGGGGCGCTCACAGTCGCCGACTTCGACTGTGCCCGCGACGAGGTTGCCGCCCGCGTCGAGTTGGAAATGAACGCAGGCGAGCAGGATGCAATCTTCCGCGTCCGCCGCCGGGCGCGGGAAATCCGGTCGGCGCAGACGCGGGCATACTTCCGTCACCCAGATGACGAGCGCCTCACGAATCGTGTCGCAAGCCGTGGCCTCCGAGAGCCGCAGCCGATCCGCGTCGGGCGACGTGGGCGGCGACAGATGCGTGTGATACGGCGGCGAAGCGTCGGGCAGCGCCTCGCCCATCTGTCGCACCATGTCGAGAAGGCGTTGCGAGTCGTCGGGCGAAAGGTGTCCGGGCACGATGTCAACACGCGAGAGAAGATCGCCGAACTCGCGGAAGTTCATCTCGGCGTCCATGTCCGGCGGCTCCCAAGAGAACTCTGCGCGAGCCGTCTCGAAGATGCGCGAAGCTGCGCGCGTGTCTTCTTCGGAGGCGCAGGGTTGGCCCGCGATGGGTACCAGATCGGTCGGACACTCCGCGTAGCAGAGACGCACGTAAACCGTATATTGCCCCGCGCCCGGCGGCGGACTCATCTGCTGACCGTTCTTCTTAACCCATTCGCCGAGACGCGCGCAGAGCGCGTTCTCGACCCAGACCCAACGGCCCAGAGGGCTGACGGCGTAGCCGGGCGCGACCTGCACCTCAACGTCGCCGCCCGAGACGGACTGCGAACTGACCTTGAGGCCGCAGACCGTCCCGGAGCCGTGCAGGAGAAGATTGCTCAGGCGGTGTTTCCACTCGAAGTGCCCCTGCTCCTGCTGAAAGTCGTCCACGCCGAGCACCATGCCGAAGGCGTAGTTGACTCTTTTGTTCGGACTCAGCAGAGCCTTGTCTGCCGAAGCGTTGATGCAGTCTCGCATGATCCTCTCCATCTTTTTTCAGAGCGACGGCGCGTCGCCCAAGGTGTCCCTGTCCGAGACCAGACGCTCCCTCACGTTGAACGGGTGAGGCGGGCGCAGATAGCCTTCGGCAAGGTAACTCTGACCGATAATCATCTCGACGAACTGCCCCTCCTGGCCGAGCACCGTGTCAATGCCGAGGCGCGTCTCGCCGACGCGGAAGAAATCCCAGTAGCGGCGCACGTCGAACTGCGTGTGAGCAGGCTTCTCAAGTTCCGCGACACGCGCGACCATCGCTTCCTCTTCGGGCGTCAACTCTTCGGGAACGAGCACTGAGAACTGGTGCGCGTATGCGTCGGGCGCATTTGAAGTGTCGGTCGAAGAATCATCGCCGACCGACGCATCACCTTCCTGAAAACGTCGCCCCCCGCGCGTGCGGTATCGTTCGACGACTCTGACCTTCGATGGGCGTTGCGGTGAAAGCACGTAGTCGTAGAGCAAGTCCTCGAACTCAACGTCGCTCGTCACGGCCGTCGGCGGCTTTAACCCGTAGCGCGTAAGCTCCTCGATGAAACCCGCGAACTGTACGGGGCGCACGGCGGCGCGCTTCAAACGATAGAGCGTCACTTCGAGGCATGGGTCTAAGAGCAGCATGAGCGCGAAGCGTATCCCCGACGCGGTTCCGCGCCGCTCGTAGAGCTTTCGTGCGTAGCGTATGAAGAGTCGCCTGCGGTCGAGCGGCTTTCGTCTCGGCGGCAGTTGTCCTTTGACACTGTCCTCGCGCCGCTTTTGCAGGTCTGCCCAGAGCGGGTCGAGCGCGATGCCGACCCAAGAGGCCAGCCAGTCGAGCGTCTCCGGCGGCGCGCTGCGCGCGTCGAAGAGCACGCTCGCATCCGCGATCTTCCCCTCGGTCTCCGCGTAGAAGCCTTCCTCGTTTGCGAGCATCCGTTCGAGGAATGAAGCCGAGCCGGGATCGCCGAGGTAAGCGCCGGGAAGATAATTTTTCGGATAAGAGAAGCGCGGATAGTATGCGCGAAGCGCGTGCAGCTTCGGCGTCGCGCGACCGTTGCCGGAGAGCACGAGCCTTACCTGCAAGTAACGCCCGCGCGCCTCTTGAAAGAGCAGTTCCCAAGTCCCCGCTCCTTCGGGCACTTGGTCGTCGTCGTACTGCGGGAACGGGTCATAGAAAGGCACTTCAGCGCCCGCGCCGCGCAGGTAAGGCCCCGGCTCCTGCTGCCACTCGACGCTTTCGAGAAGCGTCTGGTCGTCGTGCGCGCGCGTGTAAATTTCGACCTTCGCGTCGGGCGGGATGCACGCGTCGAGGAAGAGGCGATGCCACTGGCAGTTGCGCTCCTTGCCGTCGAGGTTGTAGGAGACGAGCACGCCCTCTGTCTCGTAGCGTTGCTCGTCTATGCCCTGAAGCTCCGTCCAGCGGACGGCGTGGTCGTTCGACGTGTCGCCGCTCACCACATCGTAATAGACGCTGCCGCGTGCGGCCACGAGCGCGCGGCTGCCAAAGTAGTGCATCGGGAAAAAGTCCGTCTCTATCTCGACGAGGTTTGGCGACGAATTGAAGTCGAGCCGGAAAGCAATCGCCTGATTGCCTTCACGCTCGACGACGTAGAGCGTGCCCTTCTCTTCCTCCATGCCTTCGCGCACGAACGCAAAATCGTACCCGACGAGTTCGAGCCGCTCGTGCTCCGTCTCGGAATTCTCTTCGACGGCGTGAACGCTCCCGCTCAACTCGAAAGACGCGCTCGCCTGCTGCGCGCCCCGGAAACGATGGACGCGCGAAGGCTTCGGCGGAACAACCCCCGGCTCGGTGTAGGCGGGGCTGTCGAGTATGAGCACCGTGCCGTCCGGCAGCGTTTCGATGGCGATGGGATTTTCAACTTCGGGCGGCAGTTTGAAGCCGCGCGGGAAGAGACGCGCCGGGCGAACGGTCGCCACGCCGCCTACGACGTGAAAGACTTCCTGTTCTTCCGGCTCGATCTCGCTCATCGCCGCGCCCTCGGAGAGCACGCAGAAGTTTCTATCGAGTCCCCAGTAAGTCTTGTTCGCGGCGTCGAGAATCCACACGCCGCCGCGCGGCGCTGCCGCCATGTCGGACGGTTTGAATTCGACGCTTCCGGGAAAGAGCAGAAGCAGCGGCGCGCCGCCCGCGTGAAGATCGAAGATGAAAAGGCCGCCCGCCATCGCGTCTCCGACGACGAGGTAATGGTTCGTCGTCACCGCCAGTCCGCCCAACTCGACACCGGGCGGCTCGCCGACGCCGACGGGCACGAACTCGTCCGAAGGCTCGCGCACACGGCCGTGGGGCTGTGCCCAGAAGACCTGCGACTTCTTCGACCCCGAAGGTCGCCAGAAGATTCTCTTCCGGTCGTTGGCGATCCAGTACCAGTTGCCGAATCTGTCAACCGCCGCGCCGCGCCGCACGGAGAGGTCGAGCGGCACGTCCCCGCGCGTGCTGACGAAGAGGACGAGTTGCGGGTCGAGCGTGAGCGATTCGCTGTCGCTCTCGACGTGCAGTTTCGAGAAGACGCCCGGCGCGGGAGGTTGAGGCGGCGGCGGTTGCACTTCTTCGCTGCAACGCTGCCAGCCGTCAGCGCCTTTTATCAGGTGAAACCGTGTGCCGTTAACGTCCAACTAAACCGCTCCTCTTCACTAACGCTTCTCTTCGACCGAAGGCCCTCGGCAGTCGTCTTTCATTCGGCTTTCATTCGTTTCGGCGCCGGGCGCACTCCCTTAGCACTTCGACTTCGTAACCGGCACGGGCACGATTGTCGGCTGCTGCGGCGCAGGCGTCGCGCCGAGGATTGATTCGAGCGACTCGGCCTCGCCTTCGCGCACGTCGAGCGTGTCGAGCCGCGGCAGTTGCAAACCCGAAAGCCGCTTGCTGTCGATGTTGAGTTCCGCCTCGACGCCCATCTCCATCGAGTTGACGAAATCCACGCCTGAGACTCGCGTTACTACCGCTTCCAACTCTTTCGTCAGAAGCTGACGGCTGAGCGGCCAGCCCGTCTCGTCGGGGCCGCCCGGCGGGAGCGCCGAAAGATACTCTTCGAGTCGGGCGCGCACCGCGTCTATAACCTTGTCGCGGAAGAAGCCCGCGCGAATCTCTATGCCGACCGACAACGAGACCGAAACGTATTCGGGGCCCCGCACGTAAATCTCCGTCGTCACGAGCCGACGCTCGTCCAAGTAGTTGCAGACGGTCGTGAGAAAGAGACGATTCGGCGAAGGCCAGAGCGGGCGAACTGTGTCCGTGGCGGGTACAACCATGACCGTGACGACGCCCGCCACGTTGTCGAGTTGCTTGTCAGGGTTGTAGAGCGGAAGCACTTCGACGCGGCCCACGTCCACGCCTTCGGCGCGCATGGTTATGTCTTTGAAGTCCTGCGCGGTGACGCAGCGATCTCGGTGACGCAGGTAGAGCGGGATGTTCTTCTCGCCTTCTTCGGTCGTCTCGCCCGTGTCGCCGCCCCACGTGGCGACCGGGTTATCAACCTTGAACCCGCCTTGCAGACGAACGTCCGGGCTGCTCTTTATCGCGCCGATGGCGACGTTGCCCTGCGTGCCGCCGCCGTATTTGTAGCTCGCGCGGACGCGGCTCGACGGTGGCGGAATCGCTCCGCGCAGCCCGTCGCCGAAGCGAACGCGCCCGGCCTCTTCGTCCACCGTGAAGACCTCGTCCGTCTCGTCCGCCGCGAGCAGGTCGTCGGTCTGTAGCCAGAGTTGCCAGACCTTGTTCACGTCCTCGACCTGAAGGATCAAAGAGTTTCGTATGACGGGAGTGTTGGCGAGTATGACCTCTTGATCAGGCTCGCCCGTCGAAGTGCCGAGCAACTCGTTCGACACGGGGATGGCTTGCTCGACGCGTGTCGCGTTCACGCCGAGCCAAGAGAGCCGTGCCTTTATCGTCCCCGCCTGATTGCCCGCGTCCGACCCCGTAGGCTGGTTGGGCGTGACGGCTGCGCCGGAGGATGCGGGATCGTTTGAAGACGCGACTTGAGAAGAGCCGTTCTGCGAAGCCGCACCGTTCGACGAAACGGCGGCGGCGGTCGGCGGGATGCGAACGCGGAGCCACGTGACAAGGCGGTCGCGCACATCGTTGTCTTCGATGCGCGGCGGGTAGTCGCCCGTCCCCTCCTGCAAAGGCTCCGTGAACTCCCAAGACTTCAACTTGTCCGTGCCGGGCAGCACGAGTTGTACGACGCCGACGCCGGTCAACACGTCCGGTTCCTGTAGAACGCGCAGGCGCTCGTAACGCGTCGCGCTCGTGACCGTCACGTCCGGCACTTCGTATATGAGCGACGGCACGGGGTCGCGCTTCACGCCGAGGCGAACCGGCTCAAGCGGCAGAACTTTTTCCGTGAGCGCAGGGACGATGCCGACCGAGAGCGTCTGATTTGCGATGGCCTCGCGCACGGAGTCCGCATCCACGTTTTTCGGCGCGAGCAGTGCCAGATAGATCGTGTGGTCTGTCGTGTCGTCGCTCGAAAGGTCAACGAACGGGTCGGGGTCGCCCGCCGTCGGCGCTGACATCTGCGCCGTCTCGTAGAAGTCCAACTCAACCGTGGGCGTCGCGTTCGTCCCATCATTCGCCACGCCTGCGCTCGCCTGTTGCTCGTCGTTTGCGTCCGACGTGTCGGCAGACGCTTCCGCTTCATCTTCGAGCGCGGCCTGCGCGGCCTCTTTGATCGCCTGATACTTTGTGTTGAAGTCGTCGTAGCGCGGATCGTCCTTCGAGATTCTGCTCTTGTAGAAAGTGACCGCCTCGACGGGCAGGACGTTGACGGGATCGAGCGTCAGAAAATTCACGCCGCCCGCGGCGACGACGACGCCCTCGTCGAGCAGGAGCGGCTCGACCGGCCCGCGCTCGTTCTTGATGCGAATGATCCCTTGCGCCGCCGCCGCGGGCTGCAAAGGCACGTCGAGGAGTTGCAGGAACTTCAGACGGTTGCGTTCGGGGACGCGATTGGCGCGATAGAGCAGGCTCTCGGTGAGGAAGGCGAACAGTTCGACGATGGTGATGCCGGGGTCGCTCTCAACGTCGAAGTTTGTCCACTCCGGCGTATAGACGGGGATGCGCTGCTTCGCTTCCTGAAGGAGTTGCTCGAAGTCGCGGTCGTCGAGTGTGGGAACTACGAGAGGCATTGCGCTAACCCTCCAATTGCAAAGTCAGATTCATGTGACCGACCGCCTGCGTGGCGACGAGGCGAAATGAGATTTGGACGGCGACGACGCGTGCGTCTTCCGCATCAGACTCGACCGAAACGTCGTCCACACGAACGCGCGGCTCCCAACGCGTGAGGGCGTTCTGAATCCTCTCCTTGATGAGCGCGCGCGTCGTCGCCGTGTTCGGCTCGAAGAGGTAACGGCGCAAACCGCAGCCGAACTCTTCGCGCATCAGACGCTCGCCCGGCTCCGTCAGAAGAATCAGGCGGATTGACTCGCGAACGTTGTCTTCGCCTTCCGACCATGCGAGGCGTCCGTCCGCGCCCACGCGCGGCGGAAAGCCAAGTCCCTGCCCGAAAATGTTCTGTCTCTGCATTCTTCTTTCCCTTCGCGCGCTCGCGGGACGCGCGTCAACTCTTGGCCGAGAGCTTCAGCGGGAAGCAAATCTTCAGAAGCGGTATCCACCAGAAGACCAGATTGAGAAGGATTACGATGATCAGCAACAGTATGAACGCGCAGATGGTGATTATCGGTATCGAGAAGGAGCAGATGTGCCCGAGGCTGAAAGAGTCTTCCGGGCCCGGCGACTTGCCGTCGAGAATATCTTTCTCTTTGCCCGACACCGCGCCGAGTTTGTTGCGAAGTTCCTTCGACATCATGAAGGCGACGTTCTTCTTGAACTTCCGCAGACCCGCGATGCTCACGTCAACGGGCAACCCGACGCGTATGTCGCGCGCGGGCGCGTCGGGGTCGAAGAAGGGCGCAAGCTCGAACTCTTCCGAAGGACGACTGACGTACTGATGCGCGGGCACGCATTGTGCGCGTTCATAGACGCAGCGCAGAACGTACTTGTCGCCCGCCTCCGGCGCGACCTTCGGCACGACGACCGGCGCGGGCGCAACCGTCGTCGCGTCCGGCGACTTGAGCGCGCCGGAAACCTTCGTGCGAAGATTGTCGAGCGTCGTCTGGCTCAGCTTGTGTTTGCTCAGGTCGTAATCATCACTGAAGCCGAGCGCGGCCAGATCGCCGTCACCCGGTTCGTTGAGATCGGCTTGCTTCGTCGCAACCTGACGGAGCGCCGCGTCGAGACGGAGCGTGCTGCCGAGTTGCGTCTGATGCAGAAAGTCCGTGAGGTCTTTCTCTTCGCCCGCGAGGGAAGATGTCGTGTCGTCTTCAAGCGCCTTGCCGACGACCGGCAGATATTTGTCCAGATACTCCAGAAGATCGAGCAGGAGATAGACTGAGATGCGAAGCGAAGGCGTCTGCGCACCCGCGATGCCGACGGCGAAGACTTTGTTGAAATCCGGGTCGGGCGGGTCGGCGGGGTTTGCGTTCGGGTCGCTCAAGGGGAATATGAATAGCGCGTCAAGCTCGTCCATGCGCGCGTCGTCCGTTTCGACGGGCGAGTCCGCAGGCGCGGCGGCGAACGTGTCCTGACTGGAGACGGGAATGTAGCCGAAGAAGATCGTGCGTCCTTTCGCCGTCAAGGTCTGGAAAAGCGGCAGACGCTCTTCGTCCTTCGACACGCTCGACGCCTTGCCGTTGAGTGCTCCCCAACCCTTGCCCGCCTCCTTCGTCTTCCACTCGTACTCGACGCCGCCGACCTTCTTTCGCAGCACGAAGAAGACGCTCTCGCCCTCGCCGAGATTCACCTCGCGGTCGGGGAAGCCGGGGATGCGACAACAGAGCGACGCGCTCGCAAGATAGAAGCATCCGTGAACGGGCTGGAAGAGTTTGAGAGGGACGCTCGTCTTCGAGGGACGCGGGAACGGGTCGAACTGAGAGACGCGTGCGAGCGAACTGCGAAACTGTTTGGGGCCGGGGGCCGATGCATTTGCCAGAAACTCGTCCATGAACTTGTCCGACTTGAACCCGTGGAGCGTCGGACGGAAGAAGTCCTTCTGTAGCATGTCCGCGCCGTCGCGCTGCCACAGAATCGAGGGCTTCAGCCAGTCGAAAGTTTCCGCCATCGTCCCTTTTTCCCCTACGGCCTTTCATCTCGCCGTCTCTTCAAACGTCACCAGATGTTGCCCGCGCCGGGCGTGTAGCTCGCGCTCACGACCGAGTTGCTGATGAGCGTGTCGCATTGCACGACGCCGCTGAACTTCGACATCCCCGCATTGACTGTGACCATCCCGGCGTTGACCTCCATCGTGCTCGCCTGCACCTTCACCTGTGCCGAGGCCGTGACGGTCACGCCCGAAGAATCGAGCTTGACGGAGTTGCCGTTCGCATCCTTTATCTCCACCGAACGCCCGCCGTCTTTAATCTCGATGCTCTGTTGCGGCGTTTTTATCGTCAGGGCTTCCTGCCCTTCCGTGTCGTCCATCGTGATTCGTATGTCGCGGCGCGAGACGATTGACTTCTTATAGTTGTTGCCCGCGCCGTCCATCGTCTCCGGCGGCGCATCGCTGCCGTTCCAGAGCGCGCCGATGACGTAGGGGCGACGCGCATCGCCGCCCTCGAAGAGCACGAGCACTTCGTCTGAAACGTCCGGGATGAACCATGTGCCGCGCGAAGGCCCGGCCATCAGGACTGCGAGCCGCGCCCAAACCTCATAGCCGCCGTTGTCGTCCGGCATCCACGGGAATTTCACTTTGACGCGCCCCTGCTGATCCGGGTCTTTAATGTCGGTCACGGTCGCGGGATAAGCGCCGTAGAGTCGCTTGCGCTCAGTGACCGCGATGAGTTGTTCGAGCACGTCGGTCAAAGTCTCTTCCCCTTTTCAGCCGCCTAGCCCGGGACGCTCGACCTCGAACGAGGTTCGATACCCCTGCGCCAGATCGAAAGTGTGTCGCGCGAGCGTGACGTAGTATTTGCCGCCGAACGGGTCGCCGATTTTCTGCATGTCGAGCGAGACGCCGACGCGTATCTTCGGCGCTCCTTCGGCCTTGCCGCGCCCCCGCACGAAACGTCGCGCTCGCTCGCGGTAACGCGCCTCGGCCATCGCGCGCGCTTCGTTCGACGAAAGCGGCGTGGACGAGGCGACGCGCTCGTTTCTCTCCGACAGCGCCTGCGCGAGCACGGAGCTTCCGCTGCGCTTGCCGTCGAGTTCTGAACTGACCGAACTCTCGCCCGCCGCCTCGTCAATCTTGTCTTTGGAGGACACGTCCCAGCCGCTCACCTTGACGGTCGTGCGCTGGTGCGCGAGGTCTGCGAGGACTGAGAACTCGAAGAGATTCTGCCCGTAAGTGAGCGTGAAGGTGTCGGAACTGCGACGCGCACGCGCCTGCGCGTGAAGCGTTTTGTCGTCAACCCAAACTTCGGCGTCTATTGCGCGTGCGCGCTCGCGCAGGAATGCGAGGTCGCTCTGGTTGGCCTGCGTGAGCACGCGGTAGGTCGGCCCGTCAACGTCGATCTGCGGCGTCAGCCCGTGCTGCGAGGCTACCTGATTAAACACGTCCGAGTCGCTCACGTTCTCGAAAGAGCGCGTGCGCCGTTCCATGCGCAAATCCTGAAAACGATCCTCGGCGAGCACTGTAAGTTCCGGCGCACGTTGCGCGGGGTAGTGCGCTTCGATGCCCGTGATGCGTCCCTTGAAGATCGACGTGCGCGATTCGGGCGGGCCGAACTCGACCGAGAACTCTTTGCCGAAGTCGAGCGTCTGACGGTCGAAGAGAAGAAAGTCCGCGGTGTCGTTCTTCGGCCCCCAGTTGAGGAAATGCGCCTCGCAGCGACAGAGGCCGAGCGTCGTCTCTTCGACCAGAAGCGAAAGCAATAGAGTGCTGCCGAGGGCGGCCTTCTCCTCGCCGTCAACTTTGATTACCGGGCGCGGGTCTTTCGGATTGCTTTCTGGCATAACTTCGGTTGCTGTTAACCGGATTTCAATTTTCAGTCATCGCCGCCGACGCTCTCGGCTACAGGATTTCACTCGAAACGTTCGTAGCTTTTGCGAGGCCGCGTCGGACGGGGCCGCCGATGTAGCGGCCTTGAGAATTCGGCCTGCGAGGTTGCGGTCGTCACTCGACTCATCAGTCGGCGCGCACGCGCTCCATGCGCTCGCGGTTTATTTGCTCGACGAGAATGATGTCATCCGGCTTCAGCATTGACTGTGGCGAAGGCTTGTCTTCGCCCGCGCCGTGCTGCGTGCCCGCGCCTTCCGCTGGTGGCTCGACCACTATCTCGAAATCGTTGATGACGATTGGCATCTTTCTTTCGGCCTTCCTGTTCGCGCGCGGCTAACGCCTGCGCAATCCTCCCGCCGTAAACGAAGCGCTCGCGCCCGCCCCTGTCTGCAAACTCGCGCCGGCATCCGCCGACGCGCCGACACTCGCCGACGCGCTCAAGCTGACTCCCGCGGAGACGCTGACGCTCGCGCTCGCGTTCACGTCAATGAGCGCACCCGCCGAGAGTCGCAGAGGGTCGTCAATATTGTTGGCCTCGGCGATTGACTTCCAGTCGCCGCTGTTGCCGTTGAGTCCGGCCATGCCTTGCAAAGTCTTTCCCTTCGGCGCGGCCTGAAGCGGCGTCAGTTGTATCGACTGCGGCGCGCCTCCGCCCCCGCCCTGTCCGGCTTCGCCGGGCAAAAATTCGATCTCCTGCCGCGAGATGCTCAAAGAGATGGTCGCGCGAAGCGGCACGCCGTCCTCCGAAAAATAATCGAGCGTCTCGTCCATCGAATCCATCAGGCCGCGGAAGATAAAGCTGCCCCACTCGAAGCTGATGCCGGGCGGCACGCGGTTGCTCTTCGAGTTGCCGCCGTTATCGGTCTTCGCCTTGATGAAGAAGGCCACGTCCTCCGTGTGCTTGCGAACGTCCGTGCCGTCGTCGGTCGTGTCGAACAGAAGCTCGACCGAAAGCTTCGTCGAGCCGCTGCCGACGAACTGCTTGGTCGAGCCGCCGGGCTGGTCGCCTCCCAGATTCTTGTTCGTGAAGTTGATCTTGAGCGACGAGGGGTTGAACTGGACGGTCACGTTCTTGCCGCCGTCAACCTTCTCGGCCTGCTTCTGCTTGGCGTCCCACTTGATCTCGACCAGCTTTGCTTTCTTCAATGTCACGCGCAGTCGTCCTCCGCTTCAGGGCTTCTTGATCTTCAGCGAGCGATAGGCGATCTGTAACTCTTCGAGCGCGACCTGCCCGTCCTTGCCGCTCAGGGGCGAGCCTTTGAGTTTGATCGGCAGGCAGCCGAACAGGTCGAAGAGAAGCGTGGGCGTGCCCTCGCCGTCGCGCATCGTGACAAGCCCCTGCGCGGTGAGGCCGCGCTTGTTCGCGCTCTGCCCGTCGTTGAGGCCGCCCGCCGCGGCGTTGAACCACTTCCACAAATCTATGTTCGCCGTCATGCCGCGCTTGAGCGTGAGTTGGCCGTAAGAGACGGGGCCGGGCAGATGTATCTGTTCGAGATTGTTCCCGCCCTCTTTGTACGTTTTCGGCTCCATCGTCATCTCCAACCCGTCACACTCCGCGAACAGAGCCTCGCAGAGCGGATTCGTCAAACCGACGCTCTGCGGATCGGAGACGTGCAGTTGCACGTCGAAGCGAAAGGCAGTGAACGGGTAGTCTTTCAAATCGGCCAAGCTCTCAAGCCTCCCTCGCTTGCAGAAGGTCTTCGGCCACGCGCGTCAGAAGCACCGTGATGAATTCCAGAGGCTGTGACGGCGCGACCTGTATCTGCGCGACGAACCGACCCGCGTCAACGCTCTCGGGCGGGTTGACGCTATCGTCCGTCACGATTTGATAAGACTGTTCGGGCGTCGCGCCGGCGAACGCGCCGCGGTCGAACATGTAACGAAGGGCTTCGGCGAGCAGAAGGCGCACGCCCCCGCGGAAGCGCTCGTGATTGCTCTCGAACACGAAATCCATGCCGCGCTCGGCGACCCACTTGCGTATGAGTATCAGAAGCCGCCGGACGGAAATCTGTAGCCAGATGCTTTCGTCGGAGAGCGTGTGTGCGCTCATCGCGCGGAAGTCTTTCGGCTCCTCGCGCACGAAGTTGAACTGAAGGTCGAAGAGGTCGGCCCAATCCTCTGTCGAGATCGTGGGCGCGAGGCCGACGACGCCTTTCAGCGCGACGTTCGCGGGCGCGACCCAGACCTGCGCGTCGCGCTCGCGCGCGGCGATCATGCCGCAGGCCGCGCCGTCGGGCGGCACGGGGCGCGTCCTGTCCGGCGAGTTTTGATCCGCGAGCAGAAGCCAGGGATGATAGACGGCTATGTAGCTCAGGTCTGCGATGTCGCGCGCGTCATCGAATGCGCTGCCGGAGCGCGGCAGGCCGAGATGCGTGCGGAAGTCTTCGAGCCAACGAATGCACTGCCGCTTCTCGAAGTAGTCCGGCAACGCGAGTACGCCCAGAACGTCTCGTCGCCCCTCGCAGAAATTGAGGACGGCGTGATGAACTTCGATCAGGTTGTTAAGCTCTCGCAAATACTGCGCGTCGTTCTCATCGTCCGTGTTGATGGCCTTCAGCACGGGTAGCTCCTGCCTCTTCAACTGCGCGGGCGGTTGCGGGGGCGCGGGCGGCGAAGTGACGGGCGGTGACGTTATAGGCGGCGTGCACAGGTCGAACTTCGAGAGGTCGGGCGGAGGCGGCGGAGGCGGAGCGACGGGAGGCGGAACGACGGGGGGTGGCAGACGTTGCCACTCGCGCTGTGATGCTTCGGGGACGGCAAGCAGCGCCGCCTCGCAGTTGAAGAGAAGGCTGTGCATCCCACGCAGCCGCTTGTCCTGCACGTAGTAGCGATTGAACGCTTCGTTTATCAGAGCCTCGCCGGAGGCGGGCTGCACGTCGAGATTCGGCACGAGCACGCGGTCTATGAAGAGCGCGGGGTCGAACGTGTCGAGGCCGTCTTCGCCGACGGAGCTTTCGTCGGGGCCGTTGATGCCCTCTTCGTCAAGCACCGAAGGCATGTCGAGCGGAAGAAACGTGCGGCCCGGCGTCTCGACGGGCGAGAGCAGTCCGGCGAGCGCCGCAGGATCGAGTTGCGCGAGTTCCTTTTCATCCAGACGCTCGTCGCCGCGCAGGCGCAAAAATATTTCGGCGCTCGCCCTCGCGCTCGACACGTCCGTCGCGCCGCCCGTCTGAGACGGTCGAGTGTTCGACGGCTGCGAAGCGCCGCCCCCATCCTGTCGATTCTGCAAGCCGCTCGTCTCGGCGAGAACGATGTCGCCCCAGAAGCGCGGATGCCCTTCGTTGAAAGAAAGCTCTTCGACGGTCGGAAGCCGCTCGATGTCTGCGCGAAGAAGCAGGTCGAAGCGCAGCCGCTCGACGCCGACGAGCGAAGAGGGCGGAACCGGCGGGAGGAACTGCGCGGGCAGCCGCAGCAATTGTGTAGCGAGCGCAGCCGGTTGCAACCCGCCGCCCTGCGCCTTCACGTTCCCCGTCTCGGCAACACGCATCAGGAAAGTTACGTTGTCAATCCGCTTGAGCATGAGCACGTCTTCGCGCGCGACCTTCGACACGTCGCCGCTCATCGCGAAGACAAAGCCGTCGCCTTCCGCCGTAAGACGCCCTTTAACGTCGATGAGCGCGGGCCCCTCCGGCGTCAAACGTTCGACGCGCACGACGAGAGGAGTGCCGAGCGGCGCGGAAGGCAGGGCGAGCAGCCAGACCTGTCCCGCCAGAAGCTCGACGGGCGTGGCCGGGGTCGCGCCCGTCTGTCCGCGAACGTCTTCGACGGGAAAGAGAAACTGCCTGCCGCCGTTGTACGTGAGTCGAAGCAGATCGCCTTTCTGAATCGCCTGCGGCGCGCTGCCCGTCTCCCAACCGAGCCTTTGAAAGAACTGCGCCCCTTCGGCGGTCACGACCGGAAGCGGCGCGAGCACTTTGAACGCGGTCTTCGGCAAAGGAGTCGCGCGGAGACGCGCGCCGAGGCGAAGACTCTCAGACCAGCGCCCCTCCGATGATGCCCATGCGGTCGCGGGCCAAGGGCCTTCTGCCGCGCCTATCGACTGTTCGCCTTTGACGGCGACGAGTCCCGGCAGACGGAAGAGCGTTCGCGTCGCGCTCTGGCCCGCGACGCGCACGACGTAGCAGCGGCGGCCTCCGTTTGCGAAGAAAGAGGCGACCGCCGAAGGCATGTTGGCGAAGACGATTCGCCCGCCCTGCTCGCGCGCAAGCTGTAGGTCGCCGCCGAAGATGGCTCGATACGAATCGAGGTCTTCGACGGCGACGGGCCAGTCCAGAGGCCCGCGCTCGGCGAAGCCGACGAAGGCGGCTACGTCCAGAGGCGGGAGTCCAAGCCCGCGCGTTGGCGGGTTCGGCAGGAAGTAAACTCCCGGCAGGCGTATGTTCGACGCTCGCAACATGACCGAGGATTAGTAGTGCTCCGCCGCCGCGGGACGGAAGGGGCCTGCGGCGTGCGTGCGCGATTGAGCTTCAGAGCGTTCGCGACAATGAACGGGGCGCGCGAACACTGAAGGTCGAGCGCCGCCGCCGAAAGCGGCGCGCTACTCGATGCTGATGCTCTCGCAGGCGAGCACCAGTTCCTCCATAGCCACGTCCGTGCCGCCCTTGGCATTGAGCGTCGGCCCCGTGTACTTGATGGGCCGCGCGTTCGTGAGCTTCCAACTCATGACGGGGCCGCTGTGGTCTTCGGCCATCAGTTCTATCGTGACCGTGGCGAGCACGTTCGTTTGCACGCCGTCGCGCACGTCTTTGAGCCAGCCGAAGAAGTCCGCGTCGCCGATGAGGCCGCGCTTCAGGGTCACGTCCGTGACCTTATAGACGCCGTTGATTTTGCGCACGTGGTTTTCGGGATCGTTGCCGTTGCGATACTCTGCGACCGTGGCCTCGATGCCGAGGCCGCTAATCTCCTGAAATCCCGCGCGTATCGTGCCCGCATCGCCGAAGCGGTCGGCTGTCAGGCGAAAGTTAAATGCGCCATAAGGGGTGTCGCGGTGGACTGCCATCTGTTTCGCTCCCTTTCTTCAAACTTCGTTTGAACGCCTCTACACTTTGCGGTCTGCCGTCCACTGCCCGATGCGGAAGATGACGAACTCGGCAGGCTTGACGACGGCGACGCCGACGAGGCAGATGAGTCGTCCGTTGTCGAGATCGTTTTGCGTCATCGTCGAGCGGTCGCAGCGGACGAAGAAAGCCTCCTCCGGCTTCGTACCGAGGAGCGCACCGCTGCGCCACTCGTTGAAGAGAAAGTCCTCAATCGTGCGGCGGACGTTGGCCCAGAGCGCGTCGTTGTTGTTCTCGAAGACGGCCCACTGCGTCCCCTTGTCGATGGAGTGTTCCAGATATGCGAAGTAGCGGCGCACGGAGATGTATTTCCATTCGGGGTCGGAACTGATCGTGCGCGCGCCCCAGAGTCGGTAGCCGCGTCCCTCGAAGAAACGGAAGCAGTTGATCCCTTCCGGATTGAGAACGTCCTGCTGTGCCTTGTTCAGCAGTTGCTCGAAACTGATCGCGCCGCGCACGACCTCGTTGGCCGGGGCCTTGAAGACGCCGTGCTCTACGTCGTTGCGCGCGTAGATTCCGGTGACGAAGCCGGAGGGCGGCAACTCTATCTCACGCCGCCCGTCGGGGTCGTTCGGATCGAGAACCGTGACCCAAGGGTAATAAAGCGCCGCATACTTCGAGTCGAACTTGCCGCGGAAGTTGCGCACCTCGGAGAGCGCGAAGTCGTCCGGCGAGTCGAGGACGGCGACGCGGTATCGCATCTTCTCGACGTGCGTCAGAAGGTACTGCGTGATCTGGCTTGCGCGGCGGTCGTTGTCCGACTCGCCGAGACCTTCGGCCTGATAGGAGTAGCCGGGCGCGGCGACTATCGAGATTTCGTCAATGCCCTCGAAGGTGTAGAGGCCGGTCATGAACGGGCCCGTGTCGCTGCCCGCGTATCGGGTTGCAGTCGGCACGCGCCCGTCGCTCCCGCCCGTGAGCGTGATGATGGTCGTCAACTCGGAAGGCGTCGCGGGCAACTCGTCCGGGCTGGCCATTGCAAGCTCGTCGTCCGATGCGAGATGGCGGCGCACGATGTTAACCAGCCCGCCGCCGAGCAGCGCGTCGAGGACTTCGGAGCCTGTGCCGGCGCTGATCGAGTCGGCGCGGATTGCGAACGGGACGTGGAGAAAGCGATTGCGCGAGTCCGGCTCGTCCGTGAAATAGGTCGTGAGCGAGTTACGGCTCGAAGGGTTGAGCGGAAAATCGCCGATGAGTTCGTCGGTCGCGAAGCGTCCCGGCTTTCTGACGCTCACCGTCACGGTGACGAGATGAACGCTGTAGCTGGCGCGCGGCGAGAAGCGGTCGAGGCCGAATTGCGTCACGTTCGAGTTGTCGAACGCGACGGAGTCGTCGTCTTTCGCCACGTCGTAGAAACCGTCCGCGACCGGGTTCGTCGTCGGGAAGGCCAGGGGCGAGCCTGTCGCGACCTGTTTGATGTAAACGAGGTCTTTGTCCGTCAGCCCGGAGACGACTGTGTTGCCGTCAACGTCCGAGGTCAACACGTTCGGGCCGATCTTGAGCGTGACGGTAATTCTCATGTTGCCGCCGCGTCCGGGGAAGCGCGCGAAGACGATTGGCGGCGAGCCTGCAAGGAAAGCCTTGCCGATGTCCGGGTCAGGCTCTTCGTCGTCCGTGTCCGGCTCGTAGATGCGCGTGACGTAGAGCTTCGTTCCGCCGTTGTCGAAGAAGGCGCGGACGGCGTGGGCCATAAAATTCTGTTGCGTCTCAGGCGTGTCGCCCTCGAATTCTAGTGGATCAATGCCGCCGTAGATGCGTTCAAAGTCTGCGAAGCTCGTGAGCAGTTCCGGCTCGTCGCCGACGGGGCCGTAGCGCGTCGGGCCGACGAACCCGGTCACTGTCGTCGAGACGCCCTCGATTGACTTGGCGCGGTAGCTGACCTCCTCTACGTAAACGCCCGGCGCAAGATACTCTGGCATGTGAAGACCTCTCTTTCAGTTTTAGGGTGAGACGACGGCGGGCGGGACGAGCAAGATGCTTGAGTCCGCGGCCCCGCCCGTGCGTGCCACCAGTTCTTTGTCAAATTCGATTTCCGCTTCGAGCGAGACGGCAGCCGACCCCGAAGCAGTCGGCAAAACCTCCGCGGCGGACTGGTTCAGGAGCGAAGCCAGAACGGGCGCGTAGCGCAAAAGGCTCTGCTCCGGCGCGATGTCCGTCACCCCGTCCCTCTGGCCCGTGATGACTTCGACCTGCCCTCGCTCGTTCGTGGTGATGAACTCCTGCCGCTGCGGCTGATAGAAAAAATTCAACGTCACGGGCCACTTCATCTGCGAGATGATCTTGCGGCCCGAAGTGTTCGGCGATGTCACGCTAACGCCCGCGGGCGGCCTGAGCGGATTGGGCGCGGGGAGCAGCAGAGCAAACTCGCCTCGCCAGTCCGCGAGCGCGACGTAGAGGGTGGGTGGGCTTGTCAACTCGTACTGCGCTTCGACGCGCGCGAAGGCCGCGGGTCGAAGACTTCCGTCGGAGAGTTGCCGCGTGCTGTCTCTCAAACTGCCTCGAATGACCGTCAGCCCCGGCACGAGTCCGCGCCCCGGCAAAGAGAAAAGGTACGCGGTCACAACCTTGCTGCGCGGCAGCGTCAGAATCATCGAGAAGGGCATGTAACGACCGCGCGCGTCCTCGACGCGAACGACGAACTCGCGCCCCGAAGGCGAGACGGGCGGGCTTGCCGGCGCAGAGTCTTCGGCTGAGAACTCGAAGTCGCGCATTCCGGGCAGCCCTTGTAAAGAATAGATGCCGGAGCGCGTCAAGGAAGCCTGAGCCTCGTGCGCGCGCCTGTCGGACGGAACCGCCGTGACCGAAAGCCCCGTCGTGACCTGCGACAGCGTCGCGATGTCCACACAGCGCAAGCCCAGCGGCGTTGTCCGCACGACCGTCTCAAGTGGATAGAAAGCTCTCATCACAAATGAATCAATCAAACGCTCAACGCCACGCGCCATATTCGAGTTGCCGTTGCCTGACCGGCTCGCCCTGCGAGATCTCGCGCATGGATTCGATCTTCACGACGCGCGCAACGTAAGGGACTGAGAGTTGATACTCGGTGCCGAGGTCGTCCCAGATGCGCATCAGTTCTTCGTTCGTGATCGTGCCCGCAACGACCTCAATCGTTTCGTCGTCGCGGAAGACTCCGGCGCGGACGCCGTTTAGAAGAGATGCGGGCAGTATCGGCGTGTCTTCGAGTGTTCGCATCGCCCAACCGAGAATCGCGTGTTGCAAAGAAGCCTTCGGCCCCCAGACGGTCAGGAAGAAATGCAGGTCGAGCGGGAGCATCTGCCGCCGGACGCGTCCATCCGTGTCTTTCGTCAGAGGCGAGCGCTGCGTCTCGTTGAAGTGGACGCGGTAGAGGAAGAGGCTCACGCCCTGCGCCATGTGATTCTTGAAGTCCTCCGTGCCGTAAACCTCGAACTGTAGATTGAGCAAAGGCTCAATGAGGTCTGGACGGTAGGACTCCTGCATCAGTCGCGCCACGGCGTCGCACGTGGCCTGTATGGCGTGATAGTCAGCCAACCTCTCGCCCGTCCCCTTTCACTTTGCGCGCCGCACACCGCCCTTTTGAAAAAGAGGACGATAGACGAATTCGCGTCCGCCGCTCGCGGGCACGGCGCGCTCCTCGCGCCTGATGAGCCGAAGGTGATGCAGCCGCCTGAGACGGTTGCTCGCCGCGGAGGGAAGAAGTCCCTGTTCGCCGCGCAACTCCTTCGAGGTCAACTCGCCTTTCATCTCGATTAGTTCGAGCGTGCTCGTCTCCGCCTTCGTCAACTTGCCGAAGCGCCTGAGAGCGCCCGCGCGGCTGATGACCTGTATCGTGTGGCCGCCGAGCTTTGCGACCGTCTCAAGCGATTCGACGAGATCGCGGTTCCGCGGCTCGATGCGAAAAGCGATATACCTTTCGTCGAACTTCGACGTTCGCAAAACTTCTGCGACCAGCAAAATCTCTTTGAGCGCCTGATGGCTCGCCTGTCGTACGCCTGAAAGGTCTATGATGAGCATTCCGCCTTTCGGCAGGCGTTGGAGTCTCTTGTAAACGGCGCGGTAAACCTTGTGCCCTGCTTCCCAACCAAAGAGCGCCCCGTCAACGGCCATCGGTTGAACGTCAATCCGCTCGGTCGCAAGTCCGCGACCGATGGCAATCTTTTTCTGTGCGCGAGGCGTGTGGCTCACCTGGAACTCTCCGCATGGCCTGTCTGCGAAGACGCGCCAATCGAACTGTGTCGAGGCGAGGCGAGCACGAGACGCCGTTTCATTCATCACGAAGGCCCGCGCAAGCGGAGAACCTATGCGCCGCTCGGCCTTCAGGCGGAGAATCTGGAGCGACTGCCCCTCTGTTTGCAGGCGCGGCGCTTTCGAGCCGTGACTGCGCCATTCCGGTAGTCAACCCGGTGATTGTTGCGACGCTATGATGTCACGGCCAATGCGGAAAAACTTGGCAGATATTTTTCGACGCCCGGCATTTCTTTCGATTCGGCGCGGAAGCGCGTGGGCGGCTTGTGATGGACGGCGCGGAAGACACGCTCGAAGTGTGATAGATCGTTGAAGCCGACCGCGAAGGCGATTGTGGTGACCGGCATCTCCGTACATCCGAGCAACTCCGCCGCGCGCCTCAAACGAACGCGCGTCAGATAGCCGACGAAACAGACACCCAACTGCTTCTTGAAAATCTTGCTGAAGTGGCAGCGGCTGTAGCGTGCCGCGCGTGCCGCGTCGGCAAGCGTTATCGGCTCGGCGTAGCTTCGCTCGATGAATTCGATGGCGCGCGCGATGCTGGGGCAGACGCCCGCCGCCTCCGGCTCAAAGAGCCTGAGCGTCGGCGAAACCTCGGAGCAGCGAAAGACGCTCGGCACATCTTCAAAAAAACGCGGCGGCCCCTCGTCGATGAAATTGTTTCCGCGCTCCGCATCAGCGCCGGAGCTAGCTTGCCCCACGAGCGCGCTCACGAGCGAATCCTGTCCAGAGTTTGAGCCGAGCGCGACAACCGGCGTGTCGCGACAGACATCCCACGCGCCGCGTGCTACGTCTTCCCATCCATCGCGCAAAGAGCAGCCCGAGAGCAGAATCAGATCAATCCTCGTCCTCGCCAGCGCCGTCGGCACGTCCTCGAAAAGAAGCGTGTAGAGGACACTCCAGCGGTTCGCAATCGCCAAAGCAACGACCTTCCCGCATTCGCGCCAGGGGCCTACGGCCAAAAGTGTTCTCGATTTCATCTTCGCTACAATCCTCCTTCTCGCCGTCGGGGCTTTTAAGCAGCGCGGCCTCTTCGACACAAAGAGATCGCCGGCCAAGACGCTTGTTTAGCGAGTTTATGTAAACGCATTTGAGGACGAGACTTCTGCCCAAGATGCGCCTACGCGCTTTGCGGCGACTGCCCCCGCAAGTGGCCTTAGACCGAACGGATTATTCTGAAAAGGGTGATTTAGCGCCGTTGCTTGAGGCTTTGGCAGACCTCCGGCGTCCTCCACGCGCTCGGGCGCGCGAGGCTCCAGGCTTTGCAAAATGGGAGTTTTGCGTCGGCTGGACTTGTGTAGACCCGCACAGGGAACGGCGGGGTACAGTGCGTATCACGGAACTGACTCCCCTATTCAGAAAGTTGAGCCAGCGGCGCACTTTACGCTAAGATACTTGCTGTGGGCGATGTATCTCCGGCGCATACGTGCGGCGGGGGCTACGTTGTCACCGGCTCCGACGCTATTTGCCGATAGCGTCGGAGCCTTTTTCAATCATATAAAAGTTAGAAGCCGAAACCGTCCATGCTTCGTGCCGCACCAACGAATACGCGACTCGACCTTAAGTGCCGATACGCTGCTTACAGCGCCTGTGTTGCGTAATGCGGCATGAGCATAAACGTTTAGAGTTGTCCGCCAGAAATATTAACCAATGAGATCTGCGGCATCAGTCAAAAAGTGAAAGACGGGGCAAAGATCTTGAAGGCGAGGAGTTGGATTTGAACTGAAAAGGCAGCGGGAGAATAAACTCATCGAAGAAATAAGTCAACCAAAATTTTCGCCGAGTTCGCGCGTTTACGTAAACTCGTGAATGTTATGCCGCCTTACACGCAATTTTCCTGACCTCTTCATTCGACAAACGTGCAGCGCGATCTGATGCTTGAGTCTTCATTAAGGTCGGTTGACTGTGCCCGTGTTTTGCCGGAAGGCTCAGCCGCATCGCGGCGTCGGCTACCGTAGCGTGATTCGGCAAGGAGAGCGAGCACGACTTCAAAGCGAAGGCGGAGGGCATTTGATTGCGCCGGACTTGAATCGTTTCGTGGGCGGCGAGCCGTTTTTTTAACATTCTGTACACATCCCGTTAACAATCTGGTAGCATGGACTGACGGCGCTTCGCCCCCGAAGCGCCGCTCTCTCGTTCACGCGGCCTTTGTTTGGTCGTCGGGAGAATGTTCGCCATGCGTAAAGCAGTTCGACGTGTTGGTAGTCGCAGGGCCTTGTGGCTCGTATGCCTGCTTGCGCACGCGCTCTCCGGCCTGCCCGCCGCCGCCGAACAGGCGACGCAGAGGGTCGTCTGCCGGGCCGGACTCGGCGAGACGAGGCGTCAGGAACTCTCCGCGCAACTGCGCGCAATCACGGGCTGGCCGGGGCTGCACTTCGACGGCGACGGCGCACTCGACTTCGGCGCGGACGCGCCGCGCGGAGGCTCGCCGACTGCGCGCGCGCTTCTCACGTCGGCGCGCGGCGGGAAGAATTTAATCATCCTCGAAGACGCGAGCGGGCGCGACGACGTGGCCTTCTGTCGAGTCGTAGAGGGCGGCTGGAAGGGTGGCGCGCAGGGAAGGCCCGCGGCCTTCGTCGTGCTGATTGACTTCACGGACTTTTCGCGCGTGTCGGGCGACGCCGACGCGCTCGCGGCCTTCAACGCCGCGTGGGGCGCGCTCCACGAGATCGAACACGTCGTCAACGACTCGGTTGACCCGAAAGGCCCCGGCGCTGCGGGCGAGTGCGAGGCGGCGATAAACGCCATGCGGCGCGAGTGTGGGCTGGCCGAGCGCGCGGAATATTTCTACACGCCCATGCCGGGCGCTGAGAGCGGCGACTTCAAGACGCGCTTCGTGCGACTCGCCTTCGAGCGCACGCGCGACGGCAACAAGCGCCGCCGCTACTGGCTCTACTGGGACGCAGGGTTGACCGGCGGCCTGCCCGACGCAAATCAGGTCGCGTCGAAGTAGAGTGGCGCCGCTGCAAGATTTGCGCCGAGCGGAAAGTCTAAAGACGTTCACACACTCTTTCCAAAATATCGCGAGTCCTGTTTTTCTAAGCACAGGCATAAATTTTTATCAAGGCCAAAGACTTTTCCTCTTCCACCCGACCGCCCGAAGCCCCAGACGCTGCGCAAAAGACCGTTGACGCGCCTTCGCCCGCTCGGTATCTTTGAATAGGCGGCAGAGCGCCGACGCCGGTCGCGTCCCTTTCAATCCGCCCTGACAGGAGAGCACCTCGTGAACAACCTCTTCGACCATCACGCCGCGTCATCGTATCTTTATTACCGATTCCTTTGCTGCCGGTCGCCGGTCGCGCTTTTCGTTTCCGCATTTCCGGCGAGACGGGGTTGTGCGGCGCGTGCGGCTTCTAAAGGTTGAGGGCTTTATGACCAGCGAACAAGGGAATCATTTACAGACCAGCGGCAAGGCGAGCGGGCGCAGGAACAAGCGGGTGAATTTACGCTTCCCCGTCGGCCTCGAAGTGCCTTCCGACGACGGGGGCACTCTCTCGATAACGGCGCAGACGGTCGTTGTGAGCCATGCCGGCGCGACGCTCGAAATGGACGTGGCTATCCCTACGGGGACGGGGCTTCAGGTTTCGCCCCCGTTCGGCGGCACTCTTCTGGCCGAAGTCAACGGGGCTTGGGTGGACAAGGACAGCGGGCGACGCCGCGTCAGCATCCGCCTGATAGACCCTCCCTCCTGGACTTCACCCGAAAGGTTTTCGGTTCCGGTCGGCGAGCCTAACGAACGTGTAAGTCTTCTGGCGCGACCGGGCGTGGCGCGGATGTTGGCCGAATACGCCGCATACTCCGGCGAGATGACCGGGGAAGAAAAATCCATCGAGGAAGTTGCCGGAGAGGTCTTGGAGCGGGCGCTGTTGTCGGACGAGAGATTTCAGGAGTGGTTCTCGGAGAAGATACTCGAAGACCTACAGGCTTGGGAGGAGGCGTTCGTGCGGAAGGATTAAGACCGGCGCTCGCGCGCGTCTGTGATATCACACTTCCGATCACGAAAGCCGTTCTACGGTTCCGTCGGTCGAACTGAAAAGCGGGGCGGGGCTACGGGCCCCGCCCTTTCTTTTTGTTCACGTTCATCCACGCGTGCGTCGCTCCCCTCAGCGCACAGGCTCGCGGCCAAAACGTTCGGCGAAGACGCCGCCGCGTAGCGTATGACTTTGCCGCGTGGCATATGACTCTGCCGCGTGGCGTCGTCTCACTTTGCCGCGCGGCGTCGTCTCATTTGCCCTGACTCTTGGGCACGGCTACCGTTACTGTCTTTGTCGTCACGTTGTTCGAGCCGTCCGTGCAGACGACCGTGATCGTATAGACGCGCCCGCCGCCCGTGCCGGCCCTCTCGGCGCGGAGTTGTACGTGGTGCGAATCGACGATCAACCAGTCGGGCGCGGTATCGCCGTCGCCCGTGCCGTTGACAGGCTCGTTGCTCGTGACCGAGCCGATAACGCAGTTGACGCCGCCGCAGTTGTCGGTCGCGTTGTAGCTGATCGTCACGTCGTTCATCTTGTGGTTTGGCGGCCAGAGACTTGCCGGACTGGCCGAGGGATTCGTGACGACGGGCGCTTGCGCGTCCGTCACCGCGATGGTTTGCGTCGCGCTCGCGGAGTTGCCGTGCGAGTCCGTCGCCGTCCATGTGATCGTCGTCGTACCCACAGGGTAAGGCGCTGCGAGCGGCTTGCCGTCGCTGCGCGCGCCGACAACGGAGACGCCGGAGCAGTTATCTGCCGCCGTCGCCGTGCCCGGATTGAGCGTCGCGGAGCAAGAGCCTGCGCCGGCGCTCGCGCTGATGTTCGCGGGCGGCGTGACGGCGGGCGGCGTGTTGTCTACGACGGTGATCGTCTGCGACGCGCTCGCGGTTCGACCCGCGCCGTCGGTCGCCGTGTAGGTGCGAGTAATAATCAGAGGACTGGCAACGGAGCCGGAGCCGCCGTTGTTCGCCTCCGACACGCTGACGGTCGGCGCTGCGCAGTTGTCCGAGGCGGTTGCCTGCGACGCAGAAGCCGGCGGCACCTGACTCGCACACTGGTAGCTCGCATTGGGCGGGGCGCTGATCGACGGGTTCTGCGTGTCGTTGACGGTGACTTTGAAGCTGCAAGCCGGGCCAGCCGAGCTTGTGCATGTGACCGTCGTATCTCCGACCGCGAAGAAAGAACCCGACGGATGATCACACGTGACCGTGCCACAGCCCGTCCCGGAAGGAGTCGTGTAGTTGACGGCCACGCCGCACTGGTCTGTGTCGTTCGACACGGTAACGTCAGACGGACAGGAGAGACTGCAAGTAGGTGGGGCTTCGTAAGCGCCGATATCTGTGCCGTCGCTGCCGCCTGTGTTGGCGACGCCGGGGTCGTCAACCGTGCGAGGCTGGCCGCGCTGATCGGTCATAGCGCCAGCCGCAACGCCCGCGTCAATCGCGGGACTGCCGGGCAAAAGCGCCATCGTTTGCGTCGGGCCGCCGTTGTCCGCCAGCGTCGCAAGCAAAGGGTTAGCGCCCGTCTGATCGCCCGACGCGGTGAAGCCCGTCGCGTCGGTGGCGTTGCCGAGAAGGTTGTGGCCGTTGCTCGTTACTGCGCCGTCAACGTTAGGGCCGGGAGTCGGAGCGCCGTTGGTGTCGCCCGCGCCGTTGGCGGCGGTGTTGACGGCGATGATTGTATTCTCCAAAGCCACGCCTGCGGGGCCGACGCGGATGCCGCCGCCCGCACCTTCGGCTGCGGGGCGCGCAGGCTTGTTCGCTCCTCCCTGATTGACTCCGCTGTTGCCGGCCTGCGCGTTGTTGAGACTGATAGTCGCGTGCTTTATATCTACAGTGGCCGCGTTGTTGTTAGTAATCGCGCCGCCATACGCGAGGCCGCCCGCGCCGTGCTGACCGCAGTTGAGGCCGCCGTCGGTCTGCCCGCCATCGCCGCCGTCGCCGCCCTTGGCGAAGTTGTTGGCAAACGTCGCGGTGTCGATGATGAGACTTCCGCCGTCGGCGAAGACAGCGCCGCCGCGCGCGCCACCGCCGTCGCCTGCGTTATGAGCGCCGAGGCAGGTCGAGCCGAAGGCGTCGCCGCCGTTCCCGCCCGTAGCTCCTGCGAGATGAAACGTGGAGTTGCTGACCGTGACGTTGCCGAGGCTATAAATGCCGCCGCCGTCGGCTTCGCCAGCGGGTTCGCTTCCGTTGCCGCCCGTGCCTGAGTTACCGCCGTTGGCGACGGTGTTCTCAAACGTGGTGTTATTAACGCTCGACGTGCCGCCGCCGACCCACACACCGCCGCCTTGAGCCAGCCCGCCGAAGCCGCCGTTCGTCTGGCCGTTTTGCGAAACGCTGCCGCCGTTGCCGCCGTCGGCGGAACTGTTTTCGATTCGCGACCCGTCTATGTCGAGCGTGCCGCCTTCAAAATAGATCGAGCCGCCTTTGGCCGCCGAGCCTGCGCCGTTGTTGAAGTTGGCTCCGCTGCCGCCAAAGGCTGCGTTGCCCGCGAACGTGCTACCCGTGATGACGACGCTGCCGGTCGCTCCGAGACTGGCTATGCCTCCGCCTTCGGCGTCGAGGGTTGTGTGGTCGTTTATAACCGTGTCGCCCTTGCCGAGTGCCTGACACGATTCGACGACCACGTTGACGAGCGTGACGCTGCCGCCGTCGTTGAGGATGCCGCCGCCGGTGCGGTTCGTGTTTTGCGAAGCGGGGTTGGTGCTCGCGCCGCTCGTGCCGTCGTCAGCGGCCTCGCCGTTGCGAATCGCCAAGTCCTGAAAGATGACCGTGACACCCGGCCCCGTGATTTGAAACGCGCGGTCGTGGGCGCTGCCCGTGTTAAGCCCGGCGGCGTCAACGACGGTCGCATTCGGGCCCGACGAGCCGCCGCCCACAATCGTCAACGTGTGAAGTCCCGTGGTGATGTCCAGATCGCCCGTCGCCGCTGCGTTCTCCTGCGCTGCGTTGGTCAGCGTAAGGTTGTAGGTGGTCGCCGGTTGCAGGTTGATGATTACAGGGTTCGCGCCTGCGTCGGCGTTCGCGGCGATGATCGCGCCGCGCAAACTGCAATCGTTGGGCGCGGCTGTGCAGGCCGTGGCGGCGGCAGTATCGTCCGTCCGATCAACCGTCAGCGTCGTCGCGAAGGCAAGGTTCAGGTCGGAAGTCGCTGTAGACAGTCGCGGAACTGCCGTGCGTTGGTTGAATGAACTCGAAGATGCGCTTCGCGTGCGCTTCAGAGACGCGCCGACCAAAACGGCGAGCATTAAGATCGACAAGGCGATTTTTCTTTTCATCGTTATGCTCCAACCTGATTAGCTTTAGCTGGTTGTTCCTGCCAACCACATTGAAGCGGTCGGCCATTCTGTTATTGCTGGCGGACAGCGCCTGAGATGAGTTGCGGGGCCTGCTGGATGCGCGGAAGGATATTCCCGCCGCCGCGGCGTGTCAACGGTTTCGGGGTCGCAGAATATACGGGGTCGGGAGTTTCAAACGATATTGTCTTGAGACGTAAGGAAGCTTTCGCGGCGCTCGTCATAGACATGGTTGACAACTAACGCTATAACTTAAAGGAAGTAAACATCACGTGCGAGCGGGAAGCTGCTGTTGTTTTTCTGAGCACCTGCCTGTCATACTTTCATCAATGTTTCAGTGCTAGTGTAAATCAACTGAAGGTCGGAGCATCGTCTATGAGCAAGATGTCCTCGAAGTCTGGAGAATCGGCAAACGGCGCCCCCGCCTCGAAGAGACTTGGGACGGGCGTCGAGGGGTTGGATCAAATTCTGGAAGGCGGCCTGCCGGAGAACCGCATCTATCTGCTGGAAGGCGACCCCGGCACGGGCAAGACGACAATCGCCCTGCAATTTTTGATGGAGGGCGCGCGGCGCGGCGAGGCCGGCCTCTACGTCACGCTTTCGGAAACGAAAGAGGAGTTGCAGGCGGTCGCCGAGTCGCACGGCTGGTCGCTCGAAGGCTTCGACGTTTACGAACTTGTGCCGCTCGAAGAGAGCCTCAAGCCGGAAGCGCAGTACACGATCTTTCATCCGTCGGAGGTGGAGTTGGGCGAGACGACGAGCGCGGTCTTGAAGGAGGTTGAGCGCATCGGGCCCCGGCGCGTCGTCTTCGACTCGCTTTCGGAGATGCGTCTGCTCGCGGGCGAAGCCTTGCGCTTCCGCCGTCAGATACTCGCGCTCAAACAATATTTCGCCGCGCACAAAAGCACGGTGCTGCTTCTGGACGACAAGGTTTCCGACGGTCGAGAATTACAGGTGCAGTCAATCGCGCACGGCGTCATCTCGCTCGAACACCTCGCGGTCGAGTACGGCGCGGAGCGCAGGCGTCTGCGCGTGCTCAAACTGCGCGGCTCGCGCTTCAGCGGCGGCTATCATGACTTCAACATCGAGACGGGCGGGATCAGAGTATTCCCGCGTCTGGTCGCGGCAGACCACCGGCAGGAGTTTGCGGCTGAGCCGGTTTCGAGCGGCCTGTCGGCGCTTGACTCGCTTCTGGGCGGCGGACTCGACCGTGGCACGAGCACTCTGGTCATTGGCCCGGCGGGTTCCGGCAAATCAACTCTGACCTCGCAGTTCGCTGCCTCCGCCGCTACGAGAGGCGACCGCGCCGCCATCTATATCTTCGACGAGATACGCGAGACGTACCTCTCACGCTCCGCGGGCATCGGCACGGACATACGTGGTTACGTGGATCAGGGTCTAATCAAAATCGAACAGATAGACCCGGCGGAAGTCGCGCCGGGCGAGTTCGCCAGCCGCGTCATGCGCGCAGTGAGCGACGACGGCGCGCGCCTTATCATCATTGACAGCCTGAACGGCTACCTGAACGCGATGCCGGAGGAGCGCTTTCTGACCATCCAGATGCACGAGCTTTTGACGAGCCTCAATCAGCAAGGCATCGTCACGCTGCTCATCATGGCGCAGCACGGTTTCCTGGGTTCGACGATGGCGACGCCTGTGGACGTGAGCTATCTGGCGGACACCGTTCTCATGCTGCGATACTTCGAGGCGGGCGGCGCGGTCAGGCGCGCGCTCTCCGTCGTCAAGAAAAGAAGCGGCGCGCACGAGAACACGATTCGCGAATTTCAGGTCTCGTCGGACGGCATACGCGTCGGCAGGCCGTTGAATGAATTTCAAGGGGTGTTGACCGGCGTTCCACTTTTCTCCGGGACGAGCGGCAGGTTGATTAGAGAGACGAATGATGAGGGCTGAAGCTCCGAACCTTCGGGACGAAAGGATTTTGATCTTCGCGCCGACCGGCAGGGATGCCGCGCTGACCGCCCGGTTTCTCGGCGACGCGAATCTTCTTCCGGTGACGTGCGAGAGCGTCGAGCACCTCTGCCTTGAAATAAGCGAGGGGGCGGGACTTGTCTTCCTGACGGGCGAGGCGCTGACCCCCGAAGCCATGCAATGTCTGGTCGGGGTGCTCGCCGAGCAGCCGTCATGGTCTGACATCCCCGTCGTGATCTTGACGAGCGGCGGCGGCGGGACGCCGACCAACGTCTCGGCGCTCTCGACCCTGAGCGAAGCAGGTAACGTGACGCTCATAGAGCGCCCCGTGCGCGTGATGACGCTGATGAGCGCCTTCAAGTCGGCGCTCAGGGCGCGACGCCACCAGTACGACGTGCGGGAACGGCTTGAGGCCGAGCGGCGTACGCTCCGTGAGGCCGAAGAGGCCAACCGCATGAAGGACGAATTCCTCGCCACGCTCTCGCACGAACTCCGAACGCCTCTGACGGCAATACTCGGTTGGGCGCGTATGTTGAGCGGCGGGCAACTCGACGATGCGAGTACGGCGCGCGCCCTTGAGACGATTGAGCGCAACGCGAAGGCGCAGTCGCAACTGATCGAAGACATACTCGACGTGTCGCGCGTCATCACCGGCAAGCTCAGACTTGAGGTGCAGCCGGTCAACCTCGCGGCTGTCATCGAAGCGGCGATCAACGCCGTGATCCCGGCGGCTGACGCGAAAGGCATCCGGCTTCAGCGCGTCCTCGACACGGGGGCGAGCATGGTCTCAGGCGATCCCGCGCGTTTGCAGCAGGTCATCTGGAATCTGCTCTCGAACGCCATCAAGTTCACGCCGAGGGACGGTCGCGTTCAGGTCAGGCTTGAGCGCACAGGCTCGCACGTCGAGATCACTGTGGCGGACGACGGGCAAGGGATCGGCCTCGACATACTGCCCCACGTCTTCGAGCGCTTCCGTCAGGCCGACTCTTCGACGACGCGCGCGCACGGCGGCCTCGGTCTTGGGCTGGCTATCGTGCGCCACCTCGTCGAGATGCACGGCGGCACGGTTCGGGCCGAGAGTTGCGGCGAAGGACAGGGCGCGACCTTCACCATCAAACTCCCGCTCGTGGCGATGCGCGCGCTTGATGCCCGGCGCGCGAGCGACGCCGAAAGAGTGCACCGGAGGGCGAGCGGCGGCGTGCCCTTTAACTGCCCGTCCGAACTCGAAGGGCTGCGTCTGCTCGTCGTTGACGACGAGGCGGACACGCGCACTCTGCTCAAGGCGGTGTTGGAGCAATGCGGCGCTTCCGTCGTCGCCGTGGCGTCGGCGGGCGAGGCGCTCGCCGCGCTCAAAGAGACTCGACCCGACGTTCTCATCAGCGACCTTGGGATGCCCGGAGAGGATGGCTACGCCTTTATCAAAAAGGTGCGCGCGCTCCCGGCTGAAGACGGAGGGCAGACGCCTTCGGCGGCATTGACCGCTTACGCAAGAGTCGAAGACCGTATGAAGGTTCTGCGCGCAGGTTTTCAGATACACATCCCGAAGCCGGTCGAGCCGGCAGAGTTAATAGCCGTCGTGGCAAATCTCGCCGGACGAACCGCCGTGTGAATGGCGATGGCTTGAAGGGCGCTGGCCTTGGGATGCGCTCAACGTGCTGAATCGTGTAAACTACATGAGCTTCGTCGGTAACACAGGTTCATATTTCTTCGGGAGTGTCGTGGCGGCTCAGCCGCCGTGGAGATTGTGACTCTCGTTTGGAGTGAAGTTTTAGCCTGACTTCGGTATCGCGGCTCAGGCCATCACTCACTTCTCTTCCCCCGCCCGCTTAATCCTGATGTCATCTTGAGCGGCATATAGTGATTTGACTCTGCCGACAATTAACTCACCACTTCGCTCGCCATTGCGGCGCTCGTGGTCGTGATTATCGTCCTAACGTACAGAGGGCGGGACGGCCTTTCAAATCCGGGAAAATCTTGTTTAGTTGAGGTGTAAAATGCCAAAAGTTGTCCTCGTCAACCCATCGTTATCAACTCCAGGATACAGCTTTATCACGCCGCGCTGGCTCTACGTGCTGGCTCAGGCGACGCCAATCGAACTGGTCGGCGACCCCGTCATCGTTGACGAATCCATCGAGAGGTTCGATCCCGACATCCTCAACCCCGGCGACATCGTCGGCATCGGCATCAGCAGCGGCAATTGCATCCCCGGTTATCGCGTCCTGAAAGAGTCGAAGCTCAAGGGCGCGACGGTAATCATGGGGGGCATCCACGCCACAATCTTCCCCGAGGAACCGCTCCGAATGGGTGCGGACGCCGTGGTCACAGGCGGCGGAGAAGTTATCTGGGGCAAGGTAATCAAGGACGCGCTTGAGAATCGTTTGCAGCAACGGTACGCAGGGGGACGCGTGCCCGGCGAGGCCATGCTCAAGGCGAGGTGGGAACTACTCGACCCGACTAAATATCTGTTCCCTTCCGTCCAGACCGTCGCGGGATGCCCGGAGAATTGCAGCTTCTGCTCCGTCTGGGTGACGGAGGGACGGCAGCCGCGCCTGCGCCTCGACGAAAAAGTGATCGAGGAAGTCAACGAGCTTCATGCAATGGGGTTCCGCTACATCGTCTTCGCTGACGATAATTTCAACCCCTCGACCTTGGGCCGCATAGCGCGCGAGCCGCACCAGCAAAAAAGACGCGAGTTCGAGAAGCTCCGCGAAAATCGTCTGAAGTTTTTCGAGGAGTACGACCGCTCAGTCCCCAAAGACATGTTCGGTTTCGCCCAGATGACGACCGAAGCCACGAGCGATGAAGAGTACCTTCGCGCCATGTACGAGAAGATGAGAATCAGGACGGCGCTCATCGGCGTCGAGTCCTTTTCCGAAGAAGGCTTGAAGAGCGCAGGTAAGCAATGGAACCCCGTGGGACAGAGGATGGTGGAGGCCATACAGACTATTCAAGACAGCGGGATTCTGGTCTTGAGTTCGATCATCTGCGGTCTTGAATCCGACACCGTGCGAACGATCCAAACGATGAAGAAGTTCGCGAGCGAGTCAGGCACCATGTTCGCGCAGTTCACCGTCTATAACCCTTACCCCGGCACCAAAGACTTTTACGAGATGATGAGCGACAAAAAGAATCTGGGGAAAGAAGGGTTCAGTCCCAAACACAAGACGCAAATCTTATCCGACGAATACTGGCTGACTCCGTTGAGGCCGGTTGATATCATCCGGCACCCCAACATCAGTAAGGACGACTTGCACACCGAGAATAAGAAGTGCTGGGACAGCTTCTACTCGCTCGGCGAAAGCTACAGGCGAACGAAGATCGGGCGCGCGAAGTCTTGGTCGCCGGCCAAGAAGCTGGCCTACATGATGGTTTGCATAATGTTCAGACAGGCATACGCCGGGTACGGGATGGCTGCGGACAGCGTTCGCAAGACTGAAATGGGAATCACTACCAAGCTGCTCATCAAGTCGGCAATGAGTTTTTATAATTATTTCTTCCGGCGAACCAGTCTGCGAAAGACGCCTCTTGCACCCGCCCGCTCGAAGAACAGTTGAGAGAAGTCTAAGAGCCTCGACCGTCTTTTCTTCAGGCTGCTACTTTGCGTCTCTCAGGGCCTTCAAAATCTTTTCCACGTTGCGGTCGCGCGCCTGTTTTACGCCGATCTGCTGCGCGGCGCGCAGCGCCTGTTTGAGCGCGCGCCGCTCTGCCGCCGTCTCTCCCTTCCTCTTCAGCGCACCGGCTTTCGTCTGCAAAAGCCGGGTGCGTCCGAGCGGGCCGCTCACGTGTCTGAGGCCGCGGTCGCACGCCGCGATTGCATCGCCGCAGCGTGCTGCGGGGCGGCATCGCGGCTCTGGTTGCGGCGGCGAAGAAGGTCAGGCGATAAGCGCGCTTCTTCAACTTCCGTAAAAAGCGAGCCGCGCGAATGAGAGAAGGAAGCGCGCTGTGGGCGTATTTGGCGGCACACTGATAGACTCATCGAAGCCGTGCTCTATAATTTAAGACAAGCCTACACGCCCGCGCTCGAACTCTACGAGTTCAACGACCGCTCGCTCATCATCGACACCGAGACCGTCGGCGTCGGGGCAACAATAGAGATAGTCGAGATTGCGCTCGGCGACTGCGAGGGCAACGTCGTCTATCATTCGCTCGTTCGCCCGGTCTTCAACGGTCTCCCGCGCTCGACGAAGGGGCAGCGTTTCGACAGGGGCGAATTCGGACTTGCTCCGTACTGGTCGGAGGTCTGGGAACAGATCGAGTCGCTCGTCGCAGACAAACTGCTCATCGCATACAACGCATCGTTCGACTGTCGCGCGATGGCCGCCGAGCGAGCGCGCCACAGACAGCGTTCCACCGAGCGGGGCTGGAGGTGTGCGATGCAATTGGTCAAGCGGGTCGCGGGCACGAAGAGGAATCTGACGCTCGCCGAAGTTTGTTCGCGCTACGGGCTTGAGGCCGGCAACCACCGGGCCGACCGCGATGTGCTGGCGACCTGGCGGCTGCTCAAGACTCTTGTTGAGCGTGCATCGTGACCGAGGCGCTTCGCTACTTGGAAATCCTGACTGCTGCTGCGGTTCGGCTAAAGACTTTTGCATTCGCGCCGGATGGCGAAGGCAGTCTCGACGGCGTGCTATAATCTCTTACCACCCCGGCACCTCAATGCTCAGGTGCGGGGAGGCGGTCTCGACTGCCCCGCCTCCCTCGCATGCGATCCGCACTTGCTTTACTCTCACGTTTCGATTAGTATGCGTGGCAACCGAGGCGTAGGTGAATCTTACGCCTCAGTGATTGCTGGGGTGAGGACAGTGATCACATTAGAACAGGCGCGAGGCCCCCAAGGCCGACGCGCCTGTTCGCTTTTTACCTTCGTCATTCAACATCCTTTCAGCGTTCTACACGGAGTCGCCGCTTGAACAAAGGAAAGCCGCGGGCGACCAAATGCCGCCGCCCGGTGGTATCATGAGTTGCAGGGAGAGACACCGAAATGATCACCGTCGCCAACCGCATCTACGTAGGGCGGGAATACGCCGAAGCCTTCGAGCAGAGATTCCGGGAGAGGGCGGGGCTTGTGGACAAGATGCCCGGCTTCGTCTCGAACATGGTGCTTCGGCCCGTCAACGACGGCGACCCATACGTCGTTTTCACGGTCTGGAACAGCCGACAGGACTTCCTCAACTGGGTGCGCTCCGACGCCTTCGTCAAGGGACATGCGCAGTCGGGCACACTGCCGAAGGAAGCGTTCACAGGGCCGAACGTTTTGGAGATGCACGAGGTCTTGCAGGACTCTGCGCGCGCGGAACTTGAGCCGGAACCTCCGGGCGGCCCGTTCAAGATGCACTAGCAAACACGGAATGATCCTTCTGCCGGACACGGACGAGGAGTTGCTGCGCGAGTGTGAGGTCGAGACCTTCCGCTCTGGCGGCCCCGGCGGTCAGCACGTCAACAAGGTTGAGACGGCTGTAAGGCTCAGGCACGCGCCCTCCGGTGTCGTCGTCACGTGCCGCGGCGAGCGAAGCCAGTACAGGAATAAGGCGGACTGCCTTCGGAAGCTGCGCGAGGAGGTCGAGAGATTGAACTACCGCCCGGCCAAACGTGTGCCGACGCGGCGGACGCGCGCGGCAAAGGAGCGCACGCTCGAAGGAAAGGCGCGGCGCGCGCTGGTCAAGCGGCTGCGCTCGAAGCCCGCGAACGATGATTGATTACCGACCCTTCAAGAGAAAGGGAAGATGATATAAGTCGTCGCCAACACACGCTGTTTTCCCCGCCCCGATTTAACAAACATTTGTGACTGGCCGGTTCTGATAGGTGCGAATGGTCGCGAAAGAGGGGCGCGGGCGCTCCCCGAACCCCTCTTTCCGCTGATGGGTGTGCATGGCTTCGCACAATTTTCGCACAATGGACGCCGTACAGTCTGCCGTCACTCCTTCCGAGTTAGAGCGCTTTGCGGCGACTCTTCCGAATGCGAGTGCCGTGTCGCGCGCCCTCGGCTATCGTCACCCTTCCGCGCTCTCGCGCCTGCTCAAAACTCGCGGCGATCTTAACGAAGCCTTCGCGCGCGGCAGGGCCGCTTACTTGCGCGCGGTCGGCAAAGGTAGATGTCCCGCGCGTTCCGAGCCTGACGCCGACGAGCTTCTGCTCGCCATGTTATTTCAGCCGATGACCCGCCCCGCGCTTCAGGAGTCGTTAGGCGCTTCGCGCAAGGCTATTAACGATCTGCTTTATCTGGCCGTCGCGCGCGACCTCGTTCGCGAGTACGTGGCCTCCGGTGTTCTCTACTACTCGCTAACTGAAGTTGGTCGTGCTGCCTGCCGCGAGCTTCCGAGAGTTCCACGGAAGTCTTATCGCCGCCGCAAGCCGAAAGGGGATGCCGATGGGCGACCGCGCTGACTCGATCTCACTTCTCGATTACGTTGACCCGTTGCCGCCGGTCGAAGAGAGGCCCGCGCTCGTGCTTGCGCCGTCGTCGCAGAAGACACTCGCGCGGCTCCAAGA
>DATINM010000002.1:0-44920 GCA_035474235.1 Pyrinomonadaceae bacterium
AACGTACTCCTTCACACTCCGCGCAGGCGTCCGGCCTTCTCATTTCGCGGCGACGCCCTCGCCCTCGACGACTCTGACGTAGGCATTCATGGGCGGGTTCTGGAGCCTGTCAACCTTCCCGCTCGGCCAGCGTATCTCGACGCTATCGAACTTCGGCGCGGAGCCTGCGCCGAGAATCTCGCGCGGGTCGTGCGAGGCTAGATAGCTCCCGCCCGCCGTCTTCAAACGACTCCGTTTGACGCCGCCCGCAGTCCACGTGATGACTGCGCCGACCGCCGCGGGGTTGCTCTTCGTCGCGACGAGTTGAAGGCCGAGCCAGTTGTTTCGGTTGCCGCCCTCGTTACGAAGAAGTATGGGCGGCGCGCCGTTGTTCGAGACGAGTATGTCAAGATCGCCGTCGTTGTCGAAGTCGCCGACCGCCATCCCGCGCGCCGGGTAGTCTTTCGAGAAGGCCGCGCCCGTCTGCGCGGAAACGTCCTTGAACTTGCCGCCGACGTTCTCAAACATCAAAAGCGGCTCTTTGTATTTGACGCGCGCCGTCAGCGTCTCGACCATGTCGTCCGGGTGGCCGTTCGCCAGAAGCAGGTCTTGGTCGCCGTCGTCGTCGTAGTCGAAGAACTTCAAGCCCCAGCCTGAGAGAAGGCGCGTCGCGGGGCCGATCTCGCCCGGCTCGTCGGCGAACGTGCCGTCCTTCTGGTTGTGGTAGAGGCTGAAGAGTTCCTGATCTATGTTCGCGACGAAGAGGTCTTGCCCGCCGTCGCCGTCGAAGTCTGCGGCGTCAACGCCCATGCCTGAGCGCGGGCTTCCCGCGTCGCTGTACGCAACGCCGGCAAGCAAGCCGACCTCCTCGAACTTTCCATTTCCCTTGTTGACGAAGAGGAAGTTCGGCATCGTGTCGTTTGCGACGAACAAGTCCATCAAGCCATCATTGTTCACGTCGGTTGCCACAGCGCCGAAGGACTTGCCCGGCGAGCCTGCTATCCCCGACTCCTTGCTCACGTCCGTAAACGTTCCGTCGCCGTTGTTGTGGAAGAGTTGCGAGGGCGTAGGCTTGAAGACGCGCGGGATGCAGTAATACTTCTGGCCGAGGCGATTGTTGCCGCAACTCATCTCCTTCGTGTACTGGACGAAGCTTGAGACGAAGAGGTCGAGCCGTCCGTCATTATCATAATCAAACCACACAGCGCAGGTTGACCAGCCCGGCGACGTGATGCCCGCCTTCGCCGTCACGTCCGTGAAAGTGCCGTCGTGGTTGTTTCGATAGAGGATGTTCTTGCCGTATGCGGTCACGAACAAGTCCTGCCAGCCGTCGCCGTCGAAGTCGCCCGCCGCCGCGCCCATGCCGAACGTGCCGCCCGCCACACCCGCCTTCGCCGTCACGTCCGTAAAAGTGCCGTCGTGGTTGTTGTGGTAGAGCGCGTTTTTGAGCGGAGCAACGGGCTTAAAAAAATCAGAAGGGCCGCTGTTGACCAAGTAGATGTCCATCCAGCCGTCGTTGTCGTAGTCGAAGAAGGCGCAACCCGCGCCCACTGTCTCCGGCAGGTATCGCTCCGAAGAGTGCGCGTTGTCGTGAACCCACGTGATGCCGCTCTGCTTCGACGGCACTTCGACGAACGTCACGCGATCTAAAGCTTCGGCAGCCGGAGGCGTCCGCGTGGTCGCCTGCCGCGCATGCGACGCGGCGACGCCCGCGCAGAGGGCGAGGGATAAAAGAAAGTTTATGGCTCGTCGCAATGCTTATCGTGCCTTTCGACTTCAGGGTTTGGGCGGGTTGCCGCCCGCGCCGCCGGGCCCTTCGTTCGCGGCGGGTCGCGCGCCTTGGGATTCGGGCGTCGGCTCCTTCTTCTGCTGCTCCTCGTTGAGCCGCTGGATGGTCGCGCGCTCGCGCTCGGCGTCGGCGTTGCGGCTGAGTTTGTAGTAGAGCCGCGCGAGCAAAACGTGCGCGGGCGTGAAGTCGGGCGCGAGCGAGATTGTTCGTTCGAGCAGCGAGACTGCGCCCGCGTTGTCGCCCTTCGCCTGCGCGAGTTGCGCGAGTTGATAGAGCGCGCCCGTGTCGTTCGGCCTTAGCTCCAAAGCTTTCTTGAGGTACGGCGCGGCATCGTCGAGGCGTCCGTCCTCGCGGTAGATCCACCCCAAACGCGCGTTGGCCTCGAAGTCGCGCGGGTTCGCTTCCAACTCGGCGGCGAACTCTTTTGTGGCCTGCTCGCGATTGCCGGAGAAGAGATAGGCGCGACCGAGTTGCGAATGGAGCGTCGGGAGTCGCGGGTTGATGGCGGCGGCGGCGGTGAACTCCTCAATGGCCGGGTTCATCTCCTTTAGAGAGAGGTGGAGCGAGCCGATGATAAGGTGAGCCTCCGCCGAGTCAACGCCGCGGAAGACCTTGCCGATTAGTTCGCCCGCGTCGTCCGTGCGACCCAAACTAATGTATGCGGAGCCGAGCGCGTATGCGGCGGCGAGGTTGTCGGGCTGCGCGCGATAGACCGCTTCAAGCTCAGAGACCGCGTCGTTCAATTTGTCGAGTTGATAAAGCGAGAGTCCGAGGAGCAGACGCGCCTGCTGGTTTTCGGGCTGAGCGTTGACGACCTTCGAGAGTTCGCGCGCGGCCTGTTCCGGGTCGTCCGTCTTGTAGTAGGCCAGCCCCAGATTGAGCCGGACTGCGTGCTGCGCGGGGTCGAGCGCGAGCGCGTCCGTGTAGCACTTGATCGCCCGCTCGTACTTGCCCATGCGCGCGAAGACGACGCCGAGGTTCGAGAGCGCGTCGAAGCGGCGCGGCACTCTCTGAAGCGCCGACTCGTATGCGGCGCGCGCGCCTTCGAGGTCTCCCTTCTGCTGCAATTCGACGCCGCGCGCGAAGTCGGCCTCGGACTGCCGCACCGCGTCTGCGGTCGGCGCTTGGGCGAGCGTCAGCGCGAAGATGAGAGTCAGGTGAGCGAACATAAAGCGTTCTTCACACGGCACGGCGTCGTTGTTCGGCTTTAGTGAACCGCGTCGGCTCTTCTCAGGCGGGCAACCCACCCCGGACGCGGCGGAGTATAGCATCGCATTTTCCGGCGCGACAAACGGCCCTTCGTCGGAGCTTCCAGACGCATCTTCCATCCGCGAGGGTTGACACGTCGTGCATAATACTCGCGCCTCCATTAAAAGCGACAGGGGTTTCCTTAGAACTTCTCGACCCCGCACGCGGCAGTTTGTTGCATGAGCATACAAAAGTTTAGACGAAGAGGTGAAGCGCGGTGACGAAAAAACCACTGATCTCGTCGGCCTTCATTCTGCTGCTGCTCGCGGCGGCGCACACGGCTCTCGCCCAGAGCGCGGCGACGGCCTTCGCCGGGGCCGAGGGCGCGCGACATGGATCGAAGACAAAAATCTTTCTCGACTCCGGCTGGCGATTCCGCGAAGCGGGCAAGGGCGAGTGGCGCGCGGCCTCGGTGCCGGGCTGCGTTCACACGGACCTGCTCGCCAACAAGCTCATCGAAGACCCCTTCTACCGCGACGACGAGCCGAAGCTCCAATGGATAGGCAAGTCGAACTGGGAGTACCGGACGACGTTCGACGTGTCGCCCGATGTTCTTAAACGCGAGCACGTCGAACTCGTCTTCGAGGGACTCGACACCTACGCGACCGTCACGCTCAACGGCTCACAGCTTTTAGAAGCCGACAACATGTTCCGCACATGGAGAGTTGACGCGAAGCATCTGCTCCGACCGGGCGCGAATACGCTCGACATACTTTTTCGCTCGCCGATCAACGAGGTTCTGCCGGTGATGGCGAAGATGGGTTATCAACTTCCCGCGTCGAACGATCAGGGCGAGAAGACTTCTCCCTTAACGCGCAAAGCGCCTTATCAATACGGGTGGGACTGGGGCCCGCGATTCGTGACGAGCGGAGTGTGGCGTCCCGTCTCTCTGGAAGCGTGGGACACGGCGCGCGTCGAATCGCTGCGCATCGTTCAGAACAAACTCGACAAAGACTCGGCGCAGTTGACCGCGGAGATAGAGGTCGTCTCGACGGGCGCGGCGGACGCCGTCGTCGTCGTCGAGGACGTGACCGACAGGTCAGCGCCCGCGCGTCAGCCTGTGAAGCTCGCCGCGGGCGTGAACAAGTTGGCAGTCAACTTCAACATTGCCAGTCCCCGACTCTGGTGGCCGAACGGCATGGGCGATCACCCGCTCTATGATTTGAGGGCGCGTCTCGTCGTCGGCGGCAAGGAGGTTGACGAAAGGGCGGCGCGCGTCGGCCTTCGCACGGTCGAACTCAGGCAGCAGCCCGACGCCGACGGCAAGAGCTTCACCTTCGTCGTCAACGGCGTGCCCGTCTTCGCGAAGGGCGCAAACTGGATTCCGGCTGATAGTTTCCCGACGCGAATCACGCGCGAGAGATATCGCCAACTCATCGAATCCGCCCGCGACGCGAACATGAACATGCTGAGAGTGTGGGGCGGCGGCATCTACGAGTCGGACGACTTCTACGACGCGTGCGACGAGATGGGTCTGCTCGTCTGGCAGGAGTTCATGTTCGCGTGCAGCATGTATCCGGGCGATAAGCCTTTCTTAGAGAACGTCCGCGCCGAGGCCGTCGATAACGTCAAGCGGCTTCGGAATCATCCGAGCATCGTCCTCTGGTGCGGCAACAACGAGGTCGAGACTGCATGGCAGCACTGGGGCTGGAAACAGAACCTTCCGGCGAGCCTCTGGGACGACTATAAAAAAATCTTCCACGGTGTGCTCCCCGAAGTGGTCGCCGAGTACGACCCGGCGCGGCCCTACTGGCCCAGTTCGCCGAGTTCAAACCTCGAAGACGACCCCGACTCGCAGAAGATGGGCGACGTACACTACTGGCAGGTCTGGCACGCCGCCGCGCCGTTCACAGAGTACGAGAAGCAGCACCCGCGCTTCATGAGCGAGTACGGCTTCCAATCCTTCCCCTCAATCGAGACCGTCAACGCTTACACCTTGCTTTCAGATCACGACATACAGTCGCCCGTCATGCTCGCGCACCAGAAGCACCCGCGCGGCAATCAACTCATACGCGAGTACATGCTCAGAGAGTACCCGGAGCCGAAGGACTTCGACTCGTTTCTCTACGTCAGTCAGGTCTTGCAGGCCGAGGGCATACGTGTCGGCGCGGAGCACCTGCGACGAATCATGCCGCACAACATGGGTTCACTCTTCTGGCAGTTGGACGACTGCTGGCCCGTCGCGTCTTGGTCGAGCATTGATTACTACGGACGTTGGAAGGCGCTTCAATACTACGCGCGACGCTTCTACGCGCCGCTTCTCGTCAGCCCGCGCGTTGAAGACGCAAGCATCAGCTTCTACGTCGTCTCGGACGAGACGGAGGCGACGACAGCCGAGCTTGTCGTCACGCTCATGGACTTCGACGGTCGCGCGCTCTCGGAGAACAGGAAGACGTTCGAGGTTGCGCCGCTCGCGAGCAGGTCTTACCTCGGCGCGAGTGCGGACGAGTTGCTCCGAGGTCACGACCCGAAGGCCGTCTTTCTCAACTGTGAACTGCTGGTCGGCGGAAAGACGGTCTCGTCGAACCGCGTCTTCTTCCGCCCGTTCAAAGAGTTGACGCTGCCCGCGCCGCACGTCTCGACCGACGTAGCGCGCACGCGCGGCGGCTTCGCTGTGACTGTGAAGTCGGACAAGTTCGCGCGCGCCGTCTATCTCTCCGCGGAAGGTCTCGACGGCTCGTTCGCCGACAACTACTTCGACCTGATCCCCGGCAGCGAGGTCAGGGTCGAGTTTCGCGCGAGCCGCGCGATCTCGCCCGAAGAGTTCCGCACGCGTCTCAGGGCGCGCACGCTCGCCGACGCCTTCGTCGGACGTTGAAGAATGCGCGCTCTAAACTTGCGGAGAATGCGCGCTCTAAACTTGCGGCTCTTCCCAACGCCCCGACTCCGCAGAGCGGAAAACCGCTTCAATCACGGCCATATTCTTCACAGCGTCTTCGAGCGGGATGGGCTGCGCCGCGCCCTCGCTCACGGCGCGCGAGAAGAGGTCGCCCTGAATCGTGTACTGGTCGCACGTCGGGAACTCAAACACCTCGACGCCGGAGCCGAAGATGTTCGAGCCGTCATCGACGAGTATCCGCGTCGGGCGATCATTCGGCGCGTTGAAGGGAATCTCGACCTCGATGCGTCCGCGCGTGCCGAAGAACTGCATGCGCTGGTAGGCGACTAGCTGCGTGCCGCAAGTGAAAGTGGCCTGTCCCTTCGGGAAGTCGAGCACGGCGGAGGTCAGACGATCCGTGCCCATTTCGGGGTCGCGCTCGACGAGTCCGAGGCAGCGACGCGGCTCATCGTTGAAGGCGAAGCGCGAGACGTTGACGGGATAGCAGCCGATGTCCATGAGCGCGCCTCCGCCCGCCTCCGTTTGGTTACGAATGTTTGCGGGGTCGCGGTTGAAGTAGCTGAAGAAGCCGGCGACGGCGCGAAGCTCTCCGATGCGGCCCGCGCGAATCAACTCGACAGTGGCGAGCCACTGCGGGTGCGTTCGCACCATGAACGCCTCCTGAATTCGCACGCCCATGCGGTCGCGCACCGCGAGCAGTTCGCGCGCCTCTGCGGCGCTCAGCGCAAAGGGCTTCTCGCAGAGTACGTGCTTGCCCGCCTCCGCAGCCTTCACAGTCCAGTGCACGTGCAGGTTGTTCGGCAGGGGATTGTAGATTGCCTCTATCTCGCTGTCTGCCAGCATCTCTTCGTACGAGCCGTAAGCCTTCGGGATGCCGAGCGAGCGCGCCCACTCACGCGCACGCCCCACGTCCCTCGAAGCCAGCGCTGCGACCTCAGACCACTCGCCCCTCTGCATCGCGGGTATAACTTTCCTGACGGCGATGTTCGCCGCACCGATGACTCCCCAACGCACCTTGTTCGGCATTGAAGTCTTCTCCGGTATCACACCGCTCACTTCTCGAAGACGATGTTGTCGATGACGACCGTGCCTTTCGACGGCGCGCACTGGTTGCAGTAGGCAGTGACGGCGACGGCGGTCAGCTTCTTCAGAACGTCTTTGATCGCGACGCGCGGCTGCGCCCACTCGGGCTGGAGCAAAGACTTGACCGAGATCTTGTAAGTGTTAAGTCCGGGCGCGACCTTGAAGGTCGTCTGCGGGAACGCCTGCGGCGCGCCGAGTCCCTGCCCGCGACTTTGAAGTTCGAGCCGGAGCGAGGGCACGCCCGTCGCGTAGATTTGCAGCGAGACGAACTTGTAGTCGCTCAAGTCGTCGGGCACGGGCTTGCCATCCTTGTCGGCCTCGCCGTGCACCTCGACGCCGACGCCCGCGTACTGGTTCGGCGAGGCCAACTCGTAGTCGAAGGCGGCGGCGTGGTTCGGGTCGCCCTGCTTGAGCCGGACGAGTTCGGGCGCGGGCGGGTTGCTGCCCTCAAGTCCTTTGAAGCGGCTCGGACTCGAAGGACTCTCCTGATAAGAGACGATCTGCACGAGTCCGCCGCGGCTGCTCACGGGACGCTTGTCCTGCATCTCCTCGAAGTCTGCGTACACCAGCTTATCTGTGCCCTGTGCCGGCTTCGCAGAAGCGTCTTGCGGTGATGCCGCGTCAACGCTACGGGTTCGCGCGCCCGCGAGAGCGAGCAGCGCAGGCAAGGTCAGCGAGAGAACTATCGTCAACGCTTTCGTGAGTCTCATACCGTTTCACCTCCTCGTCGCGTGGGGCGACAAGAGAGAAGCGCCCCTCGTAAGCTTAAACGTTGGTCATAAGTTCAACTGCAAACGCGTCACCGACGCGGGCGCGAAGCGGAAGACGAGACGGCCTCGCGCGCCGACGCTGGCAGGCTCGTCCCGCGGCTCGACGGCGCGCGGATTCTCGAAGCTGTTGTGCGCGTGAATATCATTCGCGGTGAGCACGCGCGCGCTGGCCGAACGCACCGAAGCCCCGCGCACGGAGATCTCGGCCTCGCGCGACTCGGCGGCGTGCGGGTTGACGACCGTCAGCGTCAAGGTCTTCTCGCGCAGAGAGGCCGAGCCGTTCAAGCCCCAGAACGCAGCGGGTCGTCCCGCGCGCGCGTAGCTGACTTCGGGCGCGTCGAAGATGGTGCGCAAGCCACGCGCGCCCTGATGCGCCGAGTACATCTCGAAGACGTGGAAGTTCGGCGTGACGGTGAACTTGTCTTCGTAGGCGAGGAACAGAGAGTGAAGGCAGTTGACGAGTTGCGCGACGTTCGCCATCGAAACCTTGTCGGCGTGGCGGTTGAAGGCGTCGAGCGACAGAGCCGAGACGAGCGCGTCGCGAAGCGTCTGCTGCTGGCTCAGGATGTAGCCGGGCCGGACTTCCGTGCCCGGCCTGTACCACGCGCCCCACTCGTCAACGGCTATCTTCACGCGGCGATTTTTGTCGAATTCGCCCATCGCGGCCCAAGTCTCTTTGACGAGCGACTCGACGCGGTCGGCCTCGCGCAGCATCTCGTACCACTCTTCGAGGCCGAACTCCAACGCGTCGCCCTTGCCCTTGTCCCAATCGTCGGTCGCGCCGCGGCTCATGTTCCAGGAGTAGTGATGAAGCGCCCAACCGTAGAAGTTGAACTGCCCCTTCTCGGCCATCCGCGAGAAGAAGCCGCGCGTCCAGTTTATGTCGCCGTCCGACGGCCCCGACGCGACAAAGAGCGGTCGCAATCCGTAGCCCGGCACGGCGGCTGTAAAGCGACGAAACTCTGTTGCGTACTCCTGCGGCGTGAAGTTTCCGCCACAGCCCCAAGCCTCGTTGCCAACGCCCCACAGTCGCACGCCGAACGGGTCGCGGCTCCCGTCCTCGCCGCTGGCGCGCATATCCGAAAGAGTCGTGCTCCCCGCGGGCGAGTTGCAGTAGTCAACCCATTCGTAGAAGCTCTGTGCAGGCAATCCACGAAGATTCGCGGCGAGGTACGCTTGCGCGCCCGTCAGTTTGCAGAAGCGCGCAAACTCGTTCGTGCCGAACTGATTCGTCTCGGTCGCGCCCCAGAAGCCCGTGCGTCGAGGCCGACGCGCGCGCGGCCCCACGCCGTCGCGCCAGTCGTAGCTGTCGGCGAAGCAGCCGCCGGGATAGCGTATGACCGCAGGCTTGATGCGCCGCATCTGCTCGACGAGCGCCGCGCGTATGCCGCCCGTGTTCGCAACCTTCGATTCGGTGCCGACCCACACGCCGTCATAGACGACGCCGCCGAGGTGTTCGACGAAGTGGCCGTAGATGTCGGGCGAGATCGTGCCGACCGCTTCGTCGAGTAAGACTTCGATCCTCGCGCCTGTGCTCGTGCTCACGTCCTGCCGCCCGCGCGCCGCGAGGCAAGCGAGGCCGCCCGCCAGAGCGCCGCCGAGAAAATGCCTGCGCCCGATGTTGTTCATCAGTTATCTCCAGACAAGCACGTCGGCGGGTTTCAAGGGCTGTGTCCCGTAGAGAACTTCAGCGCCCTTCGCCGCGCCTATCTCCGCCGGAGTCGAAGAGTAGTTGACGGCGACCCAGAAGCCGTCGCGCCAGTCAACATAGACGCCCTGCGGGTAGTCTTGCGTCGCCACACCTGCGCGTCTATAGACTTCGCGCAGCACTTCCCGTTCGAGCCGCCCGTCATTCGTCTGCACGCCGACGTATGTGACGCTCCCCTTGCCGAGTCGCCGGTACGTGACCGCGGCCTGCCCTGCGTAGAACTGGTTTGAATACTCCGCGAGACTCTCTGTTCCTTCGTTCGGCTTCAAAACGTCGGCCCAGACGTTCCACTGATAAGCCTTGCCGCCGGACGTGACTATGCCGCGCTTGTCTTCGGGCAGAAGGTCGAAGAAGGAAACGTCCGCGCCGATGAGCGGTCGTATGGGCGCGGCCCAAGGCGCTTCCCAGAGTTGGCCGTTGCGCCGCTTCTGACCCGTGCGGCACGTCAACACGAGGTTGCCGCCCCGCTCGACGTATCGAGTCCACTTGGCGACGAGTTCTTCGTCAACGAGTTGGTAGGCCGGCGCAATCAGAACCGGGTACGAGTCGAAGTCTGCGTCCTCCGCGACGACATCGAGCGGCGCGCCGAACGACTTGACGATCTCAAGATAGCGGAACATGTGTCCCCAAGTGTCCCAGAGCGCGGTCTGCTTCTGGTAGTCGATGTTCCAGAGGTTCTCCTCGTTCCAGAGGATCGCCGTCCGCCGCGCCGTGTAGCTGGCGGGAGGCTTGGCATTCGCGTCGTACTTCGCGCGCATCTCTCGCATCTCGCGCGCGACCTGCGCGTACTCAAGGCCACCGGGCGAAGGTGTAACGCCGTCGGTGCGCACGATGCCGTAGTGGTAAAGCTCGCTGCCGTAGAGCGGCTGCCGGTAGCGATAGTTGCACGCGAACGAGAGTCCGCCCGCGAAGGCGTGCCAGAGCCACATCCGCACGACGCCCGGAGCGGGCTGAGGATTGATGCGCCCCCAGTTGACCTGACCCGGCTGCAACTCCATCACGCCCGTCGCGCCCTTTATGTTTTTGTAGAATGCGTTGGCGAAGGCGATGCCGTCCTGCCAGCCCAAACGAAAACCCTCTTCGCCGAGTCCCCGACCGCCGCCGACCGGATACATCGTGTAGGAGATGAAGTCGAGCGCGTTCGAGCGGCGCGGGTCGGAGCTTCCGGTGGTCGAGATGTAGTTCGTCGTGATGAACTGCGCGGGCGAGGTGTGGCGGCGCAGGAGCGCGGCCTGCCAGTTTAGGAACTTCGCCGTCTGGTCTGCCGTGAAGCGTCGGAAATCGAGCATGGCGTGAGGGCTGACGCCGTAGAGCATCGAAGGGTTGGGCGCTTTGACCTGCTCGAAGCTGTTGTACTTCAGACTCCAGAAGGCCGCTCCCCATTCGCGGTTCAAAACTTCGACCGTCTTGTATCGCGCACGCAGCCACTCGCGGAAAGCCGCTTGCGCCGAAGCGCTGTAGTCGGGCGGCGCGCCCGGCTCGTTGTCGAGTTGCCATCCCCAGACAGCCGCGTTCCGTCCGTAACGGATTGCGAGTTGTGTGACGACGCGCTCCGTTAGACGAAGATACGTCGGGTCTGCCAGAGCGTTGTTGCCGCGCGAGCCGTGCTCGCGCCGGCGTCCGTCTTCACCGACAAGAAAGATGTCCGGGTACTTCTCGGCCATCCACGCGGGCGGCGTCGGCGTCGGCGTGCAGAGGATGACTTTCAGGTGGTGACGCGCGGCGAGTTCGACGGCGCGGTCGAGCCAAGAGAAATCAAACTTGCCTTCTTCCGGCTCCATGAAGCCCCATGCAAACTCGCCCATGTGTACGAACTCGAATCCGAGCCTCTCGATGTTTGCGAAGTCCCTGTCCCATTCGCCTTCAGGCCAGTGCTCCGGGTAGTAATAGACGCCGACCCGCATCAAGTCCTTCGACGGAAAGAAACGCGCCGCGTCACTTCGTACGGACGACTGCCGAATCGCCGCAGCGTTTGCGGCGAGAAGGACGAGCGCGAGCGAGAGTCGCAGCAAGTGAAGGAGATTTTTCATATTTCTACCGCCGCCGGGTTGTTCAACTGATCGAGTCGAATTACGTGCGCGCCGAGACTCTCATCACTGCGCGGGGAATCGCGTGACCTGCCACTTGACCTGACCGCGGAGCGGGTCGGCGCGCAACAAGTAGCCGCCCGGCGCGTTGCTCAGGTCGAGCGATTGGAGCTTGCCCTGCGGCAGCGCGAAGAGGCCCGAGGCCGCCGCGCCGTCTGTCGAAAAGACGCGCAACTCGACGTTCTTCCAATCGATTTCAGAAGTGCTCTGCGCCACGCGGACGTGCGGGATAACGGAATGATCCCTGACGAGCAGCACGACGGGAATCTGTCCCGCTGCGATCCGCTGCCATTGCGCGCCCGCGTAAACTTTGCCGCTCTGATAATCAATCCAATCGCCGGGCGGCAAGTACACGCGGCGGCTGTCGGCGCTCTCGAACAGAGGCGCGACAAGGAGGCTTGAGCCGAACATGTACTCGTCGTCAATCGTCCACGAGGTCGGGTCGTCGGGGTACTCGAAGAAGAGAGCGCGAAGCAACGGGTATCCGCGCGAGGAAGAGTCAACGGCCTGCGCGTAGATGTATGGCATGAGCGAATACTTGAGGCCGAGCGCGCGCCGGAAGTCTTCGACGAGAGCCTCGTCATACTCCCAAGGCTCGCGCGGCGGCGCACCGTGCGCGCGCGTGTGCGATGTGAGCACACCCCATGCCATCCAGCGCCGGTAGAGGTCGCGCGGCGCTCGGTTGACGAAGCCTCCAACGTCGTGACTCCAATAAGTGAAGCCGGAGAGTCCGAACGACAAGCCGCCGCGCAACTCCGCCGCCATCGCCGAGTCTGTGTTCTCGGCGTCGCCGCCCCAGTGCAGAGGATAACGTTGACTGCCCGCCCAAGCGCTTCTGGCCCAGATGATGTTATCGCCCGTCGTCTCGCGCGTGATGTCTGCTACGGCCTTGTTGTAGCGCAGAGGGTACAGGTTGTGCTCGTACCATCCCGTGCGCCCCGAAGCGTACTGGCCGTTCAAGGGCGCGCCCTCGCCGAAGTCAACCTTGATCGCGCCGACGCCCATCTTCAGAAGCGCGGCGAGCTTCGATTGGTACCACTTCACTGCTTCCGGGTTCGACATGTCGAGCACGGCGTCCTCGAAGGGTAGATTGCCCGCCGCGTCTTTGACCTCGTAGCCGCGCGAGACGATCTCTTTGTACAACTCGTTCTTCGGCGTGAAGTATGTGTACTGCCAGAGGCTTATGTGGAAGCCCTGCTTCTTCAAATCCGAAATCATCCGCGCCGGGTCTCGAAAGCGCGAAGTGGAGAATTGATAGTTGCTGCGCCAGTCTGTCTCGAACCAGCCCGTGTCGAGGTGTATCACGTCCGCCGGGACGCGATACTGTCTGAGTTTCGCCGCCACGTCTCTCACCTCGTCTTCCGACTTGTATGTGATGCGGCTCATCCAAAAGCCGAAAGACCATAGCGGCGGGACGGGGCTTCGACCGGTGAGCGCCGTGTACTCGGAGAGGATGTCTTTGGGCTGGCCGAGGAAGACGAAGATGTCCAGATTCTCGTCGCCCGTGTAGATCGTGTTGTGCTGGTCGTAGGTCTTGCCGAAGTCGAAGGTGACGGGCGCGCTGGTGTGGACGAACATTCCGTAACCTTTGTTTGAGAGAAAGAACGGGACGGGTTTGTACATGAACTCGTTCTCGACGCCCATGCCGTCGCGCGCCCACGCGTTGACCTTCTGCCCGCGCTTGTCCAGTCGCGTGAACGACTCGCCGCAGCCAAAAATCTTCTCGTCGTGTTGAAGTTCAAACGTCGCGGCGGTCAGATGCGAGAGATCGCTCGCGCGCCGGACGAACGAGAAAGGAATCGGCGTGAAGTATGTCGCGGGATCTCCGATTGTCTGTGTGCGCGTCAGGAGATGTCCCGCAGCGTCGTAGAACTCTACGTGCCAGGGGTCTTTGACGAGCCGCACCTTTCCGTAGGCGCTCGTGTACGTGACGACGCCCGCCTGCTGCTCGACCTTCCACGAACGATCAGCGGGCGGCGGGCCGACGAGCATCAACGAATCGGCGTCGCGCGGCATCTCTGTGCGCGAGGTGAAGCGTAGACGAACGGTGCGCGGCGTTATGAAGGTGATTGAGAAGGGAAGCACGGGGTCTTGATCGTACTCGGTCGCGGGGAACTCAGTGGCGCGACCGCGCGCCAGCGTCACGTCGATCTTGTTGAAGGAGAGCGTCGTCGAGCGCAAGTATCTGTCCCACTCAAGCGTGCCCTGCCCCGTAGCCGCGTCGAAGTCACGCACGCGGCTGCCGACGAAATAGGTCTGCTCCATCTTCTGAAACTCCTGGCTCACGTCCACGGGGTCGTTCAAGACCTGCGCCGCGACGCCGCCGAGCGGAATCAGAGAAAGAGTCAAAGCGAGAAGCAGACGCGCGCCGACGCGTCGCACTTTGCCTTTGCGATAAGGTTTCAACTCTATCCTCTCCTCTCGATTCGGCGAGCGGCGATTGAAGTGAAACGCCGCGCCGCGAGGCCGCCGGAACTTCTGACGCCGAACGCGTGTCGGCGCGCGTGCGCGCTCGCTCGGAACATTAAGACACACTTTGAAATGGCTTGTGCCGGGGCACAACGGGCAAGAGCAAAGGCTGTTGACAAGGTGCGGCGGCGAAGTTACGTTACCGCCCTCGGCCTTGTCAAGATAGAGAATTTCCACATCACGCCGACGTTTCAAACACCCGGCTGCGGGCGCTTTGCGAAGAGGCGTGCGCCCTTTGCGAAGAACCGCCGACTCGGACGCGCCGACCTCTTATGAAGAATCGCATCAACCGCCGGGAGTTCATTCTAAAGAGCCTGCTCGCGTGGGCCGCGCTGCCGCTCGCCTTCGTCAAGTCGAGGGGCGCACGCCCGTCGCAACTCGTCTCGCGCGACGAGGACGACGCCGGATGGGCATCGCTGAAACTCTGGTACGACCGGCCCGCCGCGCAATGGGTCGAGGCGCTGCCCGTCGGCAACGGCCGTCTCGCCGCGATGGTCTTCGGCGGCACAATGGTCGAGCGCCTGCAACTCAACGAGGACACGCTCTACGCGGGCGGCCCCTACGACCCGACGAACCCGGACGCGCTCGCCGCGCTCGCCGAAGCGCGCCGGCTCATCTTCGACGGCAAGTACAAAGAGGCCAACGACCTCATCGGCGAGAAGATGATGGGCCGCCCCGTCAAGCAGATGCCTTACCAGCCCGTCGGCGACCTCGACTTAAATTTCCCCGGCCACGAACGTGCAGCGGATTACCGTCGCGAGCTTGACCTCGACACGGCCATCGCCTCCGTCTCTTACAGCGTCGGCGGCGTGCGCCACGCGCGCGAAGTCTTCTCAAGTCCGTTGGCTCAAGTCATCGTCATCCGTCTGACCGCCGACCGCCCCGGCCAGATAACTTTCACGGCCTCGATGAAGACGCCGCAGGAGGCTACGACGACGACCGAGCACGGCCACACGCTCGTCATGCGCGGGAGAGGCGGCGACGCCTTCGGCATCCGAGGCGTGCTCAAGTTTCAGGCGCGCGCGCGCGTCCGTATTGAAGGCGGAAAGACGAGCGCGACTGATGACGGCATCAACGTCATGAGCGCCGACTCGGCGACCGTCATCGTCTCCGCGGCCACGAGCTACAGAAGCTTCAAAGACGTGTCGGGCGACCCCGAACGACTCGCGGCCACGACGTTGAACAAAGCCGCCGCGCGCCGCTTTGCGCAGATGCGCGCCGAGCACGTGCGCGAACACCGGAGACTCTTCCGGCGCGTCCGTCTCGACCTCGGCTCAAGCAACTATGCATCTCTCCCGACGGACAAGCGCGTCGTCCGCTTCGCCGAGGGCGAGACGGACGCGCACCTCGCCGCGCTCTACTTTCAATACGGGCGCTACCTTCTCATCTCGTCGTCGCGCCCCGGCACACAGCCCGCCAACCTGCAAGGCGTTTGGAACGCTGAAATGACGCCGCCGTGGGAATCGAAGTACACCATCAACATCAACACTGAGATGAACTACTGGCCCGCCGAAGTGACGAACCTCGCCGAGTGCCACGAGCCGCTCCTGCGCATGACCTCGGAACTCGTCGAGAACGGAAGCCGCGCGGCGAAAGTTCACTGGGGCGCGCGCGGCTGGGTCTGCCACCACAACACAGACCTTTGGCGTGCGTGTGCGCCCGTTGACGGGCCGCTCTGGGGGATGTGGCCGACCGGCGGCGCGTGGCTTTGCAAACACCTCTGGGACGCTTACGAGTTCGCGCCCGACCGTAACTATCTGGCGAAAATCTATCCCGTGTTGAAGGGCGCTGCCGAGTTCTTCGTCGAGACTCTGGTCGAAGAGCCGAAGCACAAGTGGCTCGTCACCTGCCCGTCGCTCTCGCCTGAGCACGTACACCCCTTCGGCGTCGCCGTCTGCGCGGGCCCTTCGATGGACACTCAGATCATCCGCGATCTCTTCAAACACTGCGCCGAGGCCGCGCGCACGCTCCGTCTTGACGGAGAGTTCGCGGCGCGTCTCTCGTCTCTGCTCCCGCGCCTGCCGCCGATGCAGGTCGGCAAGGCAGGGCAGTTGCAGGAGTGGCTCGAAGACTGGGACATGGAAGCGCTGGAGCGCACGCACCGACACGTCTCGCACCTCTACGGCCTGCATCCGAGCAACCAGATCACGCCGCGCACGACGCCCGACCTATTCGCCGCCGCGCAGCGCACGCTCGAAATCCGCGGCGACGCGGGCACGGGTTGGAGCCTCGCTTGGAAGATAAATTTCTGGGCGCGGCTCATCGACGGCGAACGCGCATACAATCTTCTGAAGACCGCGCTCACGCCCGTCTATACTGAGCACGCGGCGCGCAGCGGCGGCGGCGGCGTCTATCCGAACCTGTTTGACGCGCACCCGCCGTTCCAGATTGACGGCAACTTCGGCGCGACCGCCGGGATAGCCGAGATGCTCTTGCAGTCGCACGCGGGCGAGATACACATCTTGCCCGCGCTGCCCGCCGCGTGGCCGAAGGGAAGCGTCGAGGGCTTGCGCGCGCGCGGCGGCTTCGAGGTGGACATAAGCTGGGACGCGGGGCGACTCGTCAACGCCGCCGTCCGCGGCGTCACGGGAACGACTTGCAAAGTGCGTTACGGCGAGCGCACCGTCGCTCTCGAAGTGGGGCGCGGTAAGACAGCGCGGCTCGACGCGAACCTGCGGCGCTCGTAAAAACTTTTGCTTTGACCCGGCGGCGCTTCGCGATGCGTGACACAGGCGGCCCCGGCGCGGCGGTAATAGTAAATACTTTTATGCGGTCATGCAACAAAGTTTTTCGCTCAGCCGGCTTCGCCGCTCGCCCGGCCTGTGCTACAGAAGTCGCGGCGGCTCGCACTCGACCGCACAACGGTTCGACAGGAGGAGTTGATGGAGAAGAGAGAAGTGACATGGCACCGCTGGGACGAAATGCCGAAGGAGGTTGTGACGGAATCGCTCGACCGCCGACTTATCACGGGCGTGCGCATGATGCTGACGCACGTCTATCTCAAGCGTGGCGCGGTCGTGCCGCGTCACTCGCACGACAACGAGCAGATAACTTACATACTCGAAGGCGCGCTCCGCTTCTGGATAGGCGAGGACGAGGCGCAAGTCTTTGACGTGCGCGCGGGCGAGGTTCTATGCATCCCGCCGAACGTCCCGCACAAGGCCGAGGCGCTCGAAGATACGCTCGACGTTGACATCTTCAGCCCGCCGCGTCAGGACTGGCTCGACCAGACGGACGACTATCTGAGGCGCGGGTAGCGTCGATGAACCTCGGACTCAAAGGCAAGGTCGCGCTCGTCTCGGCTTCGAGCCGCGGCCTCAGTCGCGCCGTCGCGAAAGAGTTGGCGGCGGAAGGCGCTTCGCTCGTCCTCTGCGCGCGCGGCCCTTCCTCGTCTCGGAGCGCGCCGGCTACATCGACGGAACTTCGATGCCGGTTGACGGCGGCTGGATTCGTTCGCTGTTTCAGAGCGGGCCGCCGCCGAAGGTTCTGTAACCGATGCGGCAGTCGCGTAAGATTTCGCCGCTCTCAAGCCTGCGATTTTGCTTCGCCGCGAACTACTTGCCCGCATAGCTGATGCGCCAGATCGTGTTCGAGCCGTCGTCGGAGACCAACAGCGAGCCGTCTTTCGCCTCCGCCACGCCGACGGGCCGGCCCCAAACGTCGCCCGCGGGTGTCAGGAAGCCGGTCATGAAGTCTTCGTACTCGCCGGTCGGCACTCCGTTTCGCAGCAGGACTCGAATCACTTTGTAGCCCGTTCGCTTGCCTCGATTCCAAGACCCGTGCTCGGCGGCGAATGCGTCGCCCGTGTACTCGCGCGGGAACTGACCCGGGGCGTAGAACGTCATTTCAAGCGATGCAGAGTGCGATTGTATGAGCACGTCCGGGACTGTGATCTTGTCGCGCAACTCCGTGTGCTCGCCCTTGTGGCGCGGGTCTTGGTTAGGCCCGATGTAGTACCAGGGCCAGCCGTAGAAGCCTCCGTCGCGTACGCGCGTCACGTAGTCGGGGACGAGGTCGTCGCCAAGCCCGTCGCGCTCGTTGACCGATGCCCAGAGGTCGCCGGTCTGTGAGTTGATCGCGATGCCGACCGCGTTGCGTATGCCGGTCGCGTAGAGGCGGAAGCCCGTGCCGTCCGGGTTGTACTGAAGTATGTCCGCGCGATGCTCCTCTTGCGCGTCCGGGTCTTCGTAGTCGTTCGTCATCGAGCCGACGGAGACAAACATCTTTTTGCCGTCGGGCGAGAATGCGATGTCGCGCGTCCAGTGGCCGCCGCCGCGAAGGCGTCCGCCGCCCGGCAGGTCTGGCACGATGGTCTCGGCGCGGCCGCGCGCCTTCAGGTCGCCGTTGCGATAGGGAAAGCGGAGCACGGCGTCCGTGTCCGCGACATAGACGTACTGCGGATCGGGGCCGGGCGGATAGAAGGCGATGCCGAAAGGCTGGTGCAGGTCGGCGGCGAAGACCTCCGAAGTTTCGGCCTTGCCCGCCGCGCCGCGCAGCACGCGCACGCTTCCCGAGTAACTCTCCGCGACGAAGAGGTCGCCGTTCGGCGCGGTGCGTATGAGTCGCGGCGTCGAGAGTCCCGTCGCGTACTGCTCGACCTTGAAGCCGGCGGGCACTTGCGGCCACGAGCCTTCGGGTCGCTTCACGACTCTTGAGCCAGCGTCCACAGAGCGCGTGGCGTAAGGCTGCGGCAAGTCAGCCGGTGTGATTCGATGGCGCACGCCCGGCGCGTCGGTCGTCCAGTCGCCCGCCGAGCCCTGCCCGGCGAGCACGCTGCCCGGAGATGCCTGCGGTTGTGGCCGCACGTTCTGCGCTTCGCGACGCTGTTGCGAGCACGCGTCGCCGAACGCAACCAGCAACGCCGCCGACGCGAGCGCTGCCAAAGACACGAGCGCCGTCAAGCCCTTCTTACGCATATAGCCTCCGCCTCCTTGTTTGACGTGAATGTCAACAAGCATCCGTCTGAAGTTTGCTGAATATTGCCGCAGGCATCTTAGCAACAAGCGCGCACGCGTTTAAATGCGCGTTCGGTCTTGCGTCTGTGCAATCTCACCCCGCGACGCTTACGTGCCGCTGACGTTTATGGCGAGCGTCGCCGGTGCAAGCCCTTGCGAAGAAGCCCTGACGACTACTCTGCCCGCGCGCCGTTCGGACTTGATGATGACAAGGCAGCGACCCTGCCAAGCCTTCCGTTGCGGTTGCTGGTAGCTCTCCGTGCTGACCGGGTTCGCGTTGCCGACGGCGACGATTGTGCCCGGCCCTTCGATTGAGAAGTTCACAAGATTCCGGGCCTTCGGGTTGCGCACGCCGCGCGCGTCCGTCAACTCGACCGTGACGTAGCTCAAGTCCTCGCCGTCTGCTTCGATGTCGCTCCGGTCGGCGGAGAGAGTGATGCGCGCAGGCTCGCCGGCAGTTCGCAGTTCGGATGAACTTATCTGTTTGCCCGCGTCGTAACCGACGGCTTTGAGCACGCCCGCACGGTAAGGCACTTCCCACGCGGCCTTAAACTCGGTCGAACGGTTCGTAGGCTTCCTGCCCAGAGACTTCCCGTTCAAAAACAACTCGACCTCTTCGCACGATGAATAGACGTTCACCTCAAGCGGTTTGCCTTCGTAGCCGTTCCAGTTCCAGTCCGGCACAACGTCGAACCAATGCCACTTCGACCACGACTGTCTCTTCGGGTTCGGCTCGAACGAAGGGCGCGGCGGCGCGACGAAGACCGAAACCTGATCCTTCTTCCAGAGTGCGTCGCGATAGAAAGACTGCGGGCGCTTCCAACCGCAGATGTCTATGTCGCCGCAGTAGGCCAGCGTCCACGGATAGAAGTTGTGCTCCTGCCAGTAGCCGCGCCAGCCTATGCTCGCCTCGCCGATGTAGTCGAAGGCAGTCCATACGAAGTCGCCGACGACGTAAGGGTGATCGAGCGTGCTCATCCAGTAACCGAACGCTTCGAGCGGGAACGACTCCGTCGCGACCATCACGCGCCGGGGCACGCGAGCGTGGTCTGTCTCGTACTTGTCCTTCATGTAGTTGTAGCCCGCAACGTCGAGCGCGGCGAAGTAAGGGTCTTTGTCCTCGCCCATGTCGTTCACCGCCGAGGTGACGGGGCGCGTCGGGTCGAAGCGTCGCACCTGATCGGCCAACGTCTTCGCGGTCTTCAACACTTCCGGCTTGTTCCTGTTCGGAATCTCGTTCCCCGTGCTCCACATGACGACGGACGGGTGATTGCGGTCGCGCTCGACCATGCTCTCGACATCGCGCTGCCACCACTCGTCGAAGAAGAGGTGGTAGTCGTGCGGGTTCTTCCCGTCGCGCCACATGTCGAACGCCTCGTCAACGACCATCATCCCCAGACGGTCGCAGGCCGCGAGGAAGGCGGGCGACGGCGGATTGTGCGCGAGCCTCAAGGCGTTAAAGCCCGCGGCCTTCAGCAACTCGACGCGGCGCTCCTCGGCACGGTCGTATGCGCGCGCGCCGAGCGGGCCGTTGTCGTGGTGAAGACAGCCGCCTTTGATCTTGAGGGGCCGGCCGTTTAAGAGGAAGCCGGCGTCGGCGTCGAACGAGATCGTGCGGACGCCGAACTTCGTCTCAACGCGGTCGCTCGGTTGATCGTCGCGATAGACTTCGCTGACGGCTGTGTAGAGCGCGGGCGAGTCGGGCGACCACAGCGCGGGAGACTTTATCGCCGCGTCCTGATCGAACTCGTATGCGGCGTTCGCCTCGACCGTCTGACTCGACTCGACACGCGCGTCTTCAGCGCCCGCCGCGTCGATGATCCTCGTGACAAGTCTGATTCGCGCCGGAGCGTCGCCCTCGTTCTGCACGCGTGTCTTCGCGTTGACTTTCGCCGCCGACGAGCCGACCTCCGGCGTCGTTACGTAAGTGCCCCACTGCGCGACGTGCACAGGCTCCAGAGTCTTCAGCCAGACGTGTCTGTAGATTCCTGAGCCGGAGTACCAGCGGCTATTCTCGCCCTCGTTCTTTACCTTGACGGCGAGCGTGTTCGCGCCGCCGAATTTGATCTTGTCCGTCAGGTCGAACCAGAAGCTCGTGTAGCCGTAAGGATGACTCCCCATCGTTTGGCCGTTCAGCCAAACGTCGGCGTTCATGTAAACGCCGTCGAACTGAACGACGATTCGCTTGCCCCTCGCTTCGGCGGGGACGTTGAAAGTCTTTCGATACCAGCCTGTGCCTCCCGTCGTGAAGCCGCCGCTCACCTGACTGATGGCTTCGGGGTCGAAGGGCGAGTGCTTCTCCGGCAGGTCTTCAATGCTCCAATCGTGCGGGAGGTCTAACTTACGCCAGCCTGAGTCGTCGAAGTCCGGACTCTCCGCGCCCTGCGCGCCGCCGCGTTGGAAACGCCAGTCTGCGTCGAAGAGCGCAACGTTGCTGCGTCCGCCGTCGAAGAATGCGAAGCTGTTTCGTTCGCCCCGTGCGTGTGCGACGGAAGGCGAAATCACCTGCGCCTTCTCCGCCTCGGACAGTGTTCCCGCCGTCGCCAACAACACGAGAAGCGCGACCGCCGTGCCCGTCATCCAATCTTTGATTGTGAACTCTTTTACCGGCGCTCTGCCCGCGCCGTCGCGCGTTGACTTCATCATCCACTCACTTTTGAAGACGTGGCCTCCGCTTTATGCACACGCCTCCGAGCCTCGCGAGGCGTGTTACTTACAATGTCGGGCCGAAGTGCGGCGGGTCTGATTTCCAATTCTTTTACTGGCCGTCCCCGTATGCCTTCTGAATGTAATCGGGCGGCGTCGGCGACGTGAACTTCTTTCCCTTGCTGATTGCCCACGCGCCCAACCAGTCCGAGGTGTCCGCGTACTTGTCGGGCGAGAGATAAACAGGGTCTTTCAACGCCTCTTCAAGAGTGATGAAACGGTAGCCTCTGTCCTTCAACACATTGACCAGCGCATCGAAGTTGTCGGCGTTAAGTTCGTTGGCGTGCAGCAGGAGGATGTGTCTGATCTGGCGTCCGAACAACTCCGCCGAGACCTTCTCGCAGTGGTCGAACTTGAGCGCGGCGAACTTCAGGTACTCTTCGGAGACGCGCTTTAATTCTCCGGCGTCGCCACGCGCGCGCGCCTTCTCGTAGGCGGCGAGAAACATCCAGTCCATCGTGTCAACAGTCACGGGCGCGATCCGGTAGCCGCGCGCGGCGATAAAGTCCTCGAAGGATTTTTCAAGCTCCGGCGTCGCGCCCATCTGTAGAAATGGGTGGCGGAAGTACCGTGCCTTCTGACCCTTCGCCTTCAAGAGAATCTCCGTGACCGTCTCGCCGCGTATGAAGTCGTCCTCGTAGTCGGCGAGCGAGGCCGTCTTGAACCCGATGTGAGAGAAGGTGTGGTTGCCCAATTCGACGCCGCCGTCAGACCACTCTTTCAGCAGCGCGATGCGCGCGTCTGCTTCGCCGGGCACGTAGATGAGCGACTCGTTGACGAAGCCGACGACCGGAATCCGATACCTTTTGAATCCCGACACGAGTTTGTCGGTCATTGCGCGCAGCCTCGCGAGTTCGATCCGCGGGCCGTTGAGCGGCAGGTCGTCCATCGTCACCGCGACCTCTTTTTGACTGTTGCTCGCATCGCCCGGAGTCTGCGCATGAAGGCTATTTAAACAGACGACCGACATCCAGATCGCCAGCGCCGCCAAGCGTAAAATTATTCGTCCCACGTTCGCTCCTCTTTAGCAAGGGTGTTACGGCGTCGATAAAATTTCCGTCTTATCTATCCGCGCCGGCGCTGTGGTTCGTGATTCTAGTCCGCGTCGAAGCGGGTTGCCACACGTTTTTTTCGTGCGGGCACGGAGCCGCCCGAATCAATGCGGCGCGACCAGATAGAGGTCTCGACCGGCGCGCTCGACGACGAGCGTGTCCGTGTCTGACTCGTACTCTTCGAGCCGGAACGCACGGTAGTCCATGAACCCTAAGTTCACGCGCCGGCACGTCGCCTCGTCGAGCGCGGAGGCGAGCGTTATCCGGTAGCGCGGGACGATGCGCCCCGATTCGTCGCGCCGCCCCGCGTATGAGACGTGCGCGAGGTGCGCGGCCACCGCCAGATTAGAACGAAGTTCAGCCGAGAGCGCGACCATCTCGCGCACGCGGTCGAGCGGCGCATAGCCGTACTGCTCGATCAGACGCCCGTGCGTCTCGGAGATCGCTCGAAGGTGCGGCGCGTAGATGACGAGTTCGCCGCCCTCTTCGATGACGCCGCCAAGCTTGTAGCTCGCCTTGCCGCCGACCCAAAGCTCGTCGTAGTGCTCGTCGAGGAGCGCGACGACGCGCCCGTATTTCCTGCCCGTGTACTTAATGTGCACGCGTCGGCTCACATCGGCTGCGAGCCTGAAGGCGCGGCGTATGTCGCCCGCAAAGAGCGCGTGCGTGCGCAGCCGCCCGTCGTCCTCGCGCGTGACGACCGTATTGAGCGAGATGACGCGCGCGGGCACGAACTCCGCCGCCGCCTCGATCATGCGGCGCGTCGGCGTCTCGACGCGACCGATCACTCGCTCGATTGATGCGAGCGCGCCGAGCCAGTGTGTCGCGTGCGTCAGGTCGGGGCCGGCGACGCCGGGGAAAAAATATTTAGCGCCGCCCGCGAAGCCCGCGACTTCGTGCGGCACGGTCGCGCCGAAGACGAGAACCGTGTCGTAAGCGCCGGGCGCAAGCCGCCGGTTCAGGTTAACCTCGACAGCCTGTTCGAGCAGCCCGCCCGTCAACTCGCCGACGCGCGCGGCGCTCAACTCGCCGAGCATCACAAGCTCTTCCGCTTTGTCCCAGTGGTGGTCGTAGATTTGAACGGGCGCGTTCGGCGGCGAGCCTTCTCGAAGGCCCGTCTTCGCGCGCTTCTCGCTTTCGGTCATCGGAGAGTGCGTGCCCTGCGCGACGAGCGCATCGAAACGGGCGACGCCGCGCGCGCCGAGGATTTCCGCCGCGAAGGGGAAGAGCAAGTCTGTGTTGTCGTCGCGCGTCTTGTCGGGGATTATGGCGAGCACGCGCTCGCCGCGCGCGACACCCGACAAAGCTTCCGCGACGATTGCGCGCAACTCCGACGGCGAGAGGTCGAGTTCGGGCGCTCCACTTCCGACGATGGACTGCTCCGTCCTGCTGCTCAGCGTTTCTTCTCTCATTCTAACTTTCGTGCGTGCTCGTTTCGTCCGGCGCGCTCACACTCCGCCGAACGCCGAGAAGCCGCCGTCAACGGGAACAACGACGCCCGTGACGAAGGCGGATGCCGGCGACAGAAGCCACAGCGCCGCGCCGAGCAAGTCCGACGGCTCGCCGAAGCGACCCAAGGGCGTGTGGCCGATGATGCTATGGCCTCGCGCGGTCAGTTCGCCCGTCTCTTCGTCGGTCAGCAGAAAACGATTCTGCTCGGTCAGGAAGAAGCCGGGCGCGATTGCGTTGACGCGTATGCGAGGGTTGTACTCCGTCGCAAGGTGGACGGCGAGCCATTGAGTGAAACTGTTGACGCCCGCCTTCGCCGCCGAGTACGCGGCGACGCGCGTCAGCGGGCGCGTCGCGCTCATCGAAGAGACGTTGAGGATCACGCCCTCGCCGCGCGCGGCCATCAGCCTGCCGAAGATTTGTGAGGCGTAGACGGTGCCGAGCAGGTTCAGGTCGAAGACCGAGCGCAGCGCGTCTTCGGGGAGATCGAAGAAGGAGAGGACTTCGCGCGTCGTCGCGCGCGGGTCGTTTCCGCCCGCGCCGTTGACGAGCGCGTCAACGCTCCCGAACTCCGCGACGACCGCCTCCGACGCGCGCTCAAGTTCGTCGCGCTTCGTCACGTCGCAGGCGATGGGGAAGACTCGGCCCGGCCCGCGCACGCTCGCGAAAAGCGAGGCGGCCCTTTCGCGGTCGCGCGCAAGCACCGCGACGCTCGCGCCGCAGCCCGCGAGCGCCTCGACGACGGCGCGGCACAAGACGCCCGTGCCGCCTGTGACGACCGCCGAGCGGCCCTTGAAGTCGTACAACTTCGTCAACTCCGCCAAGTCCATCGCGCCCTCTTCCGTATTCAAGTCCGTCGTGGGAATCTTCAATCGTTGGAACGCCTCGCGTCTCTGAAAGTCAAAGCCCGCGTCGCCTCTGACGGTCGCGTTCGTTCGTCTCGCCTCCGGTCGCAAGTCCGACCCAGTTGCGGAAGTTGTCGGAGAACATTCGCCGCATGTCGCGCTCGATCTCGGCGCGAGTCATGGCGCGACCGCTCGCGAGCAGTCGCTCGTAGGACTCGAACAGAACACCGGCGATGACTTCACGCGAGTGCCGCCACTTGTAGATCAACTGTTCGAGCACGCGCGCGTCCGAGTGCTGCGGGATGAAGCTCGCGCCGAGGAGTTCCAAGCGCTCGCGCGTGACCTCCGAGATGATCGAAGGGTTGTTGAGGAACCACCAGCAGCCGAACGGCAAAAGGTTCGCGAACTTCCGCGCGGCCACGCACAACTCGTGCTGGTTCTCGCGCGAAAGGAAGGTCGCGAGGAAGCGCACGTCCGCGTTCTCGGCGCAAAGTCGTTCGACCGCGGCGACGCTTGCGCGCCCCGCCCCGTCGCCCGCCGCGCGCAGCGCCGGATTCACGCCGCGACGGACGCCGACCATCAGAGCGAAAGGCAGCGCGTGTTCTCTCGCCGTGGGCAGCACCACTTCGCGAATGAGACGCGCGCGCACGCACGCCTCCGGGTAGTCGAAATCGTCGGGCAGAGACGCGGCCATGTAGAGCGGACTCATGCGCGCGATCCAAACGTCGAGGAAGCGGCGCACCTCGCTCGCCGTCGCGCCGCCCGCGTCAACGTCAACTCGAAACCCTTGCGACGCGAGCGCCGACGCGGCCCGCGGCCACTCGTTCAGCAGAACGTCCATTCGCAGCGCCGCGTGAAAACGCTTGTCGAGACTCGCGCCGCTCTCCCACACCTGCGTCTCTTGAGCATCGAACGGATCGTTCGTCATCACAACGTCGCTCACGCCCGCGAGGTCGAGCACGCGTTCGAGGTGCGTCTCGGCGCTTTGCGAGCCGAAGAAGGCGCGCGCCTCCGCGAGATCGGTCGCTCGCGTGTCGAGGCCGAAGGCGTCGAGCACCGTGACGACGCCGCGCGCCGCTTCAGAGATTGGAGAATTCTCGACGAAGAGCGTCCGCCAGACCGTGTCGGCTTGCCCGGCTTTGCTCGTCCGCCAGAAGCTTTCAGGGGTGACTTCGGCGGAGCGGAATGTTTCGGCGATCAGGTAGTGATAGGTCAGAAGCTCGTCGATGCCTGAGAGGTTCAGCGCGTCGAACTGCGGCGCGAACAGGTGCGTGTGAATATCTATGACGCGAGTCTGGTTGACGACCTCCGCGACTTGACGACGCAGATCGTCTCTGTCGGTCAGCCGGTCGGCGTTCGTCGAATGATTGTCCGTTATGTCGGCTGTCATGTTCAGTGTTCTAAAGTGTCAATCGTTAACAGGCTTTTGGACATGTACTCCTGAAGCGTCCTCCGCGGCGGCTCGACGCCCGCGGGCAGCGGGCGCTTCGAGAAGGTCTGAAAGTAGAGCAGGCAGGCGTCGCGCCACCACGCGGCGTCGCGCTCTTGAATCGCCAGCTTCTTCGCGACCGCCGCGTGCCGCTCCGCGTCAATCGCGCCGCCGAGACCGTCCCAACTTTTGCGCGCGCCGCGAACCCACTCGACGCCGCGCTGGTAGTGAAGCGCAAGTCCATCCCAGAGCGTGCGACCCGAACGCAGCCGGTAGTCCCAAGAGACGTGATGGAACCAGAGCAAAAATTTTTCGGGGCAGGTCTTCGAGTCTGCGAAGCGTTCACGCACCGGCGGCGCGTAGTCGGCGACGGCGTTGCTGCCCGTCTCTGTCCGGTCGAAGCCCAGTCCCCACGCATCGGCGCGGTGATAGTAAACAGGATTCCAGACCGGACTCGGCTCCGTGTTCCACCAAGGCGCGGGCCCGTAGTGGTGGCCTCCCCACATGAGATGATGCAGGCCGAGCGGCGTCATGTAGTCAACGGCGGCCTCGTGCGATTCGAGCATGATGCGCGTGATGACTTCGAGCGCCCTCGCGTCGTGCGTGAAGGTCATTCGCGCCCACTCGTCCGCGATCTGCCGCGAAGCGATGTCGGGGTTCCACGCCAACCGACCGAAGGCGTACCAGTTCGCCTGCGCGAAGTGGTGTCCCGTCCAGTTGCGATCCGAGCCGGTGTTGGCGACGCCGGCCATGCCGGTCAGACGACCTCCAAAGAGGCTTCCGTCAATCACACGGCTGACGGTCGAGCCGGGGCCGCGCGCGTATGTGTCTGAGTCGAGCACCTCGCGCCACATCGGCGCGAGGAAGACAAGGTTGTTCGACTCGCCAAGATACTCCTGCGTGATCTGAACTTCGAGCATCAACTGCGTCTTCGGCATCGCGCCGAAGAGCGGATGGAAAGGCTCGCGCGGCTGGAAGTCAACGGGGCCGTTCTTTACTTGAAGCAGGACGTTCGGCGCGAACTCGCCGTCGAACGGTTTTAGCTCGTCGTATGCTGCTGCTGCGCGGTCGCCGTCGGGTCTCTGGTCATAGACGAACGCGCGCCAGATGACGACGCCTTTGTGCGGCGCGAGCGCGGCGGCCAGCATGTTCGCGCCGTCGGCGTGCGTTCGGTTGTATGTGCGCGGGCCGGGCTGCCCCTCGCTGTTGGCTTTGACGAGGAAGCCGCCGAAGTCCGGGATGAGTTTGTAAATTTCGTCGGTCTTGTGCCGCCACCACTCTCGTACTTCAGGGTCGAGCGGGTCGGCTGTTTTCAGGCCGCCGAGTTCGACGGGCGCGGAGAAGCGCGCCGAAAGATAGACGCGCACGCCGTAAGGCCGGAAGGCGTCGGCGATTGCAGCGGTCTTTCGGAGGTACTCGGCGCTCAGGCTTCCGGCGTCGGCGTTGACGTTGTTGAGCACCGAGCCGTTGATTCCGATTGAGGCGTCGGCGCGCGCGTAATCGCGCAACCGCGGGTCAACCTTCTCCGGCAACGCCTGCCAGTCCCAGAGCGAGCGGCCCGCGTAGCCGCGCTCTATCCGGCCGTCGAGGTTGTCCCAATGATTAAGCAAGCGCAGACGCAGACGCGGCCTCTCGCTCACGTCGAGCCTGTCTATCGGCTGAAGCGTCTGCAACAGGCGCAGGAAGTGGAACGCTCCGTAGAGCGCGCCCGTCTCGCCGTCCGAAGCGATGACGGTGAAGACGCGCCCGCCGAGTCTGACTGTGCGAACAACGAACCCTTCGGGGCCGAGTGCCGCGAGTTGCCGATCCAGCTTGAGCGTCGCGACGAGCGGCGAGCTACGCGGCGTGCCGACGACTATTGCTCCGCCCTTTACCTCCGACGCGCCCGTAATGTCGTGGCCGAGCAATCCGGTCAGGCCGTTGACGAGTTCAGTACGGGCGGCGTCGAGCGTCCGAGACTTGCCCTGCACCACGACGGAAGTAACGCGGCGGCGATAAGCATTCGCCGTCTCGGCGGGCAGCGGGTCGTAGCGCAGCCATAGACGGTAGCCGTCTTCGGCCTCGGCAGTCGCGGCGGCGAACAACTGCGTGAAGACGATCAGGCAGACGAAGAAACCTATACGGTTTCGCCGGTGCTCCAACTCGCGTCCCTTCCTTTTCATGTGCGCTGTGCCGGCGAGCATGAGCAACGTAGGCGCGCGGCGTTTCCGGCGGCGCTCGGGCGACGAACAAATACTCTGCGCGTGAATGTGTATAATGCCTTCATCGCACGGCAGACTCAACAAGTATCTCAAGCTGTAAAACTCCGGGCGTAGTAAGTTCACAACTCCGAGGAGTCTTTATGAACAAAAAAATATCGAGACGCACGTTCGCAAAGGTCGCCGGCGCGGCGGCTATGACCGCTACCGCCAAACCACTCCCCGCGCTCGGCTCGCCCGCGCCGGCGCAGCAAAGCCGGGACGCGGGCGCAGAAGTTAACGGAGGCCGCGAGTTTCCGAAGGGCTTTCTCTGGGGCACGGCCACGGCGTCGTATCAGGTCGAGGGCGCAGCGGGTGAAGACGGCCGCGGCCATTCCATCTGGGACACCTTCTCACACACGCCCGGCAAGGTCGCGGGTAACGCAACGGGCGACGTGGCCGACGACCACTACCACCGCTACAAGCAGGACGTTCAGCTAATGAAGTCGCTCGGCGTCAAGACGTATCGCTTCTCGGTCGCGTGGCCGCGCGTGTTTCCGAAGGGGGCGGGCGCTCCGAACCCGAAGGGCTTAGACTTCTACGAACGCCTTGTTGACGAACTCAACGCCAACGGCATCGAGCCGTTCGCCACGCTCTATCACTGGGACTTGCCGCAGGCGCTTCAGGACAGGGGCGGCGGCTGGGAGTCGCGCGACACGTCGAAGGCGTTCGCCGACTACGCCGCATACGTCGCCGCGCGGCTCTCGGATCGCGTCAAGCACTTCTTCACGATCAACGAGTTCGGCGCATTCGTCGAACTCGGATACAGAGTTGGAATTCACGCGCCGGGTCTGAAACTCCCACCCGCGCGCTTCAACCAGACGCGCCACAACGCAGTGCTCGGCCACGGCCTCGCCGTACAGGCGATCCGCGCAAGCGCCAAGCCCGGCACGCGCGTCGGCCTCGCGGAGAACATGACTATCTGCGTTCCCGTCATCGAAACACCCGAACACGTCGAAGCAGCCGCGCGCGCGACGCGCGAGATAAACGCTCCGTACATGACCGTGATTCAGGAAGGGAAGTACACGGACGCCTATCTGAAGATGGCCGGCGCGGACGCACCGAAGTTCACTTCGGAAGACCTGAAGATAATCTCAAGCCCGCTCGACTTCGTAGGGATAAACGTCTACACGCCGACCTACGTCCGCGCGGACGAGTCATCGGCCGTTGGCTTCGCCTTCGTGCCGCACCCTTCGACGTTCCCGCACATGGCTTCGCCGTGGCTCTTCATCGGCCCCGAAGCACTCTACTGGGGGCCGCGACACGTCACGAAGCTTTGGAACGTCAGGGAGATTTACATAACTGAGAACGGTTGCTCGTCGGCGGACGTGCCTGCCGCGGACGGCAAGGTTTACGACACCGACCGGGTGATGTATTTGCGCAACTACCTCACGCAGCTACAGCGCGCCACGTCGGAAGGCGTGCCCGTGCGCGGCTACTTCCTCTGGAGCCTTATGGACAACTTCGAGTGGGCCGACGGCTACACAAACCGCTTCGGGCTGCACTACGTTGACTACCAGACGCAGACGCGCACGCCGAAGCTGAGCGCAGGGTTTTACAGGGAAGTCATCGCACGGAACTCGGTTGTTTGAGTCGCTCGTCGAAGACTCGGTTGTTTGAGTCGTTCGTCGAAGTTGACGACAACATTGCCATGACCATTCATCTCAAGCTTCCGCCTGATGCTCCGTTCGAGGTTATCTATTGCGGATTCTCGTAGAGAATAGCGGCTACGATCTGGACAACTTGGGCGACGCCTGTATGCTTCAGGTTCTGTTCGAGCGCCTGCGCTCACACTTCCCCGGCGCTGAGTTCGGAATAATCACGCGCGACAGCCGGAGGCTGGCCCGTTACTGCGAAGGCGCTCACCCTGTTCCCGCCGAACATAATCACGGATGGAACCAAGTCAGAAATCTATACACGCGTTTTCGGCGCGCGATGCCGCGTCTTGAAACGTTGGTTCGTATGCGGACGCCGGGACTCCAAGACCGCTTGCAAAGGCTCAGGGCGAGACGCAGCATCGCCGGAAACGACTTCGGCGGGGCAGAGCTATTCGTCGTCGCAGGAGGCGGTTTTATCACGGACGTTTTCCGCAGTCAGGCTTGGGCTGTACTTGAACGCCTCGACGCGTCACTTAAGGCAGGGGCGACCGTAGCACTGTTCGGTCAGGGGATCGGGCCTCTGCGTGACCCCGCCCTTTTGAAGAAGGCGCGCGAGGTTCTGCCCAGAGCAAACCTTATTGCGCTGCGTGAGAAACTCACCTCGCTCCCCATTCTGAAGCGGGTCGGCGTACCCCTTGAGCGCATCTTTGTTACGGGCGACGACGCAATAGAACCAACATACTTAACCCGACGCGAAGAGGCCGGCGAATACCTCGGCGTTAACCTGCGGGTGGCGGGATATGCGCGGGTAAGACGCGAGATGATCGGGGCGATTCGGAAGCCGTTACAAGAGGCGGCGAGGCGTCTGAAGTCACACATGATGGCGCTACCCGTTTCCGCCAACGGGGTTGTAGAATCCTCTTCCGACGTTTCCGACGTTGCGGCGGCTGAGGAATTGATAGACGGCTCGTGGAACTCCGAACGCGCTGGCGTCGGGCCGGGCGACCCGAACGCTCTCATCGAGCGCGTAGGCAAGTGCCGCGTAGTCGTGACGGGCAGCTACCACGCGGCGGTCTTCGCATTGAGCCAAGGCATACAGGCCGTTTGCCTGACCAACTCAGAATACTACGAGCTTAAATTTCGCGGCCTCGCCGATCAGTTCGGCGCGGGCGTAGAGGTTCTGAGCTTGTCGGATAGCCTGTTCAGTCAGAAGCTTGTCGATAAGACTGTGGACGCGTGGGCGTGTGCAGAGTCTTTGCGTCCCCGACTGCTGCGGGCAGCCGAGCGGCAGTTGAGCGAAGGAAGGGCGGCTTACGCACATTTGCGCGAGATCGTCGAAGCGCGGTGCTGAGAGTCAAACCCGGGCCGACTTCATCACTGAAGAAAGAGCCGTCATCATTGCTGAAGAGCTTAGTTGATAACGGACACCGCGAGGTAAAGGTCTCGAACATACGCGCGTCAACTGAGCGCGGTTGTCATCGCGTCGCCGCAGACGTTGACGGCGTGCCGCTCTGGTACGAGTCCGACGAGATCGAGTTGTTACCCGCCCCGGAGGCTTTCGGGACGGCGCTCCTGCTGCCCGCGCTCCAACGCGGACGCCGCCTGACTCTGGACGCGCCGGTCAGCGCGAAGTGGCTGTCGAACGTCGGTCGTTTGTTGGATGTGTGGCGCGAGTGGTGGGACTATCCGCCACTGCTCCCGCGGGCCGCGACTCATCTTGAGATGGACGCGGCAAGACGCGCCGAGTTCGACGAGACGACGGCGAAGCTTGAAACCGCGCTCTGCTTCAGCGGCGGCGTTGACTCCTTCTATAGTCTTCTTCACGGCGACGACAGGCCGCGGCTACTCGTCGCCGCGCACGGCTTCGACATTCCTCTTCGCGACACGGCGCGCATGGACGCCTTCAAGAAGTCGCTGCGTGCGGTGGCGGCGAGCGTCGGCGCGAAGCCCGTAGTGATTCGCACGAACTTTCGAGAGCACCCGGCGGCGGGACGCTCAAGCCTTTGGGAACGAGCGCACGGCGGCGCTCTGGCCGCGTTGGGACACCTGCTTTCGGGTAAGGCAGGCCGCTTGATAATCTCTTCGACCTATAACAAATCGAACCCGCAACCGTGGGGTTCGAGCTTCATGACGGATCACTTCTGGTCGTCGGGTCGGATGGAAGTCGCGCACCGCGGCGCGGAGATGCCGCGTGAAGAGAAAGTTCGTCTTCTCGCCCGCGAGCCGCTGGCGCGCGAGCACCTGCGCGTGTGCTGGGAGAACAGCGCGCCGCACGGCAACTGCTCGCGCTGCGCGAAGTGCGTCGTGACTATGGTGATGCTTGCCGAGTGGGGCGCGCTCGACGACTTTCCAGTATTCGACGGGGGCGACGCGTTGGCCGAGCGCGTTGACGCCTTGCCCTATCTTAAAGTGTATTTCAACAGGTTGGAGAAAATCCTGCGGCGCGGTCGTCTTGAGCCTGAACTGGCCGGGGCGGTGCGAAGGCTCGTCAGGCGCTCGCGCCGCGTCGAGCCGTTTCTAAACTGCGCCGAAAGGCTGCGCCGGGCCTTCGCTTAATATGCACGGTCTACAACAACGTCGCATGCGCCCCGCCGTCGTGACTTTGGGATCGCTCGCCGGTCTTGTCGCAGGCTTTGGGGCGGGCGCGCTGGCGCACGAGACGCAGGCGGGCTGGCTGCTCGCGCTCGCGTCCGTGTTCGAGCCGGTGGGTTTGCTGTGGACGAACGCGCTACGCATGGTCGCCGTTCCTCTGATGGTCGCATGCCTTGTGCTCGTGATTGGCTCGACGCGGCAAACGCGCACGGCAGGGAGAGTGGGAGGACTGTCGCTGCTGGCATTCCTCGTCTTCCTCATGCTGGCCGGTGCGCTCACGTTGGCCGTCGCGCCCCGTCTGTCAGAGGGCATCACGGTTGACGCGGACGCGCGCGCGGCGCTCCAATCCGTCTCGACCGCAGGACGCGAAGCGGTCGAGCGCGCAGGCCAAACGCCGACACTTGCACAGTGGGTGTCGGCCTTGATGCCGACGAACGTCTTTCGCGCACTCGCGGAAGAGAACATTCTGGGGCTGTTGGTGTGCGCGATACTCTTCGCGCTGGCGCTGACGCGCGTCACGCAGGAGCGGCGTGACTTGCTCGTGCGCTTCTTCGAGGCCGTCGCGGAGACGGCGAGCGTTCTCGTCGGCTGGCTCCTGCTTTTGATCCCGCTCGGAGTCTTCGCGCTCACGTTCTCGCTGGCCGCGAAGACCGGAGTGGCCGTCGCGGGAAGCGTCGGCTTTTACGTTCTTGAACTTTCGGGTCTGCTGCTCGCGTTCACGGCTCTGCTCTATCCCGTCAGCTTCGTCTTAGGGCGAGTGCCGTTGCGCCGCTTCGCCAGCGGCGTCTGGCCGGCGCAGGCCGTAGGTATCGGCACGCGCTCCTCGCTCGCATCGCTCGCGCCGCTCATCGAAGGCTCGACCGAGCGTTTGCGCCTGCCCGCGGAAGTCTCCGGCCTCGTGCTTCCGCTCTCGGTCTCAAGCTTCAAGCTGAATCGCGCCATCTCCGCGCCGTTCCAACTCTACTTCCTCGCGCATCTCTACGGCCTGCCGCTCAGACCCGGATACGTCCTGACCTTCGTGGCAACGGAAATTCTCTTCAGCTTCACCTCCGTCGGCATCCCAAGCAGCGGCGAAACGCTCGCGACGCTGCCTCTTTATCTTGGGGCGGGCATCCCCGTCGAAGGGGTCATGCTGCTCAAGGCGGTTGACGCCGTGCCCGACATCTTCAAGACTCTCCTGAACGTGACGGCGGATATGTCTGTGGCCGTTATCGTAGCTCGCTTCTTCGGCGCGGCCGCGCCTTCGGAGAGCGATGCAGGCTTTCTCGACCTTCCCCTACAGGAGTCCGCCGACTGAGGTAGTTCAAACAATGTCCCACGCCGAAGCTTCACGCCTCAGCATATCCATCGTCATCCCGACGAAAGACCGCGCCGGCGACCTCGCGCAGACGCTCAAGTGCGTGCGAGCACAGACGCGAGCGCCCGACGAGTTGATCGTCGTGGATCAGAGCCGCGCAGGTGATGTCGGAGAAACGCTGGCCGGGTACACAGACCCGCGCCCGATTCACATCCGCGACACCGAAATCAGAGGGCTGCCGGCGGCGCGTAACGTCGGCTTCGCCGCGAGCAAGGGCGACCTCGTCTGCTTTTTCGACGACGACGTGACGCTCGACCCTGACTATCTGGCCGAGATGGAGCGCGGCTTCAAAGCCTTTCCCGGTTGGGCCGGACTGACGGGCCGGCTGACGGAAGAAGGACGCGACCCCGCCCGTCGCGGTCTGAAGGCAGCGCTCTTTCGTCACCGTTTCCTCCGCGACCAGCGGCACGCTCTCGCGTCTCTGAAGGCGGCGCGCGCCGTACCACTGATGCCCGGCTGCGCCTTCTGTCTGAGGCGCGCGGTGCTTGAGCGCTTCCGCTTCGACGACAGCCTCGAAGGCTACGCGCTCGGCGAAGACGTTGACTTCTTCCTTCGGGCGGGTAAGGTGTTCAGCTTCGGGGCCGTTCCGTCGGCGAAGGCGCACCACCGGCGTTCAAAGGTCGGGCGGGCCGGCGGCGAGAAGATGCACGAAGCGGTCAAGTCGTCGGCGCGATACCTTTGGACGCGACACCGCGCGGGCTTCGTTGACGATGTCGCGTACGTGTGGTTTCTGCTCGGCTCCGGGTTGGAGGCTCGGCTCGCGCGCGCAAGGGTCAGACTCGGATCAAGGCCCGGCTTTGCGGGTGTGATTCAAGACTCGCCGGACTCCGATTGAACTCGCGGCGGAAAGTGGACGGGCGGCGACCACGGCGACGTGCGTTAACTTCGGCCCGCACTCTCAACTCTAAACTTCATGCCCTGCCGGCAGCGTCGAGAGGCAGCACCCTTGAAGATGGAACCAGCAGGTCGCGTCTTCAAGGTGTGCGTCCCGCCGCAGTGAACGCACCGCCGCCGGGTCGGCGCGCCGCAGCGCATCACGCAGCCGCCGCGCAGACTCGGAGTCGCGGCTGCCCGCACAGTGAAAGACGCGCGCCGAGGAGACGAAGCGGGCCGCGTAAGCCCGCCCGTCAAAGGTCACTTTCAACAACGCGCCCCTTCCGTCGTTCGTCGTGAGCGGCAAGATCATACGCCCGCCGGGCCGCAGGCCGTCGAGCCACACGGGGCACACGCGCGTGGAACCGGCGTTGACGAAAACCGCGTCGCATTTCCCAACGTCCTGCACGCCGCCGTCTGCGTGCAGGACTTCGACGTGGCCGAGATGTGCAAGATTCCTTCGCGCACGCTCTGCCAGTTCGGCGTCAATCTCGAAGCCTACGATCTGGCCGCCGTGGCCCGTGACCTCGGCCATGATCGCTGTGTAGTAGCCGACGCCGCAGCCGACGTGCAGGACGCACTCTCCCGCGCGCAGGTCGAGTAGGTCGAGCCAGTGGGCGAGCCTGCCCGGACGCCCGTTGTTCAGGCCGCGCGTCGCATCAATCGCTACGTGCACGTCTCTGTAAATTCGACGCGGGTCTGCGTCGTCGGTGAGCCGGTACTCACCGCGCAGGCGTTCGTCGAGTTTGTGCAGCAGCCCGCGACCGTCCTTCTTTATCAACCACGGCCCCGGCCCGAGGTAATGCTCGCGCGGCACAACAGCGAACGCTTCAATCAAAGCATCCGAACGCAGGTCAGCCTTGACGCGGATTTCCTCGGCGTAGAGACGGCGTGCGATGTCGAGATCGCACGTTCGTTTGGCAACCGGCTCTAATTTCGGGTCGTCAGGTGTTGCAGGTGACTCCGCTGCCCTACGGTCTGTATTGTCATCTGGTAATCTTCGGGACACGGGCTATATGTTCACCACTTCGGCCAGTAAGGTTGATGTCGAGCAACACCTGCGCGCAGACCAGACGGACGCCGAGTTGCGCAGCAGCGCGGCGAAAGGCGCGGCTGTCGTCGTGCTCTCACAGGTCTGCAAGTTCGGGCTGCTCTTTGGTGTCAACATCATTTTAGCACGGCTGCTGATGCCGGAAGATTTCGGGCTGGCGGCCATCGTTATAAGTATCATCACAGGCTTTTCTCTCTTCAACGACCTGAATCTGCCGGTGGCGACCGTGCAGCGCCAAGAGATCAGCCACGAGCAAGTCAGTTCGCTCTTCTGGATAAACACGCTCTGGGGCTGCGCGCTGGCGACCATCTCCGCCGCCGCCGCGCCGCTGTTCGCCGCACTCTACGGAGAGCCTCGACTCGCGCCGATGATAGCGGTGCTATCTACGGGATTCATCTTTTTCGGAGTCGGGTGCCAGCACCGGGCGCTGCTTAAAAGACGGATGCGCTTCATGTTGATTGCCGTTACCGAATTCATCGCCATGATGCCGGGCGCAGTAATCGGCCTCGCGCTGGCGTGGTTCGGGTTTCACTACTGGGCGCTGGTTTACATGAAACTCGCGACCGAAATCTTCACCACGTTGGGCGTGTTACTCGCCTGCGGCTGGCGACCTGCGCGCCCCGTGTGGCCGTCACAAGTGCGCCCGCTCCTGACCTTCGGATCACACCTGACCGGCCTCGGCGCGCTGTCCTATTTAACACGCTACGCGGACAACCTGCTCGTCGGCTGGTTCGGCGGCGCGCGCTCTCTGGGTCTTTACTACAAGGCTTACCAGATGTTGCTGGTTCCATCTCAGCAATTCATCACGCCGCTCTCGGGCGTGGTAGTTCCGACGCTCAGCCGCATACAACTCGACCCGAAACTCTTCGTCGCATACTACCGCCGAAGTGTTCTCTTATCGGCGGCGGTCGGTATGCCCCTCGTCGCCTTCCTCTTCGTCACGGCCGGTTGGGCCGTGCCGCTGCTACTGGGGAACCAATGGACTGAGAGCGTGCCACTCTTCCGTGCGCTCGCGCTCGCAGCTTTTATAGCCCCGCTCGATACAGGCTCGGCGTGGGTCTTCGTGCCGTTGGGGCGTACCGACCGGCAGTTTAAGTGGTCGCTGTTTTCCACACTCTTCACGCTGGCCGGCTTCTTGGTCGCCGTCCGCTGGGGCGCTTTCGGCGTCGCGGTCTTCTTCAGCGCGTGCCGTGCGGTTCTGCTGATTCCGAAGTTGATGTACGCATGCAAGGGGTCGCCCGTGCACTGGACGGAGGTCTTCCGGTCGGCCGCGCATCCGGCCGTCGCATCGGTTGCCTCCGCCGCGGCGCTATTCGCTCTACTGCGGCAGTTCCCGCTCGCCATGTACGGCCTATCGGGTCTTGCGACCAGCGTCGTCTGCTTCGGCCTGACGTGTGCGGGCATCTGGTTGGTGCTGCCCGGTGGTCGCCGTTCGCTACAGGGTCTTCTAGCAACGGCTCGCCATCTGTGGTAGAGGAAGTTTTGCCGCTTACCGGCGACCGGGAATCACATGTTCGCCGAAGCGAAATTGGCATCTATGCAATAACCAGTTCTCGACAACTTAGATGTGCCAATTTATTATCGTCGCAGTATGCCGCACCCGCCGTTTATCTCTCTGGACGAAAAGTCCGACGCACCGCTTTACCGACAGATTTACGATACGATTCGCCGCTCGATTTTAAGCGGTGGACTTTCTTCGGGCAGACAACTGCCCGCCTCTCGCCTGCTGGCAAAACAACTCGGCGTATCGAGAATGACCGTCGTCAACGCCTATGAGCAACTGCTGGCGGAAGGCTACCTCGAAGGCCGCAGCGGTGCGGGAACATTTGTCTCCGCGCATTTGCCGGAGGAGTTCTTGCAGGCTTCGGGCTTCAAGGGGCTGGAGCGTCAAGAAAAACCTTTAACGCGAAAGGTAATATTTTCGGAGTACGGAAGTAAGGTCGCGCAGAACAGCAAGATTATTTTGCGGCATCACGGCGCAACCGCGCTCGCGCCGTTCCAGCACGGCGTCGCGGCAATTGACGAATTCCCCTTCGGCGTGTGGGCGAAGATCGCGCAGAAGTGGCAGAAAAGCCCGCCCGCGCCGGTTCTCAGTTACGGTAATGCGGTCGGCTTTCAACCTTTGCGCGAGGCCATTGCCGCACACCTCGCGGCCGCTCGCGGTGTGCGCTGCACGCCGGAGCAGATCATCATAACCAACGGTACACAACAGGCTCTGGATTTGATCGGCAGAATCTTCCTGTCACGTTCGGATGACGTTTGTCTGGAAGACCCCGGCTATATCGGGGCACGCGACATTTTGGCGACGACGGGCGCGAAAATCGTTCCCGTGCCGATAGACGAAGAAGGTTTCGATTTGCAAACGGCGAGAAAGCGAAGCCGGAAAGCGCGACTCATCTACGTCACGCCGTCGCATCAGTTTCCGCTCGGTGTGACGATGAGTTTGGCGCGCCGCCTGAGCTTGCTTGAATGGGCGCGAGAACGGGACGCCTTCATTATCGAGGACGATTACAACAGCGAATATCGTTACAGTGGACGGCCGCTCGCCTCTCTGCAAGGTCTTGACCGCGACGGGCGTGTGATATATGTCGGTACATTCAGTAAGACGATCTTTCCAGCGCTCAGACTCGGCTATCTGGTTGCGCCGACGGATTTGATCGAAGTCTTCGCCGCGGCTCGCGCTCTCACCGACCTGCATTCGCCCTCCATTGAGCAGGCGGTTCTCGCTGAGTTCATCGCCGAAAGACACTTCGTCCGGCATATCCGCCGGATGCGCGGGATGTACGAAGAGCGTCAACAGATTCTGGTCGAAGAGGCGCGAAAAAATCTAAAGGGAATGTTGGAAGTCGCGCCCGCCGAGGCGGGGATGCACATCATCGGCTGGCTTCCGCGGCGCATCAGCGACAGAGAAGTTTCGCGCCGCGCGGCGGAAACTGAATTGAACCTCGCGCCCGTCTCGGCTTACTGTATCAATCAAAAACTGCGCGGCGGGCTGCTTCTCGGCTACGCGGCTTATAACGGAAAACAGATCAGGCAAGGCATGAAGAAGTTGGCGCAAGTGCTAATCGACATCACTCGTAATTGAAGCTGTTACGCGACTACCATTTCAGCGCCTTGCTGATCCTGTCCCTGCTTTCGGCGACTCGCTATTGAATCGGCGACCGCCCAGGCCGCTCCAATTAAAGCCAGATTGATCGAGTTGGCGGCCCAGACCATATGTTCCCGTGGCTGGGCGAAGAGCGCGGGCATCCACACGAGCGCGCCAAAGACGACGAGCATCGCGGTGAGCAACCGGGAAGCGATAACATCCAGCACCCCGGAGAGTATCGCGATACCGGCGAGCAGGTGAGCGACCCCGGTCGCCACTGCCCAGAACATTTGGCCCGGAGGAATCCACTCTGGCACCATGCCAGCCGTAATCGTAAGGGCGAAGAAATGATCCAGCGCGAACGAAAGCACACAGACGCCAAATAAGAGACGACCGATCCGGGCCGCTCTGAGCGCCAGCGCCGAACGGGGTGGCGCTAAAGATGAGTAAAGGACAATCGCGGCGGCAACCAGTGCCATCTCCTCTAGAAACCCGCCCCAAGTGGCAAAGATTTGCGGATACCCGACCACGCGAGGCAGCCAGAGCAAGGCGAAGATGAAGTAAAGAACCGCCAGTACCAGAAGCCCCGCCGGCGCGCTCCGCCGCCATTGAATCGCCAGACCCGCCGAAAGCAGACAGACGGCTGTGATGTATGCGAGCGCCTCGCGATGTGGGACGCCGGCCTGCACCGGCTGCCAAATGGTCGCAAAGTCGCCCCAGATCATGCCGACGAGTCCGAGCGCAATGGCACCCAATCCATAGACACGACCGCCGAGAGGCAAAAAGGCTCTCTGGTTTGACATCGGCAGACCTGTTTCTTTATGAGTAGCGGTAGCCTGCTCGTTGGCCTCAGCCTGCTCGTTGGCCCCCATCATGTCTTGCTCTCCGAGTCAGTAGTTTCCATGCCCTTCTATGACTTCTAAAAAATCGCAGAGTGTGCATCTCAACGCTAATCTTAAGCTGGCATTGGTATTCTGTGTAGAGCCACTTATGAATGATTTAATTAGACCAATTAGATTGGCCGGCCAAAACTGTCATCACGCTTGAATTGCTGAGTTGCCGTCTGCCAGATAGAGACTCCACAGACTGGTTCTATGCAGAACCCGCGCGCTCGATTTTAGGAGGCTGCTTCGGGCCTTCCGGGTCAGACTACCCGCACCAAGAGATTTTGCGAGACAGTATTGTCTGTCGCGGCGCACAGTTTTGAGCGTATGCAAACGACTGCAAGATATGTTGACGATCATAAATTGGTCTATCTAATTTGTCTAAAACTGGCTCTTGTGTAAACACCAATTTAACTTAAAATTTGGTGGCAATATATGCGAATCACAATTTATTAATGGAGTTTGATGAGGCTCAATGGAAATCAGAATAACGACCACAAAACTGCTGGTCACTCTGTTTATTTTATTGCTCGGCTCCGGCAGTCGGGCGACGGCGCAGGAAACCAGAATCAAATGGTTTGGGCACGCGGCTTTTTCCATCACTACTCCAAACGGCAAGGTGCTCTTGATCGACCCTTGGCTGAATAATCCTTCCAACCCTGAAGCTCAAGGCGGTAAAGACCCTCTCAGTGCGATCACCAAGGTTGACTACATACTGCTGACACACGGCCACCGCGACCATGTCGGCGATGCGGTTGCCATCAGCCGCAAGACCGGAGCCGCGCTCATCTGCAACCCCGAGTTGGCAGGCAATCTGGTCAAGCTCGCAGACTTTCCACAGAAGCAGGCCGAGACCGACGCCATCATGGGCATCGGCGGCGAAATCCAGATCGCCGATGGCGAGGTAACAGTTGCGATGACGCCTGCCATTCATTCGAGCAGCGTGTTCAATCCCAAAGCCGGAGCCAATGAACCTGAAAGAGCTTACGGCGGAAACCCCGCCGGCTTTGTCATCATCATCAAAAACGGCCCGACGATCTATCATTCGGGCGACACGGCCTACTTCAAAGACATGGAGACCATCGGCGAGGAGTATCAGATTGATGTGGCCCTGCTCAACATCGGCGGTCATTTCGGGATGGAGCCGCGCATGGCCGCGCGCGCTGCAAAATCTGTTGGAGCAAAGTTGGCGATACCGCAACACTACGCGACATCTCCTGACATGACTCAAACGGCAGACGGCTTCGCCGCCGAACTGAAGAGACTAAAGATTCCTTTCTACGAGATGAAGCCGGGCGAAACGATTACCTATCGCGGGAGGCAATTAATCAAAGCGAAGTAGCGTTCGCAGTTCAATCCAATCGGAGGCGCACCGGCGCGTGTCCATCCGTGAAGATGCGTAAGAGAGAAAGAGCTATCTCAAATTAAGGAGAGACAGGTTATGCGCAGAACCGTCGCTGTTGCAGCATTGTTGATCGTGGGATTGTTCGCCGAAGTTACGGGCGCTGAGGCGCAGTCGGCGCTTCTGAATCTGCCGGACGCCAGCCAGCACGCGCGCATCACGCAGCGCATCGGCATCACCGACATCACGATTGACTATCACCGGCCACTCGTCCGCGGACGAAAGATATTCGGCGGCCTTCAAGCCTACGGGCAGGTGTGGCGGGCCGGAGCCAACTACAACACCACCATCGAATTCAGCGACCCCGTAACCGTCGAAGGCCAGCCTCTCGCAAAGGGCGTCTATGGGCTGCACTTGATTCCGGGCGAGACGGCATGGGTCGTCATTTTTTCCAAGAACTCAACCTCTTGGGGAAGCTTTACCTATGACGAGGCCGAAGACGCGCTCCGTGTGACGGTGAAGCCGCAGACCATCGAGAACCACGAAGCCCTCAGCTATGATTTCGACGACCCCAAGCCCAATTCTGCCCTAATCACAATGCGTTGGGAAAAGGTTGCGGTGCCTTTCAAGGTCGAAGTCAACACTTCAGAGATCGTCCGGCAGAACCTACGCAACCAACTTCGCTCCCGCGTCCAGTTCGAGTGGCAAGCTTGGGAGGAAGCGGCCAACTACCTTCTGAACAACAATCTCAGCGCGGAGGAGGCAGCGAAATACGCGGATCGTTCCATCGAGATTGAAGACCGCTTTGAGAACGAAATCACCAAGGCCCACACATTGAGCGTTCTGGGGCGCAAGGACGAAGCTCTCGCCGCGCGCGATAAAGCGATCTCTATAGGCAGCCAGTCTCAAATTCACGACTTTGGCCGTGGGCTTCAGGCGCAAGGCCGGCAGGACGAAGCGCTGGAACTATTCCGCAGCAATATCAAGAAAGATCCAAATAGCTGGATCGGACACAATGACGCGGCACGCATTGCCGTCGCAAAGGGCGACTTCGACACAGCAGTCAAGGAAATGAAGCTTGCCGTCACAGCAGCCCCGGAGTCGCTCAAGGCTCAGCACGTTGATCTCGTCAGGCGTCTGGAAAACAGAGAGGACATCAACAAATAGAATTGGGTGGTCTACTCGGCCAGCGGCGCGTGCTACTCTTTTCGGCGGCGATATTCACGCTCTGCTGCGTCCTCCTGCCCTTCTCGCCAAGCCTGCGCGTGATGCTCTGCCTGCAAATGGTCAGCGGCCTTTCGTCAGACACCTTCTATCCACTATCCGCTGGCAATGAGTTGCGCGCTACCCGCGCTGCCGTTCCGCTTCGTAATATAACGTGAGTTCGACGTAAGAAACTGCACTCATACGACAACATGCACCGGCTCAAACAAGTTTCGTGTAACTGGCAATCTGCGGCACACCTTCGCCACGAGGCTCAGGGCGGCGAACGTCCACGACTACGACATCACCGACCTCTTGGGCCACTCGACTCGGGTACGCCAACTCTACGCCAGATAGCGAAAAGGGCCTGAGCGGGAGATGAACAAGTCAACCCGCTCAAGCCCCTCTAAGCGGCTGAGGTTGAAACAGAAATGGCGGAGAGGGTGGGATTCGAACCCACGGTGGCCTTTCGACCGCCCCGGTTTTCAAGTCCGACCAATCGCCGTCACCCAGAGGCTCTGAACTGATAATTGCGGATATTTTCAACCGGCAGCCGCCGTCAAAGCCCCGCTATTACTCGCACGAGTCGGCACGCAAGCCCACCAAGCGCCCACCAACTACTTCCTTACTGTGGGAGTTAACTGGAGCAGAGTATTGACCATAAATCGACTATCTTGCGTCAAGTATATAATCACCCTAAACAGAGGTGTGCGAGAGGCGGCGCGGAGACTTTGCCGGAAATGCCGGGCGCATCCGGCCTGTTTCGGCGTGAGGCCCGGTATTCTCCCCCCTAAACAGACTCAACCTCCTGCATTCAGTCACTTCACGGCCCGCGCTTAACTCTGGCAGGTGTCTTGCCATGTGAGCAGCCGAGGTTAGCGGGCGCGTCAATATGTAAAGCTCTAAGGCGGTTTTCGCTTGCGTCTACCGAGTCGTTTGCGTTTACCGGCAGTCCGTCGGTTCGGCCCTCGCCCGCGAGTAAATGCAAACGAAAGCCGCCTTAGGATTATTCGAATGGGACGAAGAGTATGCGTGCGTTCACTACAGCAGAAGGCTTCTTAAGATCATCCGGGGGTGTGGCGCGACGGGCGTTGACTCGCTTGACCGTCTCGGCTGCGTGGGTCGCCATCGCGGCGCACGCCCAACGCGCCTTCGGCAACCCGAGCGGAATCACCAACATCTTCCAACCCCTATCCCAGCCCGCCCATGAGGTGAAGGAGCTTTCGCTGCTGGTGATCGCCATCTGCGCGATCATCTTCCTCGTCGTCGCCGGCCTGCTCGCCTACACCGTCGTCCGCTTCCGCCACCGCGCCGGAGATGAGGCGAGCGAGCCGCCTCAGATTTACGGCAGCAACCAGATCGAAACGGCCTGGACGGTGCTGCCTATACTCATCGTCTTCGTGCTGATCCTGGTCACGTCGCGCACCATAGCCGACATACAGAATCGAAAGCCCGCGCCGGGTGCCGTGCACGCGACCGTCGTCGGGCACCAGTGGTGGTGGGAGATACGCTACCCGGAGCTTGGCGTCGTGACGGCCAACGAGTTGCACGTGCCGGCGAGCGACGCGACGAGACGCCAGCCCACCTACCTCAACCTTGAGTCGGCGGACGTGGCACACAGCTTCTGGGTGCCGCAACTCGCGGGCAAGACCGACGTGATTCCTAACCGCGTGAACATGATGTGGTTCGAGCCAACACAATCTGGCACGTACCTCGGCAACTGCGCCGAGTATTGTGGCACGCAGCACGCGCGCATGCTGATCCGCGTCGTCGTGCAACCGCCCGAAGAGTTCGAGCGCTGGGTCGCGGAACAACAGCGCGCGGCGACGGAAGACAAGAGCGCGCAGGCAGGCCGCCGGGTCTTCTTCGCCAACTCCTGCGTTAACTGTCACACCATCCGCGGCACCTCCGCGCAAGGGAAGTTCGGCCCCGACCTGACGCACCTGATGAGCCGCCAGACGCTCGCGTCCGGGGCCGCGCCGAACACGCCCGACAGCCTGCGCGCATGGGTGCGCGACCCGCTGACACATCCCCAAGAAACTGGACACAAAGAGTGTTAGGATTTCGGCTTCCCTGAGCGGTTCATCAACCGAAGGAGGAAGCATGAAAAAGTCATTCACGAACGAACAGATCATCTACACCTTGTGTCAAGTCGAAGGCGGCACATCGGTCGCTGAAGTCTGCCGCAAGACCGGCATTACGGAGCAGACTTTTTATCGTTGGAAGCGTAAGTTCGCCGGGATGGGCGTGGCCGAGTTGGCTCGCCTTCGACAACTCGAAGATGAGA
>DATINM010000003.1:0-23171 GCA_035474235.1 Pyrinomonadaceae bacterium
CTGAATCGCCTGATTGCCCGTGCCGTTCAGAGGCGCGATGCCGTCGAGCCGCGCCATGAAAATCTCGGACGGAGTCGTTGCGGTCGAGCGCGAGAAGACTATGAAGTGCGAGTCGCGCGAGATTTGCAGTTCGCCGTTGAAGCCGCCGACGAGCTTGCGCATCGAACCGTCCGCGACCGAGACGTTAAATATCGGCTCAAGCCCGCGCTCACCTGAGAGAAAATAGATCGAGTGTGAATCGGGCGCGAACGTGAAGTCGTCAACGTATGCGTCGAGTTTCGGCAGAAGCTCGCGCGTCTGCTTCGTCTGCCGGTCGTAGAGCATTAAACGCCAGCGGTCGCTCTCGAACCCGGCGGTCGCCTGCGAACGATAGGCGATGTAGCGTCCGTCGGGCGAGTAGCGCGGCGACTTGTCTGCGCCGGGATTGCTGCCCGTCAAACGAACCGGTTCGCCGCCCGCGACCGCGACGAGGAAGATGTCTGCGTTCGTCGAGGCCGCGCCGATCTTGTCTGTGTTGCGCGCAAACGCGAGTTCCTTCGAGTCGGGCGAGAAGTCGTAGTCGGTCGGGTCGCCCAGAGAGAAAGGCGGCGCGTCGAAGTCGCCCGGCGTGAGGTCGCGCGCCACACCGCCGCCCGCCGGGACGACGAAGACGTGCGTGCGCTTGCCGCCCTTCCAGTCCGTCCAGTGGCGATAAAGTAAGCTCGTCGCGACGTGCGCTTTGGTCTTATCGGCCTCGGCCTGTTCGTCGCGGCTCTTGTTGCAGGCGTCGTCCGCGCAGTCGGGGTAAACGTCGGAGGCGAACGCGATCATATTGCCGTCGGGCGACCAGACGGGGCCGTCCGCGCCGGTCGAGATGTTAGACACCTGTCTGCGGTCGCCGCCGCCCGCGTCCATCGTCCAGATTTGCCCGCCCGCGACGAAGGCGATACGGCTGCCGTCGGGCGACCAGCGCGGCTCGCTCGCGGAAGCGTCGCCGTCAGTCAACCGCTTCGGCTCGCCGCCGCTCACAGCAATCAAATAGAGTTGCGTGCGGCTCCGGTTGGCCGCAACGTCGGGCACCGTGATTTGATAGGCGATCCACTTGCCGTCGGGCGATAGCTGCGGGTCTGCGACGCGCTGAATCTTCAGCATCTCCGCGACGGTGAAGCGCGCGGCAGGCGTTTGCGCGCGCGCGACCGTCATTGCGAACAACGCGACCGTCCACACGCACGCGAGCGTGGCTAGACGTTTCATAATTTCCCTCCTCCGATACTGCATCTCGAATGAAAGACTTTGGCAGGTTCTCGCGTGCGAACTTTATCACACGCGCAACGCTAGTCTCCACCCGGCCTGCGACATAAGTTTTACGATTGAGTTGCCGCGCTCCCGGCAAAGGGCTGCTCGCTTTAACGTGGCAGCGCGGCCAGCGTGTTGATCCTCGCGCGGACGACCGACGCGAGAGTCTGAGTCTCTTCGGGCGTGTAGTTGGCGGCGCGGAAGGCGTCGGAGAGTTGTTGGTCGCTGAGGCGCGCGAGAACCTGTCCGATCCAGCGCGCGTCCTCGACGGTTATCTTATCGAACATCCCACGATTCTTGCCCGTGTAGTGCAGGTCAACGTAGCCGCGCTCGACCTTGTCTATGAACTTCGACCCGGCGTAGTCTTCGGGGTTGTTGCGGCTGCGCGTTATGCGCCAGAAGAACGCGGGGCCGCCGCCCTCCTTGCCGAAAGTCGCGCCGAGGTCGCTGATCGCGAAGTTCATCTCGCCGCGCCCGCCGCGCCCCTGCTCGTAGAGGCGGACGTTGTTCTCGTCCTTCAAGTCCCAGTTGTTTATGAGCGCCATCAGAACCTTCAAGCCCTGAAGCTGTCGCGTACCGAGAAACGGATTGTTCTTCCAACTCCAGATGCCGGCGCGTTTGACGTTCTTCGGCCTCGCCTCGAAGCGGACGTTTCGGAAGCCGTCGCCCTCGCATCTCTCGAACTTCTTGTCGGCCTTCGCGCCGGGGATGTGCGCGCACGGCGCGAGGTAGTTCGTCTCCGTGACGTATCCGGCGGCCCAGACGAGACGGACGGCGGCAGTCTCCGGCTGCGCCTCCTCGCCGATCTTCGCGACCCACTCGCGCCCCGCGCCGTCACGCACGCGAAACTTCTTCGACCAGCCGCCCTTCTCCTCCTTGACGAGTCGCAGGCCGCGAAGGTCGGGCCGACCGCCGCGACCGCCCGGCCCGTCAAACAGGTCGAGCGACTCGACGCGCCGGTCGTGCCAGAGAACAGGCGTTCCGCGCGGCACGGGCTTGTTCTTCTTCGACTTCTTCCCGGCTGCGGCGGACGCCGCCGGCGCGAGCGCCACGAGCGCCGCGACGAACAAGGCGAGCAAGTTAAACTTGGACGAGGCGAGCAAATGGATATTCGTTCTCAAAGATATCTCCTCCGATTAAACAGTTACGTCGTGCGTGCGCGCGGCGACGCATCGCACTGCTCATTCTTCAAGTCTTTAGCGCGGGGGGTCGCGGAAATAGTACCAAGCCGCGCGCGCGTTTGGCTACACGGGCCGACTTCGGGACGCCGGACGATTCGGTCGCGGCGATTGACTTGCCTTGTCGTAAAGTGTAGAAGCGTTTGACGGCCCGTGCCGTTATACTTTCGCTCGAACGCAAGCGCAAAAAACGGAGCCGCATTTTCACACGACCGCGGAGGGATCGGATGCAGGAGCAGGCGCACGCTCAGCCGCAGTGGGCCAAAGTCATCGACCAGACGCGCTGCATCGGCTGTCACGCCTGCACGACCGCGTGCAAGTCTGAAAACCTCGTGCCGCTCGGCGTAACGCGCACATACGTTAAGCACGTTGACGTAGGCCGTTGGCCGCAGGCGCGGCGCGCGCATCAGGTCACGCGCTGCAACCAGTGCGCGCACGCGCCGTGCGTCGCAGCGTGTCCCACTTCGGCGATGTTCAAGCGCCCGGACGGCATCGTTGACTTCGACAAAGCGATCTGCATCGGTTGCAAGGCGTGCATGGCCGCGTGCCCTTACGACGCGATTTTCATAAACCCCGAAGACCACTCCGCAGAGAAGTGCAACTTCTGCGCGCACCGTATCGACGTGGGACTCGAACCCGCCTGCGTCGTCGTCTGTCCCGTCGAAGCCATCCTCGTCGGCGACATGAACGACGCGGATTCGCGCGTCGCTTATTACGTCAACCGCGAAGCCGTCGAGGTGCGCCGGCCTGAGAAAGAGACGCTCCCCAAACTCTTCTACAAGGGCGCGCATCAGGCGACGCTCGATCCGCTCGCCGCGCGACGCCCCGACGGCGACCTGTTTATGTGGAGCGAGCAGCGAGTTGGTTCAGAGATCGTCAACTCCGGCTCGCCCGACTACAACAACACTTCAGCCGCCGCGCTCCTCGCCTACGACGTACCGCATTCAATTCCGTGGGACTGGCGCGTGAGCCTCTACACTTGGACGAAGGGCATCGCGGCGGGCGCGTACCTCGTCGCGGCACTGATGTACGCCTACGGTTATACACTCGCGACGTTCGGTGCCGGTGCTGAATGGGCAAACTATCACCCCTGGCTTTTGTACTCTGGCGGCCCGCTGTGGCTGTGGGTCGCGCCAGTCCTCTCCGGCTTGTTTCTCGCGATCACAGGCGGGCTGCTCATTTGGGACTTGGAACACCCGGCGCGTTTTTACCTGATCTTCACACGGCCCCAGTGGCGCAGTTGGCTTGTCAAAGGTGCTTTCGTCATCGCGGGCTACTCGCTCGTTCTCGCGCTGCACTTCGTCGCGAGCCTTGCGGGTGCCGCGATGCCGCAACTCCTGTTGATTCCTTTGGGGCTGCCGCTTGCCGCGCTGACGGCGATCTACACGGCCTATCTTTTCGCGCAGGCCAAAGCGCGCGACCTCTGGCAGAGCGCGCTTCTGCCGCCGCACCTTTTCATTCAATCATTGTTGCTCGGCTCGGCTGCGCTCTTGCCGTTCGCCGTGTGGCTTGAGCCGGCGTTAATCGTGCCGCTCGCGTGGACGCTCGGCGCGACGAGTCTGATACATCTGCTCATGGTCTTGGGCGAGGTCTCGCTCACGCACCCGACGGCGCACGCTCGTCTCGCCGTCAGGGAGATGACGCGCGGGCGATACAGTGCGTTCTTCTGGACGGGAATAGTTCTGACGCTTGCGTGCGTCTTCGCGCCGCTCATCGGCGTCGCCGCGTCGCCGCTCGCGCTCGTCGGCCTCGCGCTTCACGAGCACGCATACGTGCAGGCCGGGCAGTCGGTGCCTCTGGCTTGATTCGGGGCGACCACAGAGTTTTGAAGTACAAGGAGAAGGAACATGACAACGACGAAGAAGGCCACGAAGGACGCCGCGCTGAAGTCGCCCGTCAAGCGCTTCCGCGTGCCGCTCGAACAGCACGAGAGCAGCACGGCGACCGGCATCACGATTCCCTTCGACGTGGAGAAGACCTTCGGCACGCGCGCACGCGTCCCCGTCTGCGGCACGATCAACGGCTTCCCCTTCCGCAGTTCAATCATGCCGATGGGTGGCTGCTTCATGATGGCCGTCAACCGCGAGATGCGCGAAGGCGCGCGAGCCAAAGGCGGCGACACCATCACAGTTGTCATTGAACGCGACACCGCGCCGCGCACCGTCACCCCGCCCGCAGACCTCGCGCGCGCCCTCAAGGCGAACGAGAAGGCGCGCGCGCTCTGGGACAAACTTAGCTACACGCACAAGCGCGAGCACGTCGAGCACATAGAGGACGCGAAGAAGCCTGAGACACGACAGCGACGCATCGAGCGCGCCGTCGAACGTCTCGCCGCGGGTAAGAGAGAGGCGATGTAGGCGCCCGAATTTTTCGACCTTGAAGTGATGAACCTCAAAGAACTGAACGAGCGTGTGAGCGCGGCGCGCAAAGAGACCGAGGCGCGCGGCGAGACTTTTTATCCGGGGCCGAGTCGCATACACCTCGCCGCCTTCCCGCCGAAGGAGCGTTGGGATGATTGGGTCGAGTTGGAGTCGCGCGCGTGGCCTGAGAAACGTGAGCGGCGATACATGCTCGTGCCGACGACGTGCTTCAACTGCGAGTCGGCGTGCGGGCTTCTGGCCTACGTTGACAGAGAGACTCTGGGTCTGGGTAAGTTCGAGGGCAACCCCGAGCACCCCGGCTCGCGTGGTCGCAACTGCGCGAAGGGGCCTGCGACTTTGAATCAGGTAACTGACCCCGACCGCATCCTCTACCCGCTCAAGCGCGTGGGGCGTCGCGGCGAAGGCAAGTGGGTGCAGGTCGGTTGGGACGAAGTTTTAGACGAACTGGCCGCAAGGATTCGTAAGGCCATCGTTGAGAATCGCCATAATGAGGTGATGTATCACGTCGGTCGTCCGGGCGAGGACGGGTTCACGGAACGCATACTCGCGGCGTGGGGCGTTGACGGCCACAACTCGCACACGAACATCTGTTCGAGTGCGGCGCGCGCGGGCTATCAGTTCTGGATGGGACTCGACCGTCCCTCGCCCGACCACTCGAACGCGCGAGTCATACTCCTTATCAGCGCCCACCTCGAATCCGGCCACTACTTCAACCCGCACGCGCAGCGCGTGATGGACGCCAAGCAGCAGGGCGCGAAACTAATAGTCTTCGACACGCGACTCTCTCACACGGCGACGCATGCAGACCTTTGGGTGTCGCCGTATCCCGGCTCGGAGGCCGCGATACTTCTCGCCGTCGCAAACTATTTAATTCGGAACGGACTCTACGACCGCGAGTTCGTGCGCCGCTGGTGGAACTGGGAAGAGTACATGGCCGTCGAGCACCCGGAGCTTGAGACGACCTTCGATGGCTTCGAGGAGATTTTGAAAGACCTCTACGCCGAATACACTTTCGACTACGCAGCGCGCGAGGCCGGCGTCCCCGCGCGGCAGATCGAAGAGGTCGCGCGGCTCGTCTCGACCGCGGGCACGAGGCTTTCCACTCACAACTGGCGCTCCGCCGCTTCGGGCAACAGCGGCGGCTGGCAGGTCGCGCGCACGCTCTTTCTTTTGAACGCGCTCGTCGGCGCGGTGGCGACCGAGGGCGGAGTCTTCCCGAACGCCTGGAACAAGTTTGTCCCGAAGCCGATCTATCTGCCGCCGCACCCGCCGCGCTGGAACGAGTTGACGTGGCCGCGCGAGTACCAGCTCGCGATGAACGAGCTTTCGTTTCTGCTGCCGCACTTTTTGAAGGACGGGCGCGGTCGCGTCGATACATACTTCACGCGCGTCTATAACCCTGTGTGGACGAACCCCGACGGCTTCTCTTGGATTGATGTCTTGCGGGACGAGAATTTAATCGGCTGCTACGTCGCACTGACGCCGACGTGGAACGAGACCGCCTACTTCGCCGACTACGTTCTGCCGATGGGGCACGGCTCCGAGCGCCACGACATACATTCCTACGAGACGCACGACGCGCAGTGGCTCGGCTTCCGCCAGCCCGTTCTTCGCGCCGCGCGCGAGCGAATGGGCGAGACGATCAGAGACACGCGCGAAGTGAATCCCGGCGAGGTCTGGGAGGAGAACGAGTTCTGGCTTGAGTTGACGTGGCGCATAGACCCCGACGGGAGTTTGGGAATCAGAAAGTTCGCCGAGTCGCAGAAGAAGCCGGGCGAGCGTTTGAGCGTTGACGAATACTACGCGTACATTTTCGAGAACTCCGTGCCGGGTCTGCCCGAACGCGCGGCGGCGGAAAACCTGACGCCGCTTGAGTTCATGCGGCGCTACGGCGCTTTTGAGATCAGCAAGAAAGTCGGCGCGCTTCACGAACAGGAGATTCCGCTCGAAGAGTTGGAAGACCCGCGCGTTGACCGCTTCGGTCGCGTCTACACGCGCGCCGCAAGACCCGTATCTACGAACATTGTTCCCGTGCCTTCGCCCGACGGCGACGACGAAGGCCGTCGCTTCGTCGGCGTGAGAGTTGACGAGGCGGTTCTGCGCGGCTTCCCCACGCCGAGCGGTCGGCTTGAGTTCTACTCGAAGACTCTGGCCGACTGGGGCTGGCACGAATACGCGATTCCCACATACATCAAGAGCCACATACACCCGGACAAACTAAATCCCGACCAGTCCGTTTTAATCTCGACCTTTCGCCTGCCCGTTCAGATTCACACTCGCTCGGCGAACGCAAAGTGGCTCGACGAGATCGCGCACACCAACCCGCTCTGGATTCACACGACGCACGCGCGCGAGCTTCAACTGAAGACCGGCGACCTCGTGCGCGTCGAGACAGAGACGGGCTACTTCGTCGTCAAGGCTTGGGTGACGGAAGGCATACGTCCCGGCGTCGTCGCGTGCAGTCATCACATGGGGCGCTGGAAGCTCGCACGCGACGGCGAGGGGCAGCGTCAACTGATGGCGACCGTCGCGCTCGGACGCGAAGGCAGCGAGTGGTCGCTCGTGCGCGAGCAAGGCGCGGGCGCTTACCCTTCATCAGACCCCGACACCGCGCGCATCTGGTGGGCCGACGTGGGCGTTCACCAGAACCTGACTTTTCCAGTCCACCCCGACCCGATTTCGGGGATGCACTGCTGGCATCAGGCCGTCCGCGTCCGCAAGGCGGAATCGAGCGACCGCCACGGCGACATACACGTTGACACGGAGAAGTCGCGCGCCGCCTACCGCGCGTGGCTTCAGTTCACAAGACCCGCCGACGAGCACTCGCCCGACGGCACGCGCCGGCCCTTCTGGCTCCTGCGCCCTCTGAAGCCCGCGCGCGAGTTCTACCGCCTGCCCGCGCGGGACGAGTTGAGTCGCGAAGAGGCTTGACGCAAAAACGAAAACCCGTCGCACGCCGCCCGCCACTGAATTTTGCGGCGAACCTGCCCGCGCGGCCCGGCATCCGAAGAGTGCCGCTCTCCCTTCTGCGCGCATCCGAAGAGTTGAAATCACCGTTCGGCTTATGAAAAACTCGTCTTCCATGAAGAGATTTGCAATCAACTTCAACGCCGCCGCCTCGTTCCTTCTGCTCTGCTCTGCCGCGGCGCTGGCGCAGTCGGGCGCGACGCGCCCGCGGCGCGTCACGCCCTCGCAGCCACCGCCCGACGCCGTCGCCGACACTTCGACGACGACGAACGCACCGACCGCCGGCCCCGCGCAAGGCTCGACGACGCATGCCTTCTCGCTCCTACAGCAGAAGCAGTACGACGCGGCGCTGCGCGAGGCGAAGCAGTCGGCTGATGCCGACGCGAAGAACTCTGAGGCTTGGAAGATCGCGGGCTTCGCAGAGATCGGCCTGAAGCGCTATGCCGACGCAGCCGAAGACTTGCAACGCGCCTCAGACCTACAGCGCGCCGAAGGCAAGCCCGACACGCACACCGACGACGCGCTCGCCGAAGCATACTTCTTCGCCGAGAAGTATGACCTCGCGCTCCCGCTCCTCGTCGCCGAGACGACGCGCGCGGGCGCGAAGCCCGACGCCGCTACGCTCTACTATCGCGGCATCGCCGAGATGAATCTGAAGAAGACCGAGGACGCCGACCGCTCGTTCAACGAGGTGCTCAAGCTCGACCCGAAGAACAAGGGCGCGCTCGTCTATCTCGGACAGATGGCGTTTGCGCGAAACGACTACACGGCTTCGATCAACATGCTCAATCGCGCGACGCTCGCCGACCCGACTTACCCTCGCGCGTGGGAGCTTCTGACTCAGGCTTATCTATATCGCGCGCGCAACGCGCAAGGGCCGGCTGCCGATGCCGACTACCTCGCGGCGGTGCGCGCGAGTGATTCGCTCGCGCGTCTGCGCAACGACGACCAGACGGCCATACTTCAGGGACAGGCGCTTTTCTTCGCGAAGCAGTACGTGCGCGCGGCCACGGTGCTTGAGAAGGCCGCGGCCTCGCCGAAGGCACCCGACGCGACATTCTTCCTGCTCGGCTACGCGTACTTCCAGACGAAGAACTATGCGAAGGCCGTCCCCGCGCTCGAACGCGCAGCCGAGAAGACGCCCGACAACGCAGACATCTACCGGCTGCTCGGCTTCTCATACGAGACGAACAAGCAGTACGCCAAGGCGCTCGCAGCATACGAGAAGGGCTTGCAACTAGCACCCAATGACGCGTACTTCAAAGAGTCCGCAGACCGCGTCCGCCCCGCAGCCGCCACCGCGAAGCCTTAGCCCGAAGCCTGAGATTCAAAACCTGAAGCGCCGGTCGCCGACGAACGTGTCGCGACCGGCGCTTTTACTTCCGACGCGCTCGCCGCTCCGACGCTTCGCCGTCTCGGCGTCGAACTTTCAACCTTGGATTTCAACTTCCGGCTTGAACTTTAAACTCCCGGCGCGTTAGCATCCGTCGCATGAGAAACAAAAATTCTTCTCGCGCGAAGTTGCGGAGCGCAGCCGTCGCGCTCGCAGCCGTCGCGTCGCTCGTGCTGTCGGCTGCGGGCGCGCGCGCGGCGAGTTGGAAGGGTCTTGAGCCGTTCGTCTCGCGCCGCACGGACGTTGAGCGTGCGCTCGGCGCGCCGGTCGCGGATCGGATGTCGGAGGACGGGTCGCTCAAATTCAACGTCTCGGGCGGCTCGGTGACGGTCTTCTTCGTCACGGCGAAGTTCGTCGCCACGAAGCATCTCGCGCCGAAGCTCGAAGGCACGGTCTTGCAGATCGTCCTCTCGCACGACAACGCCGCGGACACGCCGCAGTCGATGAATCTCGTCAAGAACAAGGACTACAAGCTCACCTCGCACGACTCGGTCGAGGTTTACATGGACGAGAAGGAGGGCATCTCCTACACCTTCGTCGGCGGCCACCTCAAGACGACACGCTACGCCTACTCCGAGCAACAACTCGCGCGCATCCAGCGAGGCAAGATGTGAGCGAAGTGCCGAGTGATAAGTGATGAGAAGACGGACTTGCTGTTTCTCATCACTCATCACTCATCACTCATCACCTTCTTATGCTGTACCGCACGCACGTCCATAATGCTCTGGAGGAGCGGCGCGAGAGTTTCATCGCCTTCGAGCGTGGCCTGCGCGACGAGGTGGGCGCGATGGCCGCGCGCCTGCGCTCGCTGGCCGGGAGGAATTCGGCGGACGTGCGCGCGGAGTCGGGCGCGATGGCCGCGCGCATCACGTACCCTTCCGACGAGCTTGAGCGCGCGGGCGTCGTCGTTCGCTTCGGCGAGGGCTGGCGCTCGCACGAGGAGGCGCGGCGTTGGGCGCTCAGGGTTTTGAGCGGGCGCGTAACGTTCGCCGCAGACGGCAGTCAGGTCTTTCCCGGTCGCGAGGCCAGCGTCCCCGTCGCAGCCGTTCAGGTCGCCTCGTTCGAGAACCCGCACTCGCCGGAAGGCCGCTACCTGAAGGACGTTCACTTCGAGGTCATCACGCCCGACCGGCTTCTGGAAGGCGGTCGCGTCTTCGAGAGTCCGGAACAGGTCGTCGGCGCGTGCCGCTTCGAGCTTGAGGCGCGCGCGGTCTGCCAATTTTTAGAAAGGCATCGCGGCTGGCGCTCGCGTGGCGAGCGTGTGCCCGTCGCATTCTTCGACAACACGCTCATCTTCTCTTCGCGGCGGAAGGACGCGGAGGTCAGCTTCGCGAAGCGCTACGCCGCCGCGCTCGCCGAACTCATCGCGCTCTCGCGCGACGCGGAAGTGCCAGTCGTCGGCTACGTTGACCAGTCATACGCGCCCGACGTTCGCGACCTTCTCGAAGCGCTGCACAGAGACTTGCCGCCGACGAACCTCTACGACGCGCAGATACTCCGCTCTCGCGCCGGCGACTCGCCGCCGCTGCTCGACTCATGGGGCGACCGGACGATCTTCTGGCACTGCCAGCGTGCCAGCCTCGCCGCCAGTTTCTTCGACGAGCGCGGCGAGCCGCTCGTCGGCTTCGTCTATCTGCAAACGACTTCGGACAACAACCCCGCGCGGCTCGACATACCGGCGTGGGTTCACGAGGCGGGGCTGTTGGACGAAGTAGTTGACGCCGTGCGCGCCGAGTGCGTCGTCGGCAACGGCTACCCATACGCAATCGAGACCGCCGACGAGGCAGCCGTGATGACGGCGCGCGACCGCGAGCACTTCCTCCGGGCCATGCAGGATTTCGCCGCCGAGAACAGCCTCGACTTCCGCATCTCGCGCAAGGCCGCGAGCAAAGGCCGCCGCCGTTGAGCGCCGCGCCGAAATCTGTCATCATCGCCGCGACGGAACTTCAAGCGCGCGGCGCGCGAAGCAAAAAATAATGAACCGGAATTCGCGAGACATCGAAGAAGTCCGGCGTGCGGGCGAAGAATATTTAGCCGAAACGGCGAGCGCCTGTCCCGCGTGCGGCGCTCGCGCTCGCCGAGACGATGCGCGCTACTGCTCGACGTGCGGGCGCGCGCTCGGCGAGGATTATTTCCCGACCGACTCTCTGCGTGCCTCGTACCGCTTCGGTAGTCTGTCCGCGCCGCAGAGGCCGCGCCTTACGCGCGAACCGAAACACGCGAAGACTCGAATGAGTCGGCGCGCGCGCGCGTCGCTCAGGGTGGAAGTCATGCCTCGAAACAACCGGAGCGGAGTCTCGGCGACGGCGTTCGCGTTCGTCACATACGCGCTCGTGCCGTACCTCGGAATCCTCTTCTGCCCCGGCGCGCTGCTGCTCGGCGGCATCGGCCTCATGCGCTCGCGGCACGCGCACACGCGCCGCGACTCTGCGCTCTCCTTCGCGCTCGGACTCGTCATACTCTGCGCGCAACTACTGCTCTGGTGGATTCTCTACAAAGTGCCTGAGTGGTCACGGCGCGCGCCCTTCTAAGCCGATGACGAGGATAGCAAAGATCGTCAAGTCGAACTCGCACGTTGACTACGTCGCGCGCGTCGTGGACGAGTTGGACTCGGACTCCCCGCCTTCGCAGGACGACTACGGCTTCGCGCAGTTCGTCGCCGTGCCCATCGCCGAAGACGAGGATGTCGTCGGCGTTATCTACGACACCGAACTCGTCAACCCTGAGTACGGAAGCTTCGGGCCGCGTCTCTCGTCGCGCTCGGATTTGAAAGTGCTGAGTCCGGACTTCCTGCACGAGCAGGGCGTGTTGCTCGGCATACTTCTTCTCGGCGGGCGCGCGCGTCGAACGAAGACGGGCGCGAAGGACGACGGCGCATGGTCGAGCAATCAAGGCATGCCGCGAAGAGTCGTCCCCGTCGGTCAGGACGTTTGGCGTATGACGAACGGAGAGGTTTACGCATTCCACGGCAGCGCGGACGGCTCTCTTCAGTTGCACTACTTCTCGCAGGTTCTGGCGCACGCGGGGCCGTTCGCCGTCCCGCTCGTCGAGGCGGTCATCGAACAGTTGGAAGACGCCTGCACGTCCGAAGAGCGACAGCGACTCTGCGTTCTGAAAAAATCTCTCGTTTGGCAACGCACGCTCGGCCAGTCGCGTCTCTAGATTGCACACGGAAGTCTCGCCCACACTCGAAAGGAAGTTCCCTGATGAAAAATGCAAGCAAGTTTCTGTCTCTGGTCGTGCTCGCCTGCGGCCTCTCGGCGGTCGCGCTCGCGCAGAGGCAGCGCACGGTCAGCGACCCTACAAAGCCCGTCCCGCCCCCGCAGCAACAAGAGCAGACGGAGCAGCAGCCCGCGCAGGCGTCGAAAGTCCCCACGCCGCCCGCGCCGCCGCGCGTAGTCCCCGCCAAATACATGGGCGGGTTCGCGGGCTATCGAAAGAAGCAGGAAGGTATGCTCACCTTCGACGACCGCAACCGCCGTCTGGTCTTTCGCGACAAGAACGAGAAGGAGATTCTTTCCATCTCATACGACGCCGTCATGGTCGCGTTCGCAGACCACGAGACGCGCCGCCTGATGGGTGAAGGAACGAGAGAGGCTACGATGGGCACCGTCGGCATACTCGCCGCGCCCGGACTCCTCTTCAAAAAGAAGTTCGAGTACCTGACGATACAGTTCGAGGATCAGGACACTTACCTCAAAGGCACGACGCAGTTCAAGCTCGCGAACAAGGAGATCATCGACTCGGTCGCATACGCGCTCGCGCAGCGCGCGGGACTCAGCCAGCAGGGCGAAATCTACACGCGCAAGCGCAACAGCGCCTCCGCCACGCCAACATCGAACCCGTAATCGCCCGCCGAAAAAAATTTGAAGGGCGCGCGGAGTTGATTCCGCGCGCCCTTCAAATTTTAGTGCCGACGCCTCTCTCAGTGCTCGCGGCGCGCGCCCGAGGGAATCTCGCCCTGATAAATCTCCGCGCCCGCGGCGACGAACTCAGCGGCCTTCTCCTTCATCCCTTCGGCGAGCGCCGAACGCTCGTCGAGTTCTTTCCGCGCCGCGTAGTCGCGTACCTCCGCTGTGATCTTCATCGAGCAGAAGTGCGGGCCGCACATCGAGCAGAAGTGCGCGAGCTTCGCTCCTTCTTGCGGCAGAGTCTCGTCGTGGTACTCGCGCGCGACCTCCGGGTCTAAGGCGAGGTTGAACTGATCCTCCCAGCGGAACTCGAACCGAGCTTTCGACAGAGCGTTGTCTCTGAGTTGCGCGCCCGGATGCCCTTTCGCGAGGTCAGCAGCGTGCGCCGCGATCTTGTAGGCGATGACGCCGTCTTTCACGTCCTGCTTGTTCGGAAGTCCCAAGTGCTCCTTCGGCGTGACGTAGCAGAGCATGGCTGTTCCGAACCATCCGATCATCGCCGCGCCGATTGCCGACGTGATGTGGTCGTAGCCGGGCGCGATGTCGGTCGCAAGGGGCCCGAGCGTGTAGAACGGAGCCTCGTCGCACGCCGCGAGTTGCCGGTCAACGTTCTCTTTGACGAGGTGCATGGGAACGTGCCCCGGCCCTTCGATCATCACTTGGCAATCAAGCTCCCAAGCCACGCGAGTCAGTTCGCCGAGCGTGTCGAGTTCGGCGAACTGCGCCTCGTCGTTGGCGTCTGCTATGGAGCCGGGACGAAGGCCGTCGCCCAGAGAGAACGAAACGTCGTAGGCGCGCATGATCTCGCAGATTTCGCGGAAGCGTGTGTAGAGAAAACTCTCCTCGTGGCGCGCGAGACACCACTTCGCCATGATCGAGCCGCCGCGCGAGACGATTCCGGTCGTCCGTCGCGCCGTGAGCGGGATGAAAGGCAGTCGCACGCCGGCGTGAATCGTGAAGTAGTCAACGCCCTGTTCTGCCTGCTCGACGAGCGTGTCGCGGAAGACTTCCCAAGTCAACTCTTCCGCCCTGCCTCCGACTTTTTCGAGCGCCTGATAAATCGGCACAGTCCCGATGGGCACGGGCGAGTTGCGGAGAATCCACTCGCGCGTGGTGTGAATGTTTTTGCCCGTGGACAAGTCCATCACCGTGTCCGAACCCCACTTGATCGCCCAACGCATCTTCTCGACCTCTTCCTCGATTGAAGACGCGACCGCAGAGTTTCCTATGTTCGCGTTGATCTTGACGAGGAAGTTTCGACCGATAGCCATCGGCTCTGACTCAGGATGATTGATGTTCGCGGGGATGATGGCGCGACCGCGCGCCACTTCGTCGCGGACGAATTCGGGCGTGACGAACTCGGGGACGGACGCGCCGAAATTTTCGCCTCGATGTTGATGAAAGAGCGAGCTTCGGTCGTCGCGCGTGTGTTCACGCATCGCGTGAATTGCCGCCTCACGTCCCATGTTCTCGCGAAGCGCGACGAACTCCATCTCCGGCGTGACGACGCCTCGTCGCGCGTAGTGCATCTGCGTGACACACGCGCCCGCGCGCGCGCGCATCGGCGAGCGTCGAAGCCCCGGAAATGGTTCGAGCCGCCCATTGTCTCTGTTCTTCGCAAACTCCGCCGCGCCTTCCGTCAGATAGCCGTCGTCCTGCGGAATGATTTCGCGCCCCTCGTACTCTTCAACGTCGCCGCGCGCGAGAATCCACTCGCGCCTCAAGGCGGGCAGGCCGTCGCGCACGTCGCATCGAATGTCGGGGTCGCCCCAAGGCCCCGACGTGTCGTAGACGCGCACGGCCTCGTTCGCCTCGACGCGTCCGTCGGGCATTCGCGTCGGCTGCAAAGAGACTTCGCGGAAGGGCACTCGCACGCCCTCCGTCCGTCCCTCGACGTAAACCCTCTGCGAGTTCGGCAGGCGCACATCGGCGCTCTGCCGCTCGCCGTTTCCGTTAGCGTTGCTCATACGAAAGTCTCGCTTTCCGCGTGCCGGTTCTTTATGAAGCGACGCGCAAACGTGAAAAGCCATCCCCGAAATTTAAGGGACGGCCAATCACAAGCCTCCCTTCGGCGGTATTAACCGCATCAGGTTCAAAGGGTCTCACCCAAAGGTGACTCTCAGCCCCGGCCCACTCGCCGAAGCTCCCCCGTTAACAGACAAACTTTCAAAACCGGCCCGCTCAGCCACCGATGAGACTCATGGTGCGCGCGGGCTGCTCGAAGAACTTCTCGTTGATGTAGTGGCGCGGCTCCTTCTGCATGACGACCGAGCGGATATACTCGGCGACTTCAGCGTGCGTCGCGCCCCGACGAATCACGTCGCGCAGAGAGTGTTCGACCTTCGAGAAGAGGCACGTCCGCACCTGCCCGTCGGCGGTGAGTCGGACGCGCGAGCACGCGCCGCAGAACGGCTCGGTGACGGGCGCGATGATTCCTATTTCGCCGGGCGAGCCGTCTGCGAAGCGGTAGCGCGTCGCGGTCGCAGACCCGCGCTCGATTCTTTTGACGACGAGCAGGAAGCGCTCGTTGATGCCCGCGCGAATCTCCGCGCCGGAGACGACGCGCTCGCGCGTCCAGCCGTGTCCCGAATCAAGCGGCATGAACTCGATGAAGCGCATCACTATCGCGTGCTCGCGCGCAAACGCCGCCATGTCGGCGATCTCGCCTTCGTTGTGGCCGCGCACGATGACTGCGTTGACCTTCACGGGCGCGAGTCCGACGCGGCGCGCGGCGCGAATCCCTTCGAGCACACGCGCGAGCACGTCAACACCCGTCATCTCCTCGAACGTCGCGCGCTTCAGACTGTCGAGGCTGACGGTCACGCGGTCGAGTCCCGCGGCCTTCAACCCGGCGGCGCGCTCCGCAAGGTTGTAGCCGTTCGTCGTCAGCGCCAAATCCTTTACACCTTCGACGCGCGCGAGCTTTGCGACCAGCGTCTCGATGTCGCGCCGGAGCATCGGCTCGCCACCCGTCAGGCGAACCTTCTCGACGCCGAGCGACGCGAAGACCGAGACTGCGAACTCTATCTCTTCGTATGTCAGCACGGAAGACTTCGGCGCAGTCTCCGGCGGCGAGCCGTGCGGCAGGCAGTAGAAGCAGCGGAAGTTACACTTGTCCGTCACCGACACGCGCAGGTCGCGTATCGCACGCCCGTATGAATCTTTGAGTAAAGCCGTAGTCAACTTCTCTCCCGCCGCCCGACAAAAAATTTCGCCGGATCAATGATACGACGCGAGCGCGGACGCTCCAAGCCGACGCGCTCGGAAGAGGCTTCTCGTTCCAGTTGACACCGCGTGCAGCGCCCACGTTCGCGTTCAGTGATGCTTGCCGCGATGCCTGTAGAAGTCTGCGACGCCGACGGTGAGTCCGGCGACCGCGCCGACGCGCGGGGCGTCGCGCGTGAGTCCGGCGCGGAGGCCCGTGTCGAAGACGAGGCGTCGGTTGACTTGATAGGTAACGACTCCGAGCGTGAACATCGCGCCGGGCTGCGCGTCGTTGCGCGTGAGGCCGCTCAACTCGCCCTGCACGCCAAAGCGCTTTGTGACGTTGCGCGAGGCGGCGAGCGCGGCCTGTGCGCTCGAAGCGTGGCCGTCGTCGGTCGTGCGACCGGCGAGAAGGTAGATTGCGTTGAAGTCGAAGGTCGTCCCGCCGACGTTCTTGCTGACGAGCGCGAGCAGGTTGTGATCCACGCGCCCCGTGCCCAGACCTTTCGCGACGCTCGCCGAAGGGAGTTTGACGTAGTAGGCGAGCGCGACGCCGGGGCGCGTCTTCGATTCGTGTTGCAGTACAACTTGCGCGCCGAGCAGTGTGTCGCCCGTGCCCGTGTTTCGGATTCCGTCTGCCGACTGAGAGACGGGCGTGTCGCCGTCGAACTCAAGGAGCAGACGACGGCTGACGGCGAAGCGAAGCGCGAGCGGCGTGTCCACCTCGGACGAGTCGCCGGGCGCGCGCCAGTTTCCGTTGAAGCCGTATTCGAGTTGGAGCACGCCGGGGCGCTGAAACTCGGCGGGGTTCGACGCGGTCGGGCGCGCGGGCACGATGAAGTCCGGCCCTTCGTCCTCGTCGGCCTGCGGCGTCGGCGTCGGCGTCTGTGCGCGTGCAGCGCCGCACGCGATGACGAATAGAAGAGCGAGCGGCAAGAGTCGAAGGAAAAAGTTTCTCAACAGGTTGTGTGAAAAGTTCATGGGGGATTCGTTAGCTAATCTTTCTCATGTTCTATCGGTTGCCACTAGCCGAAGCTAGTGGCAATTGATGAGACAAAATGCCGACGCCATCTGGTCGTCAACGACCATCCGAGTTTGCCGCTCAGCAATGACCATCCGAGTTTGCCGCTCAGCCTTGCTCGCGTTCAAGGAGTGTTCGCGCGTTGCGTTGAAGTCCGGCGAGCTTCGCGCGCTTGACGGGGCTTCGGCGGAAGCGCTCGACGTAAGCCTCGTGCGTCAGTCCCGCAATCTCTTCGAGTCCGGCGTTGACGCTGCCCTCGCGCGGCTCGAATCTGGTTTCTCCGGTCGGCTGCTCGAAGCGATTCCAGGGGCAAACGTCCTGACAGATGTCGCAGCCGTAGAGCCAGCCTTCGAGATTGTCGGCGACTTCACGGGGCAGCGCGTCGTCGCGTAGCTCAATCGTCGCGTAAGAGATGCAACGCGTCGAGTCCAGCAGATAAGGCTCGACGATTGCGCCGGTCGGGCACGCCTCGATGCAGAGCGAGCAAGTGCCGCAGTGGTCTTCCTCGCGCGCCGCGTCGTATTCGAGTTCGATGTCGAGCAAGAGTTCGCCCAGGAAAACCCACGAGCCGTAATCGCGCGTGATCAGGTTCGTGTGCTTGCCTATCCAGCCGAGTCCGGCGCGCGTAGCCCAAGCCTTGTCCATCGACGGCTGCGCGTCAACGCAGACTCTGCCTTCCGCTTCGGGCGCAAGCTCTTTGACGAACGCGAGCAGCGCCTTCAACTTTTCTCCGAGCACGTCGTGGTAATCGTCGCCCCATGCGTAGCGAGAGATTTTGCCTGTCGCCGCGTCGTCACTGTGCTCGTACGGCGTGAAGTAGTTGAGCGCGACGGCGACGACCGAGCGCGCGCCCGAAAGCAACTCGCGCGGGTCTGTTCGACGCTCGATGCCGCGCGCCATCCACTCCATGCCCGCTTGCAGCCCGCGCGCGAGCCACTCTTCGAGCCGCGCGCGTTCCTGCGTCAACGCCTCCGCGCGCACGACGCCGACTTTGTGGAAGCCGAGTTCGAGCGCGCGCCGCTTTATCTCAGCCGCGAGTCGCGCGTTCGAGAACGCGGCCCGCGCCGTCTCGTTCGAGAGAGTGCTCTCCATGAAGTCACTTATAAAAACTTCGATTTTCGCCCGCAAAATTATAACAGAAGACTCGCGATGCGACTCGCGCATGCGCCCGTGCGAGCGACGCGCGCCGTCGTGCTACAATCAAGCGCCGACGAGGCGCCCCACAAGCCGCAACTCCCTTTCGCAAGCGCACGGACAAAAGCGCGGCCCGCGAGCGGAAGATGCAGGTGTCTCGGAAGCGGGAGGAAATTGAGTTCGATGACAGCGAAAGAGTTGACGGACGGCGAAGAGTCGCTTGAGCGGAAGGCCGGGCGGCTTCTCTTCGTCGGCTTGCCTTCCACGAGACTCGACCGCCACTGGCGCGAGTTCCTGCGCGAAGTCCGACCGGGCGGCGTCATACTCTTCGGGCGCAACATCGAAACGGCGGAGCAGGTCGCTCTACTCAACGCGCAGATACGCGACGCGGCGGGCGCGCAGGTTCTCGTCGGAGTCGATCAGGAAGGCGGACTCGTTGACCGCCTGCGCGACATCTGCGAGCCGTCGCCTTCGGCGAAGGCCGTGCGCAACGCAGGCATAGCGGAACTCGCCGCGCGCTTCGGCAAGTTGACGGCGCGCTCTCTCCGGCTCCTCGGCTTCAACATGAACTTCGCGCCCGTGCTCGACCTATCGGGCGACAACGAAGACAACGGGCTTCGCGCGCGCACCTTCGGCGTGAACCCTGAGATGGTTTCGCTGCTCGCGGGCGCGTATCTCGACGGCTTGCAGGCCGGTCAGGTCATAGCCGTCGGCAAGCACTTCCCCGGACTCGGCGGCTCGAAGGTTGACTCGCACCGCCGTCTCCCCATCGTCACGAAGACGTGGGAAGAGATTTTCGAGCACGACCTCGTGCCCTTCATGGACTTGATGTTTCACCGTCCGGGCGAGCGGCTGCGCTCCGTCATGGTTAGTCACGCGGCGTTCCCCGACGTGTCGCAATTTTTGCAGTCCTGGTTTCGACGCTCCGGCGACCCCGCGACGTTGCAGGGCTTGCACCAATTTCCCGCGACCATCAGCGGCAACGTCACCGCGCGCCTGCTCCGCCAGATTCTCAAATTCGACGGACTCGTCATCACGGACGACATGGAGATGGGCGCGGTCGTCGAGACGCTCTCGGTCGCCGAAGCGAGTTTGCGCGCAATCGAAGCAGGCTCCGACATGGTTCTCATCTGCGAACACGAGTCGAACGCCGTCGCCGCGCGCGACGAGATTGTTCGAGCCGTCACCGAAAAACGCCTGAGCGTGCGCGCACTCGACGCCGCCGCGCGCCGCACGAAGAGCGCGCTCAAACTCGTGGGCGAGCCGGAACAGTTCGACGCCGAAGAGTTCGCGGCCGTCTCGCAACACATCCGCGAACTCAAGCGCGACCTCAAGGCCGCGGAAGAGACGGGCGAGTACACGCCGCTCTACGGCACGGACGACGGCGGCGTCCGCCGCTCATCTAACTTTTAGAAACTTCGGGCCGGGCCTTTGTCCGGCAGCGCAGGAATTCAAACATGGATGGACAGGATTTACGGGATTAAGAATTTCAGATTTGAGATTTGAGATTTCAAATCCGAATTTCAAATCTTCAATCCTGCTCTTCTCATCCTGTGCAACCTGTCCACCCATGTTAATTTTTCTTCCGCCGTCATTTCATCAAACCACGGAGGCACACTCGCGTCGTGCAACGCTTCTCGATTCTTCTTCTCCTCGTCGCCGCGCTCGTCCTCGTCCCGGCCTTCGCGCAACAACCTTCGACACAATCGGCGCAGCAGCAGGCTTCGCGCAGTAACGCCGAGCCGCAACCCGTCCAGCAGCTTCCGCCGCCGCGCGTGAAGATTAATGATTACCGCGAGCGCGCGTCGCGCATCATCGGCGCGGCGCTCACAAGCGACCTTGCATACCGAAGGCTCGCATGGCTCACCGACCGCATCGGCAATCGCCTGAGCGGGTCTGAGTCTCTGCAACGCGCGATAGAGTGGGCCGCCTCCGAGATGAAGGGCGACCGCCTCGACGACGTGCACACGGAGAAGGTCTTTGTCCCGCACTGGGTTCGCGGCGACGAGAGCCTTGAGCTTGTCGAGCCTGTCCGCAGAAATCTCGCCATGCTCGGACTGGGCAACAGCGTCGGCACGCCCGCCGAAGGCATCACGGCGGAATCGGTCGTCGTCCACAGCTTCGATGAACTCGAACGGCTCGGCGAATCTTTGCGCGGCAAGATCGTCGTTTACAACGTGCCCTTCACGAATTACGGCGCGACCGTGCAGTACCGAAGCGCCGGCCCTTCGCGCGCGGCGCGCTACGGCGCGGTAGCGGCCATCGTACGCTCGGTCACGCCCGTCAGCCTTCAGACGCCGCACACGGGCGCGCTCCGTTACGACGAGTCGCAGCCGAGAATCCCGGCAGCCGCCGTCACAATCGAGGGCGCGGAGATGTTGGAGCGTATGCAGCAGCGCGGCGAGCACCCGCGTCTTCAACTGAAGATGGGCGCGCACTTTCTACCCGACGCCGAGTCTGCAAACGTCGTCGCCGAAATCAAAGGCCGCGAGAAGCCGAATGAAGTAGTCATCATCGGCGGCCACATCGATTCGTGGGACGTTGGACAGGGCGCGCAGGACGACGGCGGCGGAGCAGTCGCCACGTGGGAGGCCGTGCGCCTTCTCAAAGAGTTGAACCTGCGCCCGCGCCGCACGATCCGTGTCGTGCTGTTTACGAACGAGGAGAACGGCGCGCGCGGCGGCGCTGCCTACGCCGAAGCGCACAAGTCGGAATTAGCCGATCACGTCCTCGCAATCGAGTCCGACTCCGGCGTCTTTCGCCCCACCGGCTTCGGCCTCTCGGAGAAGGCAACGCCGCAGGCGCGCGCAGACTTCGTAGAGATTGCGAAGCTTCTCTCCGGCCTTCGCGCCGACCACATCAACCCCGACGGCGAAGGCACGGACATCGAGCCGATGATGAACGCGGGCGTGACTGGCGCGTCGCTCGACGTTGACGGCACGCACTACTTCGACATACACCACACACAGGCCGACACCTTCGATAAAGTAAACCCGCAGGAACTCGCCACGTGCGTCGCCGCGCTCGCCGTCGTGGCCTACGTCGTCGCCGACATGCCCGAGCGTCTTGGGCAGTGACAGAGGAAGGATAAGTTGGTTGAGGTTGTAGCTCGGCGCGTCTCGGATGAACCCGCGCTTTAGAGGGAATCGAAGAAGCCTTCAAAGATGCTTTCGATGTCGCGCGAGCCGTGCAGCACGCGCAGGATTTCGACTCCTCCCTCGAACGGCTGGTAGAAGATAACGTAGTTCTTGACTGAGAAACTTCGCAGGTTGACTAAAAGCTTATCCTGTTCTCGCCCCATGTGCGGGTGGTCTCGCAGAATAGCGAACCTACGTGTGATTTCCTTAATCAGTTTGTTTGCCGCTTCGGGGTTGTTTTCAGCCACGTATGCCCAAATCGCCTTCAAGTCTTCTTCGGCGGCAGCCGCGACTCTGATTACGGGCATCGCTATCCCTCGGAGGAATTTCGCCGTTCCTGTCCCTGCCTGATAATCTCTTCGGAGAAGGCTTCGAGTTCAGCATCCGTCCCGTAAGTCGTAAATCGCCCCTGCTCGATGTCTTCTACGCCACGCAGTATTTCGCGGCGCAGTGCGTCCATCCCTTCTTCCTTAGCCTTCAGCAGGCGCAGGCTCTCCCTGACAACTTCGTCGGCGGACTCGTACTCCCCGCTCCTGACCTTCGCGTTTATCATCTCTTCCAATTCGTCCGTTAAAGTTATAGTCATTGATTACCTCGCTTCGCTTCTTCTCAATCCTGCGTCACCAATGATGTCCCTTTCAGCCCTGAGATTCAAGGTACCCGCCTAACGCCGGGCATCAGCGGCGCACGGGCGGTTGAGAATGAGAGGCATGCTTTCTGCGCGTCCGCCGCATGCTGTTGTTAGGTTCTGTGTTGCGCTAAAAGCCAGTGCTCATAATCTTAATACTTGAGGAGTTGAGCATCTGGGTTTGCAATTTTTATTACCTCGACAATGCCCCAAACTCGCCTGACATCTCGATCTGAACCCAGAAGCTTCAATCGTGCGACCCGTCCAGCATACGGGGTGACTTCAAAATAAATAAAAGTTCCCTCGAATATACCATTCGTATATCTATAAATAGCTCTGAATCTGACGGCAACAATTTCTTTGAAAGATATGTGTTGCGTCCTCACGCTATTCTTAATAATTATTCCTAACGTATAACATTCTATTACTCTTTGATAATCTATAATGAGAAGGATTAGCAATAAGACACTCGTCAAAATAAATGCTGTTGCGAGGCCCTTTTGAAACATACTCGTTGTTAAAAAGATAAGGGTAATCAAGCTAGAAAAGATAATGCCTAAAAGGTATAGGATGGTCTTGAATAAGGTTGCTCCGCGCTGCCGTATAAGCAATCTGCCAAAAGTAGGATTAATTTCTATTTTTCGATTTGTACTCATCAAACGAGATTCCAAATTGGGAGCCACCTAACTACTGTATGAGCGGAAGTGACTTCCGCATAATACCCTTATATGCTGAAGTGCTCCAATCTTTGTTGACTGAATCCCTGCTTTCTCTTTTTCTGGAACTTTACGCAGCGCCCGCGCGAACTAAGAGTGTCCGCCGGTGGTCTTCTAAAAAAGTTCGGAGCGGAGAATGTCGGCTTCTCAAGAACAGAGTGACGCGGAGCTTTTGCGGCTGATGCTTGCGGGCGACGAGGAGGCGTTCACGGCGCTGTATCGTCGA
>DATINM010000004.1:0-3109 GCA_035474235.1 Pyrinomonadaceae bacterium
GCTTCAATCCCCAAAGGATACTTCGCTATGAACTCAGGTCGCCGGACGAACTCGACCGCATAGGCTTGCTTGTTCGCCTCAAGCTGAGATTGCCAGTCTCCCTGTCCGACGACTACGCCGCGACCTATCTCCTGCGTGTCGGGGAAGAACTGCTGCATGCGGACGGGCACGGGTTTGCCCGGAAGGTTGCCGAACGCTGCCTTGTAGAAGCGATAAACAAGATAGCCCGTGTTCTGGAACTCTATCGAGAGGAAGAACGCGGCGGAGACGTTGACGCGATGCACGGCGACGCAGTTCGCATCCGAGCCGCACGAGTTTATGTCGTTCGTCCAGAAGTTGAGACCTGACGTGTCCGGCTCGCGCGAGAGGGAGTCGCGATACTGCTGCGCGACGAAGAACTGCGTGTCGTCAATCAGGTTTGTGCCGGCGGCCACGCCGTTCGGCAAGTCAACCGTCAGCCCCGCGGAGATGTATGCGACCTGCCCGGTCGAAGACTGGAAGCGCACGCTGTAATCGCCGGTCGGCAGAAGTATGCTCGGCGTGATGTCGAAGCTGATGACGGGTATGCCGAAGCCTATGACTTGCTGGACGTTCGACACGGTAATGAACGGCGAGTTGACGCTCACGCCGCTCGGCGGAACCAGACCGAGGTTGTCGCCGCCGACGAGAATCGTCATCGCCTGACCGGGCACAACGGGCACGGCCACTTTCGATAGCTGCCCGCTGCTGCCCGTTCCGATGAAGTTCGGGTTGATGGCCGAGGTCTGACCGGGCACGGCCACGTCGAGCGCGGTCGAGGCGTCCGCAGCGACGCCGAAAGTCCCGGCCTCGGTCGTCAGGAAAGGCGCTTGGCCGGAGAGTTGGCTCGCGGGGTAGCCGCCGCCGTTCGAGCCGATCTGCGTCGCGGCTACAGGCTCGTCGAGCGGCTCGACGACGACGCGATACTGTCCGGGCGGCAGCGCGTCAATGCGATAGTTGCCGCTCGCCGGGACTACGCTGCCGGCGACGACGCGGCCCGTCGTAACGTCCTCGGCGAAGACGTGCGCGCCGAAGGCCGCGGGGCCGGTCGAACTGTTGTAGGTGATGCGCCCGGCGATGCTGCCCAAGCCAGCGCGCGGCCCGTAGATCGAGCGCACGCCCGCAACGTCGTCGCTGGAGAGCGAGCGCGTCGTGAAGTTCGGGAGATTGTAAGTACCGTTGACGCCCTGCCGCGGCTGCATCGTCGCGGCGGTCTCGCCGGAGTGTTCGAGTCCGAGCATGTGTCCGATCTCGTGCGTGAATGTTGATTCGAGATCGTAGCTGTTCGCAGTGCCGTCGGTCGAGAAGAAGCTCGCGACCTCCCCGCCCGTGAACGGATCGATGCGCGTGACTGCGGGGTTAATGGCGAGGTCGGCCTCGCTGATGTTGCCCGACCCGTCGAACGTGACGCGCGCGCGACCGGGCTGAAGCCCCGTGCTGAAGAGTTGCCGGTTGCTCGGCGTGTCGGCGATGGTTATCAGGCTTATACCGTCGGCGACCGCATCCTGATTGGCGCTCGTCGTGACGTTGAACTGAATGTTCGAGGCCAGAGACCAGTGCGCGAGCGCGCGCCGTGCGGCGAGCACAACGTCCGCGCCCGTGGCGTGTATAAATGGAGGCGGGTTGTTGAGCGATGTCGAGAGCGCGACCGTGATGTTCGTCGTCGGCCACTTGACCTGAGTCGTGGCCGCGGTGCTCGTGTATTGCAAGGTGTATGCGCGCGCGGGCGCGACCGGCGCGAGAATCAGTGCGAGCAGAATTAAAAACGCGTAGATCAGACGCATGGATACCCTCTTGTCAATTGTCGTCTTTGGGGATTCGATGGGGAGTAGAAGTTTCTCGGCGAGGAGCTAAAACTTCGTGGTCGGGGCGGAGCTAAAGGCCGCGCGTGCGGCTAAATCATCATAGCAAGACACGCGCCGAGACTTCAAACATTATCTTCGCGCCGCACGCACGCAAAGTCGCGCACGCGGAAGCGTCTTTCTTTCGGGTAAGCGACTGCCGGTGCGTTCGCCCTCGCGCGGGCGGCCTGCCTGTAGCCTCTTCGTCCGCCGCGCGCATCGAATGAGAACGTGCGCGCGGGGCACAGATGGTCGGAGTTGTTCGGAAAATCTGCGGTGGGGCCTATCGCCTGCGCTTGCGGCGGTGCGGTCGCGGCGCGGTCGCGGCGAAGGCGGTCGCGGTCGCGGCGGGACTTGAGGCCGAGCGGTCGGCGATGGCCGCGGAGTCGTCGGCGGGCGCGGGCTGCAAAGCGTCGGCGGTCGCGCCGTGAATGTCTGCGAAGGCGACGATTATCAGAAGAACCGCGACGCCGAGCGTGGCGAGAAGGTAGAGCAGCGCCACCTGTTCGAGCGCCAGAAGGACGACGATGACGGCGACCGCTGCGATGCTCCAGAGTATAGAATTGCGGCGGCGACGGCGGCGCATGCCATCGGCTGTGGGCCTTGTCATGTTTCTACTCATCACGATCACTCTCCGAAAATTAGTGCTACGGACGAAACCGTAAATTTACCACACGCGCATGCATTGCGGCTAACGACGACAGCCAGATCGCGCATACAAAAAAGAGGCGGGCCGCCGTGGCCCGCCTCCCCGGTTGATTCACAACGTCACGGTCGGGTCAGTAGATGATGCGCGTGGTGAGTATCGACCCCGAATTTGTAATCCCCTGATTGACGCCGCCCATGAGCATATTACGCAGCAGTGTCTTGGGGCTATTAGAATTGTCCGCCACCTCGACGATGTCGTAGGGCTGAAGCTCAACGTCTTTGGTCTTCTCCTTCTTGATTTCGTTGAAGTTGACGACCAGTTTCTTCGGCTCGGACGTTCCCTTCTGCCTGCGCCAGATGACGACCTCGCTCGCCTTGGCCTGCGGCGTGAGGCCGCCGACCATCGCGATAGCCTGCTTGAGTTGCATCCCCTGCTGTAGATAGATGCCCTGCGGCGCGCGCACCGCGCCCGTGACGTAAACCGGCTGCGCCTCCATCACGATAACGATGTCGCCGGGGCGTATGGCGGGGTTGGCCTCCTTCTTCCCTTCCTTGAGGTCGCGCACGCTGTAGATGTCGTAGCTGACCTGCGTCGGGTCTGC
>DATINM010000005.1:0-22871 GCA_035474235.1 Pyrinomonadaceae bacterium
GCGCCGAGAATCTCGCGCGGGTCGTGCGAGGCTAGATAGCTTCCGCCCGCCGTCTTCAAACGACTCCGTTTGACGCCGCCCGCAGTCCACGTGATGACAGCGCCGACCGCTGCGGGGTTGCTCTTCGTCGCGACGAGTTGAAGGCCAAGCCAGTTGTTTCGGTTGCCGCCTTCGTTTCTGAGCAGTAGAGGCGGTTCGCCGTTGTTCGAGACGAGTATGTCCAGATCGCCGTCGTTGTCGAAGTCGCCGACCGCCATCCCGCGACCCGAAAAATCTCTCGCGAAGACCGCGCCCGACTGCGCGCTCACGTTGCGGAAGCCGCGCCCCGTGTTCTCGAACATGAGCATCGGCTCTTTGTATTTGACGCGCGCCGCGCGCATCTCTATGAGGTCGTCCGGGTGGCCGTTGACGAGCACGAGGTCTTGGTCGCCGTCGTTGTCATAGTCGAAGAACTTCAAGCCCCAGCCGCTCAAAAGCTGCGTGGCCGGGCCTATCTCGCCCGGCTCGTCCGTGAAGGTCAAGTCCTTCTGGTTGTGATAGAGGCTGAAGAACTCCTGATCTATGTTCGCGACGAATAAGTCCTGCCACCCGTCGCCGTCGTAGTCGGCGGCGTCAACGCCCATGCCCGAGCGCGGCTTGCCCGACTCGCTGTAGGCGACGCCCGCGGCAAGTCCCGTCTCCTCGAACTTTCCATTCCCCTTGTTGACGAAAAGAAAGTTCGGCTCGGTGTCGTTTGCGACGAACAAGTCCATCAAGCCATCATTGTTCACGTCGGTCGCTACAGCGCCGAAGGACTTGCCCGGCGAGTCGGCGATGCCGGACTCCCTGCTCACGTCCGTAAAAGTTCCGTCGCCGTTGTTGTGGAAGAGGTGCGAGGGCTGCGGCTTGAAGAAGCGCGGGACGCAGTAGTAGCGCCGCTTCGACTCGTCCGTGCAGTAGAGGTTCTGCGCCGTCTTGTCGTAGAGGACGAAGCTTGAGACGAAGAGGTCGAGCCGTCCGTCGTTGTCGTAGTCGAACCACAAAGCGTTCGTTGACCACCCCGGCGCTGCCACGCCCGCCTTCGCCGTCACGTCCGTAAAAGTGCCGTCGTGGTTGTTTCGATAGAGGATGTTCCGACCGTAACTCGTCACGTAGAGATCAATCCACCCGTCGCCGTCGAAGTCGCCCGCCGCCGCGCCCATGCCGAACGTGCCGCCCGCCACGCCCGCTTTGTCCGTCACGTCCGTAAAAGTGCCGTCGTGGTTGTTGTGGTAGAGCGCGTTCTTCAGAGGCTTCCGTGGAGTGAAGAAGTCAGAAGGGCCGCTGTTGACCAAGTAGATGTCCATCCAGCCGTCGTTGTCGTAGTCGAAGAAAGCGCAACCCGCGCCCACTGTCTCCGGCAGGTATCGCTCCGAAGAGTGCGCGTTGTCGTGAACCCACGTGATGCCGCTCTGCTTCGACGGCACTTCGACGAACGTGACGATAGGCTTGCCCGCTTGCGCGGATGCCTGACGAGAGAGAGAGACAGGCGCGAGGCCGAGAGTCAGCGCGAGCAGCAAAGATATGACGGCTACGTTGTTTCTCACAACAACCCTGTCGGTGCGAGCAGGTCAGCGAGGGCTTGAAGGCGCGGCGATGTCGGCCTCCTGCGTCTGTGGCTTGCCCGCGTTCTTCAGCTTTTCGACTATCGCCATCTCGCCCTTGGCGCGCTCAGGCTCTTTTAGCAGCGCATACAAACGCGCGAGGTTGTAGTGCGCCTTCGAGTCGTCGGGCTTCAACTTCACGCCTGTTTCGAGTTCCTGACGCGCGTGGTCGTAATCCTTCAGCTTCAGGTAGGTCGAGCCGAGCGCGATGTGCGCGACGGCGAACGAGGGCGCGAGCGTGACGGACTTGCCGAAGAGAGCGACGGCGTGCTCGTCCTCGTTCTGCTCCTCGGCGATGAGGCCGAGGTAGTAGAAGGTTTCCGGCGCAGACGCGTCCTTTGCCGCGCTGCTTTCGAGAAGCTCGCGCGCCTCCGGGTACTTCTTCTGCTTGAGCAGAGTGTAGCCCAGATACATCTGCGCCTGTGCGTTGTCGGGTTGGAGTTTGAGCGCCTGACGGAAGATGCGCTCGGCCTCGAACAACTCGGTCTTCTTGAGCCAGACCGCGCCGAGCGCGACGAGGTAAACGGGTTCGTCGGGTCTGAGTTGCACAGCCCTTTCGAGCGCGCCCCTCGCGTCGTCGAACATCTCCGACCTCAAGGCCGCGACGGCGAATCGATAGAGCGCGTCGGGCGAGTCCGCGAGCAGACCTCTGACGCGCGCAAGATAAAGAGAGGCCGAGCGTGCATCGCCCTTCGTTTGAGCGACGAGCGCAAGCCCGAGCAGAGCGTCGGCGTTGCCGGCGTCAGCGCCGAGCGCGAGTTTGTAACTCTCTTCCGCGCGCCCCGCATCGCCCTTGCTCGTGTAAGCGTCGCCGAGGAGTGCGAGCATGGGCGGCGTCGCCTGATTCGCCCGCCGCGCCTCTTCGACGACGGCGATGCAATCGTCCGCGCGTCCAAGCGTGAGCAAAAGATGCGCAAGCTTGTAGCTCACGTCGGCGTCTTCGGGGACGAGACGGTGAACCGCCTTCAACTCCTCGACGGTCTTACCCGGCGCTTTCTCAAGCAGGTAGAGATATGCGAGGTTCATGTGCGCGCCCGCGAACTTGTCGTCAACGCGGACGGCGCGCGCGAATAACGCCTCGGCCTCGTCGAGACGGCCTTGCTTGGCGCGAACAGTGCCGAGGAGGTTGAGCGCGAGCGCGTCGTTCGGCCTCGTCTTGAGGATGGAATTCAATTCCTGCTCGGCCTCGCCCACGCGGTCGCTGCTGATGAGCGACGCGGCGCGCTCAAGCCGCGCCGATTCGGCGTCGTTCTGCTGCGCCGACGACTGCGGCGTCGCGAGCAAGACCGCGGCGAGCGTTACGATTATGATTTGAGTGAGTCGCACGACCGTTAACTTGTTTGCACAAATCATTCGTTGAAGCGAGCGCGAGCGTCTTCGGTCGGCAGCCGCACCGGAGACTCAACGCCGCGCGGCGCTCTTGAAATCCTTCTGCTCGACGAGTCCCTGCCCTTCCCTGATGGTCAGGATACGGTTTACGCCCGCGTTCGTGATCTTATCGACCACGCCGCTCGGCCAGCGGACTTCGATCAGGTCAACCTTCGTCCGTTTTTCGAGGCCGAAGTGCAGGCGCAGGTCGCTCTGCGAGATGTAGCTTCCGCCGCTGCGAACCTCGTCCAACTGCGAGAGATCACCTGCAACGACTTTAACACGCGCGCCGATGCCGTCGCGATTGCTCTTTGTCCCGACGGTCTTAATGAGAATCGAGTTGTTCGCATTGCCGCCGTCGTTGCGAAGCACCTGCGGCGGGCCGTCGAGGTCGCCGACTACGAGGTCAACGTCGCCGTCGTTGTCGATGTCGCCGAAGGCTACGCCCCGGCCCACGCGCTTCTCCATGAGCGCGGGGCCGAGTTGTTCGGCGACTTCCGTAAAAGTGCCGTCGCGGTTGTTGTGGTGGACGAGTTTGCGCTGCCGGTAGTTTTCGAGTTGCGGGTAGACGTGGCCGTTGGCGACAAACAGATCGACCCAGCCGTCGTTGTCGTAGTCGAAGAACTTCGTGCCCCAACCGACCATCGGCAAACTCACTTCAGCGACCTTCGCCTTGTATGAAACATCCGTGAAGCTGGCGGGGCCGTCAGCGTGGTAGAGCGTGTTGTACTCGTCGGCGAAGTTCGTCACGAACAGGTCGAGTCGGCCATCGTGGTCGTAGTCGCCAAGCGTGACGCCCATGCTGCCCTGCTCGCTGCCGTTGTCGTTGACCGCCGTGCCGGAGGTGAAGCCGATCTCCTTGAACGTGCCGTCGCCGTTGTTGTGATAGAGGAAGTTCGGCGTCGAGTCGTTGGCGACGAAGATGTCCGGTAGCCCGTCGCCGTCGAAGTCCGAGCAGACGACGCCGAGGCCATAGTAGCCTTCCGGGTCTGAGACGCCCGCCTTCTTCGACACGTCCGTGAAAGTGCCGTCGCCGTTGTTGTGGTAGAGCGTGTCGCCCGCGCCGGGCAGTCCACGCGGCCCGCACTGGACGGGCACGCCCTTGTACTGGCACGTCCTTCCCTTGCCGAACTCCGGCAGATGGTTGATGTCGAAGTCAACGTAGTTCGAGACGAAGAGGTCGAGACGCCCGTCGCCGTCGTAGTCGAAGAAGGCCGCGCCGGTTGACCAGCGCGGGTCGCCGACTCCGGCCCTCGCGGTCACGTCCGTGAAAGTGCCGTCGCCGTTATTCTTAAAGAGGTGATTCGGGCCGAGGCAGGTCACGTACAGATCGTCGAAGCCGTCGTTGTTGTAGTCGCCGACGGCCACGCCCATGCCCCATCCCACGTCGCCGACTCCGGCCTTGTCAGTCACGTCCGTAAAAGTACCGTCGCCGTTGTTGTGATAGAGCGCGCTTTTTGTTTTGCCGCCGGACTTCACCATGTCAACGGTGAGCGAGTTGACGAAGTAGATGTCGAGCAGGCCGTCGCCATCGTAGTCGAAGAGCGCGACGCCGCCGCTCATCGACTCGACGATATATTTTTTTTCGGGCGAGGCGACGTGGCGAAACTTGATGCCCGCCTGCTCCGTGATGTCCGTGTAGTGAACTTCGACGGGAGGCGCGGCGAAGGCGGAAACCGTCAGAAGAATCTGCGCGACGAGCGACGAAAGGAGTCGGGTCGTCTTCGTGAATCGGAGTCGAACTGTTTTCTCGTGCAAGGCCGGCGACCTCTTGAACCCTTTGTGCGAACTCTTACGGAGTTGTCTGGGCGCGCTCCTTCTCTTTCAGTTGCTTGTAGAGTTCAAGCTGTGCGTCGCCCTCGGCCTTTCTGCCCGCCGCCTGATAGGCGCGCGCGAGTTGGAAGTGGACGTATGACTTGTCGGGCGCAAGCTTCGCCGCCGCTTCGAGGCTGTCGGTCGCCTCACGCAACTGGCCCTGTTGCAAAAGGGCCTTGCCGAGTTCGTAACGGGCTTCGGCGAAGTCGGGCTTCGCGGCGACGACCTCGCGCAGCGTGCGTATGCCGCGCACGGAGTCCTGACGGGCGAGCAGGACGAAGCCGAGGTGATACTTGGCCTGAAGGTCTGCGGGGTTCAGCGCAAGCTCGGCCTCGAACTCGCGCGCGGCATCGTCGAACTTCCCGGCCTTGAGGTGAATCAGACCCGTGTAGTAGTGCGCGAGCAGGGTCTTCGCGTCGAGCGCGAGCGCGGCATTCAATTCTTCGAGCGCCTTCGCCGTGTCGCCCTGCTCGTAGTAAGCCTGACCGAGTACGATGTGTAGCTGCGGGCTGTTGCCGCCCGTCGAAATCATCCGGCGTATGACATCGTCGGCCTCCGCCTGCCTGCCCTGCTTGATGAGCGAGAGCGCGAGCGTGTAGTAGAGGCCGACGTTGTCGCGCTTGAGCGCAACGACATCGGAGAGAAGCGCGGACGCCTTCGCGTAATCGTCCACGGCGAAATAGCTCATGCCGAGCAACTGCTTCGCCTGAACGTTCGAGGGAGTCGCGGCGAGCGCCCTTTCGAGCGGCGGAATCGCGTCCCTGTACATCTCTGCCTTGTAGGCGGCGAGTCCCGCGTTGAAGTCAATGCCTTCGAGGCGCGGGTTCAACTTCGCGGCGAGCGCGAACTGCTCGGCAGCGCCGCGGAAGTCCTGACGGTCGGCGCGCAGCAACCCGATGTCGTTGTGCGTCCCGGCCAAGACTTGCCTGTAGTATTCTTCGCCGCCTTTTAAATCCCTCGCTGTCTTCTCGTCGGGCGCGCCCGTCTCGGCGACGACTCCCTCGGTCGAAACCATTTCGGGGAACTTGCCGTTCTGGTCGTGCAGGTCGGAGGCGTTGAGATAGGCTTGAGCCTTCTCTTTGTCGCGCGAGAATGATTTTGACTTCAACTCGGCAGCCGTCTGCAACTCCTTCTCGCCCTCGTCCTTCTGTCCGGTCTTGACGAGCGACTGGCCGAGCCTGTAATGAGCGGTCGTCACCTGATAGTCGTTGTGGCTGAGTTCCGGGTTGAGCGCGATTGACTTCCTGAGAACCTCTATCGCCTGCCGGTGCTTCTCGACCGACTGGTAGGCTTGGCCGAGGTGGAAATAAGGGTCTGGGTTTTCAGGCTCGATGCGCGTGGCCTTCTCAAGAAGCGGGATGGCCTCGTCCCACTTCCTCTGCATCAGGCAGACGATGCCGAGGTAGTAGTTGGCGAAGAACTCTTCGGGGTTCGAGTCCAACTCCACTTTGAACTCCGCCGCCGCGTCGTCCAAGCGCGCCGCGCCGTCTTTCAAAAGGTAAGTCAGGCCGAGGTAGTAGTGCGCGCGCGGGAAGTGCGGGTCGAGCGCGACGGCGCGCTTGAACTCGTCAATCGCTTCGGGCAGAAACGAAGTCTCGCGATAGGCTCGACCGAAGATGATGTGTAGCTGCGGGCGGTCGCCGAGCCGCGCGATCATGCGTTCGTAAATCTGTTTGGCGGGTGCGAGTTCGTGCTGCTTCAGGTGCGCGAGTCCGAGCGTGTAGGCGATGTCGTAGTCGTCGGGCGAGAGCTTGAGGGCAGTCTCAAGTTCTCCGACCGACTTCGGGAAATCGCCGATCATGAAATATGACTTGCCGGCCATGTGGTGCGCGCCGACGCTCTGAGGATTGAGCGCGAGCGCGCGGGCGGCGGGCGCGAGCGCCTTCTGGTATTGACCGGCGTCGAAGTACGCAATCGAAAGGTCAACGAGCACGTCCTGCGAATCTGGCGCGTAGCGCGCGGCTGATTCGAGCGCCTCGACGGCCTCGTTGTAACGCTTCTCGGCGGAGTAGATTTTCCCGAGCCTGCCGTAGCCTTCGGCAAGAATCGCCGCGTACTCGGTCTCGGCGGCTGCACCGTTGCCCGCGCGCCTTGCTGCCTCCGCCGCGTCGTAGTGGCGTCGGATGCTGCTTTGCGGCGTCTGGAAAACGAAGAGCAGGAGTAGAACGGGGAGGAAAGTCGAGCGTAGATACATCGTTTGTAATTCTTCGCGTGCTCTGAAAAAAAATCGGACGGAGGGCCGAGTATTTATCGGAAGCCCTCCGTCCGTGTTTCGGCTCTGGCCTGACTATATCAGAAGTTCAGCTTGATGCCGAACTGTATGTTGCGCGGCCCGCGGTCGCTGTTGAGCACGCCGAACTGGCCGTTGTTGGTGAACTGGAACGGGTTCGTTGACGGCCCGTTGAAGTTGGTGATGAACGCGCTGTTGCCGAACCCGTTGAAGTTCGGATGATTGAAGACGTTGAAGAACTCGGCGCGCAGTTGCAGGCGGTAGCGCTCGGTCAACGCGAAGTTCTTGTTCATCGAGAAGTCAACGTTCTTCAGGCTCGGCTGCCGCACAAGCCCGCGGCCCAAGTTGCCGAACGTGCCGGGAGTGGGCAGCGTGAACGCGAGCGGGTTGACGAACAGCGTCGCGGCGCTCGAACTCAGATAGATGGGCTGCCCCGGCACGACGCTCGGCCTGAAGCCGCCGTTGGCGGGCGTGGCGGCAAGCCCGAAGTAATTGGGGTTGACGCCCGTGTAAACGTCGAGCGGTATGCCACCGTAGTACGAGACAATCGTGTTCATCTGCCACCCACCGACGACGGCGCTCGCGAAGCTGCCCCACTTCTTGGCCGAAGGCAACTCGTAAACCGCGTTGGCGACGAACGAGTGGCGGCGGTCGAGGTCTGCGTCGCCGTAGTCGAGATGGTAGTTGAACGGGTCGGTCGTCCCCGAAGTGAACGAGGTCAGCGGAACGTCGGAGAGCGCATGCGACCAGGTGTAAGCGACCGAGTAGGATAGACGGTTGGCGTAACGACGGTTGAGCCACACCTGCAAGCCGTTGTAGTTCGAGTTGCCGGTTGATTCGCTCATCGTTATGGGGCCGAGATTCGGGAACCTGCGACTCTGCGAGACGATTGTCGCAAGATTCGGGTCGTTGGCGACGAAGGCCGAGGCAATCCTCGCCCTGTTCTGCGGCAGAACCTCGTTGAAGTTCACGCCGCGTCTCCAGAGGTGATGCCCCTCGTTGCCGATGTAGGAAACCTCAAGCACCGTGTCCTTCAAGACCTGCCGCGAGACGGTCAAGTTCCACTGGTAGCTGTCGGGCGGTCGGAAGTTTATGTCCACGGCGTTAAAGGCGGTGTTCGTGCCCACGCCGGCGACCGCGTTCTTCAGGCCCGGGTTGATCGTGTCCAGACTGCGGAATGTCGGGTCGTCGGCAAGGCTGTTGTTGCTGCCGCCCCAATTAGAACTGACCGCCGTCGTCCATGGCGGGTTGCCGTCCATTCTGAGTATGTCTTCGATGACGTTGGCGCGTCCCATGAAGCGTCCGAAGCCGAGGCGCAAAGCCGTCTTCCCGTCGCCGAAAACGTCCCAGGCGACGCCGACGCGCGGCTGGTAACCGCCGTTGTACGGGCGGACGAGCGAGCGTCCAAGACCGAGGGAGTTAGGCTGGTCGGCGCGCACCAGACCGCTCAGCGGGTTTACGCCGTCGTAGAGACTCGGCACGTAATTGCTTATGCGGTTGTCGGCTGTGTAAGCGGGCGAGTAGCGCGACCAACGCAGGCCGAGGTTGAGCGTCATGCGCGGGCGAACCTTCCAGGTGTTGTTGCCGTAGAACTCGAAGTCGTGCCACCGCCCGTCGCCGAGACCGAGCGTGTTGACCTCGGTGTCGCAGCCGACCGGCAGGTCTTTGACCAGCATGTCGGCGATGGCGTTGCCGGTGTGCGAGTTCGTCATGCATATCGCGGCGAACGAGTTCGCGCCGTTGGCCTGCTCATGCTTGATGTTGTGGCTGATGAGACCACCGAACTTGAGGTCTTGCGCGCCCGCGACCTTCGAGAAGTCGTCCTTCCATATAAAGAGGTCTTCGTGGTTGGCCCAAGGAGCCTCGTGCCAGAGCGACGGGTAGCCATCCGTGCCCCAGAAGGTCGGAAGGCCAACGCCCGCAGGCTTCGGAAAGACCGTCGGGAACTTCGAGGCAATCTCGTCGTTGAGCGCCTGCCCGGCCTGATTCGTCGTGGTGGTGATGTTGTTGCCGGCGCGGGAGAACTGGAACTCGTTGACGGTCGTCGATGAGAGCGTGTTCGCAAGTTTGATCGCGAGGCTGTGGCTCGGCTGCGACCAGTCGGAACTGATCGTCGGGAATCCTGTGTCGCCCCAGAAGTTGCCAGCCGCATTGCCGTGAACCCAAGTCTCGTTGATGTAGCGCGCCATCAGGTTCATCTTGCTGGTGATGTTTATGTCACCGCGGATCGTGTCCTGACGCGTGTTGACCGGCTCGACCGGCGAGAGGACGAAGTTGTTCACACCCGTCGTATTCGGGTCGGGGAAGAACTTCAGTATCGCGAGTCCCGCCGGGCTAAGCTGGCTGGCCGGAATCTTGTTGCCGGGGAAGCAATTCGGATCGGTCGGGTTCGGGCCGGGCGTCGTGCAGGCCCCCGCGCCCGGCTGGTGCGGCAGCCCGTCGGTCAGCGTCGCCCCGCTGAAGTCGCCCAACTTCTCCGCCGCCGTCGGGACTTTGAATTGAAGAGGCGGGACGAGGCCGCGAATCTCCCGACGCCACTCCTCGTTCCAGAAGAAGAAGGCGCGGTTCTTGCCCTTCCAAATCTTCTTGTCGCCCGCGCCAAAGGTCGGGAAGTAAATGGGGCCGCTGACGTTGAAGCCGAAATTGTTGTATCGGAGTTCAGGCTTGGGCTGTCCCGCGGCCTTGTTGAAGAAATCGCTGGCGTTGAGGGCGTCGTTTCGTAGGAACTCGAAGAGCGTGCCGTGGAACTCGTTGCCGCCGCCCTTCGTGATGAGGTTGATGACAGCGCCCTGCGCCTGCCCGTACTCGGCGCTGAAGCTGTTGCGCTCGACGCGAAACTCCTGAATCGAATCAATCGAGGGGAAGACCAAAAGCGTCGCGTTCGATCCGACATCCATGTTGTTGACGCCGTCAACCGTCCACATGTTTGCATTCGACTGGTTGCCGTTGACGGACATGTCAACGTGCGAGTCGAGTCCCGTCCCGCCCGTGCCGAACGCACCGCCCGCGCCCGCCTGCGTCACGGGCGAGATGCCGGGGACGAGCGTCACAAGCTGCGCGTAGTTGCGACCATTCAGAGGAAGCTCCGTGACCTGCTTTGATGTCACGAGGCTGCTTACGTCGGCGCTCCGGGTCTCGACCTGCGCCGCCTCGCCCGTCACGGTGACGACTTCGTCCACCGTCCCGACTTCGAGTTTCAAGTCAACGTTCAGCTTGTCGCCGACGTGCAGGTCTATCCCGCTGTTGACCGTCTTCTTGAAGCCGTGCGGCGACGTGCTCACGGTGTAGCGGCCCACGGGCAGACTGACGACCGAGTAGAATCCGTTGTCGTCCGCCGTTACCTTGTGCGCGACTCCCGTCGCCTCATCCGTTATCGTGACTTCGGCTTTCGGAACGGCTGCGCCCTGCGGGTCGTGCACCGTTCCGCTGATGCTGCCGACGGTGCTCACCTGCGCGTGCACGCCGCCCGACAGGCCGAGCAACAGCAGAAATAAAGTCACTTTCAATGCGGTCTTTCTAAACATGACGCGTCTCCTCGCTTCCGCGCTTTTCAATATCTGACCGCTCGCCGCCTGCGAGCCGTCCGTTTGGAACGAATGCGTAAACCGACAACACGAGAGTTTTTGAATGGGCAAGTGGCTCTTGCGCCGAGAGCGCCCTCGACGGATGCAGCGACGCGGTTTTTATAAGCCGCGCCATCTGCTCTCCTAACAGAAGGCGGATTACTGCCTGTTAAGACTGCGAACCCTGAGATGGATGACCGCTGTGAACCCTGAATGGAGACTTTGTTGCAAGTCCTGCCAAAAGGATTTAATACTAATCCTCTCTCTTGTCAAGAGAATTTTTTGTCGTCTTCATCAATTATTCTAATGCCTGTTTGCGCGTCGAGAATGTTGGCAAAGGCAACAAAGTCGCCGCCCTTCTCAAGAGATGGAGACGGGAGTGAATTTGGCCGTGAGGACGAGGCTGAACGCGCCCATCAGCGTCGGCTCCGCGCCGAGCGTGGACGCGATTATGTGCGCGGGCGGCAGGCCGCGGCAAATGCTCTCCTGCACGGACGATTTTATTTCGCCGACGATCAGCGGCCACGCGCGCACTATCGGCCCGCCGACGATGACCGCCTCCGGCGACAGCCCTTGAATCAAGTTCGCGATGCCGAGTCCGAGGTAGCGTGCCGTCTCTTTGAGCGCGCACAGCGCATCGTGCTCGCCCTCGAATGCCAGTTCGACGAGTTGGCTGAACTTGAAGAACTTGCTCTTGCAGGCAGCCCCGCGCTTGGAACCGGCGTAGCGCGCGAGCGCGGCGCGCTCCGACGCGAACGCCTCCCAGCATCCGCGGCTGCCCGCGGCGCAGGCGACCGGCGCGTCCTGCCCGATGGTCATGTGTCCGAACTCGCCCGCCGCGCCGCTCTTGCCGCGATAGACCTGACCGTCGAAGACGATGCCGGTGCCGACGCCTTCCTCGACCAACACGATTATGAAGTCGCGGACTTCGCGAATCTCCGGGCGACCGAACCAGAGTTCGGCCATCGCGGCGGCGTTGGCGTCGTTGTCCGCCGTCACCGCAAGCCCGACCGCCTCCCTTATCTCTTTGGCGACTTCGAGGTCGCGCCACTTGAAGTGCGGGATGAATGTGGCCGTGCCCGTCTCATAATCGACAAGCCCCGGCAGGCTCACGCCGACGCCCTCGATGGTTCCTTTGTTCCTGCCGATGAAGTCGCGCGCGTGTTCGACGATGAGCGAGATTGTCTTTCGTGCGTCGGGGTCTGTAGGGAACTCTTCCTGCTCGATTATGCGACCGGCCAAGTCGCTGATGGCGACGATTGTGCGTATCGTCCCGAGGTCAACGCCGATGGCGACTGCGTCCGCCGTCCGAAGCGAGAGAAGGATGGGCGGTCGCCCGCCCGTTGATTCGCCGCTCACCTCTTCGATCAGGCCGCCGGACTTCAACTCGTCAACGATCAGCGAGATGGTCGAGCGTTGGAGCGCGGTCTCCTGCGCGATCTCGGCGCGCGAGATCGGCCCGCGCTCGCGCACGTAGTTGAGGACTATCTGGCGATTGATGTCGCGGATCGTGTTCGGGCGCGCGACACTGGCTCTCTTCAGGTCTATTCGTCGCATTTTTGCCGTGCGGGCGCGAAGAAAAGCGCGCCCCTCGTTGCGGGTGACGTTCTCTAAGAAAACTAAATCAAGCCGGAGGAATTTGCTGTAGCGCCAAAGCCGATAGACATTAAGTAGTACAGGTGAGACTCACAGTCAACTGTTTTGTTCGGCGGGGAAGCATTGATGGTTCTTCTCAGACGGTTGACAGGCGCGACTGAAAAGGCTTCAGATCGCGGCGACCGACGCGAACTTGTTTGCGAGGACGAGGCCGAGCGCGCCCATCAAACTCGCCTGATCGCCTATCGTCGAGCGAGTGATTCGCGCCGTCGGCAGGTCGCGGCGGATGCTCCGCCTGACCGTCTCGCTGAAAAGGTCTGAAACCAAGTCCCACGCGCGCGTGATCGCGCCGCCGACGACGACGATCTCCGGGCTGAAGCCGATGATGAGGTTCGAGATTCCGATGCCGAGGTAGCGCGCCGTCTCCCGAAGGGCGGCGCGCGCCGCCGTCTCGCCGCCGAGAGCGCGGTCAATCAATTCGGCGAAACTCATCTGCCGCGCGGCTTCGCCTTCGCCGGTCAGTTTCGAGTAGCGCGCGACCGCCGCGCGACCGGAAGCGAAAGCCTCCCAACATTCCCAACTGCCGCACGAGCAAGGGACGGGCGCGCGCTCGCCGATGATCATGTGTCCGAACTCGCCCGCCGCGCCGCCCTCGCCGCGATAAATCTGACGGTCGAAAATTATTCCCGTGCCGACGCCTTCGGCGATGAAGACCATTATGAAGTCGCGCGCCTCGCTCACTTCGGACTGTCCGAACCAAAGCTCGGCGAGCGCGGCTGCGTTGGCGTCGTTGTCAATCACGACCTCGACGCCTGTGGCCGCCGCGATTCGCGGTCCCACGTTCATGTCTCGCCATCTGAAGTAGGGAACGTAGAGCAGTCTTCCCGTCGAAGGATCGACGAGTCCGGGAAGGCTGACGCCGATGCCCTCAATCGTTCCCGGATTCTTCTCAAGCAGCGAGCGCGCGGCTTCGATGGCCTGTGTGATGGTCTTCTCGAAATCGTGTTCGGTCTCGAACTCTATTCTTTCGAGCACGCCTCCGGCGAGGTTGCTCGCGGCGACGGTCGTGCGCGTCGGGGCGATGTCGATGCCGATGGCGGCTGCGCCGCTGCTTCGCAGACCGAGAAGCGTCGGGCATCGGCCTCCGGTCGAGCGCCCCGCGCCTATCTCCTCGATCAACTCTTCTTCGAGAAGCGTGTCAACGATCTCGGAGATCGTCGAGCGCTGAAGCGCCGTCTGCCGCGCGATCTCTGCGCGCGATATCGGCCCGCGGTCGCGCACGTAGTTGAGCACGATCTGCCGGTTGATGGCGCGCATCGTACTGAAGTGCGCAGTCTGAATTCTTTTTAAGTCAATCCGTCGCATCTCTCTCCATGTAGTTTGAATGCAAAATGTATAGGACGCTGACTTCAACTGCACGAGCGCGGCTTCCGCGTCTGAGCTTGAAATCTCAAATCTTCAAACGCGTTGAGGAAGGGCGTTTTCTCAAGTGCCCGCCGGACGGCGAGCGGACGACGCTAATGATTTTTCCGGCTCAGACTCTCGGCGCTGTTCTTGATGCTGGCGCTCAGTGAGACGATCTCCTGAATGTCTCGCGTAGCGCTCGCAGTCCCCTGCACGTCAACGACGGCGGACGACTTGAATCGAGGGTTGGCGACGAAGCTGTCTATGCGATGGCACAGTTTGGCGAGCGCGTCTATTATCTGCTTCTCGTCGTATTCGGTCTGAACGTCCTTACCTGCGCCGCCGTCGGGCGTGCGGAGTCCGAGATAGTTCTGCATCCTGACGGCACGCTTCCTGACCTCGGCGGCCTGCCCGGCGACGCGGTTGAAGTCGAGCGCGCCGCCGGAGGTGACGGCGCTCGCAACGTCGTTGCGTATGACCTGTATGCGCTTGAAGTCCTCGCCGAGTTGTTTGGCCGCGGCCCGAACCGCGCGCTCGTCCGTGCGCGCGCCCTCGCTCTCGCCGACGTTCCGAAGCTGCATCTCTCGCTGCTGCTCGTCGCGTATGCGCGCCGCCGCAGAGTCAATGCGCGGGTTGACGGGGAGCGGGCCGGGACTACCCTGCGCCGCGCTCGAAATCTGCATCGACAGAATCATGGCGGCGACCGCGAAGACCGGTGCCGCAAGTTTTCCGCATAAGACAAAGAAGACTCGCTTCATCGCGCACCTCCGACAATCGCCGAAGCTCCTGCGAGGGAAGACAAGTATAATCCTAAAGGCCGTGAACCGTGAACCGTGAACCGTGACGAGATGAAAGCAGTTCTTTCTTGTCACGGTTCACGGCTTTTAGACTTTGATGAAAATCCGCTTCCGATAAAAGAGCCACATCACGCCGAGCCAGAAGAGCATTGTGCAGACGGCGAACATCAGAGACGAGTTGACGGGCGAAGCCACCGGCCATCAACGACGCACGATTAAAGCAGACACTCTCCGGCGACGGCTCGCAGGTCTTCGATCATGCGTCGCGCGTCCTCTTCCGTCTCGCCTTCGGCGACGAGGCGGATGATCGGCTCTGTGTTCGAGCCGCGCACGAGCAGCCAGCCGCCGGGCGTCGAAACCTTCACGCCGTCGCGCAGGTCTTGCGGTAGTCCCGCGTAGCGGCTGCGAACCGCCTTCAGAACCCTGCCGATGCGATCAGAGCGGCAGGCGAGTTTCTCTTTGAGCATGAACGAGCGCGGCAACTCTTCAATCAAGTCAGAGACCGTGCGATGCGTCGAGGCGAGCAGGTGCAGGACGAGCGCCATGCCGACGAGGCTGTCGCGCGCGAAGTTTACGCGCGGGTAGATGACGCCGCCGTTGCCCTCGCCGCCGACGACCGCGCCGCGCCGCTGCATCTCTTCGGTCACGTTCGCCTCGCCTATCTTCGAGCGATAGACGGCGCAGCCGAACTCGCGCGCAACCGAGTCGAGCACGTGCGTCGTCGCCAGATTCGCCACCACGGCCCCGCGCTCCTTCGAGAGCACCTGACGCGCCGCGAGCACGAGCGTGTACTCTTCGCCCACGGGACGCCCGCGTTCGTCCACGACCGCGAGGCGGTCTGCGTCCATGTCCTGCGCAAATCCAACGTCGGCGTCGTGCTCGCGCACTGCCGTGCAGAGCGCGCCGAGGTTTTCCGGCACGGGTTCGGCTCCGCGCGGGAACATTCCGTCGGGCGTCGTGTTGATCTGGACGACATCAGCGCCGAGCGCTTCGACGAGACGCGGCGCGACTATCGAGCCTGCGCCGTTGCACGAGTCAACGACCGCGCGCAGGCGTCGCGCGCCCGCGGGCAGAGGGCCGAGCGCGTCCACGACGGCCTTGACGTGCAGATCAATCGCGCCCGCCAAAGATTCGACCGAGCGCATCTCCGCGCCCGAAACCTTCACGTACTCGCCCTGATGATAGATGTCGAGCAACTGCCGCGCCTGCGCGGCTGTGAGAAACAGCCCCGACGAGTTGACGAACTTCAGGGCGTTCCACTCCGCGGGGTTGTGGCTCGCGGTGATTGCGATGCCGCCGCGCGCCGCGCGCTGCCGCACCATCAACTGCACGGTCGGCACAGGGCACACGTCCAGATCGACGACGCGACAGCCCGCCGAGAGCAGGCCGGCGACGACCGCCTGCCTGACCATCTCGCCCGACGTGCGCGTGTCGCGCCCCGTCACGATTGCGCCGTGCCCGACGTAAGTGCCGAAGGCTTCGGCGAACCGCGTCAGCAGAGTCGGCGACAGCGACTCGCCCACGACGCCGCGCACGCCGCTGATGCTGATCTTGAGTGTCGGTATGGCTCTCATTGGTGAATGGTGAATGGTAAATGGTGAATGGTGATTGAGTGTCGTCCAGATTGAGCGACGACTGCTTAACGTGCAGATCGCTCAGCGACTATTTACCATTCACCATTTGCCATTTAAGGTTTTAAAAGTTGCACGGCGACGCAAGCGCGGGCTTTTGCGCGGGCACTGTGTCGCGAAACCTGACGGAGTTGCGGCGGAGCGAGGCGACGCGCGCCTCGACCTCGCCGGGCGAGAGCGCGCTCTCCGCCTCGAAGAAGACCCAGTCGATGTCTTCGTTGTAGGAGCGCGTGCCCTCGACTTTCGCCGCGCCGTCTTTGATGAACCAGAGGTTGAAGTTGATCGACATGATCGAGCGCGGGTAGAAGCGTTCGCCGTGCTCGACCTGCTCCGCGCCGTCAACGAAATATTTGACCTTGCCGTCCGCGACTTGAGTCACAAGCGTATGCCAACCGGCGCGGCTGCCCTGCGTCATGTTGAAGACGTTGTCCTTCTTCCAGTTCGGTTCAGGGCTGAAGGTGTACCAGGTCGTCTCGTAAAGCGTCGCGCCCGCGACGCCCCACCCGCCGTTGGGCAAATACTCGAAATCCATCTCGCTGTAGTCCTTGTCCATCGGCGCTTTCAAAGGGCTGATCGTGTAGAAACTCTCGACTATCTGATCGCCTCCCGGCCCTTTGAGCGCGTTATCGGTGAAGCGCACGCGCGCGGCGTATGTGCCGTCGAAGTATTTTCGCTCGTGGCACACTTGCGTCTGCTTCGTGCCTGCGCCCGTGCCGTCGGTCGTCGAGGTCATGCGAAGTATTCGATTGCGCGGCGAGGCTTCGTCCTTCAAAAACGTGACTCCCTCACGCGCCCACGTCGCGCCCGGCACGCCCGGCCAGCCCGGCGCGGTGCGGACTATCCATCCATGACTGCTCAACTCTTTTTGATCGGAGTAAGTGAAATCGTCGAACATGATTTGAGCAGGCATAATCTTTTCGACGGATTTTTTCTGCGCGTTCGATGCAGAAGTCTCTTCGCGCACGAGAGTCGCCGGCTCGTCGGACGGCTTTCGCGTTGACGTTGCATCCGAGGCGGAGACGACCGGCGCAGAGCCGCCGACTCCAACTAAAGAAAGCACGACGGCAGACAGTACGAGCAAGAACAGTGTCGCGGAAGTTTTCATAATCCGACGCTCCAATAGTTAACTCTTTAAATTCGCAGGCTCTCATTTTCCGATCATGTCGCGCGCCGAGTCGAGCAATGCTTGCGCGCGCCCTTCGGTCTCGGCCTCGGCGATGATGCGTATCATCGATTCGGTGTTCGAGACGCGCAGGTGAACCCAGCCGCCGCCGCGCTCGATCTTGATGCCGTCGGTCTGGTCGTACTCGACGCCCTCCCTCTCAAGCGCGTCTATGACGCGTTGCATGAGCGAGTAAATGCGGTTCGGCTCGACCGCGACGTTGTGCTTTATCATCGAGAGTTGCGGCAGCGTCGCGGCCAACTCCGACATGCTCCGCCCCGTCCGCGCCAGGTGTTCGAGTATGAGGCCGACCGCCGCGGCGCTGTCGTGCGTGAGTTGGACGCGCGGGACGATTACGCCGCCGCTGCCTTCGCCGCCTATGACGGCGCGATTCTCAACGAGCGCCTCCGAGATGTAAGACTGCCCGACCGGCGTGCGTATGACGCTTGCGCCGTGCCGCGCGGCTACAAAATCGACGGCGCTGCTCGTCGAGACGTTCGTCACGACCGGGCCGCTCTCTTGCTGAAGTTGAATCTCGGCGCACGCGGCGAGCGTCGCCTCTTCGGGAAGAATCTCTCCGGTCTCGGTCACGATTCCGAGCCGCTCACCGTCGGCGTCGTGCGCAAATCCGATGTCTGCGCGGCCCGCTTTGACGACTGCGCGCAGTTGCGCCATCGTCTGCCTCTTCGGTTCGGGCGCGTGCGGGAAGGGTGCTTCCGGGTCGTCGTTGACGGCGAGCACTTCGCAGCCGAGGTCTTTGAGCCAGCGCGGCGAAAGCAGCGAGCACGAACTGTTGCAGCAATCAACCGCGACCGTCAGACGCCGCGCGCGGATCGATTCCACGTCGAACGCGCCCGCCAGAATTTCGAGGTGATGCGCGATGGCGTCGCGCTCTTCGACGCGGCTTCTGATGTGCTCCCACGTCGCCTTCGCGAACTCTGCCTGATGAAAGATGTCGAGCAGTTCGTCGGCCTGCGTCGCGTTGAGGTAGAGTCCGTCGGCGCGCACGAACTTCAAGGCGTTCCAAGGCTCCGGGTTGTGCCCCGCCGTGATCGAGACGCCGCCGTCGGCTCTCAACCACTTGACCGCGAGTTGCAGGCTCGGCGTCGGGCAGACGCCCAAGTCAATCACCTCGCAGCCCGCGGCGAGAAGGCCGGCGAGAACAGCCGCACGCGCCATCGGCCCCGACGAGCGTGCGTCGCGGCAGACGAGTATGCGGCCCGAATCCAGATACGTGCCGAACCCTTGCGCGAAGCCGACGACCAACTCCGGCGTGAAGGTTTCGCCGACCGTGCCGCGCACTCCGCTGATGCCGATTTTGAGCGAGTTCATGACGCGGGACGTGAGGATAACAGAAAGGAAAGCGGCGGGTCACTGAAAACTTTTTCGCGCGCCTTGCTTCAAGTCTTTTTCCTCGTCCCGGCCCGCTTCGTTCGGTTAGCGCCCAAAGATTTTGATTGACTAGGCGACGCACTCTGTTTTAATCATTAGCCGCCAATTCAAGTTCGCGCTGAATTTCTTACGACATTTTATTCCTGACCGGCCCCCGGTGTCCGCGCCTCTTGCGCGCCCGCACGGGGCGAGCGCCGTAGGCTCTCCGGTCTCGCCGAGGGACAGATGAAAGCAATCGGATACGTCTCAATTCTTCTTCTTTCGTGCTGCGTTTTGAAAGCCGTCGCGCAAGATTCTGCGTCGAACTCTCAGCCGCCAACGCAACTCAACCTGATGCCCGTCCCCGCCTCGGTGCAGTTCAAGACGGGCAGGCTCGCGATAACAAAATCGTTCAGTGTCGCGACGCGCGGCCACGCGGACGAGCGACTTCTTTCAGGCATCGCGCGCATCGTCCGTCGTCTCGAAGGCCGCACGGTTTTAGAGTTGCCGCTTGAGCCGTCGAGCGATGCGAACTCAGCCGCGCTCGTCGTCGAGTGCAAGGGGCCGGGAGAGGCAGTTCCTTCGGTCGAAGAGGACGAGTCATACTCGCTCGAAGTCACGGACAGGCAGGCCGTGCTCAGCGCCTCGACGGTCGTCGGCGCTCTGCGCGGGCTTGAGACGTTCCTGCAACTCGTCGAAGGCGACCGCCAAGGTTTCTTCATACCGGCGGTCAAGATAAACGACGCGCCGCGCTTTCGCTGGCGCGGTCTTCTGATTGATGTCGGGCGGCACTACGAGCCTTTGGAAGTCTTGAAGCGCAACCTCGACGCGATGGCCGCCGTCAAGCTCAACGTCCTGCACTGGCACCTGACCGAAGATCAGGGCTTCCGAATCGAGAGCAAAAAATTTCCGAAGCTGACGGCGCTCGGCTCGGACGGACTCTTCTACACGCAGACCGAGGCGCGCGAGATCATCGCTTACGCGCGCGAGCGCGGCATACGCGTCGTGCCGGAGTTCGACATTCCGGGTCACAGCACAAGTTGGCTCGTCGGCTACCCGGAACTTGGCAGCGCGCCGGGGCCCTACAAGATTGAGCGCGGCGCAGGCATCTTCGAGCCTGCGCTCGACCCGACGAACGAAGAGGTTTACAAGTTTCTCGACGGCTTCCTCGGCGAGATGGCCGCGCTCTTTCCAGACGCGTACATGCACATCGGCGGCGACGAGAACGAGGGCAAGCAGTGGGACAGGAATCCACGGATTCAAGCCTTCATGAAGGCGAAAGGCATCAAAGACAACCGCGCGCTTCAGACCTACTTCAACCAGCGACTGCTTCAAATTCTTATCCGTCACGGCAAACGCATGATGGGTTGGGACGAGATTTTCCAGCCCGACCTGCCGAAAGACGTTGTGATTCAATCGTGGCGCGGGCCCGAATCGCTCGCCGACGCGGCGCGCAAAGGTTACGACGGCATACTCTCCGCGGGCTTCTACATCGATCTAATCTATCCCGCGTCGCAGCACTACTCGGCAGACCCTCTGCCCGCGGGCAGCACTCTCACTCCGGCGGAAGCCGCGCACGTCCTCGGCGGCGAGGCGACGATGTGGGGCGAGTGGGTTTCGCCCGAAACGATTGACTCGCGCATCTGGCCGCGCACGGCGGCGATTGCGGAACGCCTCTGGTCGCCGCGCGAAGTCAACGATGTCGCAGACATGTATCGAAGGCTCGCCGTCGTCAGCCGCCAACTCGAAGAACTCGGACTGACGCACTTGAAGAATCAGCCGTTGATGCTCCGGCGTCTCGCGAATGGTGAGGACAGCGAGGCGCTGCGAACGCTCGCATCCGTCGTCGAGCCGGTCAAGGAGTACAGGCGCTACGAGGTGCGCCCGCAGACGATGCTCAGCCCGCTCACAGGACTTGTTGACGCCGCGCGCCCCGACAGCGACGCCGCGCGCGCCTTCATCGGCGACGTTGACGGTCTTCTGCTGGACGCGCCGCACTTCGCCGCGCGTTCGCGCGAGTTGCAGAACACTCTGACTTCATGGCGTGATACAGGGCCGCAGTTGGACGCCTTGATCGACGGCTCGCCCGCGCTCACGGAAGCGAGGCCGCTCGCCACGGACTTGTCGAAGATGGGCGCGGCGGGACTCGAAGCTCTGTCCTACTTGACGAAGGGCAAAGTGCCTTCCGCCGGATGGCGCGACTCGCAGCTTGCCGTGCTCGACGCGGCGGCGAAGCCGAAAGCCGCGCTCGAATTCCCTTTCATTCCGAGCCTCAGAGAGTTGATCGTCGCTGCCTACGAGCAGCCGCAACTCAAGACCATGACCGCGGAGGAATGGCGCAGGCGCGTTAAGCAACTCGCCGCGCCGCCCAAGCAATAGACCGCCGAAGAATTCTCCATTCGCCATTTGAGAAGGTCAAAGCCATGAGAAGAACCCTGAGCACGTTCGTCGTCGTCCTTTCACTATTCGTCAACAGCCACGTCCGCGCCAACGCGCAGACGACCGCGCCGCCGCCGCAGATGGATGTCGAGCGGCGCGTCGAAGCGATACTCTCGAAGATGACGCTCGAAGAGAAGATAGACATGCTCGGCGGCGTTGACGGCTTCTTCGTGCGCGATGTGCCGCGCCTCGGCCTTCCGCGTTTGAAGATGGCCGACGGGCCTTTGGGCGTCCGCAACTACGGCCCGGCGACGGCGATGGCCGGAGGCGTCTCGCTGGCGGCGACGTGGAACACGCAACTCGCCGAGCGCGTCGGAGCAGAGATCGGAAGGGATGCGCGCGCGAAAGGAGTCCACTTTCTTCTCGGCCCCGGTGTCAACATCTATCGCTCGCCGACGAACGGTCGCAACTTCGAGTATTTCGGCGAAGACCCTTTTCTAGCCGCGCGCACGGCGGTCGGCTACATACGCGGCGTGCAGTCGCAAGGCGTGAGCGCGACCGTCAAGCACTTCATGGGCAACAACTCCGAGTACGACCGGCACAACACAGACTCCGTGATTGACGAGCGCACGATGCGCGAGATTTACATGCCGGCCTTCGAGGCCGCGGTTCGCGAGGCACACGTCGGCGCGATCATGGACTCGTACAACCTCCTCAACGGCGAACACGCTTCGCAAAATCATCACATACTCACAGACGTTGCAAAGCAGGAGTGGGGCTTCGACGGGACGATGATGTCCGACTGGTTCGCGACCTACGACGGCGTTGCGGCGGCGAACGCCGGTCAAGACCTTGAGATGCCCGGCGGCTTCAACATGAACAGGCAGAACCTTCTGCCCGCCATTCAACAAGGCAAAGTCTCCGAGGTGACGATTGACGATCACGTGCGACGCATACTCCGCACGGCGATACGCTTCGGCTGGCTCGACCGCGACCAACTCGACACGTCCGTCTCGCGCTTCAATCAACAGGGGCGTCAGGTCGCGCTTCAGGCCGCGCGCGAAGGCATGGTGCTTCTTAAAAACGACGGTGGCCTGCTTCCGCTCGACAAGTCGAAGACGAAATCAATCCTCGTCGTCGGCCCAGACGCATACCCGGCTGTGCCTGTGGGCGGCGGGAGCGCGGGCGTGCAGCCGTTCGCGGCGGTCAGCTTCCTCGAAGGCTTGAGCAACACGCTCGGCGCGGGCGCGAACGTCTTGTATCAACGCGGCATTCCGTCTTTGGGCGAGATGGCAGAGGCTACAGACTTCAAGACCGCCGCGTCGAACGGCCAGACGGGGCTGACCGCTGAATACTTCAAGACCGAAGACATGTCGGGCCAACCCTCCGTCACGCGCAACGAGCGGCACGTCAACTACGGGCCGGGCCAGCGCGGCTCGTTCCCCGAAGGCACGACCGCTTCGCGCTGGACGGGTTACTACACGCCGCAGTCTGCCGGAACGCACGACATATTCGTTCAATCGACGGGCGAGGACGGCGGCTACAATCGCCTCTACGTTGACGACAAGCTCGTCCTCGACAATTGGACAGTCTCGCGCGCGCTCACCGCCTACGCCACGCTTCAACTCGACGCCGCGCCGCACAAGATCGTGCTCGAACAGCACGGGCGTTCGGGCTGGCTCGGCGCGAAGCTTCGGCTCGGAGTCGTGCGGCGCGGGTCGGCGGTTGACGCGGAGGCGAAACAACTCGCGTCGAAGGTGGACGCTGTTCTAGTCTGCGCGGGCTTCGGCCCGGAAACAGAAAGCGAGGGCGCAGACCGCACTTTCGGTTTGCCGCCCGGTCAGGACGAGTTGATTCAAGCGATGGCCGCCGCGAACAAAAACACGATTGTCGTCGTCACTTCGGGCGGCGGCGTTGACATGAGCGGCTGGAT
>DATINM010000006.1:0-27907 GCA_035474235.1 Pyrinomonadaceae bacterium
CTGCGCGTATAGAACATGGCGGTGATGTCGCAATTTTGAAGGATTGAATCATACACGGACTGGTCGTCAAACTGCCGCTTGTAGTGGTGGGCAAGGGTCAGCTTCAAATTCATCTTCTGCTTCAAGTCTAGCCATTCTTTCAGGCTCTGTGAAGCGAACATGAATGCCTCGTCCAAGTAGAGGTAGTACGGCGGATACTTGCCCTGCTTGTTCGGACCTGCTTTTTCGTCCAGTGCGTCGTTCAGCCTCTGCTTGGCGTCCTCAAGCTCTGCGGTGATGTAAGTGCCGATGAGCCGCTTGGAAAAGAAATCCAGGCCATTTAAATTGACGATAACGACCCACTTGCGCCTGATGACCTCCATCCAGTTGACGCCGCGTTTCACATTGAACATCGGCGCAAGCGGCCCCTGCCGAAACCTGACGAGCCGGTTGACCGTTGACTGGTAGTTGTTATACAGCGGTATCGGCCCCTCCAAAACTTCCCGGAGGTTCATCGCCGTGTCCTCGTCTGTCTGCATAAGGATCCGCTCACGCTGCGCGTCGTAGAGGCGGTTAGAGAGGTGCCGCGAATCATACAGCGGGAGCTTGGCGTCATAGAGAGCGGCGAACACTGCCGGTAAGTACCGCTCAACGCGGCTCTGCTCGGAGGGGTCTTTGACTGAGTAGAGAGAGCGCACGGCGTTCATTAGTATCCTGATTGACACCTCGCGCAAGTGCGGGTAGGTGCGCCCGTCTTTATCATACTTGAACGGCTGGAAGCCGACGAATTTCTTAGCGCGGAAATTGGCGGCGGGATAGATGTAGAGGACGTTTTGAATATCTCGCTCGGCGCAGTAGGCGAGAATCCTCGTTGCCGTCTCACCCCCGGCGGTAGGGTCAATGATGGTGAAGCCGATGCGGTTCTTAGGGTGAAGGTCGCCCCTAATAAACCATTCAAGCAACCTGCTCTTGCCCTGACGGGATGTTCCGATGAGGTGGATGTTTCCGCGCTGCTCCTCGGTGAAAAAAACTTCCGGCGATATTTGCCGCAACGGGTATTTAGTGGTCGTCAGCGTCAACCCCATCCGGGTAATCTGATCCGGCGTTGGGATTGAGTTCTTGAAGTCTGCCAGCCGCTTCCCTGTTAATTGCTTGAAGATGTCTTCCGGCTTCTGTTTTGAGGGCATTGATGTCCTCCCGTATCGCTGTAAGGTTATCTTCTAACTGGTCAAGAATCCTCGTTTTTTCCTCTCTAGGAAGCCTCTTCCTTTTGGTATCGGCTATCTGGTTGACGGTATCAATGAAGTCTTGGGTGAGGGTTTTCCTTTGCTGTCCCTTAGCTTGGGCTACGAGGTTTGCGCCCTGAAGCCAATTCTGTATTTCCGTCCACTGCTTATCTGTCTCTGCCTTGTTGAGCTTGTTAATTTTATCTACTTCAAGCTGATTGATGACCTCTTGGTAACTGGCTTCAATAGAGCGGTCAACGTCTAGGCCGCGCTCCCTCGCCTGCGGGATTAATGTATTCCGCAAGTCTATTTCCCTACCCCTTTGCCCAATGTCTTTCTGTTCTAACCCTTGCCGGAGAATATTCGTCTCATGAATCTTCGTATTTAATATCTTCTGAAGCTCGGCGTTATCACGTGCCGACTCTTTGTTAATAAGGGCTACCTCATGTCTCCCTTCTTCTTCTACTGCCGTGGCGCGATAACCTACATTCTCGGCCTCCCGCTTATCGGCGTGTGAAGCGGCAATTATTGAATAGATGCCGCCAATAACTGACCCGACGCCGAGCAGCATAAACGGGCCGTTGCCGGTGAACAGCATAAACGGGCCGATGAGGATGAGAATCAGGCCGAGAAGATACGAACCTATCTTGTGTGCTGGCGCTCTTGGGCGCGGCGGGTAGGTAGTTTCTTTACGGTAAATCTCCTCCTGCTTCTGCGGCAATGGTGTTGAAAGCGAGGTCACGGAAGGAGGGGGTAGCTCGTTCTGGAAAGCTGCGCCCCTACCACGCCTCAGCCGAGCAATAGAAACGAGCGACCCCGCCACAAGGCAAACGCCGATAATGATAAAAAGAAGACTTGGGAGGAAACCCATGGCAACCTCACTTGACCATATCTATCTGATATGACCACGCGCCTTTATTATCGGCGAATCCCGGCCCGTCTGAGCCGATACCTCCGTCTTCTTCGTTCGGCCCGAAATACACGTCCGTCTCCGTCGGGAAATTGATAGTCCGCCCCCGCCCCAACTTCTCTACGTGGTCGTTGTACTTGATGAGGGCGCAAAAGAGATTCGCACCCGGCAGCGGGTACGGATACCCCACCGGGGCAATCTTATCCCACCCGTTAGGATCAGTCGGGCCGACTAGGGGGTAAAGGATTGCCTCTCCTGTTACCGTTATATGAACATTCCCTTTAAGTTTTCCTATGTACGTCCACGCCTTATTAACAGGAATAAGCCCACTCTTTAATGGTATCTGTTTCCCTGTTGGCGTAGGCGTGGCTATCTGCGTGATTGGGCTGTAATTCGTGTTGGCATTACCATTATCGCTTCTAAATTTATTTGATGAGGGATAACGAAATATTGAGTATGCACCAATGCCTAATATAACTGTCCCTAGAAGCGCGATAATGGAAAGGAGAGTGATAATTCGAGAATTTCTATCCACTGTGCTACCTCGCAAACGTGAGACTGTCGAAGCGAAGAAATCCTATACCCGCTCATGCTTTCTTGTAAATATTTTTTGGGAAATGAGGCGGCGGGGTGTGGTAAAATTCATTTTATACAGGGGCTAGTTTAAGCCAAAATTTCGCACTAGCCCTTGCTCTTTTTACCGCCGACGAGAAGCTGTAAGCTATTGATTTTAAAGGACTTAGAGGATTTCTCCACGCGCTAGCCTCAGGAGCTAGTCACGGCAACGTGGTGGAGGTTCGAGTCCTCTCATCCGCATAGGGGCCTTTGGATAAGTCCGTTACATTGACATATAGCCCAAATAAGCATACAAGTAAACGACTCTCCACAATTCCAAAGGAGCATAAGATGAAGAAACTTAGTGCGCTGCTTGCGCTGCTGTTTGTCCTATCCTGTGGCGTAGGCGTTTCCGCCCAAGATAATCGTGACCGGCGAGAAAACCACGACAGGCATGAAGATAATAACGGGGGCCATCGGCATCGGCGTCACCGTCACCACCGCCATCATCACGACGGGCGCAGCAATCATGGTGATAACCACGACCACGATCACGACACCCACAACCAGTAGCTTCTAACTGCTGTGCAAATCAAATTTGCCTGCCCTCTGTTTTAGCGAACAGGGGCAGGCTGATTTGTTTACACAGGAATCAAGGTAATCACAACTCGTCATTCTGCCGGGCTGCCTCTTCCCTGATTCCCTGCGACTTACCTTCTATGCTGTTGAAGCCGTTCATAAGCTCGACGGCCTCGTCGTATTCAAGATTATCTCTGATAATCACGGCGCGGCCTTTTTTCCCCGGCGCTATGGAGTCGTCCATCCTCTTAACTCGGTACTTGATTGACGTGTCGCCCTCGACTTTTGCCTTCTGTCCCGGCATCGGATGTATCGTATAAATAAACATTCACTCTCCCTTACTTATCAATATCGGATATCTTCAGAAACAACAGGGGGTAAGTCGTGGACAAGCTCAAGGCTGCCGCCTATCCTTGCGACCGAAGCACGTAAGCTTCAACCGGCAGGAAGGCTGGTTCAATGTCGGCTTCAACCGCTGCCCCGCCACCACGCATCATTAAACCAGGTATTCGTCAAACGTTTGTTCGCTCCGACTCCGTGGCTGACGTGGAAACATATTCACGCCGGCTCCGTCACATGCAACGGCAACGCACCCGTCTTGTATCGCCGACGCTCATGAACTTTGTTCCGTTCCAACGGTATTCCGTGATCTCGTTGTGGTCGCACAGCGCAGTCTGCGTGGCCGGCCCGTAAATCCGTTCCACGCGCACCTTGCCGTCGTCGAGGTCTATGTAATGGTCTAGCTCACAGTTCATCGAGTCCGCTATCGGAAATGTCTCAAGCACAGTGGGTGTCCCGTTCTGCAAAGTGTAAACGCGCGCCTCTACTGTGTGAGGCCCTTGAACCAAACCGTAGCTTAGGACGACGACGGCCTCGGTCTTGCCGTCGCCGGTCAGGTCTCCGTAGTAAGGGCCATCAACCATTTGCAGTTCCCACTGTGCGTTCGGCGCGTTGCTCCTCACGTAGTAGCCGCCGATGAGTTTGTACGACTGACCGTTGAGCGAGTACGTGTAGTTCCCGAAATCAATAAGCTCTATCCCGACGAGCGCCTCCGCCGCGGGCCGCTGAACCTTGTTCTGTTGAGTCTTCCGCCTGCCGCGAGCCTGCGCCATGCCGACGGCGTCTATTAGCATTATCAGGATAATAGCGGTGACGAATTTTTGCATCTTCATTGTCCAGCTTTACGCCTTGTTCAGTTGACTGCCTCAGAAGTTGTGTCGGCGACGGGCGCGCCCGCGGCATCCACCCGGATGAGCGTGAGTTCCTGCTCGTCGGCGAGCGTCGAGTCAAGAAGCGTCTGCACGCGGTAGTTTCCGGGCGCGGGGAATTCGACGTTGAAGAAGAAGCTTATGTTGTTTGCGACGCCGCCGGGCGCGACCTCGAAGAGCGACGGCTCGGCGAGAACGACGGCGTGCTGGCGGTCGTCGGTCAATATTCTGACTTCGGAAAGGTGACGGCCAAGCCCGCGCCACTGGCTGACGACGGCGAACTTCAGGACGGTCACGGGAAATTGATGGACTGCGATCTGATGGAACACGCCCATCAGCGAGAGCTTGTTTCCGACTTCAAGCCTCACGTCGTCGCAGAAGATCGTGTAGTTCATTTGAAGCCTTGATTGCTGTTCTGCCGACATAATCCTCCTGTCATCCCAACAACTGTTTCAACTCGTCTTCGCCGATGACTTTCAGGCCGAGCGACTGCGCCTTGTCGAGCTTCGAGCCTGCCTCTTCGCCCGCGACGACGTAGTCGGTCTTCTTGCTGACTGTCGAGGTCACGCGGCCGCCGCGCGACTCTATAGCCGCGCGCGCCTCATCGCGCGTCAGTGTTTCGAGCCTGCCTGTGAGGACGAACTGTTTGCCCGCGAACATTTCGTCAATCTCTGCGACCGCGCCGCCCGCGACTTCGGTTCGCACGCCCGCGTCGCGCAGGCGCTTGCACAGGTCGCGGTTACCATCGTCGTCGAACCAGTCGCGCACAGACTCGGCGACGGTCAGGCCGATCTCGTGTATGTCGTCAATCTCTTCGACCGTCGCCGCGGCGAGGCGTTCGAGCGAGCGGAAGTGTCGCGCGAGCAGTGCGGCGGTGCGCTCACCGACGTGCCTGATGCTAAGACCGTAGACGAGTTGCGGCAGGTCACGCTGCTTGCTCGCCTCGATCTGTGCGATGAGGTTCGATGCGGACTTCTCCGCCTTTCGTTCGAGCGCGGCAACGTCTTCGAGCGTGAGCTTGTAAAGGTCTGCAACGTCGCGCACCATCTTGCCGTCAACGAGTTGTTCTACGAGAGCGTCGCCGAGTCCCTCGATGCGCATCGCGCGTCGCCCTGCGAAGTGCAGAATGTTCTGCTTCAGTTGCGCGGGGCAGTCCGCCGCCGTGCAGCGTGAGACGACCTCGCCCTCCGGGCGCACAACCGGCCCGCCGCACACGGGACACTTCTTCGGCAAGCTAAACGGCCTCTCCGCACCAGTGCGTCGCGACTCGACGACGCTCAAGACTTTCGGAATTATCTCGCCGCTTTTCTCGATGTTCACCCAATCGCCGATCTTGACGCCGAGACGTTTGATCTCGTCCTCGTTGTGCAAAGTCGCGCGCGAAACGGTCGTGCCCGCGAGTTGAACGGGCGTGAGAATCGCTACGGGCGTGAGCGCGCCCGTGCGACCGACCTGCACGATGATCTCTTCGACCTGCGTCGTAGCCTGCCGCGCAGGATACTTGTACGCGATGGCCCAGCGCGGCGCTTTCGCCGTCGAGCCGAACTCGTCCTGCAAGGCTGTCGAGTTGACCTTCACGACGACGCCGTCAATCTCGTACTCAAGCTCATCGCGCTTTGCCTCCATTCGATTGCAGAAGGCGATGACTTCATCAATCGTGGAGCATTTCTCGCGGTTCGGATTCACGCTGAAGCCCGCCTGCTCCAACCAATCGAGCGCCTCCCAGTGCGTGTCGAACGGTTTGCGCTCGCCGCTGAGAACGTCATATGCGAAGAGATCCAGACGACGCCGCGCGACGACCTTCGGGTCAAGCTGCCTGATCGTTCCGGCTGCGGCGTTGCGCGGGTTGGCGAACTTCGGCTCGTCCGCTTCTTCGCGCTCGGCGTTGATTCGCTCGAACGACTTGCGCGAAAGGTAAGCCTCGCCGCGCACCTCGATCTCGCCGCCCTCGTCCTTTTTGCCTCTAAGCCTGAGCGGTACGCTTCGGATCGTCCGAACGTTCTGCGTCACGTCCTCGCCGACGCGCCCGTCGCCTCGCGTAACGCCGCGCACGAGCACGCCGCCGTCGTAGTGCGCCGAGATCGAGAGTCCGTCAATCTTCAACTCGGCGACGTAATCGAACGCGCGACCGTCTGCGAGTTTGCGGCAACGCTCGTCGAAGGCGCGCAGGTCTTCGATGTTGTAGCTGTTGTCGAGCGAGAGCATGGGCCGGCGGTGGACGTACCTGTCGAAGCCCTCGGCGGGCTTGCCGCCGACACGCAGCGTGGGGCTGTCCGGCGTCTGAAGTTCGGGGTGCTCTGCTTCGAGAAGGCGCAGGCGCGTGACCAACGCGTCGTATTCCGCGTCGGAGATTTCCGGTCGGTCGTGAACGTAGTAAAGCTCTTCGTGACGAAGGATTTCGTCACGAAGCTGCTTGACCTCTCTTTCGATACTCTTCGCGCTGGTCGGCAACTCGCCCGTCATACCCGAAAATTTATTTTGAGAGCTTTCACACTCATCATAAAGTCAACGGTTCGGGCGCGCAACAGGGTCGGGCTGGCGCGGCCTTCGTTCACTTGTTTAGTTGCACGACTTTGTCCTTCGTGCTCGCGAGTTCCGGGTCGTCTTCGAGTTGCGCGAGGCGTTGGATGACGCGACCGAAGTATTTGACGCCGCGCAGAAAGTCTTCGATGCGTATGTTCTCGTCGGGGCCGTGCGGGTTCGAGCCGAAGTAGCTGAGGCCGAAAGATACGACCGGAGTCTGCGGTGTCTGCACGCCGCAGATGGCGCCGACGGGGCCGCTCGCGGGGTCAATCGGATAGACGACGGGCGGCTGGCCGTAGATTTCTTCCGCCGTCTCGATTGCCGCGCGCGCGACCGTCGATGACGGCGGCGATTTCGCGTAAGGCTCGCTGCCGAGTTCGTTGATCTCGATGTCCTGAAAGCCGCGCGTGTCGAGGTGCTTACGAAGCAATTGGACGACGAGCGCGGGCGCGAGGTCTGGCACGAGCCGGAAGTCGAGCCGCGCGGTCGCCGCGCCCGGCAGGATAGTCTTCGCGCCCGCGTCGGTGTGCCCCGTGCGTATGCCGCAGATTGTGCAGGTCGGGCCGAAGATTAGCTCCTTCGTCAACTCGCGCCCGGTCATGCCGTGCACCCAGCCGCCGATGCGAAACTCTTTGCGCAGCCCCGCTTCGTCAAGCTCGATGCGCTTGAGCATCTGCCTGTCTTCGGTCGTCAGCGGCGCGATGTGCGAAGAGAAGCCGTCAATCGTGATGACGCCTTTGGGCGAGACGACTGTGGCGAGCGCCTGCACGAGACGCCACGCGGGGTTCGGAACTATCCCGCCCCACTTCGAGTGCAAGTCCGTGCGCGCGCCGAAGGCCCGAAGCTCCAGAAACGCGATGCCCTTGAAGCCGAGGTTGATGACGAGCCGCTCTTTCGTGTCGGTGTAGCCGTCGTCCCAGACGCATCCGTCGGCGCGCAGCAGTTCCGCGTTCTCTTCAGCAAAGCGATAGAGACTCGGACTCGCGATTCCGTCCTCGCCCTCGACGACGAAGCGGAGACAGACGGGCAGCTTGCCAAAAGTTTTTTGATAAGCCTCGACCGCCGCAAGGCGCGCGACCAGATCGCCCTTGCTGTTCGACGCGCCGCGCGCGTAGAGCTTCTCGTCCCGAACGACCGACGCGAACGGGCCGGAAGACCACTCGGTCAACTGCCCGACGGGCTGCACGTCGTAGTGGCCGTAAACGACGAAACATCGCGGCCCCGCGCCGCACTCGCCGTAGATGATCGGGAATCCGCTGCCGACTTTGAACGAGCGCGTGCCAGCGCCGACGCGCTGCAACATCTGTTCGACCTTCTCGGCGACCGCGCGCATCCCCGTCCCGCGCGCCGCAACCGAAGGCATTCGACACAACTCTTGCAGCCGCTCCGTGAACGAGCGCGAGTGACGGTCAACGTATCTGTCGAAGCGTGCGAAGGACATAAACGTCGAAGTGATGAGTGATGAGTGATAAGAAAATCCGTCCGGCCTTCTTCCTTATCACTTATCACTCATCACTTATCACTAAAGAAAAGGTATCGCGGGCGCGAAGAGTCGCGCTCGAAGCCTGCGCAGACTAATCCGCCTGCGAGTGCATTTTGAAACTCCGTGCGGACGCGGAGCAGTTCGCGCCGCGCCGATTCTGCGTCTTCGCCGACGAGCGCTCCCCAGTTCGCGGGGATCTCGACGGCGGCGGCTGGCTCGCCGGGCGGCTCCGGCTTGTCGCCGCGCGAGAGTGCTTCGACGCTTGGCGAGTCGAGCGCCCACTCGGCGACGAGACGGTCGCTGTCGAGGCCGAGCCGTTCGCCGAACTTGCCCGTGACGGTCGAGTAGTCTGTGCCGTAGAAGTTCACGGCGTACCGGCGAACCACGACGCCGAGCCGGTTGAGATTGAAGTGCGCGTTGCGCGACTGCACAGGCTCCCAAGTCCAGCTTATGAAGCGGCGTCCTTCTTCGAGCGCGCGAGCGCGTTGCGCCCACTTCAGACGCGCGCCGACGCCCCGGTTTTGAAAGTCCTTCGCGACTGCCATCATGTGCGAGTAGCCGACGACTTCTTCAGCGTTCGTGTCCGGCGCGCGGCGCACGGCCACCTGATTGAGCACGAAGCCGACCAGACGCTCGCCGTCGAACGCGCCGAGCGTCCATCCGCCGGCGCTCCGCGCGACGATCAAATGCCTGCGCGGCGAAATCTCCATGTCCGGCAGGCTGAACGCCTCGCGCTGCAAGCGCACGCAGGCGTCGAACTCCCCGACGGTCGTGCACTCGCGGATTGTCACTTCGTCACTCACGGTCTTCGCTGCTCACGGTCTTTGTTGCTGACGGTCTTCAGCACTCTCGGCCTTCGTCACTCACGGTCTTCTTTTTCTAAACGCGACGGCCTCTCTCTAAACGACGATCCTCTCGTACCAGCTTTCGTGCACGCGCTCGACGCGGCGGTCTGCGGCGCGCTCTGCGATGTCGGCGACGAAGTTGACGAGAGTCAGCCTGCCACGTTCGCGGTATCGAGGCTCGACCGACGCGCGCAACTCGCGGACGAACGGCCTGACGCTGAAGTCAATCTTGAAGAGCACGAGGCGCTCGGTGTCGCCGTGCTTCAGGAGCCATGCGACCTTCCGCATCGAGACGAGACCGCACTCGCCCCAGAAGCTGAATCGCGCGCCCGTGCGCGGGCGGTCGCCGACCGTCTCGTTCAACTCGACCAGATCGGGCTTGTAGCGCAGCCCGACCGGCGATTCGATTTCGAGCCGAGGATAGTCTCCGACAAACATCGCGTAGCCTAGCGCCTTCAGGAGAACGTGGTTGTACGTCTCGCCGACGCGCTGCCAGAGACGCACTTGACGCCCGGCCAACTCGAACAGGTGGAGTGACAATTGACGAATGAAGGGCGGCGAGCCTCTTCTCACTCGCCTCCGCTCCGGCGACGCGCTTGATTCAATTTAATGTGCGGGATTTTATCCTGTCGCGCGCCGACTGTCACCCTTTACTTTCTTCGAGCATGCGCGAGAGTCAGTTGAGTTCAACGCGAAATCAGCATGGCCGGCGCGTGCGCCGACGTGAGAAGCGTGCGGACGATGACGACCGAGTTTGCCAGAAGGATCGTCAGAAGGGTTCGCGGACGACGCACGTCTTCGACGAGAAAGAAGATTCGCCCCGTCATGTACACGAGGAGCGCGAAGATCAACAGTGTGATGAGCCTGTCGGCGAAACTGCCTTCGTGGAAGAGCGGGAAGACCGCCGCCTGATAGTTCAGCAGCACTTGAAACAAGATCATGTTCAGGAAGATGCAAACGTCGCCCAGAACTTCAGAGCGCGGATCGCGCAGGAATGCAAACTTGGGTTTGTGCTTCGGCGGCAAGAAGCAGCGGAAGACGAGAACCGTCTGGAAAATGTTATAGACGATCCCGAATCCGAGAAATACCCCGCTTATCGTCTGGCCGAACCCAGAGTCGGGGAAGATGTCTGAAATGGTCAGCGAGACCGCCAGCGAGACAAACATATTCACGGCAAGGTAGATAGCCGGAATGATGAGACAACCGAACAACCACCAGTCGCCCTCCTCTTCCTTCTCGCCGCGCAGCTTCATCCTCTGAACAAGATGCCAACGCTTTAGCACCGCGCCGACCGAAGGCAGAACGAGCATCCCAAGATAGAAAAGAAGTATCCCAATTCTCGCGAGAAGACTGCCTGAATAAGCCTGTCGAAAGAGATCGTAGAAGAGATCAACGAGCAGTCGCATGAGGAGCAGGTTTGCCAGAAAGATCGCGATGTCGAGGAGCATCCCTCGATTCTTCCGTGCGAAGATGTCTGCGATTTGCACCTGTTCTAGTCTGCGAATGCGACGCTCAACTCGCGCAGCGTGGCCGAGTCGTTTGCGTCTCGGCTCTCGGCGTCTTCGCGTCGGACGTGGCGGTAGAGAATGTCGCGCTGCTGCGGTCGGAAGCCCGCGGCGCGTATGAGTTGACGAAGAGTCTTTTCGTCGGCGCGGAAGTGCGCGCCCGCGGCTGAGACTACGTTCTCCTCTATCATGATCGAACCCATGTCGTTCGCGCCGAAGCGGAGCGAAACCTGTCCGAGCCGCAACCCTTGCGTCAGCCACGAAGCCTGAATGTTCTCGATGTTGTCGAGGAAGAGGCGCGAGACGGCGAGCATTCTCAGGTATTCGAGTCCCGAAGGCTCTTCCTTTATGCGGCGACCGAGCGCCGTGTTCTCGCGCTGGAACGTCCAAGAGATGAAAGCCGTGAAGCCACCCGTCTCATCCTGTAGGTCGCGTATGCGCTGAAGGTGTCTGACCTGATGGACGGTCGAATCGCCGATGCCGAACATCATCGTCGCCGTCGAGCGAAGGCCGACCTTGTGCGTTGCGCGCATCACGTCGAGCCATTCGTCGGTCGTGCACTTCGTCGAGACGCGCTTGCGAACCTCGTCGTCCAGAATCTCGGCGCCGCCGCCGGGCATGCTGTAAAGCCCCGCGTCCTTGAGCCGCGACATTATCTCTTCGTATGAGAGCTTCGAGATGAGATGTATATTGTGAATCTCCGGCGGCGAGAAACAGTGAAGCTGAAAGTCAGGGTATCGCGCGTGCAAAGTCCGCAAGAGTTCTTCGTACCACTCGATGCTGAAATCAGGGTGCAGCCCGCCCTGCATCAAGACGCCCGTGCCGCCGAGCGAAATCGTCTCGTCAATCTTCTCGCAAATCTGCTCGACGGTCTGGACGTATGTGTCGGGCTTGCCCGGACGCCGGTAGAAGGCGCAGAAGGTGCAGACTACGTTGCAGACGTTCGTGTAGTTTATGTTTCGATCAATGATGTACGTGACGACGCCTTCCGTGTGCTTGCGCCGTCTTATCTCGTCAGCCGCCAGCCCGAGGCGCGCGATGTCGTGCGATTCGAGAAGCGTCGCGCACTCTTCTACCGTCATGCGTTCACCCGCGAGCACGCGGTCGAGAATCGGTTGTATGTCTGTCGTGGTCATTTGAATTAAGCGAGAACTCGACTTCGCTTTCAGTCGCAAATCTCAAATCTCAAAGTTCAAATCCGCAATTTGCCATCTTCGCGAGCGTCCGGGCGGCGATTTCTGTTTAGTTCCGCGAGGAAGCTTTATAAAACTGATCCCGGTCGAACGTCATGCACCGGGCGTGCCGAGCCACTTCAGCGGGCGCAGACCCTCGACGACGCCGTGCTTGCGCGCGAGACGGAAGAAGAGTTCGAGTCCCGCCTTCATCCCTTCGTCAAGCTCGAAGCAGATGTTCTCGCGCAGATAGCTGACGAGTTCCTCGCGCGTTCGTCCGAGTTCACGCTCGCACTCCGCCGCGATCTCTTCGGCGTGGGCCACGCCTTCGTCTCGCGCGGCTGCGAAATCAACTCCCGCGACCCGCCTAGCCGCGCCCTCGCTCGCCATCCACACCGCGAAGACGAAACCGAGTCCGGTATGTTTGCGCCAGAGCGCCGCCATGTCGTGAACGCGAAGCCCTTCACGCGCGAACGTCATCGCCGGGTCGCCGATGATGAGCGCCGCGTCGTGTGCGCCGAGCATCTCCTCAAGATTCGGAGCCGACTGTTCGAGACGCGGCGCGCGCTCAAGGAACTCGCGGAATATGACCTCGACGAGCGCCGCGGACGTTCGCGAAGACGTGTCGAGCGCGACCGACCGTACATCTTCGAGCCGCTCGCGCCGCGTCACGAGCACGACGCTCTGAACCTCGCGTCGCGCGCCGACGCAGACACCGGGCACGACGACCGTCTCCGGCAAGCGCTGGTATTCGATGACTGGCACGAGCGCCGCGTCCACCTGACCGCGCGCGAGCATTTCGGCACAGCGCGCGGGCGCTGTGTCTGTAATCAAATCCACCTCGCCGCGCCGAGGCCCTCGCGCGAAACTCCAGATGAGCGGCGCTGTGTTCAAATAACTCGACGCGGCGACGCGCGCCGCGCCGCCGACCATTCCCCTTTTGCCGTCCACTTCACTCACTCTTCTGCGACTTCCGCTCACTCGACCCGATGCTAACGCACGCCGACTCGTCCCGCAAGAAGCCCTCCGCTCGACCGCCCATGAGACTCGTTGACAGCCCCCCGACCCCGCCGTACCATTGCGAGGTGATGAGTAATGAGTGATGGGTGATAAGTTTAAGACAAAGCTTTTTCTTATCACCCATCACTCGTTACTCATCACGCATCACCATGCACATCTACGACATCAGCGTCCCCATCACTCCGGGCGAGACGCCGACTTATCCGGGCGACCCCGGCATCGAGATTAGCTCGTGGACGGCGATATCGCGCGGCGACGCGGCGAACGTCTCGGCGCTCTGCTTCGGCGCGCACACGGGGACGCACGTTGACGCGCCCTCGCATTTCATCGAAGGGGCGCACGGCGTTGCGTCGCTCCCGCTCGACGTGCTGACGGGCGAGGCCGTCGTCGTAGAGATTCCCGTCGATGTGATGTCAATCGAAGAGAGTCACGTCGAAGGCATTTCACACGTGAACGCCGCGCGCGTACTTTTTAAGACTCGCAACTCGACCTTCTGGGAGGATGCGCGCGGGCGCTTTCGCGAAGACTTCACATACGTCGCGCCGGGCGCTGCGCACGCGCTCGTCTCGCGCGGCGCGCGGCTCGTAGGCATCGACTACCTCTCGGTCGAGAAGTTCGGCTCGAAGGATTTCGAGACTCATCGCACACTGCTCTCAAGCGGCGTCGTCATCCTCGAAGGCTTAGACCTCCGCGCGGTCGTACCCGGCAGATACGAATTACTTTGCCTGCCGCTCAAGGTCGCGGCTGGCAGCGGCGACGGCGCTCCGGCGCGCGCCTTACTGCGCACGCTCGATTGAACAGCTTGGCTGCGGACACGTTGCGCGGATTCCACACGTCAATTACGAGGTAAGTGATGATCGAGAAGGTCAGCCTGTCGGAAAAGTTCAGTCTTTTTCAGGAACATTGGAGTCCGAAGATCGCGGGCGAGGTCAACGACTCTTTCGTCAAGCTCGTGAAGTTTCAGGGCCCGTTCGTCTGGCACAAGCACGACGTGGAGGACGAGATGTTCCTCGTCGTCAAAGGGCGCTTCAAGATCATTCTGCGCGACGGCGAGGTCGAACTCGGCGAGGGCGAGTTCGCAATAGTCCCGCGCGGCGTCGAACACATGCCCGTCGCCGAAGAAGAAGTGCACGTCCTTCTCTTCGAGCCGAAGACGGTTCTGAACACCGGCGACGTTCGCGACGAAAGAACCGTGGACGAGCCGCAACGCATCTGACCGGCGAATCCGGCAAAACTCTTTGCCGCGTCGCGACGTATCACAGTCCGACGCTCTTGAACTCAAGATTTCAAAGAATCGCCTTCAGCCGAAACGAGATCGACGCCGATGGCAAACGACAAAAACAGGAACGCGCGCGCCGCGCAGTCCGACGCGGACGTTAACTCGCCGGGCTATCAGGAGCGCGTCTTCGAGATCGTTCGGCGCATCCCGGCGGGGCGCGTGATGACCTACGGGCAACTCGCCGAAATTCTCGGCGAGGGCTACACGCCGCGCACAGTCGGCTTCGTCATGCACGCGGCTAATGACACTGTTCCGTGGCAGCGCGTTATAAATTCGCAGGGCGCTTGCTCGACGGGTCGCGTAATCCTTCCGCCCGATTTGCAACAGCGTATGCTCGAAGCCGAGGGCGTCGCCTTCGACGCGCGCGGGCGCTGCGACCTCTCGCGCTACCGTTGGACGCCCGAAGAGTACGCGGGCGAAGACGAGCACAACGACTCGGATCAGCCGAGCCTCTTCGGCGATTGAGAATCACGGTTCTTTCGTCACGTTTCGGCGTCCGGAAATTTCACATTCGATTCGAGGAGCGAACATGAGCGAACAGCGGATGCAGACAAAAGCGCCTTACGCCGTCAGCGACGCGCGCATGACCGTCACAGGACAGATGGTGACGACCGCGTTCGAGCTTCCGGGTTTCCGCGTCCGGCAGAATCTCGGCGTCGTGCGGGGCATCGTCGTGCGCTCGCGTAACGTGTTCGTCAATATCGGCGCGGTCTTAAATCAGTTGGTCGGCGGAAACATCACCGCATGGTCGAACCTCTGCGAGCAGGCGCGGCGCGACGCCTTCGACATAATGATTCAGCACGCGACCGAGATCGGCGCGAACGCGATCATCTGCGCGCGCTACGACGCGACCGAGATAGCGACGGGCGTAACGGAAGTCCTCGCATACGGCACGGCGGTCGTCGTCGAGCCGCTCGAAGGCACCGGGATTTACGATTCGTGAGCGAGCAGATTTTGACGGACGCCGAGCTTGCTCGTCTGCGCGAAGCATTCGAGCAAGTGCCTTACGCGCGACTGCTCGGCATGGAGTTCGTCAACGCCGAGCGCGGCGCGGCCACCTTCGCGCTCGAAGCGCGCAAGGAGTTGACACGCATGGGCGGCATACTTCACGGCGGCGCGATCTTCTCGCTGCTCGACAGCGCCGCGGCCTTCGCAGTCCTCACGCTACTCGAACCCGGTGCGAACACCGTCACGGTTGACCTGACAGTACACTTTCTTCGCCCCGTCAGCGCCGGACGAATCGAGGCGCGCGCGCGCGTCCTTCGGCAAGGCCGGCGCGTCGCGATCCTCTCGGTCGAGGCCAAAGACCAGACCGGCGCGCTCGTCGCCAACGCCACGACAACCTACCTCATCCGAAGTTAGAGCGTGCTCGAACCCGAGTCGTCGAAGCCGATCCGGTCACAGAGTCTCGGCTTTTCCCGCCAAAACCGCAAAAAAACGGGCGATTTCCCGCCGACAAAATCTCATGGACAAGCGCGGTTTTCCTGTGCCAAAATGATTTAGCTTCTATCAGTCTAACTCAGGCTGATAGCTCCCATCGGTCTAGCTCAGGCTGATAGCTCCCATTGGCACTCGCGGCTACGCCGTAATTTCGTCCCTTTCCGGCTGCGATCTGACAGATGCTCACGCTCTACAGCGCACTACTCGCACAGCACCCGCGGCAACTGACGCCCGTCCGTTGCGCAGAGCCGACGATTGTCCAGCTTCACCGGTACTTCGAGGACGTTGTGCTTGAGAACAATCTGGCGGCGCTCGTCGTCGAGAGCCTTCTGCCGGAGGCAGAGCGCCCTTTGCGCGACATCGCGCGCGTTCGCGACGTTGGGCGCTCTGCGCGCTTCGCCTTCTTCCTCGTCTCGTCCGACGACGCGCTGAACGACGCGCCGCTCTACGACGAAGAAGCGGAGCGCGGGCCGATTCTGTTGAAGAGGTCTTCCGAGGTAGGCACAAGCGAACGGTTCGTCATAATCGCCGACGCGCGTTTCTCGGCGCTGCTCGTCTCAGTCCACACGCAGGAGGACGGGTCGGAGTCGGCGGGCGACGAGGTCGTCTGGTCGTTCGAGCCTGACGTGGTTTACTCGGCGCTCGAATATCTTATGGCGCGAGCGACGGCCGAGCTTCCCGGCCACGCGCACCTCTTCTCGAAGGCCGTGCGGACGTGCGTGCCGAAGGCGACCTCTTTGCAGTTGACCGTCTCGGTCACGACGAAGCTGGCGCGTCTGCTTCAGGAGCAGGCCGTGCGCGAGATCGCAGTCAACCGCATCTCGACCGCGATACGAAGCTCTCTTGAGTTGCCGAGCGTCCTCCAGACGACGGTCAACGAAGTCGGTCGCGCGCTCGGCGCGCATCAGAGCGCGCTCAGCGTCGAGAGCGAGCACGCTCAGCCGCCGCTGACGACCTACTACTTTCGGGACGGCAAGGCCGGCGAAGAGGCGCGCGCCGAACTCCTGAGCGACCTCGAAGCCTATGGCGTGCGTCTGCGCGGTCGCATCAAGTCCTACGTGCACGACGGGACGAGCGGCGCGGTCGAGTCGGACACGCGCCCCGTCGCAGTCGTGCCCGTCATCTATCACGACCGAACGCTCGGCGCGCTGATGGTCGCGTCCGACGATCCGCAGCGCGCGTGGCAGGAGAACGAGATCATGCTCCTGCGGACTGTGGCCGATCAGGTCGCCGTCGCCGTCAACCACGCGCGGCTCTTCCAGCAGATGCAGCGGCAGGCGCTGACCGACGGCCTCACGGGCTGCTTCAACCGGCGCTTCTTCGAGATTCAGCTTGAGCGCGACCTGCACCTCGCTACACGGATGCGCCAGCCCATCTCGCTCATCTTCCTCGACATCGACAACTTCAAGACCGTCAACGACACGCACGGCCACGCCGCGGGCGACGCCGCGCTGCGGATACTCGCGGGCGCGCTGCGCGAGGAATTGCGCGGCGTTGACACGGCGGCGCGCTACGGCGGCGAAGAGTTCGCGATTATTCTGCCGCAGGCTGGCCCCGACGGCGCGCTCGTCGTGGCCGAACGACTGCGCGCGCGCTTCGAGGCGACGGAGTTTCCCGGAGTCGGTCGCATCACTGCCTCGTTCGGCGTCGCGACGTTCCCGCTGCATGCAAGCTCGCGCGAGCTTCTCGTGACGACAGCCGACCGCGCTCTCTATCAGGCCAAGCGCGCGGGGCGCAACCGTGTCTGCTCGCCCGCAGACCTGCCGCTCGAAGAGATGCCGGCACTCTCCTTCGATTCTGACGCGACCGGGCAGACGGACGACCACACGCACGCGGAGATTCCCGCCGCCGAAGATCAGTTGACGGCGCAGCCTTCGGACTGTCTCCTGTAACTTCAATTCAGAAACGCTTTCATCAAACGTGGCGCAGAGGCGAGACGAATACGCCCTGCGCCTTCATCTTTTCCGAAGCCGCTGCGCCGCGACGTGCGAAGCGCGTTTGTCTTTGCGGGCGAAAATCGCGCATCATAGGCGAAGAGGGATTTGTAAACATAGAGGCACGAGTTTTAATACTTTCCGGCACGTTTCCGGCCCGGTCGCGCAGATGGACGATCTGAGAAAATTCGCACGTTACTTTCGCCCGTACAAGTGGTCGCTCGTCGTCGGGATCATCTGCATCTTCGCGTCGGTGGCGATAGGTCTCTTCAAGCCGGGCATCATACGCATCGCGGTTGACGACCTTGTGAGCGGCGGCGTGAACTGGTGGACGCTCACGCGACTCGCGCTCATCTACGTCGGCGTCAGCGTCGTCAGCGGCATCTTTCTATACCTGCAACGCAGCATCCTCATCGGAATGTCTCGACACGTCGAGTACGACATGAGGCAGGCGTTCTACGCGCACTTGCAGAGGATGCCTCTCTCGTTCTTCCACGCGAACCGCACGGGCGACTTGATGGCGCGCGCGACGAACGACCTCTCGGCTGTCAGGCAGTTAGCCGGGCCGATGATCATGTACACGCTTCAGACCGTCTCGGTCGTAGTCTTCGTCCTCCCGCTCATGCTCCGAATCAGCGTCCGGCTGACGCTGCTTCTGGCTGTGACGATGCCGCTCGTATCGCTCATCGTCAAATACTTCGGCCAGCAGGTTCACGTCCGCTTCGAGAAGATTCAGGACTTCTTCGCGCAGATAGCCGCACGCGCACAGGAGAATTTCTCCGGCGTGCGGGTCGTGCGCGCATACGCGCAGGAGGACGCCGAAGTAGCTGCGTTCAACGACCTGAACCGTCAGTACGCCGAGCGCAGCCTCAGCCTCGTGCGCGTCGAGGCTCTGATGCGCCCGCTCCTTCAGTTCGTCATAAGCATCGGCTACATCGTCATCATCTGGTACGGCGGCTGGCTCGCGCTTCGCGGCGACATCTCCACGGGTCAGGTCGTCGAGTTCATCTTCTATCTCGGCATACTCATCTGGCCGCTCATCGCCCTGGGCTACGTCATCAACCTCTACCAGCGCGGCACCGCGAGCCTCAAGCGCATGAACGCGATCTTCGCCGTCGAGCCTGCGATCAAGGACGAGCCGGGCGTGCGCGAGCAAGCCCCGGTTCGCGGTCGCATCGAGTTCCGCAACCTGACCCTCGCCTACAACGATCACGCCGGCCCGGTTCTTCGCGACATCGATCTCACAATCGAGGCCGGGCAGACGGTCGCCTTCGTCGGTCGGACGGGTTCGGGCAAGTCAACTCTGATGAACCTCGTGCCGCGCGTCGTCGAAGCGCCGCCCGGCACGGTCTTCGTTGACGGAGTTTCGGTGCGCGACTATCCGCTCGCGCAGTTGCGTGCCGCAATCGGTTACGTGCCGCAGGAGACTTTTCTCTTCAGCGAGACGCTCGCCGAGAACATCGCCTTCGGCGTCGAGCGTGCCGAGCGCGCAGAGGTCGAATGGGCGGCGGAGATAGCAGGCTTGGGCGACGACGTGCGCGAGTTTCCCGAAGGCTTCGACACGCTCGTCGGCGAGCGCGGCATCACGCTCTCCGGCGGACAGAAGCAGCGCACGGCGATTGCGCGCGCAGTTCTGAGGCAGCCGCGCATACTCATACTCGACGACGCGCTCTCGTCCGTTGACACATACACCGAGGAGAAAATCCTCGCGCAACTCCGAGGCGTGATGCGCGAGCGTACTTCTCTAATCGTCTCGCACCGCGTCTCGACCGTGCGCGACGCCGATTTGATCTGTGTCCTCGACGAAGGCCGCATCGTCGAGCGCGGCACGCACGAAGAGCTTTTGGAACTCGGCGGCGAGTACGCAGACCTCTACGAGCGTCAGTTGTTGGAGGAAGAATTGGCGGCAAGCTAAGTCGGCGAGTCCGCGAGTCAAAGGCAAGTGATTTTGACTCGCGGACTCACGGACACGCGGACTCTTTGATTTATGTCAACAGCGGTTTCCAAGTATCACGAGGAAGAGGCAATCGGCAAGACGTATGACCTGCGTCTCGCCAGAAGGCTTCTCAAATACCTTCGGCCTTACGTCGGGGCGCTCGTACCCGCGCTCGTCTTGACGCTCGCGGCGAACGGCCTCGGCGTGTTGCAGCCGAAGTTCATACAGTACGCGATTGACGAGGGCATCCTGAAGAAAGACCTCGGCGTGCTCAACTGGGTCGCGCTCATCTTCTTCGCCTCGAAGGTTCTGCAATTAGTCATCTCGTATTTCCAGAGCGTTCTGCTCGAAGGCGTCGGCCAGCGCGTGATGTACGACCTTCGGAGCGAGCTTTACGACAAGTTGCAGCGGCAGGAGGTCGCGTACTTCGACCGCAACCCGGTCGGTCGCATCATGACGCGGCTCACCTCGGACGTTGACGCCCTGAACGAGTTGTTCACCTCCGGCGTCATCGAATTGCTCGGCGACGTTGTTATCATCATCGCCGTCGTCATAATCATGCTCGGCATGGATTGGCGTCTGACGCTCATAACGCTCGTCACCGTGCCGCTCTTGTTCGCCGCGACCACATGGTTTCGCAAGCACGCGCGCCGCGGCTACGACATGGTGCGCACGCGGCTGGCGCGCATCAACGCGTTTCTGCAAGAGCACTTTTCCGGCGCGCAGACCGTGCAGATTTTCAACCGCGAGTCGAAGTCGCTCCGGCAGTTCCACGAAATCAACGACGACCACCGGCAGGCGAACATCGAAACGATCTTCTACTACGCGGTCTTCTTCCCGCTCGTTGACTTGATCAGCGCGGTCGGCGTCGCGCTCATCATCTGGTACGGCGGCTACCGAGTGATGCAGAACACCACCGCGCACGCCGTCATGACAATCGGCGCGCTCGTCGCCTTCATACAATATTCTCAGCAACTCTTTCAGCCCATACGCGACATCTCCGACAAGTACAACGTGCTTCAGGCCGCAATCGTCGCCTCGCACCGCATATTCAAGACGCTCGACATACCCATCGGAGTAACGACGCCCGCCTCGCCGAAGAAACGTGGACGCGCGCTCGGCCAGATCGAATTCCGCAACGTCTGGTTCGCCTACAAGGGCGAGGAATGGGTTCTGAAAGACGTTTCCTTCAAGGTCGAGCCGGGCACGACCGTCGCGCTCGTCGGGCACACAGGCTCAGGCAAGACGACGATCACGAACCTGCTCATGCGCTTCTACGACGTGCAGCGCGGCTCGATCCTTCTCGACGGCGTTGACGTGCGCGAGTGGGACTTGAAATCTTTGCGCGAGAACTTCGCGGTCGTTTTGCAGGACGTGTTTCTCTTCAGCGGCACGGTCGAGGGCAACATACGCCTCGGGCGCGAGGACATCGCGGGCGAGCGCGTCGAATGGGCCGCGCGCGAGGTTCACGCCGATCACTTCATCGAACGCCTTCCAGAAAAATACGAGTCGGAAGTGCGAGAGCGCGGCGCGGGTCTATCCGTCGGACAGAAGCAACTCATCTCGTTCGCTCGCGCGCTCGCCTTCGACCCGGCGCTGCTCATACTCGACGAGGCTACGAGTTCGATTGACACAGAGACCGAGCAATTCATCCAGCAGGCCATCGAGCGCGTGCTTCGCGACCGTACCTCAATCGTCGTCGCGCACCGGCTCTCGACTGTCCAGCGCGCCGACCAGATACTCGTCCTGCATCACGGCGAACTCCGCGAGTCGGGCACGCACCAGCAACTCCTCGCGCGTCGCGACCTCTACTGGCGTCTATACAAACTCCAGTACGCCGACGACTCGCGACGCGACGCCCTGCTGCCCGACCCGCGTCTCAAAGACAGCGTTCAATTCGGTGATTAAAGCAGGCGGGGCGCGGAGATAATCAATCTCCGCGCCCCGCCTGCTTTCCAGAAACCCCGGTTCAAAAATTCATTTCAGCGCCGCGCCGAAGGCGTGTGAAGCCTGCGGCTGTGACTTGTCGCTGCCGCGGTTCTTGAACTGCACGAGTCCTTCGAGCGATTGGTAAATCTGCAAATACATCTGCGTCTCGCGCGGGACGAGCGCGCGCCAGCCGGGGCCGCCGCGCTTGAGATACTGCGGGAGGTGCGCGGGGTTCGAGTTGTAGCCCGCGGCGATAATCTCGGCCTGCGTCGCGTTCTTGCCGGCGAGCGCGTCGAGCACGTCCTGATTGAGCGCAAGGCTGTTCCAAGTGTCCTGCATGTAGAGCAGCATCGCTTCGAGGGCGTTGCCGTGGTTTCGCATACCCAGAACGAAATCGGGGTTGAGTCCGACAGAGGGGTGCGCGTTCTTCATCATCACGTAAGTCGGAGCGATCATCTGCACCATGCCGCCCGCGCCCGCCGTGCTGATCGAATAGCGGTACGTGTCAAGCTCGTTCAGCGCGTAGAGAGAATAGACTTCGTTGAAGAGCGCCGTGCGGTCTTCGCGCCGGAAGCGGTCGTGGTCAACGTGCTCGACGACGCAGAGGCGTTCGGCGATGTCAACGATCTCGGGCGAGATTGTTTGGCCTCTTTCCTTCAGACGCTGCGCCGCGAGGTCGAGCATCGTGCGGACGTATGCTTGCCCGTGCTTGACGACTTCGGGCGAGAGCAGCGCAGGATGCGCCGATGTGTAATAGGCCATCTCGCGGAAGTGACCGAACTTTTCAATCGGATACTCGACGACGAGCGGCGTCAACTGCCTTCCCGTCGCAACGTCGGAGACGACGACCGCCGTGTTGACGTAGTTCGGTCGCACGACCTGAAGCCGCACGTTCAACCCTTGCGCCGTCGTCAGCACAACGTCCGCGCCGGGCGCGAGGAACGTGTCCTTCGGCACGCTCAGCGTGTGAATCTTCGACGACTCCTGATCGAGCGCGGCGATTGTGACGAACGCAGTGTTCGGCGTCATCGAGGTGAGCGTCAGACGCGATTTGAGAAGCGTCTGCGCCTCCGCGACGCGCTCGCGAAACTTATTGATCGAGAGCGGGCGTGCTGGCTGCAAAGGCTTGTACGGCACGACGGCCTGCGACGGGGCAGCGGCAAAAGGCGAAGGCTGTGCGACCGTCGAAGGCTGCGCGACGGAGGAAGGCGTTGCCGTCGGCGGCGCGGTCGTTCCCTGCTGCGTGGTGCGCGCCATCGTCTGGCCTTGCCGCGTCGCGGGGGTTTGCGTCGCGGGCGCGGCGGGAGTCGTTGCCGGAGCCTGCGTCTGCTGCGCGACACTCACGACGCGGGGGCGCGTATAGGTCTGCGCTGGCGTTTGCGCGCGGGCTGCGTGTGCCGACGCAAACACTGCCGCCGTCAAACTCAAAATCTGAAACGAGCGGTTGTTCATATTCAAACTTCAGGGCCGAAGGGTCGTCCGCGAAGGGGGCGCGGCGCTTGCTGGATAAGATTCTCCTCAAGCGCGCCGAGTTGTCAACACCTCTTTTCGTTTCCCGTCAAATTGCACGGCGCGGACGGTAATCAGTCGGGCGTCAAATCTCGCGAAGGCTTCCGGCGAGCGCGCCCGCTGCCGACGCTGCGAGGTCTTGGAGCGCGCCCTTGCGCCGCGACACCCGGAAGCGCGCCGCGAGCGCGTAGCCGACGTTGAAACCGGCGCTCGCGTCCAATTCGTAAAGCTCGCTCGCGAGCGCGTCCTGCGAGACGCGCTCGACTGCACGGCTGAGTTCCGAAGGCGCAGCTTCGAGACCTTCGACGAAGACGACTTCGTTCCCGCTGCCGCGCGAGCGTCGGCGGGCGTGTTCGCGAAGTCGCGCGCGCGCGTCGTCCTGAATCTTGCCCGTCGCGACGACGACGACGCGCGAGGCGTGCGTCTCGGCCTCGCCCTCGAACGCGCGACGCGCGTGCGCGACCGTGAAGTCGCCGTCGCGGACGACGAACAGGAACGGCTCGCCGCAGACGTTCGCGAGCACCTGTGCCTCGCCCTCCGACGTTGTGGGCCGCGGCGCGGTCGAGCCGGCGGGGATTCCTATTTCGTCGAGTATCGAGCGCAGCCTGCCGAGAAGCCACGCGCCGTCCTTCAGCATCGAAGAGGCGAGCGCCGTCGGCGTCAGGAGTTCTTCGGCGCGCTCGTCGGCAATCGCCGTCCCGCACTCGCTACACACGGCATTGCTCGCGGTGACGATTGCGAGCGCGTCCGTCGAGGGCAGCCGGAAGAGCGAGTGTCCATCCTTGCGGCAACTGACCTGCACCTCGCGCCGCACAAGGCCCGCGCCCGCGAGCCGTGCGACGAGCGCATCGTGATCCGGCACGGCGGCTGACCCGCTCAACTCCGCCACGCGACCGTCCGCGTGCGCCTCGCCCAGACGTTGAAGGAAGCCGCGCGCGCCCGCGTCCTCAAGAATCTCGAACGCACGCGCGCGATCACCGGCGCTTGCGCCGCGAGGCAAAGCGGGCTGCGCCGCTTCGACGCCCGCGGCTTCATTCGCGAAACCTTCGATCTGTTCTTTCGCCTGACCCGTGCGTGCGCGCCACTCGATTCGAGACGACTGCGCGACGCCCGCGTCTGAACTCGCGCCCGACTCGCGCGACGCGGCGTCGAGAGCTTCCTGAACGTTCCGGCAGAAGGCTTCGAGTCTGGCCTGCGGTTCCACCGTCTCGGAGTCGTAAACGATTCCTGCGCGCAACGTGGTCGCGCCGTCGCCGCCGAAGATGATGAAGTGCGCGTGGTCGTCGGTGCAGAACATGTCGCCGCGCACGTAAGGCTCGCCCTCCATGTCAGATCGCTCGGCGATCAACTGCTCCAACTCCTTCGAGTGCTCATCGCCCGCGAGCGCCTGCTCGAAGAAGTGAAGACGCGCCGAGCGTATGAGCGGGACGTGCCCGCGCTCCTGCAAAGCCTCAAGCATCGGCGTGCGTAAACTTTTTTCGACGCCGATACCTGCATCCCTGCTCTCGATGAATAACATGAATCATCCTTCCTCTCGGCGGCGCATCCTATCACGACACGCAAGAAAAATTCCACGCCAAAGGATGCTTGTCTTCAGCGTCACGATAAAGCGTACCAATACGGCCCAACTCTTCCATGATGAATGAAGGCTCGTTCCCTTTCCATCCATTATCCGCGAATAGAGATTGCTTTGTCACAAAACAGTCACATTGCCTCTTGTCGCGGCCATTTCGGTTTGGGTAGTATGCGTGTGAGGCGTTAGTCATACTCGCAACGCTTCACCACCTCCATTCAAGCAATACCCAAAAGTAAGGACGAGTTTTTAACAGAGGAGACTGTTCCCCTAGATGTCTTTTTACAAAACGTTCCCCCGCCTTTTCGCCGTGTGCTTTGCGCTGAGCCTCCTTTGCGTCGCCGCCCGCGCGCAGCAGCAGCCGACCACACGCCCGCGACTCGCCGCCGAAGTACCGCAGCCTACGACGACTACGCAGACGAACGGTCGCACGAAACTTGAGAGCGATGTCGTAGCAGCGACGCCCGCGCAGGAGGACGACGACTACGAGCCGGGCGAAGCAGTAGAGGGTTACGTCGTGCCCACCGATCTGGGGCGCGTCGAGCAGGAGATGCTTGCGGCGATTGAGGAACGTCTGGGCACGCCGTACAGGATGGGCGCGACGGGGCCGAACCGCTACGACTGTTCGGGCTTCGTGTGGAGTGTGTTCCAGCAGGCGGGCATCTCATTCGAGCGCAGCACCGCGCGAACACTCTGGCAGGAGTACGCGCCACCGGCGGAGAATGAGAAGTTCAAGTTCGGGACGCTGGTCTTCTTCCGCAACGTACACCACGTCGGCATCGTCGCCGACGCCAACGGCTTCTTCCACGCTTCGAGCCACGGCGTCGTCTATTCGCGCTTCAACGACTACTGGACGAAGCGCGTCAGCGGCTTCCGCCGTATCCCTCTGGCGCAAGGCACTCCGCTCGTGGCCTCGATTCGCAAGTAGAGAATACGCCGGACGCTCCGCGGCACGAATCAGGCTGACGCCGAGTCTCAGGCGTCGGCCTTCTTCTTTTTCTGCGGCACCGGAGCCTACTTGCGGAAGCCGACGACGAAGCCCGCGCGCTGCTCGCCCGAGCGCGACTCGCTGACGACGACTACGCGCTCGACCGAGACGTAGAACATCTGATCGTCCTCGTCAACCATGTGTGCCACGCCGCCGTCAACCTTCACGAGTTTGCCGCGCAGGCTCGAAGTGCCGCCGCAAAAAAGGTCAATCTTCTTCCCGACCATCTTCGTCAAAAGCTCTCTCATCGTTTTCTACACCCCACTTTGAAACGCGGAAGTGTGAACGATGAACCATGAACCGGAGGCGACCGCTTTTTCGGTTCATCGTTCATCGCTCCGACTTCATCTTTTCTTCTTCGGCTCCCACTCCCAGACCTTCTCGGTCTTGCCGTCGTCGCCCTCGACCTTCTCCTTATTCACCTCGTGGTAGGTGATCTGTATGACGGGGACGACCGTCTCGTCGTCCTGCTGCCTGCGCTCGAACTGAAGCACGTCGTAATAGACGCAGCGCGAGCGCGCCGGATACTCGCGGCAGACGGCGGGGCGCGCGTGGTAGATCGAACAGCCGCGCGTCTCTTGATCGAGGAACATACAGGTTTCGGGGAAGATCGCGTCCTTGACGCGCTTTAGAACGCGCTCTTTCTCCCACTGCTTCGTGTAGCGCCGCCGCGCCGCCTCGAACGAGACGCCGAAGTGTTTGGCGAGCCGGTTGATGTCGCGCTTCGTCACCTGCACGCGCTCGTAGATCGAGCAGCAGAAGGCCGGACACTTCGTGCAATCGAAGTAGACGCGCGGCTGTTCGTCCTTGATCGTTTTTACCATGTCCCCTCGAAAGTGATGGCAATTGACAAATGGCGAGCAAAGGCAAGTTTTATCTTGTCACTCATCACTTGTCACTGCCCTTATCTTCTCTTCGACTTTTCATACTCCGCCATCAACAAGTCCATCAGTTCGCCGCGACGCTCATAGAGCCGCTTCAACTCACGCGGTTCGTGGCGCGCGAGCGCGTAGGACGTTATGACCGGCAGCGCGATTGTGGAATCAACATAACACACAACCGCGTCGGGCAAACGGTCTGGATCAACCTTGCCCCACGAGACGGCCTCGCCCGGTGTCGCGCCGCTCAAGCCGCCGGTGTCGGGACGTGCGTCGGTCACCTGCAAAAAGTAGTCGTGGCCGCGCTCGTCGATCCCTAAGACTTCCTGAATCTGCGGCTCGGTCTGAAGCATGAAGTTCTTTGGGCTTCCGCCGCCGAGGATGAAGACCGCGGACTTGCCGCCGTGCTTCTTGCCTCGGTCGCCTCGTCCATGAATCGCGCCGCGCTTGGCTGCGAGCACGATTGAAGCCGTCTCGTTCACGTCCGCCGAAGGGTCGAAGGCGAGCTTGTTTCCCTGCAAAGCCTTCGCCGCGACGTTCATGCCGATGGAAGAGTCGCCGGGACTCGACGTGTAGAGCGGGACACCCAACTCGTATGCCGCGGCGAGGAACGACTTGTTCTCAAGTCCGAGCTTGCGCTCGCGCTCAAGCACGTACTTACCGCAGAGATTGTGGAACTCCGCAGTTGACATCGGGCGCTGGAACTCTTCGCCCTCGATGACGCGCCGGAAGAAGGCGTCCGTGTCTAAGAGGACGGAGTAGTCGAAGAAGATATCGTAGATGCGGACGACCTCTTCGCCGCGCAGTGTGATGTCGGAGATCGCGGTCGAGCCTTGATGAAGCGACAGACCGATGCCGAAGTGCGTGTCGTGATAGAGGTTCGCGCCCGTCGTGATTATCCAGTCAACGAAGCCCGCGCGCATGAGCGGGATGAGCGCCGAGATGCCGAGTCCCGCAGGCGTCAGCGCGCCCGTTATCGAGAGGCCGACGGTCACGTCCGGCTCAAGCATCTTCAAAGCGAACAACTGGCAAGCCTCGCGCAGACGCGCCGCGTTGTACGCGAGAAAAGTCTCGTCAACAAGGTCGGCCAACGTCTCGCCGCCCGTTATCGCGCGCGGGTCAATGCGCCGTCCCGAAAGGTATTTGCTTTTCTTCTTCGCCATTCTTCACCAGTCAAACGACGTTGATAACACTCTTTAAGCAGGGTGAGGATTTGCAAGCTGCCGATGCCGCAAAGATACTGCTTTCGCAAATCTAGTTCCTTCAAGGAAGGTTACACTTTCATAATAGTTTTCAAGGGGAATGTAAACACCTGTTGCCTTCGCCCACTCCCTAAGTTTCTTGTTACAGCATATATCCCACGACAAAACCTCGATTCCCCAACCAGCATTAGCCATTCGCTCCAAATCAGCCCGGAAGCCAGCTCCATCTTCGTA
>DATINM010000007.1:0-111048 GCA_035474235.1 Pyrinomonadaceae bacterium
GAGCGCCGCCGGAAGGCGAAGAAGACCGCGAAAGTCGCGATGAAGATGGCCCACGAGGTGAAGCCGTTGCCCATCAGCGAGACGACCTGCATCGCCGTCTCCATTCCGGGCAGAGTAATCGACTGCACCGCGTTGGCGACCGTCTTGTCCCACGAAAAGTACGAGTTGGCCTTCGCCAGCACCGCGAGCACCGCGAAGGCCGCGAGCCCCGCCGCGTATATAACCTCGGCGCGCCGGAGCCTGCGCGTCTCGCGCCTGCGCTTCGCCCTGCCTTGCGGCGAGACCTCCTCGGCTTCGGCCGCGGACTGTTCTAATGGTTCGCTCACTTCCCTCTTCCCGGACGGCGAATGCGGAGTGACGAGAGAGACGCCCGTCTCCGTTCGTCATTCCGCGCCCGTCGTCTATAATTCTCTTATTCCTACTCCCGAAAAATAGACGAACAGGGCGCGCGCGACAAGCCGCCGCGCGCTCTCGCGCATCTTAATACGGGAGGACAGACGAGTTGCTGAGAGTCGAATACAGAGACGGGCTATACCTGCCGGACTTAGACCTCTGGCTCGACGCAGACGGCCCGCGCGAGCGCTGCGTCATCTCGCACGCCCACTCTGACCACATCGCCGAGCACAAAGCCATCGTCGCCACGCCCGAGACCGCGCGGCTCTTCCGCCACCGACGCGGCGAGGCCGAGGTCGAGGCTTTGCAGTACGGCGAGCGCAGGGACTTCGGCCGCTACGCGCTGACGATGTACCCCGCTGGACACTGTCTCGGCTCGGCGCAGGTCTTAGTCGAGGCCGACGGCGAGCGCCTAGTCTACACGGGCGACGTTAAGCTGCGCCCGAACGTCTCGGCCGAGCAGGCGGTCGTCGTGCCCTGCGACACGCTCGTGATGGAGTCCACCTTCGGAGACCCGCAGTACCGCTTCCCGCCCGACGTTGCGACCTACGAGCGGCTCTACGCCGCGTGCGACCGCGCGCTCTCGGACGACGCCGTGCCCGTCGTGCTCGCCTACGCGCTCGGCAAGAGTCAGGAGGCTCTGGAACTCCTGCTGCGGCGCGGCTACCGCGTGACGCTCCACGGCGCTGTCTGGAACGTCTCGGAGATTTACCGCGAGTGCGGCGTCGAGTTCTCCGGCACTTACGAGCGCTACGACCGCGAGCGCCTCCGCGGCCGAGTCCTCATCGCGCCGCCCGGCTGCCGCAGGCAGCCGATGATTCACAACATCGAGCGCCGTTATTTGATAATGCTCACGGGCTGGGCCGTCAGTAAGAGCGCGCCCTACATGTACCGCGGCGTTGACCTCGTGCTCCCGCTCTCAGACCACGCGGACTTCGACGACTTAGTCCGCCTCGCGCGCGAGTCCGGCGCGCAAAGAATCATCACAATGCACGGCGCGAAGAAGTTCGCATCGCATCTTCGCAAACTCGGACTCAACGCCGAACACCTCGCTGAGCACCCTTCGCAGCAGAATGAGGCGCGGGGCACGGCGAAGGCTTCGACCGTCGTGGAGCAAAAGCTGTTCGATTGAACCGTAACGGACGCCCGATATTTCAGCGGCGCAACCTGAATGTCGTTAAAGTATCGGCGAAAGGTTGGCACTACGGCCTTGCGCCGGGCGGCGGGGCTTCATATAATGCGCGGGCTTTGAAAAGCGGGCCGGGGAAGGAAGGGAATTCGTAGCGGCCTCGCGAAAGTTTCGGGCACTCCTCAATTAAAGCGAAAGAAGATGGCTACCATCACAAGTTGGAGACAGCGGCGACGTGTCGCGCAGAGGCGCACGACTCCCCTTCGCATGATAGCTTCCGGCTTGCTACAGATTGCGCGCGCGGCCTTCGCAGAGCCTTACGAACTCGCCGTCGAGCGCCACGCTGTCGGACTCAAGCGTCTGCCGCGCGAACTCGACGGCCTGAAGGTCGTTCACCTGTCGGACATACACCACGGCCCGCTGACCGCGCGCGAGCAGATTGAGCGCGCCGTCGAGGTCGCCAACAGCCTTCAGCCCGACATCATCGCATTGACCGGCGACTACATCTCGCACGAGCGCGAGTACGTTCGGCCCTGTGCGGAGATGCTGGGCCGTCTGCGCGCTCGCCGCGGCGTCTTCGCGTGCCTTGGCAATCACGACAACTGGGTTGACGCGGCGCTCGTCACAGACCTCTTCCGCGCCGAAGGCATAAACGTGCTCAAGAACGAGGGCCTGCGCTTCGAGGATCGCGGCGCGTCGTTCTGGCTCGCGGGCGTTGACGATACGATGGTCGGACTCGAAGACTTGCCGCTCGCGCTCGCAGGGTCGCGCTCGGACGAGTTGAAACTCCTTCTCGCGCACAACCCCGTCATCCTTCGACGCGCGGCGCGCGCCGGAGTTGACCTCGTTCTATCGGGACACACGCACGGCGGGCAGATCACCTGGCGCAACGAGCGTTCGGCGTCGGGGCGCGTTCGCCGCCGCATACTTCGCGGCCTCGCGCGCCGCGGCGAAACGCAAATCTACGTCACGCGTGGCCTCGGCACGGTCGTACTGCCAGTGCGCTACGGCTGCCTGCCCGAAGTCACGTTGCTGACGCTGCGCTGCACGGACTAAAAGTTCAAAAGTTCAAAGTTCAGGGTTCAAAGTTTATGACCTGTCTTCGACTTTGAACTTTAACCTTTGAACCTTGAACTTTTTTATGGCTTCAAGAGTCGTCACGCTGCCGAACCTTCTGACCGTCGCGCGTATGGCGCTTACTCCGGTCTTCGTCGGCGCGCTCTACTATCAGAGGTTCGGTTGGGCGCTCGCGGTTTTCGTCGCTGCGGGCGTGACCGACGGGTTAGACGGACTCTTCGCGCGACGCTTCAACCAGTATTCCCCGCTCGGACAGATTCTCGACCCCATCGCCGATAAACTGCTGCTCGTCACCTCCTTCATAACGCTCTCGATGCCTTCGGTGATGGCCCCGGAGGCGCTCGTCCAGCCGCATCCTCGACACCTGCCCGTGCCCTTCTGGGTGACGGCAGCCGTCATCAGCCGAGACGTTTTCATCGTCGTCGGCGCGGCGACCATAAACGTCGTCACGGGCTTCCGGGGCTTCCGCCCCTCGTGGCTCGGCAAGGCCAACACGACCATACAGATCGCAGCCATCGCACTCATACTCATCGCCGCCAGCTTTCCGCCACTGCGCGGGTATCTCCCGACCGTTTACACAATCGTCTTCTCCTTCGCCGTCGTCTCCGGCTTCCACTACGTCTTCTGGACTTCCAAACTGCTCAACGAAGACCGCCAGCAACGCGAGTCCGACAAGTAATTCGGGTAAATCGTTGCTGTCTAAGAGATTGAGGCGGGCAACGCGGACGGGGCGAAGTGCTACTAAAAGTTGACAAGGAGAGACTCAAGTATTATATTAGCAACGTATTCAAGTTGTCGGGCCGATAGCTAGCCAGTCTGTTCGGGCGGTGGCCCGGTCGGTGACAGAAGGCAACGAACTGCATCGAAGCGCGCCCTAAGCCTTTTGAAGAAAGGCGCGCGCGGCGGCAAAAAATTCAGGGAGACTTAAGAGAAATGAGCAAGATTATAGGTATTGACCTCGGCACGACGAACTCCGTCGTGGCCGTGATGGAAGGCGGCGAGCCGACGGTTATCACGAATTCGGAAGGCGGTCGCACGACGCCTTCGGTCGTTGCCTTCACGAAGGACGGAAACCGCCTCGTCGGTCAGGTCGCGAAGCGCCAAGCCGTCACGAACCCCGAAAACACAGTCTATTCGATCAAGCGTTTCATGGGCCGGCGCTTCGACGAGGTTTCTGAAGAGAAGAAGCAGGTTCCTTATCAGGTTAAGTCCGCCGGCAACGACGTGCGCATAGTCGCGGGCGGCAAGGAATGGTCGCCGCCTGAGATTTCGGCGATGATCCTACAGAAGCTGAAGCAGGCGGCTGAAGACTACCTCGGACAGAAGGTTGACAAGGCGGTCATCACCGTCCCCGCATACTTCAACGACTCGCAGCGTCAGGCGACGAAGGACGCGGGGAAAATCGCGGGTCTCGAAGTTATGCGAATCGTCAACGAGCCGACCGCCGCTGCTCTGGCCTACGGACTCGACAAGAAGAAGGACGAGACAATCGCAGTCTTCGACTTCGGCGGCGGAACCTTCGACATCTCCATCCTCGAAGTCGGCGAGGGCGTCGTCGAAGTGAAATCGACGAACGGCGACACGCACCTCGGCGGCGACGACATAGACGAGGCGCTCATCAAGTGGATCATCGAAGAGTTCAAAAAGGATCAGGGCATTGATCTGTCGAACGACAAGATGGCCTTGCAGCGTCTGAAGGAGGCTGCGGAGAAGGCGAAGATCGAACTCTCTTCGACGATGGAGTCGGAGATTAATCTGCCCTTCATCACCGCCGACCAGTCCGGCCCGAAGCACTTGGTGATGAAGTTGACGCGCGCGCGCTTCGAGCAGTTGATTGACCCGATCTTGAAGCGCCTGATGCCGCCCGTCGAACAGGCGATCAAGGACGCGGGCGTTGACGCGAAGAAGATTGACGAGGTCGTCCTTGTCGGCGGTTCGACGCGCATCCCGAAGGTTCAGGAGATGGTCAAGGGCTTCTTCGGCAAAGAGCCGAACAAGTCTGTTAACCCGGACGAGGTCGTCGCTGTCGGCGCTGCGGTGCAGGCGGGCGTGCTGTCGGGTGAGAAGACCGACATTCTTCTGCTCGACGTGACGCCGCTCTCTCTGGGCATCGAAACGCTCGGCGGCGTGAACACGATTCTCATCCCGCGCAACACGACGATTCCGACGCGCAAGTCTGAGATCTTCTCTACGGCTTCGGACAACCAGACGAGCGTTGAGGTTCACGTGCTTCAGGGCGAGCGACCGATGGCGACGGACAACCGGACGCTCGGCAAGTTTCATCTCGTCGGCATCCCGCCCGCGCCGCGCGGCATCCCGCAGGTCGAAGTGACGTTTGACATCGATGCCAACGGCATCGTCAACGTCTCGGCGAAAGACATGGGCACGGGCCGCGAGCAGAAGATAACGATCACAGCTTCGTCTGGATTGTCGAAGGACGAGATTGACAAGATGATGCGCGAGGCCGAGTCGCACTCCGCCGAGGACGTGAAGAGGCGCGAAGAGATCGAAGCGCGCAACCGTCTCGACGGCCTCGTCTATCAGATCGAGAAGACCTTCTCCGAGAACAAGGAGAAGCTCGACGGCGCAACGCAGTCGCAGGTCGAGACGGCGATTGCCGACGCGAAGAAGGCTCTGGAAGAGGGCGGCGTCGAACGCATGAACAGCGCCTTCGAAAATCTTCAGACCGCTTCGCACAAGCTGGCCGAATCGCTCTATCAAGGTTCGGCTTCTTCGGGCGGGGCGTCGGGCGGCGAGCAGGCGAACGCCGCGGGCGCTTCGACCGGCTCGACCGGCGGCACGGCGTCGGGCGGCGGCGAAGACAACGTCATTGACGCCGAGTACGTTGACGTTGACGAGAACAAGTAAGGGCGGGTGCTAGGTGTTGGGTTTTAGGTGCTGGGGCTTTAGGTACTGGCGAGACTACCGTCTGGCAAGTATCTGAAATCCAGAACCCGAAACCCAACACCTAAAACCTTTTCGCGATGGCTAAAGAAGACTTCTACCAAATCTTAGGCATCAAGCGGGACGCGAAGCCGGAGGAGATCAAGAAGGCTTACCGACGCTTGGCGCGCAAGTACCACCCGGACGTGAATCCGGGCGACAAGGCCGCCGAAGAGCGCTTCAAGAAGATCACCGAAGCGCACGAGGTCTTGTCCGACCCGAAGAAGCGTCAGGTCTACGACCGCTTCGGGCAGTACAGCGAAAACCTCGCGGACGCTGCGGCGCGCGGCGCTGGCACGGGCGGCGGCGCGGGCGCTGGTCGCGGCGTGCCGTTCGACTTCGCGGGCTTCGATTGGGGCAACTCTTCCGCGTCGTCTTCGTCCGGCAGCGGCTCAAGTTTTCGAGACATCTTCTCCGACCTCTTCGGTGGAGGCAAACAGGAGCGTGAGCCTCCGCGCCCGATGCCGAAGAAGGGCGACGACATCGAGATGCCTCTCGCGCTCTCGTTCGAGGAGGCCGTGACGGGGCTGACGACTAACATCACGGTCAACCGCTCGGAGCAGTGTCCGCGCTGCAACGGCGCGGGCGACACGGGCGGCAACCCCGTGACGTGTCCGACATGTCAAGGCTCAGGACAGGTGCAGCGCGCGGGCGGTCGCATGCGCTTCGCGCAGGAGTGCCCCGACTGCGGCGGCGCGGGCAAACGCCGCCCGCCCTGCTCGCTCTGCAACGGCAAGGGAGTCGTGCCGAAGACCGAGCAGGTGAAGGTTCGCATACCCGCGGGCGTTGACACGGGTTCGCGCGTGAGGGTTCCGGGCAAGGGCGAGGGCGGACGCATGGGAGCGCCGGCGGGCGACCTCTTCATCATCACGAACGTCGGCAAGCACAAGCACTTCACGCGCAAGGGCGACAACATCTACGTCAAAGTCCCTGTGACTTTCGCGGAGGCCGCGCTCGGTGCGCGGATAGAAGTGCCGACCATCGAGGGCAAGGCGCAACTAAAGATTCCGCCCGGCACGCAGTCGGGCGCGCAGTTCCGAATGCGCGAGCGCGGCATACCCTCGCTTCGCAACCCGCAGGCGCGCGGCGACCAGTTCGTAGAGGTGCAGGTCACGCTCCCGAAAGTCATCTCCGAAGAGACGAAGGAGCTTCTAAGACGCTACGCGCAACTCAACCCTGAGAACCCGCGCGTGGCGATGGGGTTGGAGTGAGTTTTCGGTTTTCAGTTTTCTACCGCGACTGCGACTTTATGAACGTATCGAACAGCGCCACGATCCGAAGCTGAAAACTGAAAACCGAAAACTGAAAACCAAATCATGAAACGCAAGAAGGGCGGCACATACACGATCAGCGCGGTGGCGACGCAGTACGAGATTCACCCGCAGACGTTGAGGCTCTACGAACGCGAAGGGTTGTTGAAGCCTTCGCGCTCGGTCGGAAACACTCGACTGTACACGGACTCAGACCTCGAACGGCTCGAAGTCATCCTCAGCCTGACGCGCGACCTCGGCGTGAACCTCGCGGGCGTCGAGATAATTCTCAACATGAGAGAGAAGATGGACGCGATGCAGCAGGAGTTCGAGCGCTTCTTCTCGTACCTTCAATCGCACGCCGAAGAGTTCTCGCACCTGATCGAGCCGCAGCCGCCGCCCGAAGCCGGAGCGCTCATCACGACCTCGCGCGCCGCAACTTTGATCCGCCGCCGCACGACGCGCCAGCACTGACACACGGGCGGCGATACTGACGCCCAAGACCTGACGAAAAGGCGCACGCGATTATCGCGTGCGCCTTTCGTGCTTTAACGTGCGCCTTAAACGCGGCGACCAAAATCATGAGAGTAAGTCTTCGTCGCGGCGCGCGTCTCAAGTCAGGACTGTAGGGTCAGGGCGCGTCGCCGGTCGTGGCAGTCTGCGGCGGGCCGAGAAATCCCGGCGTGTTGCCGTCAGTCGTTGCCGTCTGCGGAGGGCCACCCGCGCCGGCCTTACTCGCGGGCGATGTGTGCGCGCCGAGGGCTATCGAGGCGGCGAGCGCCAGTGTAGTTATGATGGCAGTAATCGTACTCATTCCTTGTTCTCCTATGGGCTGTTCTTTTCGAGATCGAACTCTTACGCCGACAGTGCGCACGCGCGCCCTGTAAATACATCGCGGGCGAAAAAAGTCGGACGTGAAACGCGCGGGCCGAATCGTCGGCGACTCGCGCGCGCGCCGCGATGCAAATGTTTTTTCAAAGCGAGTGTGCGCCGAGATTGCCGGGCCGTGCGATTCTTAATCGGTGTTACAATGCGCTAATGCCGCTCTTAAACCCAACGCCTGTCGGATTGTCGAAGCCTTTGACGGCAGGCGGACTCCCGCGTGTGAAGACGGACGGGCCGCCGCGGCGGCCCTCCGTCGGGCAGAGGCGATGACGCCCGAACGACGTAAACAGATCACTCGAATCTTAGAGCGTGCGCTGGAACTTGCGCCTTCGGAGAGGTCTGCGTACCTCGAAGTGGCCTGCGCCGACGACGCTGCGCTGCGCGGGCTGGTCGAGTCGTTCATCTCTTCTTACGACGGCGCGGGCGGCGTCGATGATAATGACTCGCGAACGATGAACGTCGAAGGCGGCGGGACGTTGGAGATCGTGCCCGGCGCGACGACGCTCGGCTCGTATCGCATCCTCGAAAAGCTCGGCGAGGGCGGCATGGGCGCGGTCTATCTCGCGAAGGATGCGCGACTCGGTCGGCGAGTCGCGGTCAAACTTCTGCCCGCACACTTCGCGGGCGACGACGAGCGCGTGCGACGCTTCGAGCAGGAGGCGCGCGCCGCGTCGGCTCTCAACCACCCGAACATTCTCACCGTCCACGAGATCGGCGAATCGCAAGGCCGGCGCTTCATCGTCACCGAGTTCGTTGAGGGCCGCACGCTCCGCGAGCGTCTGGCCGAAGGGCGCTTCACGTTGGCCGAGGCGCTCGACGTGTGCGCGCAGGTGGCGGGCGCGCTCGCCAAGGCGCACTCGTCCGGGATAGTTCACCGCGACATCAAGCCGGAGAACGTGATGGTTGACGGTGACGGGCACGTGAAGGTGCTCGACTTCGGAATCGCGAAGCAGATCGCACGGGCGCACGGCATTGACACCGAAGCTCCGACGAACGCGCAGGTCAACACGGCGTCGGGCGTCGTTCTCGGCACTTCGACCTACATGTCGCCTGAGCAGTTGCGCGGACTCGAACTCGATGCGCGCACAGACATCTGGTCGCTCGGCGTCATGCTCTACGAGATGCTCGCCGGTCGCGCGCCTTTCGGTGCGAAGACATACGGCGACCTCGTCGTCGCGATTCTCCACGGCGAGCCGCCGCCGCTCTCGGACTTCTGCGCCGACTCTTGCGCAGAGCTTGACGACATCGTTTGCCGCGCGCTCGCGAAAGAGAGGGAAGCGCGGTGGGCTTCGGCGAAAGAGTTTCAGAACGAACTGCGCTGGCTCAGGCGTCGGATAGACTTCAACGCCGAGACAGTCCGCGACGACCGTGCGCCTTCGAGCGTCATGCCGTTGTCGGACACGCGGCGGCGCGCGGCGTCGCAGGCGCGGCAGCAGACGACGGAGCAGCGGAGGCAGTTGACGGTGCTCTTCGCAGACCTCGCCGGAGTCGTCGCGCTCACCGAGGGAGAGGATGCGGAGGACGTGTCGGAGTTGATGAGTTCGCTCTGGCCGCTCGTTGACGAGGCCGTCGAGTCGAACGGCGGGGCGCTCGACAAACGAGTCGGCGAGACGTTGGTCGCGCTCTGGGGCGCGCGAGAGGCGCGCGAGGACGACCCGGAGCGGGCCGTGCGCGCCGCGCTCGCGATGCAGACGGCGGTCGCGGAGTTCGTCGCAGAGACCCTGCCGCACGCGACCGGCGCGCTCGACGAACCTTCGCGAGATGACGAGCCGGGGCGTCTGATGCGCGTCGGCGTGAGCACTGGACTCGTTCTGCTCGGCGAGGTAGGCGCGACCGGCGAGATAACCGTGACGGGCGATGCAGTCCGCCTCGCGAGCCGTCTGCTTCAGATCGCGCCCGTCGGCTCCGTGCTCGTCTCGCACGACACGTACCGGCACATACGCGGCGTCTTCAGCGTCCACCCGCCTGAGACTCTCCCGTCGGCGGGGCGAAGCGAGCCTGTGCAGTTCTATCGTGTGAAGCGCGCGAAGCCCCGCGCCTTCCGAGTGCAGACGCGCGGCGTCGAGGGCGTCGAGACGCGAATGGTCGGTCGCGAGGGTGAGTTTCGACGTTTGACCAATTCGCTCGAAGCGGTCTTCGAGGAGCGAGAGCTTCGCATCGTCACCGTCACAGGCGACGCCGGACTCGGCAAGTCGCGCCTGCTTTACGAGTTCAGCAACTGGATCGAGCTTCTGCCGGAGACTTGCTACATCTTCAACGGGCGCGCGGGCGCTTCGACGCAGGGGCTGCCTTACTCGCTCGTGCGCGACGTGTTCTCGTTCCGCTTCGAGATTCAGGACAGCGACCCGCCGCAGGTTGCGCGCGAGAAATTGGAGCGCGGTATGCTCGCCATGTGCGGCGCGACGCCCGAAGAAGAAGTCCTGCTGCGCGCGCACTTCGTCGGACAGCTAATCGGCTTCGACTTCTCTGCGAGCCGCTACCTCTCCGGCATTCTCGACGACGCGCGACAGATTCGCGACCGCGCGTTCCGCTACGCCTCGCAGTTCTTCGCCGACATCGCGCGCCAGTATCCGGTCGCCATCTATCTCGACGACATACACTGGGCCGACGACGGCTCGCTCGACTTCTTCGACTACCTCGCGCGTGACTGCGCTCAAGTCCCGCTGCTCATACTCTGCCTCGCGCGGCCAATGCTTTTGGAGCGCCGCCATGCTTGGGGCGAGGGGCGCGAGCACCACGAGCGCATCGCTTTGCAGCCGCTCTCGAAAAAGGAGAGCCGCCAACTCGTCGAGGAGATACTCCGGCGCGTGCGCGGCGTGCCGCCGCAGTTGCGCGAGATGGTTGTCGGCGGTGCCGAAGGCAATCCGTTCTACGTCGAAGAGTTGATAAAGATGCTCATAGACCAGCGCGTCATCGTGCCCGGCGCGGTCGAGTGGAGCGTTGACGCGACCCGTCTCGGCGCGGTGAACGTCCCGCCGACGCTGACGGGGGTTTTGCAGGCGCGGCTCGACCGGCTCACGCCCAACGAGAAGGCGATCTTGCAGCGCGCCTCCGTCATCGGTCGGGTTTTCTGGGACGGCGCGGTCGAACACCTCGGCTCGGCGCAGACGGGCGCGAACACACGCGCGTCGCGTACGAGCGCGGCGGCGTCCGACGCGTCGTTCGTCGCCGGCGTCGTCGTCGGCGACACGCTCGAAGCGCTGCGGCGCAAGGAACTCATCTACCGTCGAGAGGCTTCGGCGTTCGCGGGCACACGCGAGTACACGTTCAAGCACGCTCTCCTGCGCGACGTGACCTACGAGAGCGTCCTGAAGCGAGAGCGGCGCGAGTATCATCGCCGCGCGGCGAAGTGGCTCGCGCGCCGCAGCGGCGGTCGCGTCGGCGAGTACGCGGGTCTCATCGCCGAGCACTACGAACGCGCGCAGGCGGTCGAGGACGCGGCCGAGTGGTACGGTCGCGCGGGCCGTCAGGCTCGCGAGACTTACGCGCCTGAGACTGCGATCAACTTCTATCGCAAGGCGCTCGACTTTCTCTCGACCGCCGAGCGAAGCGGAGGCGCGGACGCGCTCGCGCTTCATACGCTGCGGATGGAGTGGTACGAGGGATTGGGCGAGACCTTGCGCGTGCAGGCGCGCTACGCCGACGCGGTCGAGGCTTATCAGGCGATGCACTCGTCGGCGGACGCGCTGAACCTGCCGGCGGCGCAGGCGCACGCATGGAACGAGATCGCACTCGTTCGTGCCAGCCAGATGGACACGCACGCCGCGTTCGACAGCGCGCGGCGCGCGGAGCTTTTGTCGCGTCAGGCCGGCAAGAGCGTGGCCGCGCGCGTCGAGATCACGCAGGCGCTCAACCTCCAGAGTCAGGCGAGCACGCGGCTCGGCGACACGCGCGCTGCGCTGCGGCTCGCCGACCGTGCGCTCGCACTTACGAGCGATCTAGGTGAGCCGGGCCGCCGCGTGCGTGCCGAGAGTCTGAAGTCGCTCGGCATGGCCTATCACGCGCTCGGAAAGTTCGAGAAGGCCGACGAGTTCAAGGCCCAGTCGCTCGCGACCTATCGAGAGTTGGACGACCTTCTGAAAGTCGGCAATCTCCTCAACAGCCTCGGCGAAACTGCGCGTCTGCGCGGCGACTACGCGGCGGCGTTCGCGCGCTATCAGGAGGCGCTCGCGATAGCGCGCGAGATCGGGAATCGCAACGGCGAGATACTCTACCTCGCAAACCTCGGCGGCGCGCGCGCCGGACTCGGCGACTACATCGAGGCGGAGTCAGACCTCCGGCAGACAATCGAGATGGCGACCGCCGCGGGCTACATCGGGCTATCGGAAAACTATCGCTTCCTCGCCGAAGCCCTGCTCGGTCAGGGCAAGATCGCCGAAGCGAGCGATGCCGCGCGCCGCGCGCTCGAACTCGGTCGCGAGATCGAGAATCAGGAGCACGTCGCCGAAGCATGGCGCGTTCTCGGCATCATCGCCTCGCGCGGCGGCTCGCCGGTCGCGGTCGGCGAAGACTCGTTCGACGCCGCGGCCTGCTTCGCGGAGAGTCTCGCCGTCTTCGAGCACATTCAGATGGAGGCCGAGCGCGCGAGGACTCTGCGCGATTGGGCGCGGCACGAACTCGCGCGCGGCGACGGCGGGCGCGGCAAAGAGTTGTGGCGCGAGGCGCTCGAAGGCTTCGAGCGCCTCGACATGAAACTCGAAGTCGAGAGAATGAAAGCCGAGGCTTGAGCCGCAAAGCCTCCGCCGTCGCTCCGCGAAAAAAAAAATCTTGCGCGCGTCCGACCGTCGGTGATAGAGTCCGCGCCCGTCGAACACGAAGGGTAAATTCTCCGAACGCGCAGAGGGGGAATGCTTCGCCTCACCTTGCCTTGAAGCGTCCCGTTTCGTCAGACACAAGCCAGAGGCCGGATCGCGGCGGGACTCTCTAATTTTCCGCACGCCTGAACTTCGAGCCGTCCACGTTCAAGCGCGCGCCTTTCGCGCTCTCACAAAGCGCGTCTCAGGAGAAGACGCGATGAATCTGCACGCCACGTTCTTTCGCTCAAAGTCTTTCAACTTTCACCGCGCAGCCAACATTCTTTTCGACGCCGCGCTCATGCTCGCAATCCTCTCGAACGCCGCGACGACGCGCGCGCAAGACCTCGACGACGTTTCGTTCGGCGGCACTGTCACAGACCAGAACGGCGCTGTTCTTCCCGGCGCGAGCGTGACGGCCACGCTCCTTTCGACGAAGTCTTCGCGCACGACGACGACCGACGGCGAAGGGCGCTACCGGCTCGTAGAGTTGCAGCCCGGCGCGTACTCTCTGCGCGTCGAGCGCGCGGGCTTCGCGCCGGAAGAGCGCGTGAGCGTCTCGACCGTCGCGGGCCAGAGCGTTCGACTCGACTTCACTCTGCGCCCGGCGGGGCCGACCGCCGAGCAGACGGTCTTGAGCGGCGCGGGCGCGCCCGCGGTTGACACGACGCGCACCGTAACGGGCGGCACGCTCACGCGCGAAGAGGTCGAGCGGCTTCCAATCGTCACGCGCTCGCCTCTCGATTTAGTCTTCCTGCTCGGCGGCGTGACGGAAGAGCCGCTCTCCGTGCGCGACGTTGCGGAAGACCGAAGCGTCGGCGCGCGCGCGTCAGTCCAGCCGTCGGCGACGACGCCCGAAGAGGCCGGCACGTTCGCGCTCGCGGGTGGCCCCGCCTACTCGAACAACATCACGATTGACGGACTCGACGACAACGACGACCGCGCCGCGCGCGAGCGCTTCCAACCTTCGGCGGAAGCGGTCGAGGAAGTTCAAGTCATCACAAATCAGTTTTCAGCCGAGTACGGTCGCGCCTCCGGCGGTCGCGTCAACATCCGCACGCGCGCCGGCACGAACGAACTCCACGGTCGCGGCTTCTACTTTTTTCGTGACGAGTCTTTGAATGCGAATAGCTGGTCGAACAACAGGCGCGGACTCAAACGCCTGCCGCTGCAAGAGAACAATCCGGGATTCACGCTCGGCGGGCCCGCGCGGCTGCCTGAAAATTTATTCAGCCACGACGGCCACGACAGGACTTTCTTCTTCGTCTCGCTTGAGCACGATTTGGTTCTCGACTCGACCTTGATTGACACGCTCGTCCCCGTCCTTCAAAACAACTCGTTCGCATTGCCCGCACCTACGACGCTTGCGGGCCGGCGCTTCGAGCCTTCGGCCACAGAGCCAAACGCGCCCGCCGAACTCGCGCCCTTCGTCGAGCGCGTCTCGACGCCGCTGCGCGCGCACACTTTCATCGCGCGGCTCGATCACAACTACACGCAGGCGCACAACGGAACGTTTCTTTTCCAGAGCGCGCGCTCGAAAAACCTGCGCCAGTTCGGCGGCGGACTGCGCCTTGCCGACACGCTGCAAGGCCGCGAGCGAAACACCGACGCCTTCGCATACTCCGATAACTTCGTCATCTCGCCTTCAGTCGTCAGCCAGCTTCGCCTTCAGTCTTCGAGCCTGCGTCCGGCTCAACGTGCCGCAGGCGACCGACCCGTCGTGCTCATCACGATCAAAGACCCGCTCGACGCTTCAGACAGTGAAGACCTCTCCGGCACGCTCGTCGCGGGTTCTTCGACTTCGGGCGCGACCGACCGCGGCGAGACTAGATTTCAACTTCAGGAGGTTCTAACGGTCGTGCGCGGCGCGCACTCTCTAAAACTCGGCGCGGACTTGCAGCGCGTCCGCTCGACCTTCACAGACCTTTCGGACGCGACCGGCACGTACAGCTTCACGAGCGCGGGCGACTTCCTTGCAAACACGCCCTCGCGCTTCCGCCAGCGCTTCAACACCGAGTCGGTGCAGAAGAATTTTTACACGGGCATCTTCTTGCAGGACGAGTGGCGTCTGCGTCCGAACCTGACACTCTCCGCGGGTCTTCGATATGAAAACGAGAGTGTGATCCGCGACAACGACAACTTCGGCCCGCGGCTCGCGCTCGCCTTCGATCCGTTTAGGTCGGGCAAGACCGTTCTTCGATTCGGCGCAGGGATTTTCTACAACCGCGCGCTGCTCAGGACGATTGACGACTTCACGCTCGGCCAGAGCACAAACACGTTCGACACCGATAACCTTCCCGTCGCCGAGCGCCGTCCGTTCATCGCCGCGAATCTACACTTCCCCGGCACGCTCGACGCCGACTCGCCGCTCGTCCGCGAGTTCGGCGTGCGCGACACGAGTTTCTCGCGGCGGCTCGACCCCGCGATTCACATTCCCGAAAGCTATCAAGTGAACGCCGGCTTCGAGCGCGAGGTCGGGCGCGGCTTCGTCGTCGAAGCCAACTACACTTTCAACCGGGGCATTCATCTCTGGCGCGAGTTCAACGCGAATGCGCCGAGGCTTCCTGCCGGATTCAAAGACTTCACCGAGTATCTTCTCTCTCGCGACTTCGCGAACTTCCGCGACGCTTCCGGCGCACGACCTGTGTACGGCGCGAGCACTGCGGGCGAACTCGTCCGCTTCACTCTCGCGCCGCCTTCGTCTGATTCAATTTCAAGGGTCGTAGAATTCGGCATTCCCGTCAGCGTCTTCAACCTCGCGAGCGTCAACTCGACAACCGCGCTCGAAGCGGCGCTCGCCGCGCTGCAACCGCTGCGGCCCGATCCTTCGCGCGTGCAGGTCGAACAACTCGCGGCCATAGGCAACAGCTTCTACCACGGCCTGACGGTTGAGGCGCGGCGTCGCTTCTCAAGCAGAAGTTCGGGCTTCGGCGGCAGCCTTCGCGCGGCCTACACGCTCTCGCGTCTGATTGACGACGGCGTGGTGAACACTTCGAGCGCGCTGAGAGCCGGCGACTTCCGAGGGGAGCGCTCGCGCAGCCTGCTCGACCGCCGACACCGCTTCGTCGTCTCCGGCGCGCTCGACGCTCCGCGCTGGATGTGGCGTCTGCGCCTCGCCTCCATACTTCGCTTTGCGTCCGGCGCGCCGTTCAACGTCTCAGCCGGTGGCGACGACCGAAATCTCGACGACGTGAACAACGACCGCCCCGTCTTCACGGGCGACCTCGATCTCATTCGCTGGCGGCGTCCGGGCGAAGCGCTCGACCCGCGACTCATCGAAGCTTTCGAGTTGCCCGCAATCGGTCAGACGGGAAACCTCCCGCGCAACGCCGGACGAGGCCCCGGCCTCTTCACGTTCGACCTCAACGTCGCGCGCGAGTTCCGCGTCTCCGGCCACGCGCGCCTGCGCCCGGCTATCGAGATAGACAACGTGCTCAACAAGACGGTCTTCACCTTCGGGGCCGAATTTATAGACTTCGACGCGCTCGGCCCTGCGGCGACCGACGCGCAGCGGCAGGCGTTCGCCGATAACTTCCTCGTGCCGACGCACACGCTCCGTCCGAGGACGATGCGCATCGGCGTGCGTCTGGATTTTTAATTCGCCCGTGAAGGATTCATGAAGGAAGCGCGGTCGAGGCGTCAATGCTCGCTCGCGCTCGATGCGCGGCGGTTTTGCGTCGGCGACGGCGCGGCGCTCTCATCGTTACACGGCTTCGCTCCCGCGTCCCGCGCTTTGTCGGATTCATACGCGCTCGCGCGCTTCTCGCAGCGCCGGCGCGAGCGCTCGATGCGCCGCTTCATCCGGTCGTTCATCGTCGTCAAAGGCTTTCGGAAAAAGTGTCCAGAAAAGCCTCGACCATGCGCGGGTCGAACTGTCGGCCCGCCTCGCGTCTAAGCTCAGCCGCAGCGTCGTCGAACGTGCGCGGCGAATTGTAGGCGCGCCGCGTTATCATCGCGTCGAACGAGTCTGCGACCTGCACGATGCGCGCCATCAGAGGTATCTCTTCGCCGCCGAGCCTGTGCGGGTAGCCGCGCCCGTCCCAACGCTCGTGATGATGCTGCGTGCGTATGCGTAGCTCGGCGGGCAGGCCGTAGTAAGAGGCGAGGAGCGCGCCGAGGTTCGGGTGCAGTTTCAAGACGAAGCGCTCGAAGCGCGTGGGCTTGCGCGGGCGGCTGAGGATTGATTCGGGCACGAGAATCTTCCCGATGTCGTGCATCATGGCCGCCGACGCGAGATGCTTCAGCCGCGCGTTGTCGAAGCCGAGCGCACGCCCCGTGCGTCGCGAATGGTGCGCGACGCGGACGCAGTGTTGATAGGTCGAGGGGCGCGTCTGCTTCAGACGGCTGACGAGCGCGCGGACGCCGTCTTCCTGCCGCCTCGCGCCCTCGGCCTTCCACTTCGCGCATGAGCGCTGAAGGCGCGCGGCCCAACCGTCGTTCATCAGTCGAAGCGTCGGCGTCAACAACTCAAGCGACAACTCATCCTGCATCGGCAATCCCTCCACGGCTCGTCTCATCACAATCCGCCCGGCCTCTGTTCGGCGGCTTACACATCCGCCCGCGACATTATTCATAAGGGGATTTCAGACGCGGCTCTGAAGAGCATACGCCGTGCCACGTCTCCCGCGTGCAACGCGCTCGCACGCGTGCCCGCGCGCGGCGGGCCGGCGAGTTCAAAAATGCGGAGCGCGGAACGAAGAAGCTGAAGTTAGGCGGCGCGCGTTGAGAATCAGGTTGAGGTCTTGGCGGTCGAGGGTGTGGCGCGGCGCGCGTGGCCGTGTCGCATTTCGCCCGCGCGTGTCGCACGCCTCACACGATATAGTATCGGGCACGCGCCGGATCGTCTCAGCCTTCCGGCGAAGACGTTTCAATCACGTTGAATCGCGCCGGGCCGCGCGGCGAGTTCGCCGCCCCGGTCTGTGATAAACTCGCGCGAGTCCGCCGCCCCGGACTTCAAAAAGGATGAGCAGACGCGAAAAGCCGAAGAGTCTCGACGAGAGCGTCGAGGCGGCGATACTCGACGCAGACCTCTTCGTCAAGTACAAAGCGCCGCAACGCGCAATCGAGCGATTGCAGGAGGCGATAGCGCACTACCCGCGCTCGGTCGTGCTGCGCGAGAAACTGCGCGAGGTCGCAATCTCGCACGGGCGCGAGGACGAGGCCGCGCGCCAGTGCCTCGTGCTCGTCAACCTCTACATCTCGCGCGAGAACTTCGAGGCCGCGCACGAGCGCCTGCTCGAAGCCAAGCACATAGACCCGCGCATCAACATCGCGCCCGGACTCGAAGCCATTCGACGCGCGCGACGCCCCGACCTGCAACACGCGCCCGCGCCGTCGGCGCCATCGGTCGCGAGCCGGAGCGTCACGTTCGCGGGCGACCTCTCGACCGTCAGCATCTTCGACGCCGTGCAGGTCATCGAGAACTCACGCCTGACGGGCGCGCTCTCGATAGAGAACCCGGAGCGGCGTGGCCGCGTTCTCTTCAACGAGGGGCGCATCGTCGGCGCGGAGTGCGGCGCGCTCACCGGACAGGACGCCTTCCGCCTCATCATCGAAGCCACCTTCGGCACGTTCGACTTCGAGAAGACCGCAAACGAATTCCCCGTCACTATCGAGGCCCCGAGCAACACGAACCTCATCCTCGACTCGCTCCGCCACCTCGACGAGCAGAAACAGGAAAATGATGAGTGACGAGTGATAAGTGATGAGAAAAGACCGAACCAGTTTCTCATCACTCATCACTCATCACTCATCGACTGTCTTTAGTCTATGAGTACGCGCGTGCGGAGCGACTCGGCGACTTCGAGGGCGACGAGCAGGCGTAGGAACTGTTGATAGTTGCGGCTGCGCGCGCGGACGCGCTGGCGCTCGTCTTCGGAGAGGTCTTGGCGCAGAAGCAGGTCTAGAAAATCGTAGTAGTCCGAGGCGGCTGAAAGAGGAAGCTCGCGCGTGTAGGTCGTGCGCTCGGCGTCCTCGGACGTAAATCCCGCGAGCGCGTCGAAGAGATTGTCGGTCGTCAGGTGCGCGCCCTGCCGCGCGAGTTTTATCGGCAGTCGAAGCTCGAAGAAGCGAAGCCCGTTCGTCGTCGTCACGGCGCGTAGAGACTTCGTGCCCTCGCCGTCGAAAGGCGAGTCGGAGTCGAGAAGCACTTTCAGCAGGCGGGGCCAGTCCTGCTCCTCGACGGTGTCGAGCGTTAGCTGAATTCGATCCGCGAGGAACTTCTCGAACTGAGCCTCGACCGGGTAGGTAACTCGACCGAGACAGCCGACGGGTTCGCCCTCGCCCGCGGCCTCGTAAGGCAGGTGCGCCGGGCACTGCGCGCAGACGACCGTCTCGGCCTTCATGCGCTCGATCTCGTCCGCCGCGCGCTCGACGAAGCGCACCTTCTCCTCGGAAGGCGCGACGTGCTCGCCGGTCGTCAGACGCGTGTGAAGGCTGCCCAAGCGTCCCCACGCGCGCAGGTGTTCCTCTTCGTAGCGCGCACGCAGCGCGCACGGGTATTCGATTGCGAACTCTAAAGACAACCCTTTGACTCCTTGTTGCGAGGCCGGGGCCGCGTAGCACGACGGCGCGCGCGTCGGCCCGGACGCGGACTATAATAACAGAGTCGGAAACGAAGTGAACGCGGGGCAGATTCGACGGAGCCGAAATAGATGGCAACCGCTTCAAAGCAGTCGAAAGGAATTTTAGACGCGCTCGAAGCGCCCGGCCCGAAGTCTTACTGGCCGGGCGGTCAGGTCTTCTACTTCCGTCGCGACCCGCTCAAGTTCTTCACGCGGCTCGCGCGCGAGTACGGCGACGCCGTGCAGTTCAGGGCCGGCCCGCAGCGAGTCTTTCTTCTCAACCACCCCGACTACGTCCGCGACGTTCTGGTCGCAAACCACGCTCGATACCTGAAGGGCCGTGCGCTGCAACGCGCCAAGCGCATCCTCGGCGAAGGACTTCTGACGAGCGAGGGCGAATTCCACCGTCGCCAGCGCCGGCTCGCGCAGCCCGCGTTCCACCGGCGGCGCGTAAACTCCTACGGCGAGGCAATGGTCGGGTACGCCGCGAAGACTTCCGCGCGATGGAGGGACGGAGAGACGCTCGACATCCACGACGAGATGATGCGACTCACGCTCGCCGTCGTCGGCAAGACGCTCTTCGACGCCGACGTTGAATCGGACGCCGACGAAGTGGGCGAGGCACTGACCGACGTGATGAGTCTTTTCGGCTACATGATGCTGCCGTTCTCGGAGCTTCTGGAAAAACTTCCGCTCCCGCCCGTCCGCCGCTTCGAGCGCGCACGCGCGCGGCTCGACGCCGTCATCTACCGAATCATCGAGGAGCGACGGCGCGCGTGCGCGGATCGCGGCGACCTCCTCTCGATGCTTCTCTTCGCCGAGGACGAGGAGGGCGGCGGCGCGCGCATGACCGACGAGCAGCTTCGCGACGAGGTGATGACGCTCTTTCTCGCCGGGCACGAGACGACGGCCAACGCGCTCACATGGTGCTTTTACTTGCTCGCGCAGAACCCGGAGGCCGAAGCGCGACTTCACGAAGAGTTGGACACGGTGCTCGAAGTCGGAAGAGCGCCGGTGGTCGAAGACGTGCCAAGCCTTCGCTACACGGAGATGGTCGTCGCCGAGACGATGCGACTCTTCCCGCCCGCCTATGCAATCGGACGGCTCGCGCTCGAAGACCACGAGGTCGGCGGATACTTCATCCCCAAAGGCGCGCTCGTCCTCGTCAGCCAGTACGTCATGCACCGCGACCCGCGCTTCTTCCCATGTCCCACAGCGTTCGACCCCGCGCGCTTCACGACGGAAGCGAAAGAAGCACGCCCGCAGTTCGCATACTTTCCGTTCGGCGGCGGCCCGCGTCGCTGCATCGGCGAAGGCTTCGCATGGACTGAGGCCGTGCTCATGCTCGCCACGCTCGCGCGCCGCTGGCGTTTGCGCCTCGCGCCCGGTCAAACCATCGAGCGGCAGCCGCGAATTACTCTGCGACCGAAGAGCAGCGTGTTGATGAAACTCGAAAGACGTGAACCGTAAAACGTGACAGGAAAAAAGCAGTCTTCCTTTGGTCGCGGTTTACGGTTCGCGGTTCACGGCTTTTCCCTGTTAAGCTTGTAAAAACAGTTGACGAAATCGCGTCGAAGGTTTGCGGCGCGCAAGGAGAGGAGCAAGAGGAGTTGGCAATAACGCCGGACTTCATCGAGACGTTCAAGGTCATCTGCCCGGCCTGTCACGGCCAAGTGGTTTTGAAGGAGGACGCGAGCGGCATCAAGTGTCTCGAATGCCGCCGCGTCTATCCCATCCGCAACGACATACCCGCATTGATCGTCGAAGAGGCGACAGTCGAGGATGAAGAGCCTCGGAAGACAGGCTGACGCGGACGCGTCCGCGAGCGCGCAGGCAGCGACTTCGGCGACGCCGCTTTCCATGACGATTGACTTTGGCGTCGGAGAAGCAAGACCGCTCGCGCCCGCACGTTGGGATTGGTCGAAGGTTCGCCGCGTGCTCGTCGTGCGCCTTCGCTCGGTCGGCGACACGGTGCTCGCTACGCCGACGCTTTACGCGCTGCGGCGATTCCTGCCCGGCGCTCGCTTGGACGTTCTGCTCGAAGACTGGGTCGCGCCGCTTCTCGAAGGCTCCGCGGAAGTTGATCGCGTCGTCACGGTCAAGCGCAAGAGCAAGTCTTCGCGCCTGCGGGTCGCGCAAAGACTTCGCGCCGAAAATTACGACGTTGTTTACAACCTGCACGGCGGCAGCACCGCCGCGCTCCTGACGCGCGCGACCGGAGCGCCGAACCGCGTCGGCTACGCCGATTACTCCTACGCCTCGCTGCACAACCACGCCGCGCCGCCTTCGTCCGAATTGTGGGGACGCGAGAAGACCCACTCGGTCGAGCAACAACTCGCGCTTTTGGGTTGGACGGGCGTGCCGGTCACGGACAGGCCGGCGACGCGCCTCGCCGTCACGCCGGAAGCCGCCGCGCGCGTCGCGCAAAAATTAAATGACGCGGGATTCGGAGACGACCAACCGTTCGCGCTCATTCACCCCGCCGCCGCGTTCGACACGAAGACTTGGGCGGCAGCGAACTTCGCGCGCGTCGTCGAACATCTGGCCGCGCGCGGCATTGCTTCGGTCGCCGTCGCCGCGCCGGACGAATCGAAAGTCGTCGAGGCCGTGCGCTCGAACGCGCTTGCGCCGCTCGCAGGCTTCACAGACTTGTCGCTGCCTGAACTGACGGCGCTCGCCTCGCGCGCACGCTTGTTTGTCGGCAACGACAGCGGCGTCGCGCACGTCGCGGCGGCGGTCTCGGTGGCGCAGGTCGTCGTCTTCGGCTCGTCGAACGTCGCCCACTGGCGTCCGTGGTCGCGCGCCGCAACCGAGGTCGTCCGCGAAGAGATGCCCTGCGCGCCGTGCCCCGGCTATACTTGCGCCGAGTTCGACGCGCCCGAATGCATCCGCCGCGTCTCGGTCGAGCGCGTGACCGCCGCAGTCGAGCGCGTACTCGATAAAAGTCGAGAGTCGGGAGTCTGAAGTCAGGAGTCAAAAGTAAGACTGGCGAAGTGCTTTGACTCCCGACTCCAAGCTCTTTTCTTATGGCACAACTGACAGCAGAGCGCGCCGCCGACCTGATCGCGGCGATGCGTGGGCAAAGGGTCGTCGTCTTCGGCGACGTGATGCTCGACGAGTTCGTCTGGGGCGACGTGACGCGCATCTCGCCGGAAGCGCCCGTGCCCGTCGTTGACATCAGGCGCGAGTCGGCACATCTGGGCGGCGCGGCGAACGTTCTGGCGAACCTTCGCGCGCTCGGCGCGCAGGCTGCGGTCGTAGGCGTCGTAGGCTCAGACCGCGCGGGCGAGCGCGTGCGCGCGGAGTTGCGAGAGGCCGGCGCGATGGAAGCGGACGACGCGCTCGTCGTTGACGTGAGCCGTCCGACAACCGTTAAGACTCGGATCATCGCGCACAGCCAGTTGGTCGTGCGCGCGGATCGAGAGCGGCGCACGCCCGTTGACGGGCCGACGGAAGAGCGCATCGTCGCCGCGCTGAGAAGACTTCTTCGCGGTGCGCACGCGCTCGTCGTCTCGGACTACGACAAGGGCGCAGTCACGCCGCGCGTACTCGACGAAGTGCTGTCGCTCGCCGAAATCGCGGGCGTGCCCGCGCTCGTTGACCCGAAGATTCGCAACTTCGACTCGTACCGTCCGGCCACGCTCGTCACGCCAAACCATCACGAGGCTCTGCGCGTGACGAACTCGGAGGACGACACGGACGAAGGCATGACGCGCGCGGCACGCGCGATACGCGAACGCTTGGGCTGTCGCTCGGTTCTCATCACGCGCGGCGAGCGCGGCATGATGATGCTCGACGAGGACGGCGAGCCTGTGTTTGTCCCGACCGCCGCGCGCGAGGTCTTCGACGTGACGGGCGCGGGCGACACGGTGATTGCGACGCTCGCCGCCGCGCTCGCCGCGGGCGCGGCGCTCGTAGAAGCGGCGACTCTCGCAAATCACGCCGCCGGAATCGTCGTCGGCAAAGTCGGCACGGCGACCGCGACCGCAGACGAACTCGTCGCCTCGTTCGGGCCGGACGCGGAGCGTCGGAGTTAAAGTCGAGGGCGGCGGGAAATCAATCACACCGGGAAATTTCAGAACTCATGCCAGCGAGAAAAAGTCTGTCGGCGACGAGCGAGCGCGCTTCGGCGTTTGCATCCAGTCTTATTCTCTTCGCGCTCGTCTCCGGCATTTTGCCCGCACGCGCCGCGTCCCTTCAAACACGTGACCGCCGCAGCGCTGCATTCCAACAGGCGCGCGAGCGACGCAGCGACGCGACTCGAACGACGACTCAGACCGCGACGCCATCGCGCACTTCAACACAGAACGCGCCTGCGGCGACTCAGACGCCGACTCCGGCTCAAACTCCTTCGCCGGCTCCGACGGCAACGCCTGTCTTGCGGCAGACGAGTGCCGCGCCCGCGACGCTCGAAGATTTGCGCGCGCGTCTGCGAGAGATTCTGTCGAAGCCGGAGTTCGCAGCGTCGCGCATGACGGTCAAGATCGCTTCGCTCGACACGAACCGAATCTTGTTCGAGCAGGACGCGGACAAGTGGATGCAGCCCGCGTCGAACCTGAAACTCTACACGGTCGCCGCCGCGCTCGACCGTCTCGGCCCCGATTATCGTTTCGTCACGTCCGTCTATGCGCCCGCGCGCCCCGACGCTTCGGGCGCGATTCACGGCGACCTCGTTATCTACGGTCGCGGCGATCCGAGTTACGCAACGCGCTTCAACGCGGCGGGCGATGCGGACTACTACCGCGCGATCAACGAACTCGCCGCGAACATCGCCGGCGCGGGCGTGCGCCGCGTCGAGGGCGACCTCGTCGGCGACGAGAGTTACTTCAGCGGCTCTGCGATTCCGGCGGGTTGGGAGTGGGACGATCTTCAGTGGTGGTACGGCGCGGAGGTGAGCGCGCTGACCATTAACGACAACTCGGTTGACCTGACGGTCAAGCCCGGCGCGCGCGTCGGCGATCCTTGCGTTATCACGGTCGGGCCGTCCGTCTCGGTCGTCACCGTCGTTGACCGCACGCGAACGGACGTGCGCGGCGCGCGGCGCGAGTTGAGCGTCACGCGACCGCTCGGACAGAACACTATCGAGATTCGAGGCACGATGCCGGTTGACGACCGTGGCTTTGCGGCGAGCTTAGCCGTCTCGCGTCCCGCGCTCGTGTTTGCGACGATGCTTCGCACGGCGCTCGAACGCCGCGGCGTCGTCATCAGCGGACAGACGCGAACCGTTGACGCACAGACTCGCGCAGACACGAACAAGCCGCTTCAAGTCTCTTCGCTCGTCGAGATCGCCACGCGACAATCGCCGCCGCTCGCAGTTATCGCCGCGCAGACTTTGAAGCCGAGTCAGAACCTCTACGCCGAACTAATCCTTCGCGCGCTCGGCAAGGCGACGGCGACCGACCCGCGGCAGACGAGCGACGAAGCAGGGATGGCCGCGGTCAAAAGTTTCCTCGCTGGCGCAGGCGTTGATTCGAGCCGTATCGTCATGCTCGACGGCTCCGGCCTCTCGCGCGCAGACCTCGTGACGGCGTCGGCGACCGTGCGGCTGCTCACCTACATGAACTCTCATCGCGCCGGCGCGGTCTTGCGCGACGCGCTGCCCATAGCGGGCGTTGACGGCACGCTGCGAAGTCGCATGAAGGGCACGGCGGCGCAAGGAAACGTCCGCGCCAAGACCGGCACGCTCGGCACGGCTACGTCGCTTTCCGGCTACGTTCTGAGCGCCGCGGGCGAGCGTCTGGTCTTCTCGCTGATGATTAACAATCCGCCGCGCGACGCCGACGCGCACGCCGCCTTCACGGACGCCATCGCTGTTCTGCTCGCGTCCTTCACGGGTCGCTCTTAGCGCGAAGACGGCGGAACTTAGTGCCGCGCCGCGCGTGCTTCATTTCGAGCCGGGCTTCAAATATGAGTGTAACCTCGGCGGAAGCGCCGCCGTCTTTATCGGCAAGACGCACCATGCGCTCTAACTGACTTACAACCTCGAAAGGAATTTCCATGAGATACACAAGATTTTTGCTGGCAATCCTCTCCTGCCTGTGCTTCGCCGCCGCCGCACGCGCACAGCAATCACAAGTTTGCACACTCAATGTCGAGCAATCGCCGGAACTGCGCGGCTTCCGTCTGGGGATGACTGCGGATCAGGTGAAGACGCGCGTCCCCGGCATTCAAATCAGGCAAGGAGAATTCGGGTCAAGCTACGCGTCGCTCTCATCCGTGAACTTTCGGAACCTCGACGCGGGCGCTTACAAAGGGGTCGACGACATTTACTTCTTCTTTCTGGACGACCGCCTGATGCGTCTCTCGGTCAACTATCAAACAGTGCCCTGGAAAAACACCAGCCAGTTCGCGGCGAAGGTTTCCGAAACGCTGAAGCTGCCCTACGTTTGGCGCGACGACGAAGGTATGAGCAAGGTCTTAACGTGTGCCGGGTTTGATGTCACAGCCAACGCGAGTATGAATACCGTCACATTGAATACGCCCGGATACAGTGAAATCGTGAGCGGGCGGCGAGAGCAGCGTGACGAGAAACTGCGTCAGGATTTCAGACCTTGAACGGCATGCGATTCGTCAAACTCCAAGGCTACGGCAACGACTATCTCGTCTTCGAGGCGGGAGAGTTTGCGGGCGTCGGCTGGCGCGCGGGCTTCGAGCGATTCGACGCGGGCGAGCCTTTTCCGGAGTTCGTCCGCGCCGTGTGCGACCGGCACTTCGGCGCGGGCGCGGACGGAGTCGCCGTCGTAGAGCGTCTTCAAGAAGGCGGCGCGGCGGACTTTCGTTTGCGAATCTTCAACCCGGACGGCGGCGAGGCAGCTATGTCGGGCAACGGCTCGCGTTGCGCCGCCGCGCGCCTGCACTTCGAGAAACTTTGGACGAAGGGCGAATTGCGATTTGAGACTCGCGCAGGCATCAAGCGTTATGTCTTGCGCGAGCGGATCGGCGACGGCGCTTTCCGCTTCGAGGCGGAGATCGGGCGTCCCCGTTTCGACAGCGGCTCGATACCGATGCTCACGCTCGAACCGCTCGTGGAGGTGCGCGACTACCCGCTCGCGCTCGCCGACGGCGAGACGGTCGAGGTCACTGCCTTGCAGATGTGCAACCCGAACTGCTGCGTCTTCGTCGAGGACTTCGGGAGCGCGGACTGGCGTCGCCTCGGTCGCACGATAGAGGCGCACGCCGTCTTCCCGGAACGCACGAACGTCGAGTTCGTCCGCGTTGTTGATCGAGAAAACATCGAGGCGCGCGTCTGGGAGCGCGGCGCGGGGGAGACTCTCTCGTCCGGGACGGGCGCGTGCGCGGCGGCAGTAGCCTCGATGATCGGCGGGCGGACGGAGCGTCGCGTCAGCGTGCGGATGCCCGGCGGCACGCTCGAAGTCCTCTGGCGCGACAACGGCGAGGTCGTTCTGACGGGCACGGCGGAGGTCATCTATCGAGGCGAGTGGCTGTCGGAAGAGAGGACGGTAACTGTTTGAAGGCATAGGTGAAAGTACGTCGTCGTACTCATAAAAAACGTGTCTCCGAGCATCCTTTCGGTACGGCTTTTTAGGGCACATTGGAACTAGACAGAGGCTAACTCCCGTGTTACCTTCTCTTGCGTGACAAGCGGACTTGATGTTCGCTTGTCATTCATTTTGTACGGTATTCTTTCGGCGCTCCGCATCAAGGACGTGGTTCCCCACTCCGGCTGACTTGTACTTCACTCCTAGAGCCGGAGGTCGAGGACGGGAGGCAACTAACCTACTCGCGCGCCGCCGAGAGTCAAACTATCGGGAGGAGAACCGAATGAGTAAACCCCTTTTGGGGGGAAGTGCGGCTGCGGTCGCGTTTCTCTCCGCTTCGCTGCTCTTTTATTCGCAGCCTTCAGTAGCAGAAACCCTCGTAGGTTCGCAGGAGATTCAACAGAAGGGCAAAGGCGTCGCAACGGAAGCGAAAACCCCCGGCGCGGAAATGTCAACGACGACGGAAGCGCAGGGCGAGACGGGCGACGCGATTAAGGAAACCGAGAACACGGGCGCGGCTGGACACATCGCCTTGCCTTCGGCCTTTGAAAAGTCAGAGATGGGAGCCGGGGCGGAGACATCCGCGCAGGCTTTGACCTTCACGGCGACGGCCTACAGCCTCCGCGGGCACACCGCGAACGGCGGCTCGGTCAGCCGCGGAATCATCGCCGCAGACCGAAGGGTCTTGCCAATCGGCACGCACGTGCGTCTCGAAGCAGGCTCGTACAGCGGCGAGTACGTCGTCGCGGACACGGGCGGCGCGGTGCGCGGTCGAAGGATTGACATCTGGGTTCCGAACACGGGCGAGGCCATGCGCTTCGGACGCCGCCTAATCAAACTCATAGTGCTCACGCGCCAACGCTCGCGCACGACGAGCACTCAAGGACACTGACACGACAACTGAATAAGCCCTTTGGCATTTCGGCTGAAAACATAGCCGCCGTCTTTCATGAGACGGCGGCTATGTTTCTGTACGCACGGAGTAATGCCGTGAATGTCGCCGGCAGCGGAGAATCGTCCGAAGGTTGCAAGGCTCGCCGGGCGCGACTAAGATTCGTACAAGGCTTAACAACTTTCAGAAAGCGAGTTTATTCGGGCGAACATCGCGCTCGGTGTACTGCCACTTCGGTCGTTCGATGTGCCGAGGATGCGCTCGCCCGTCGCCGATGGAAAAAGAAGATCGTCGCACGAGAGTCTCTCAGTCAGCGTCGCTCGTCGAAGTCCGGCGCGGTTCGATAGTCGAGTCGCGACACTGCGGACACGTCGCCGCCGTTGACTGCGACGGACGAGTCATCGCGAGTCTGGGCGAGCCTGAAACTACAACGTATCTTCGCTCGTCGGCGAAACCTTTTCAGGCCGTCCCGCTTTTGACGAGCGGCGCGGCGGATCGCTTCGGCTTCGACGAGCGCGAGGTCGCTATCGCCTGCGGCTCACACAGCGGCGAGGACGTTCACGCCGGGACGGTCGCCGCGATGCTCCGAAAGATCGGCCTCGACGAGAGCTTTCTGAAGTGCGGCGTCCACGAGCCGTTCGACCGGGAAACCGCTGAACGACTCCGCGCGAGCGGCGAGCGACCGAACATCCTTCGCAACAACTGTTCGGGAAAGCATACCGGAATGCTCGCGCTCGCGCTCCGGCTCGGCGCACCGCCCGAAACTTACGACCACCCCGAAAGCCCCGTCCAGCAGGCGATACTGCGCGCCGTCTCGCAGTTCTCCGGCGTCTCAACCGAAGAAGTCGCGGTCGGGACGGACGGCTGCGGCGTTCCCGTCTTCGGGATGCCGGTGCAAGCGATGGCTCTGATGTACGCGCGTCTAGTCTCGCCGCCCGGCGGATTCGACGAGGAGACGACGCGCGCGTGCCGTAGAATCGTCGCGGCGATGACCTCGCACCCGGAGATGGTCGGAGGGACGCGCGAGCGTTTCGACACGGAGGTCATGCGCGGCGCGCACGGAAGAGTCGTCTCGAAGGTCGGGGCGGAGGGCGTTTACACTGCGGGCGTTCTGCCGTGCGCGGAATGGCCGCGCGGGTTAGGGCTGGCCTTCAAGATCGAAGACGGCGAAGACAGACGCGCGCGTCCGACCGTCGCCGTCGAGTCGCTCAGGCAACTCAATGTATTGGATGAGAACGCGCATGAAACGCTCGCGCCTTACTCAACCTTCGCGGTGCGAAATCATCGGGGCGATATTGTCGGGGAAATTCGACCGTCGTTTAAATTGAAGCGGGCGTGAATGTACGTATGCAGACTGAGAATTAAACCCAGCGTGTAGCGTAAGCGTTCGACGGCACTGCGAAAAGTATTGAATGTGTACGAGCGGGATATGTCGAGAGGTTATTCGTTTGAGAGTCTCGATCCGGCGAAAAATAAAATTCAGATAGCTTTTACTGACGAAACTCGCAATAACGACAGCCCGAGCATACCCAATCGGGGATGATGGCATAATCGTTGCTAAATCGAAAAACAGATAAAATGTTGAAAGGGTAAATAGAGTTAATCGGGTCAGGCTCGGAGACGGCTAGTGAGTGAAAGCTTTGGGGGAGGTTTTCTCTCACTTCTTGCGGTCGGCGACTCTTTGGGGGAACGGAGTGGTCGTCAGCATAGCGGTCGAAGGGCATCATTTAGCGGGTTACTGATTCCGTTTCTGTAGGGGTTTGGGGGAGCCTCGCAGTAAGATCAGTAACCCGCAAATTTGTGACCGGGTGCTCTATAACAAAAAAGCTCCATGAGTTTTTAACTCATGGAGCTTTTTTGTTGTTCGCGAAAGGCCGACGAGCGACGCGCCGTTTGTCGCGTCTCATTCTTCGCCCGACCCGATCAGTTTCGTCGCAGGAATGCGGGGCGCATTCACGTCTTCGATGTTGAGGCGCAACATGCCGCCCGCGTCGGAGTATATTTCCTGCGCGGTGTGTTGCGCGCGGCGTCGCAGGAAAATCGCGCCGCCGATGATTCCGCCGACGCAGAGGCAGAGGAGGATCGCGAGCGCGGTCGAGATGAGAGTCGTGATGATGACGCTCCCCATCGTTTCGGTGTAAGCCTTCGTCGCTATCTCCTCGGCGTGTGGGTTGCGTCCAAGCCATCGCACGTCCTTCTCGTACTTCACTCCCGAAATCAGTTTGTCCGCCGAGGCTGCGTCCGGCGCGTCGAAGACGAAGACAGAGTAATTGCCGACGCGCCTGTATCCGGAAGGCACTTGCTGTCCCGCCGCGCGCAACTGCGCGATGCGCTCGCTGATGCTCGCGTCGTTGTCGGTGGCGTATTGTGGCGTAGTGAATTCGATGATGACGAGACGCGCGTCACCGTACTTCGCGGTGACAGCCTCAGTCCCGCCGTCGAAGCTGACGGCGTCGAGTGCGGGTCTGTTGCCGGCGGCCAGTTGCAACTCGGGCAGGCTCGCGGCGTGGCCGACACCTTCCTTGACCTTGTTCTCCCAATCCGGCAGGTGCGTGACGAGCACGGAAAAGTCGCTCGCCTGCTCAGGCTGCTGCGCCGCGCCGCTTGCCTGAGTCTGCGCCGAAGCCCCGACGGAAAAGAGCGATAGGATCGCCAGAGCGAACAGGAATCTCGTCAACTTAGATGCGTGCACGTTACAAGCCTTCCATGCGAAAACGCGTGCGCCCACTTGCCGGGCGTTTTGACGGCAGAGCGTTGGATGAATTAGACGACGGCGCAGTTGTGTTGGTTCCGGCGTTTCGGATGATAAGGCCGATGTCGGCGTCAATGCCAGCGGCGGAGTTCGCGAAGCAGTAGGTCTGCGTGGCGGCGCGGGTCTGGGATGTTTTTGAGGACGGTTTTTCCGCCCGACTCGCTCGCGTTGTCAATGACCACGTTGCCGAAGCGCAGCACGCGCTGGAAGACGGTCGAGCTTGTCGTCACGTCCTGAATGTTTCGGAGAGGGATGTTGCGCGTCATCCGCGAGACGAGTCCCTGATCAATCTCGATCTTCGAGTCGGTGAGCGTGTAGCGCAGTGTGTTGCGCTTCAGATGCTTGTAAGCGGGGACGAGCAGCAGCGCGAGCGCGAGCAAAAGCGAGACGAAAAACGAGACGTGAACCCAGGGCTGCCACGCGAGCAGCGCGATGAGCGCTACGCCGCCAAGCGCGGCGAGCAGGTAGCCGACCTTGATGAAGAGCAGAGTCGGGCGGACTGTGAAGACGACCTGCTCGTCGCCGCCGCGTTCGTCGTCGCGACGCGCGGCGACGGGCGGCTGCATTCGCGCGGGCGAGGACGTTTGAACGGGCAGAGGTAGAGGCTCGACCGGGCGCGGGCGTGGCTGCGCGACGCGCGTCTCTTCGGACGCGAGCCGCGTCAAGTCCGACGCGAAGCGCGTCTGCTCGGGGTCGGCGGGCGCGCCGCACGCCGCGCAGAAGCGAGCCGAAGAGGTCATTCGCTCGCCGCAAGTTTGACAGGTCTCCATCTCTCTCCTCATTCCGCCTCGGCCAACTCCCGCGCCGCGTCGAGCAACTCCACGGGGTCGTATGGCAAGTTTATGACGGCCTGCGCGCCCGCCACGATCACTTCGTCCCGGAGTTCGGCGCGCGCCGCTGGGAGCATGACAAGCGCGGGCGGCGTCTGCGACGCGCCCGACTGCTTCGCGAGTCGCCTGAGCATCTCGACGCCGGTCATCCCCTGCAACTCGTAATCGACGACGAGCAGGTCGGGCCGGTCAATCCGCAGAAGACTCAGCGCGTGCTGACCGTCGAACGCGGTGCGCACCTCGAAGCCTTCAGAGCGAAGCAGAAGGTTGATCTGAGCCATGCGCGCCGAGTCCGAGACGACGAGCATCAGCCGCCGGATTCTCGCGCGGGTCGCGGATGACGCGCGCGACGCGACGACCTCCGGCGCTCCGACCGGAGCGAGTCTTCCAGTCGTCGATTCGTTAACGGCTGCCGTCATCTTCCTGCGTTCGGCGTCGGCGCGCGCTCCGTGCGTCGCGCCGAAAGAGGTGCCGCGCTGCACGGCGTCCATTCCGTAAACGACGACGCGCGCCGCCGAGTTCTCCGCGCGCGCGCGTTCGAGCGCGGACTCCGCGCGCTCGACCAGCACCTCGACCTCCGCGCCGTGCGCGGGAAACGACGCGACACCCGCGAAGAGTTCGCCCGCCCGGCTCGACTCCAAAAACTCTTCGCGCAAACGCGCGAGCGTGAGCCGCGCCGCCGACTCGTCCGCGCCGGGCAGATAGACGAGAAGAGTCGCCGGGCCGTAGAAGGCCACGGCGTCAACGCGCCGCAGGTTGAGTTTCAAAAAGCCGTGCGCCGCGACGAGCGTTCGACCACGCGCGCCTTTGAGTTCGCCATCGTCGTCGAGTCCGGCTTCGTCGCCGTCTTCGTGCTCGATGCCGCCGCGCGTCTCGACGAGGGCGAGCGCGCCCGTCGTGCCGCGACTCAAGTCCGCGCCGACCGAGTCGAGCAGAAAGAGAAAGTTGTCAATCTCGGAGCGCTGGTCGGCGACCGCGGGGGCCGAGCGACGCCCGGCCTCGGCGCGCCACAGGATCGCACCGGCGCGCGCGCGCAACTCTTCGACCGGCGCGTCCTGCGCGAAGTAGTCGTCCGCTCCGCAGTGCGCCGCCGCGCTCCGTAGCGTGCGCTCGTCCGCGCGGAAGAGGAAGACGACGGGAAGCGCGAACGACTCAGGCTCGAAGCGCAGGCGGCGCGCGAGCGTGACGAGGCGCGTCTCGCCTTCGCGCGCGCCGAAGGCGAGGAAGACGAGTTCCGGCTCGGACTCCTTTACGCGTCGCGCCGCGTCTTCGACCGTAGCGAGCGCGGCGTCGAAGCCCGCGGCCTCGATCTTCGCGAGCAAAGTTTCGGCGTTCGCGCCTTCGTCCGCGACGAGCAGGGCGCGATGCGCGGCTGCGCCCGCGTCAACGCGCGTCGCCGTTTCATTGTTGGCAGTTTCGTTGGCGGCGGCTTCAGACATCTCAGTCGGATGTTTCAGACACTCCAATCGTGCGTGCGGGTTGAAGAGACGTTCCCGTGCGCATTCTGATTTCTCTCGCGCCAATCATACCGCGACCGTCCGCACAGCCAAACAGCCGAAGCGCATCCCGCAAAAACAAACGGGACGGCAATCAAGTCCGTCCCGTCGTTCGTTCTCTTGAAGTTCAGTCGTCCGTCACTGGCTTATGAGGCGCAGCTTGCCGTCGGGCGTGCGGACTGCAAAGACGTTTCGCTCGTAAACGAGAGGCGGAGGCTCCGCGGCCTTGAGCTTCGCGATCTGCGAACGCGACACGCGCTGCGCGTAGCGCGCCGTCGAAGGATCGCGGATCATGTCGTAGCGCTCGGAGATGCGTCGCACGTACTCCTGCGTTTCGCTGTAGGGCGGGACGCCGCCGTACTTCACCACAGCACCCTCGCCCGCGTTGTAGCCCGCGAGCGCGAGACGCACGTCGCCGTCGAAGGTGTCGAGCAGGAAGCGCACGTAGCGCGTGCCGCCCTCGATGTTCTGTCGCGGGTCGAAAATGTTTCCCACGCCGAAGCGCACGGCAGTCCCCGGCATCAACTGCATCAAGCCGCGCGCGCCTTTCGGCGAGACGGCCATGCGCCTGAACGAAGACTCGCGGTGCATGATCGAGTAGATCAGCAGCGGGTCAACTCCGTTTCGCGACGCCGACTCGGCGATGTACGAGTCAATCAAAGCGTCGCCGGTCGAGAAGCCGCCGAGAGATTTGCCGACCGCAGCAGAAGCGACGGGCGAAGGAGTGTAGGTGACTTCGGAAGGACGCAGAGCGTTTGAAGAACTCGCGCCGGACGGCGCAGCCGCGACGCTTCGCGCGGTCAGCTTCAATTTCTTGTTCCGGGCCGGGGGCTTTGGCTGTGCGGGAGTCTGGACGCGCACGCCCTCGCTCGTGTCGAAGTTGTCGAAGCGGTAGCGGTAGTCCGACTGCGCGGCGGCGTGGAGTGTCGCTGTGATGATGAGCGCGCAGAGCAGGGGGATTTTCTTCATGTCGGTTCTCGGCGTGGCGGCACTTCGCGCCGTCTCTGGTTCAACCGGGCGGAGGCTGGATGCGAAAGTAGTCGATTGACGGCAGGGCTTCTCGTCTGTTTCAAACGCGCTCGGACGAACGCAGAAACACAATAACACACGGCTCGCCTGTGTTCAACCATATTTACCAATCATTTAACCATAACTATTTTTCAACTTGCCTCGCCGGCTGGTCGCGCGCTGCTTTGGAAGTCAAGGGGCTGAGTAAAACGCTTGAGAGGCGAAAGCTCACGGCGGCGAGAGGTATTGACAGGGCGTGTATGATGTATTCGCTTTTCGGTTCGACCCAAGGGGCGCAACTTCACTTTTAACTGCGGGCGCCGTTTCCTCGCCGACGCACCCCCTAAAACAGGAGAACAAAATGAAAAGAATGCTCACCGCGGCGCTCGCGGCGCTGCTCTCTCTTTCCACTTTCGCCTTGGCGCAAAACGCAAACTCGTCGAAGTCATCGAACGCGAACGCTGCGAAGACGCGCGGCCCGGTCTTTCGTGCGAGCAAGGATCAGATCACGCAGGCGCAGACGATACTCAAGCAACGCGGATTCTATTCCGGCGACGCAAACGGCAAGTTAGATCAGCCGACGCGCGACGGGCTGAAGAAGTATCAGGGCGCGGAAGGGCTGAAGGTCACGGGCACGCTCAACGCCGCTACCTTGCAGAAGATGAACATCGCGCTCACGGACAAGCAGAAGACCTGGGTCGCGGCGCACGGCTAGGACTCAGGCAAAGAGCTTTTCCTTCGTCCCGGTTGCAGCCCCTGAAAAGAGAGAGGGGAGCGCAGGCATCGAGCATGCGCTCCCCTCTCTCTTTTTCATTCTTCCGAACTTCAGGCCGACGCGCCCTGCTGCGTGAGCAGTCGCTCGACTACCTTGTAGCTGGCCTCAAGCGCCTCGCTCAACTTCTGCGGCTCGGGGCCTCCGCCCTCTGCCATGTCGGGCTTGCCGCCGCCGCGCCCGCCGATGATCGGGGCGAGTTGTTTGATGACTTGACCGGCGGGGACTCGCTTCGCAAGATCGTTCGACGTGCGGACGATGAGCGAAGCCTTGCCGTCGGCGCGGCGACCGAGGATGACGACGCCGGACTTTATCTGCGCGAGCAAGGTGTCGGAGAGTTGCCGCAGCGCCTGAGAGTCGAGGTCGCTCGCCTCGCGCGCGAGCACGCGAACGCCGCCCTCGACCTCGCGCGCGTCCGCGCCGTTCTGCGACGAAGCGCCGCCGCCGAGCGCGAGTTTCAGGCGCATCTCGTCGGCCTCGCGCCGCGCCTTCTTCAACTCGTCCTGAAGCTTCAGAACTGCGGCGGGGATGTCGGAGCGCGTCGAGCGAAGCTCGCCGGAAATCTGATCGACGAGCGCCTCGGTCTCCTGAAAGCGCAGGAACGCGTCGCGCCCCGTGACCGCGCGTATTCGACGCGTGCCGGAGGCGATTGACTCGTCGCTCACGATCTTGAACAGCCCTATGTCGCCTGTGGCGCGGACGTGCGTGCCGCCGCAGAGTTCCTTCGAGAAGACGCCCTCCGCGCCCGGCACGCTCAGGACTCTCACGCGCTCTGCGTACTTCTCACCGAACAGAGCCATCGCGCCCGTCTGCATCGCTTCATCCAGCGTAAGCACGTCGGTCTGCACGCGCTCGTTCCGAAGGATGTGATAATTCACAAGCCGCTCGATCTCCGCGATCTCGTCGCGCGTCAAAGGCTGGTAGTGCGAGAAGTCGAAGCGCAGATAGTTCGGCGCGACGACCGACCCGGCCTGCTTGACGTGCGTGCCGAGGACTTCACGCAGCGCCGCGTGCATCAAGTGCGTCGCCGTGTGATTGCGCCGCGTCGCGTCGCGCTTCTCAGCGTCAACTATCGCGCTCACGGGGTCGAACACGCGCAGACTTCCGCGGTCAACTTTCACGCGGTGAACCGCCAGTCCGCCGACGGGCGCAGGCGGCGTGTCGAGGACGACGGCGTGCGCCGCGCCCGTAATGAGCGCGCCGGTGTCGCCGACCTGACCGCCCGACTCCGCGTAGAAAGGCGTTCGGTCGAGTACGACTTCGCCCTCTTCGCCTTCATTCAATTCTTCGACTTCCGCGTCGCCGCGCACGAGTGCCATGATGCGCGCATTGTCTGTGCGCGTTTCGTCGTAGCCTATGAACTCTGTCGCCCCGACGCGCTCGAATATTTGCGAGTAGGCGGGGTTTGACTTGGCGGCGCGCGCGGCAGTCTGCTCTTTCACTCCGGCGCTCTGAATCTCGCGCAAAGCCTCATCAAAATGCCGGTTGAAGGTTTCCTCATCGAAGAGACCAGAGATAGACCGTTCTTCGGTGAACTTAAAGAGGCCGCGATCCTCCAAAGCAACACGAATCAGGTCGCGTGGTGTACCGAACGTATCGTAGAGACGTGCAAGCTCTTTCCATTCAGGAAACTTACCTTCTGGAAGACTGGCGAAGAGCGATTCGAGTTTTTGCAAGCCTGTGGTGAGTGTCGAGCCGAAGCGTTCCTCTTCGAGCTTGACCATGCGCTCGATGAAGTCGCGCGAGGCTTCGATCTCCGGGTAGGCTTCGCGCATCAGGCCGACGACGAAGTTCGTAACCTTGTGGAAGAACAAATCCTCGAAGCCGAGCGCGTGGCGACCGTGATAGATTGCGCGGCGCATGATTTTGCGTAGAACGTAATTGCGCCCATCATTGCCGGGCAGGATGTTGTCTGCGATTGAGAATGCCGTTGCGCGCGCGTGGTCTGTGATGACGCGCATGGCGTGGCCCTCTTTCGTCTCCGGCTCGTAGTGCCGGTCGGCGAGTCGCGCCACATAGTCAACGATGGGGCGAAGCAAGTCCGTCTCGTAGTTGTTCGGCGCATTCTGAAGCACGGCAGTCACGCGTTCGAGTCCGGCACCCGTGTCCACGGAAGGTTTCGGCAGCGGCGTCAAGTTTCCTTCGGCGTCGCGGTCGTACTGCATGAAGACGAGATTCCAGATTTCGACCGTCGGGCTGCCGTCGGCGTTGACGTATTCGGGGCGATTAAACTCCGTGTCGTTCGGATTCTCGCCGCGATAGTAATGAATCTCGCTGCAAGGGCCGCACGGCCCCGCGTCGCCCATCTGCCAGAAATTATCCTTCGCGCCAAAGCGCAGCACCCGGTCGGCGGGCACGCCTGCTTCGACCCAAAGTTCAGCCGCCTCGTCGTCCGTTTCGTAAACCGTAAACCACAGGCGTTCGAGCGGAATCTTGTACTCTTCGAGCAGAAGTTCGAGCGCGAAGCGTATCGCGTCGCGCTTGAAGTAATCGCCGAACGAGAAGTTACCGAGCATCTCGAAGAATGTGTGATGCGTGGCGTCGCCAACGTCGTCGAGGTCGTTGTGCTTGCCTCCGGCGCGCAGGCACTTCTGCGAAGAGGTGGCGCGCGCGTAGTCGCGCTTCTCCGCGCCGAGGAACGTGTCCTTGAACTGGTTCATCCCCGCGTTGGCGAACAAAAGCGTCGGGTCGTTGGCGGGCAGAAGCGGACTCGAAGACACGCGGCGGTGTCCGTGCTTCTCGAAGTAGCTCAAAAATTTTTCGCGAATCTCGTTGCCTGTCATAAAAGCGTTCAGCGTTCAGCAATCAGCGTTCGAGCTAACGGCAGACAGGCGCGGCAGGCAGTTTGAAAGCTGACCGCTCGCGGCTGAGTGCTGATAGCTTGAAAAGTTTAGCACGCGGGAGACGGGCGGGCGAAACAGACCGGACGGACGAGTTCAAACGCCTACTCGTCTTCGTCAACGGCTGCGGCTGCGGCTGCGGCTTCGCGCACCTTGCGCATGATGAGGTCGTAGGAGAAGCCGAGGCGGAGCAGGTGGTCGTAGAGACTTTTCGTTTCTTGTCTCGTCCGGGGGCGACCGCGCAGGCGCGTGCGCTTCTCGATGGCGCGCGCGATCAGTTCCTCTTCGGGCGTCTCCTGATAGACGAGTTCGAGCGCGGCGTCCGCCGTCTCTTTCGAGATCTTCTTCGTCTTGAGGTCGCGCGCGAGGCGCTGACGCCCGACGGGTTTCTGTCTGACCCGATAGGACGCGAAGCCGAAGGCGAAACGCTCGTCGTCGAGGTAGCCGTACTCCTTTAGCTTCGCGAGCGCGTAAGTGACTGCGGCTTCGTCCGCCCAATTCTTTTCGAGCAGGCGCTCGCGCAACTCCGCGACCGAGCGTGGCTTCGCGGCGAGAATCTTCACGGCCCTTTGCAGCGTCCGCTCGCGCGCCTTCTCCGGGTCGAGCGGCACGCGGGGTCGAGCCTTTTCTTCGCCCTCGCGATTCTCTTTGAAGTTGCTTCGTCTTCCTCTCCGCATGGCTTGAAGATACTCTAACGCGCGCACGCAGGGTCGGCAAATTCCTAAACGCGAAGGACAAGGAAGCATTGGCGAAGGGCGCAGAGGAAACTTGCCTTCCTTGTCCTTCGCGTTTCCTTCTTCGCGTCCTTTGCGTTTCCTTCTTTGCGTCCTTTGCGTTTAATCTTCTCTTCCGGCGAAACGTGTAACTCTGAAGGCGCGAGCGAATTTTTCATGGACGGACTTTTAATCGTTGACAAGCCGGCGGGCTGGACTTCGCACGACGTTGTGGCGCGCGCGCGCCGCATATTGAAAGAGAAGCGCGTCGGGCACACGGGCACGCTCGACCCTTTCGCGACGGGCGTGCTCGTCCTTCTGGTCGGTCGCGCGACAAGGCTCGCGCAGTTCCTCGCGGGCGCGGAGAAGGAGTACGAGGCGACCGTGCGTTTCGGCTACGCCACCGACACAGGCGACCTGACGGGCGCGAGGCGCGAGAGCGCCAGCGCCGCGGGCGGAATTGACGTGGACGCGCCGGTGCAGGACTGCGCGACGCTCGGACGCGCGCGGGTCGAGTCGGCGCTCGCACGTTTGCGCGGCGAGATAGAGCAGGTGCCGCCGATGTATTCGGCGAAGAAGGTCGGCGGAAAAAAACTCTACGAGCTTGCGCGCCGCGGCGAAGTGGTCGAACGAAGTGCCGCGCGCGTCCGCGTCGAAGTGTTCGAGATCGTCAACGGTGAAGGCGACAACTTTTTAACACGCAATGACGACGGGACGTGCGACGCGCGCGCGCGCGTCGTCTGCTCGGCTGGAACTTACGTGCGCGCGCTGGCCGAGAGTCTCGGCGAACTGCTCGGCACGGGCGCGCATCTCGCGGCGCTCAGGCGCACGCGCGCCGGTCAGTTCCGCGCAGGCGTTGCGGTCACGCCGGACGAGTTGCAAAGTCTCGTCGAAGGCAAAGGACTCGTCGAAGGCGGCGGCGCGCGGGAAATTTTGATCCCACTCGAAGCGGCGCTCCCTGACTTGCCGTCGGCGCATCTAAACGCAGAGGAGTCGCGAAGGGCGCGGCACGGCGCGGCTGTTCGCGCGCTCGACCCGGCGGAAAGTTTTGAAGAAGGCGCGCACGTCCTTATGTTCGATGAGCGCGGCTCGCTCGTCGCGGTCGGAGTTTACGACGCGGCGCGCGCCCTTTTGCAGCCGCGCGTGATGCTCGCGGTCGAAAAATAAGTGTTGACGGGCGCGGGAGAGTGCTGTGCTATAATCGGCCTCAAAAGCAGGTCGCCGGACAAGCGACCCGGCCAGCGCCGTCAAAAGTCGGCGGCGACCCTTTCCCGTTTTGATAAATCGTCTGATGAGTTGAAAGTGTCTCGACGGCGCGGCGAGCGCAAAAGACGCGCAAGCGCCCTGCCCGACGCATCGAGGCCGTTCCTCAAGGCGACCGCCGCGCGACGAATGTTAAGGTTTCGCGGTCGCCGGGGCTTTCATTTCGAGGGCGTGACTCCACACGTCGTCCCTTCTCGCGCGCGAAGCCGGCAAGAGGTTTACACAAGGCTATGCAAGAGCAGGATGGCAGCAGCAAGTTTGACATTTCGGCGCGGCTCGAAGAGTTGAGGCAGGAGCACGCGGCCCTCGCATGGGAGGGGAACTTCCGCGACTATTTCGAGCTTGTCACGCAGAACCCTCGCCTCGCGGAACTCTCGCACGCGCGCGTCAACGACATGATTCACGCCGCGGGCGTCGAGAAGTTGAACGAGGGCACGCGCGACGAGGTCGCCCGCTACAACTTCTTCAGCGCGGAACTCTTCGGCATCGAAGAGCCGATAGCGCGCATCGTCGAGTATTTCAAGTCGGCGGCGCAGCGCCTCGAAGTCCGCAAGCGCATACTCCTTTTGATGGGCCCGGTCGGCGGCGGCAAGTCAACGATAGTGACGATGCTCAAGCGCGGACTCGAAGAGTGGACGCGCGCCGACGCGGGCGCGGTTTACGCGATCAAAGACTGCCCGATGCACGAGGAGCCGCTGCATCTCATCCCTTCCGAACTCCGGCGCGACGTGGAGAAGCACTACGGCATCTACATCGAGGGCGATCTCTGCCCGCAGTGCCGCTACGCTTTGGAGCACACCTACAACGGGCGGCACGAGGACGTTCGCGTTCACCGCATCGTCTTCTCCGAAAAGCAGAGAGTCGGCATCGGCACGTTCGCGCCTTCAGACCCGAAGTCGCAGGACATAACGGAACTCACAGGCTCGATTGACCTCTCGACCATAGGCGAGGTCGGGGTCGAGAGCGACCCGCGCGCTTACCGCTTCGACGGCGAGTTGAACATCGCCAACCGCGGCATCATGGAGTTTGTCGAGATGCTGAAGGTTGACGAGAAGTTTTTGTACTCGCTCCTGACGCTCTCGCAGGAGCAGAACATCAAGACGGGCCGGTTCGCGATGATCTACGCCGACGAGGTCATCATGTCGCACACGAACGAGAACGAGTACGTCTCGTTCGCCGGCAACAAGAAGAGTGAGGCGCTGCAAGACCGAATCATCCTTGTGCGCGTGCCCTATAACCTGCGCGTCTCGCAGGAGGAGAGAATCTACTACAAGCTCCTCAACCAGTCCGAAGTCCTCCGCAACGTCCACATTGCGCCGAACACTCTGAAGGTCGCCGCGATGTTCGCCGTCATGACCCGGCTCGAAGAGCCGAAGCGCGCCAACGTTGACATCGTCAAGAAGATGAAGCTCTACGATGGCGAGGACGTTGAAGGCTACAAGTCGAAGGACGTTCGAGAACTCAAAGAAGAGGTCGTGCGCGAAGGCATGGACGGCATCAGCCCGCGCTACATCATCAACCGCCTGTCCTCGGCGCTTGTGCGCGACGGCATCACCTGCATCAACCCGATTGACGCGCTCCGCACGATCAAGAGCGGCTTCGAGCAGCACACAGGCATCAACGCGGAGCAGCGCGAGCGATACCTGAATCTCATCTCGTCGGCGCGCAAAGAATATGACGAGATGGCGAAGACCGAGGTGCAGCGCGCCTTCGTCTATTCGTTCGAGGAGATGGCGCGCACGATCTGCAACAACTATCTCGACAACGTCGAAGCCTACTGCAACAAGGAGAAGATCAAAGACCCGATCACCGAAGAGGAGATGGAGCCGGACGAGCAATTGATGCGCTCCATCGAAGAGCAGATCGGGATCAGCGAGAACGCCAAAAACACTTTCAGGCAGGAGATTCTCATACGCATCTCTTCCTACGCGCGCAAGGGCAGGGCCTTCGAGTACACGTCGCACGAGCGTCTGAAGGAGGCGATTGAGAAAAAGATTTTCGCCGACCTCAAGGACGTTGTGAAGATAACGACATCGGCGAAGACGCCCGACCCGGACCAACTGCGCCGCATCAACGAGGTCGTTGACCGTCTCGTTAAAGACGGCGGCTACTGCCCCGTCTGCGCCAACGAACTCCTGACCTACGTGGGCACTCTGCTCTCGCGCTGACCGGCGCGGCCGTGGAAGCCGTCTCGACGTGAAGCGGCAAACAAAGTTCGCCCGCGCTTGAAAGATGAGGCGCGGGCGTTCTGTTTGGTTCGGCATGACGACGACGCATGAGTTGAATTTAAGATGACGAACGACTCGCAGATTTCGGGAACGATTCAGCGCAACGACTGGTCTTTGCAGCGCAAGGGAATCATAGATCAGGAGCGGCACAAGGAGCGCGTGCGCGACGCCATCAGAAAGAACCTCGGCTCGATAGTCTCGAACGAGGCGATAATCCTCTCCGACGGCAAGCGAACGGTCAAAGTCCCCATCCGTTCGCTCGACGAGTACAAGTTCCGCTTCGACCATAGAAAGCGAAAGCACGTCGGCACGGGCGACGGCAAAACCCGTGTCGGCGACGTGATCGCGCGCGAGAGTCAGGGACAGGGGCAGGGGCCGGGGCGCGGCGCGGGGCCAGCCGGACAGGACGCGGGGGCCGATTACTACGAGGCAGAGGTTAATATCGACGAGTTGGCCGCGCTCATCTTCGAGGACTTGCAGTTGCCCTTCCTCGAAGACAAGGCCAAGAAGGCCGTGCCCGCGAAGACGACGCGCTTTAACGAAATCCGCCGCACGGGTGTCTTCTCGAACCTCGACAAGCGGCGGATGATCTTGGAGAACATCAAGCGCAACGCTCGCGAGGGCGGAGCGGCGCGCTTCGGCGGCGTCCGCAAGGAGGACTTGAGGTTCAAGACATGGGAGGAGGACAAGCGCTACGAGTCGAACGCCGTCGTGCTTGCGTTGATGGACGTTTCCGGCTCGATGGGCGAGTTCAAGAAGTACATCGCGCGCTCATTCTTCTTCTGGATGGTTCGCTTCCTCCGCACAAAGTACGACAACGTCGAGATCGTCTTCATCTCGCACCACACAGAGGCGAAGGAAGTCTCCGAGGAGCAGTTCTTCACGCAGGGCGAGTCGGGCGGAACGGTCGTCTCAAGCGCATATCAACTCGCGCTCGACATCATACGCGAGCGTTATCGCCCGCAGGACTGGAACGTCTATCCGTTCCACTTCTCCGACGGCGACAACTACTACTCCGACAACGAAGAGGCCGTGCGCCTCGCCGACGAGATGATCAAGACGTGCAATCTCTTCGGCTACGGCGAGATTGGCGAGGAGGGCGGGGGCGGCTACCGTCGTAGTTCCGGCGCGCTGCTCTCCATATTCAACGACCGTCTGAAGAATCACGAGCGCTTCATCGGCGTCCGCATCGATGACAAAGAGGACGTGTATCCCGCGCTCAAACAGTTCTTCGGTCGCCGCGGCGTCGAGGTCTGAACGGCGCGGCGTCCTTCGTCGCTTTAGACGTCGGCCGCCCTTCCGAATCACAAGAGTCTTTACTGCGTCACACGGAGCCGACACTTCGGGTCGGAGTCCGCCCCGCGTTTTCAAAAAAATGGATAAATTCAAATAACCTCATTCACAATTCTCATCAGCACGCGCGCACACGTCGAGCGGCGCGTTGTGAAACTCCTGCATTTCGGTCTTTAGCCCGCGCGCCGGCACGCGCACGCGGCAGGTGGAATACGCCTTGCGTCCGAAGAAGGCCAAGCGATATTTTCAGGCAGCGGTTTTTCGCGTCAGAACTTTTCAAGCAAGTCCACGGTGAGCGCTCCGACGCAGCAGGAGCGACTCGCACGCAGTCCCTACAGCGTTCTTCGATCAAGCGGTCAAGCCCCAAGCCGGCGGCAGTCGGGCCTCGCAAAAAAAATCCCGACGCACCGGGCGGCAAGTATGAGGCAGTCGCCGGCGCGCGCGCGCCGAGGCGGGTGCGACCCGGCCAGTCCGGGCCGCCGTGCTGCCGAACCTTTTGACGAACATTCGAGAGGAGGTCTTTCGATGAGCAGCGGTAAAGTGAAAAGGGCGGTCTCTTCCATCCTCGCAGCCGTCTTCCTGACGGCCACCGCGATTATCCCGTCGTCGTCCGCTCTTGCGCAGACGGCGAACTCGGGCGTCATAACCGGCGTTGTGCAGAACGAGAAGGGCGAGGTCGTGGCGAACGCCATTGTCCGCGCGACCAACAAGGGGACGAACGCAACGCGCGAGGCCAAGACGAGCAACGAAGGCGTCTATGAGATCAATCAACTCGTGCCCGGCACCTACAGCGTCGAGGTCGAGGCGCAGGGTTTCTCGAAGTACCTGAACGACGCCGTTACGGTCAACGTACTTGAGCGCACGACCGTCAACCCTAGCTTGAAGGTCGGCGCGGTTACGGAGACCGTCAACGTCACGGCGGAAAATCAGCCGCTCGTCGAGACGACGAAGACCGACGTGTCGGGCGTCGTTGACCAGAGGCGTATAGAGAACCTGCCCGTCAACGGGCGCTCGTTCGCCTCGCTCGCCATACTGATTCCGGGCGCGACGCTCGCGCCATCGTTCGACCCCACGAAGTCGCGCGTCGGCACATTCTCGATAGGCGGCTCGTCGGGCCGCAATCTGAACATCACGGTTGACGGCGGCGACAACAAGGACAACGCTGTCGGCGGCATACTTCAGAACTTCTCGATGGAGGGCATACAGGAGTTCGCGCTCTCCACTCAGCGCTTCTCCGCCGCGAACGGTCGTTCGGGCGGCGCACTTCTCTCCGTCATCACGAAGTCGGGGACGAACGAACTCCACGGCTCGCTCTTCGGCTTCTTCCGCGACGACGCGCTGAACGCGAACGCGCCCGCGCTTCTCGCCAAGGCCAACCCGCTCAAATTCCCCAACCCCGGCGACGCCGTCAAGCCGCCCTTCAGCCGTCAGCAGTTCGGCGGCTCAATCGGCGGCCCGATCAAGAAGGACAAGGCATTCTTCTTCGGCACGGTCGAGCACACGCGCGAGCGCGGCAACTCAATCGTTCCCGGCGACACGCGCGCCGAGATATCTCTGCTTGAGCCGTTCGGCTACAAGGCCGTGCAGTTCTTCCCGCAGCCCTTCAACGACACGCAGTACACAATCAAGGGCGACTTCAACCTGAACAAGAAGCACACGCTCGTCACGCGCTTCGCCGGTCAGAACAACAACGCTCTGAACGATCAGGCCGGCTTCCTCATCGTCCTGACAGACCTGTCGGGCGGCAACAAGACTCTGAACACGCTCTACAGCTTCCTCGCCAACGAGACGTGGGCGGTGAACACGCGCACAGTCAACCAGTTCACCTACCAATACTCGACCTTCGACAATCAGATTCTGGCGACCACAGACCTGCCGAACCTGACGTTCCCCGACGGCCTCATCGTCGGGCGCAACGGCAACGTTCCGCAGGAGACAATCCAGAAGAAGCACCAGTTTCGCGACGATCTGACTTACAACCGCGGCAACCACGGCTTCAAGTTCGGCGCAGACTTCGTCTGGGAGCCGACCTTGGGCGGCATCTTCGCTTTCAACTCTGCGCCGGAGTACGACTTCCAATTCGACGTGGCCGACATACTGGGCGACCCCGTCACGTTCCCGCAGGGACTGAACACGCCGGGCACGGTCGGCGACATACTGCTTTCGGGCGGCGACCCTTCATTCAACCTGCGCGGCGGCGCGAAGCAGTTCGCGTGGTACGTGCAGGACGACTGGAAGGTCACGCCCCGCTTCACGCTCAACATGGGCGTGCGTTACGACGTTGACCTCGGCTTCGTGGACAGCGCGCACGCGGCGCAGAACCGCGCCTTCATCGCGCTGAAGATCATCGGCAGCCCTTGGGCGCAGCGCACCCCGCAGGACGACAAGAACAACTACAGCCCGCGTCTCGGCTTCGCCTGGGATCTGAAGGGCAACGCAAAGTCGGTGCTGCGCGGAGGCTTCGGCATTTACTATGACCAGTCGTTTTTGAACGTGCCGCTCTTCGCCGTCCAGCAGGCGAACCCGGAGATTTACGCCACGTTCACGAACGACAACCCCGGCCTGAGCCTTGCCTCTTCGCCGCCCACGATTCCGCGCCCGCTCGTTAACCCGCTGCCGCACACGCGCGGACGCATGCTCGACCCGTTCTTCGAGTCGCCCTACTCGGAGCAGTGGAACATGGGCTACGCGCAGGAACTCGGCAAGAACATGGCGCTTGAGTTCGACTACGTTCACATACTCGGCCTGCACGAGTTCACCGGCCTCGACATCAACCCGAAGATAGGGCCGCTCATTAACGCGCAACGCACGACCTCGTCGCTCCAACCACGCATTTTGGATTCACAGTTCGCGGCGCACGCCGCCGAGTTGACCGCAGCCTTCGGCACAGCGACGCCATTTGATCGCATCTCTGTGGCTCAGTCCGACGGGCGCTCGCGCTACGACGGCTTCACGGTCTCGTTCCGCCGCCGCTACGCGAACCACTATCAACTGAACGCGCACTACACGCTCTCGAAGGCGGTCGCGTGGTTCGGTCAGGCCGGCGACTTCGGCAACGCCGCTCAGAACCAGTTCTTCAAGTTCGACCCGGCAGCCGACTTCGGCCCGACCGACGCCGACGAGCGCCATCGGTTCGTCGTCTCCGGCATCTTCGACTTGAAGTGGGGCTTCCAGGTCGCGCCGATCTTTCAGGCTTCGTCGCCGCGCTACTGGAGCGTCTTCCCTGACTGTCTCTGCGACATCAACCGCGACGGCGTGACTCTGGAGAACCGAGCCTCGCGCGACGGCAACGACCAGCACAGCCTGCCGCCGAACACGATGAAGGGCGACAGCTTCTCGCAGTTGAACCTGCGCGTCTCGAAGTTCTTCAACTTCGGCGAGAACAAAAAACTCGGCCTCTTCTTCGAGGCATTCAACGTCTTCAACACCGCGAACTTCGGTCGCGAATTCCAGAACACGCAGGGCGAGGCCGACTTCGGCAAGCCCGTCAACTTCTTCGGCGCGACGGGCTTCTCCGAGCCGCTCGGCATCCCGTTCCAGGCGCAACTCGGCGCGCGCTTTAGCTTCTAAAGCTTTAGACGCACCTCCCACTTGCCGGGGCGGCTCGTTCGCGCGAGCGCCCCGGCCTTTTTTAACAGTGCGGCGCGGGCCCGCCGACCCATCCGACGTTTGAATCGTCGTGTGGCCTTGCACAAATATCAAGTGGAAGTTGCATAATAAACCCTCATCATTCATTTATGCATTGCTTATTCACTCAGCCTGAATATTTGTGCAAAGCTACGTCGTGTGTTTGATTCGTCGCGCAAAGGGGCGGACACTTGAATTAACTTCGGGCGTCCGACGTTCGGCTTGAACGCGCGGGCGAGGTTCTGTTATAGAGCAGGGCGAAGGCGGAGGGCTGCGTTGATGTGCAGGCGGCGACTTGCCCGGACGATTCTCGTGTATCTCGCGGTCGCGCTTCTGTGCGCGGCGGCGCGCGCGCAAGGAGTCAACTCGCTCGAAGGCCGCGTCGTGCTCCCTTCGGGCGCGCAACCCGCGCAGTCCGTCCGCGTCACGCTCACGCAGTCGGGCAGGCCCATCTACGAAACCTTCACAGACCTGAGCGGGCGCTTCAACTTTTCGGGGCTGCGGGCCGGCACGTATCAACTCACCGCCGAGGGCGACGGCCAGACCTTCGAGACGACGAGCGTCACATTCGACATCGGCTCGTTCGGCGGCGCTCAGATCCTCACGCAGAACATACAACTCAGGCCGAATGCCGGAGCGAGCACGCCGCCCGCAGCGGCCATCGCCGCCGAAGAGATCGACCCGGAAGTGCCCGACGTCGCGAAGGAGAAGTACAGGCAGGGAATGAAGAGCGCGGCGGACAACAAGCCCGAACAGGCCGTCAAATTTTTCGCCGAGGCCGTCGAATCGTATTCGCGCTTCTACGCGGCAAACCTCGCGCTTGCCGCACAACTCTCGAAGCTTCAGCGCTACGACGAGGCGCTCTCCGCCTATCGTCGCGCGGGCGAACTCAAGCCCGACCGCGCCGAGCCTTACGTCGGCATAGGCGTCACGCTCGTGAGCGAGAAGCGATACGACGAAGGCATAAAGATGCTGCGCGGCGTCGTCGAGGTGGACAAGGACTTGCCCGCGCCGTACCTCTCGCTCGGCTACGCCGAGATGATGAAGGGCGATTATCGTGCGGCTGAAGAGCACCTCCTGCGCTCGCTCGAACTCGCAAGACCCGCGCTCGCGCGCGTCTATCTCGCGAACGTTTACGAGCAGACGAGCGAGTTCGCGAAGGCCGTCGCGCAACTCGAATCCTACCTCAGAGAGAACCCGCGCTCGCCGCAGTCGGACGCCGTCCGCGACGCAATCGAGAAGCTGAAGCGAAAGGCGAAAGAGAAGAAGCAGGAATGAAAGGGTTTTAGGTATTAGGTGATAGGTGCCGGGTCGGAATACTTTTGCCAACACCTAACACTCAACGCCCAAAACCCATTCGCCATTCCGCATTCATCATTTACAATACCCTCATGGAAGACCGCGAGATCGGCGAACTCGAAAAGGCGCTCGAACAGATTTGGGACTTGGCGCGCAGGTTCGGACTCGATCCCTTCCCGACGCGGTTCGAGGTCGTTCCCGCAACCGTCATGTACGAGATCGGCTCTTACGCGCTGCCCGGTCGCTACTCGCACTGGACGTTCGGCAAGGCTTACCATCGCATGAAGACGATGTACGACTTCGGCCTCTCGAAGATCTACGAGGTCGTCATCAACACGAACCCGTCTTACGGCTTCCTGCTCGAAACCAACGGCCCCGTCCAGAACAAGCTGGTCATGGCGCACGTGCTCGGCCACGTGGACTTCTTCAAACATAACGCCTACTTCTCGCGCACGAACCGCCGCATGGTCGAGACGGTCTCGGCGCACGCCGGGCGCATGAACGAGTACGAGTTCAAGTACGGTCGAAAGACCGTCGAGCGCCTGCTCGACGCCGTGCTCTCAATCGAAGAGCACATTGACCCGAACTTCTTCATTCGCCGCGACGAGCCGGAGCGCCCCGGCGGCGCGCGCAAAAAAACTCCGCCGAAGCCCGGACGCTACGACGACCTCTGGGACATGGGCCGACCGCCGGAACCCGAAGGCGCAAGCGAAGAGGACGAACGGCCGCGCGGCCAGCGACTCCCTGAAAAAGATATCGTCTATTACATCATGCGCAACTCGCCGTCGCTCAAGGACTGGCAGCGCGACGTGCTGGCGATGGTTCACGAGGAGATGGAATACTTCGTCCCGCAGATGCAGACGAAGGTGATGAACGAGGGCTGGGCTTCCTACTGGCACGCGCGAATCATGCGCGAGCTTGATTTGTCCGACGTGGAGCACGTCGAATTCGCGGAACTGCACGCGGGCGTCGTCTCGCCGCACAAGGGGCAGTTAAACCCTTACTATCTCGGCTACAAAATCTTCGAGGACATCGAGCGGCGCTGGGACAATCCCACCGAGGACGAGCGCGAGAAGTTCGGGCGCACGGGCGGCGAGGGGCGCGCAAAGATTTTCGAGGTGAGGGAACTCGACAACGACGTGTCGTTCCTTCGGAACTACCTGACCGAAGAGTTGTGCGAGGAACTCGACCTGTTCGTTTACGAGTTGGTCGAGGACGAGGAGTGGACTGTTACGGAGAAGCGTTGGGAGCGCGTGCGCGATCAACTCGTCTCGAACATGACCAACTTCGGCTTCCCGTACATCGTCGTTGCCGACGGCGACTACAACGGCAACCGCGAGCTTTACCTCAAGCACCAGTACGAGGGCGCGGAACTCGATGCAAACTACGCGCGCCGCGTTCTCGAATACGTCCACGCGCTCTGGGGCCGCCCCGTCCATCTTGAGACCGTCGTTGACGACGAACCCGTCCGCCTGCACTTCAACGGCGAGGAGCACGACGAGGACTGAAGCGCTCCTGAGTTGCAGGGTAGTTGTGGCACGCCCGGCGGCATCCTCAACGCGCGCGCCGGCGGGATGATAATTTTAAGTATTGAGCAACGCGCCGTGAAGAATTTGACGTGACCTGACGCGCATAACTGTTATACTCGCGAGCGAGCAATCAAAGCCCCCGGACATTTAACTTGAGCCGAACGGTTCGTTGCTCGCGCTGCAATGCCGCCTTCACACGGACGCTCGCGGATGAGCATACGGGCCGCCGGACTTGTGCACTTGACGCGGCGCTGACTCTGGCCGAAATTTCGAGGACGACAGCGATGAAGATTCTGCTTATCAACCCGGAGTACCCGGACACCTACTGGAGCTTCCGCCACGCGCTCCCCTTCGAGGGCAAGCGTTCGGCCTTCCCGCCGCTCGGCCTTCTGACGGTCTCCGCGCTCCTGCCGCGCGAGTGGGAGAAGCGGCTCGTTGACCTGAACGTGCGAAGGTTGAAGTCGTCAGACATAGATTGGGCCGACATGGTCTTCTGCACGGCGATGATCGTGCAGAGGGATTCGCTCGACGAAGTAATCGCGCGGTGCAAGGCGCGCGGCAAGCGGGTCGTCGTCGGCGGCCCGTATGTTTCGACGAGCGCGGATCAAGTCCCGGACGCCGACCACGTCTTCGTCGGCGAGGCCGAGACGACGCTCCCCGAATTCGTCAAAGACCTTGAGCGCGGCACGGCCCGCCGCACATACGAGGCGGCGGAGCGGCCGCCGCTTGCGCTCGCGCCCGCGCCCGATTTCGAGATCGCGGACACGAAGCGTTACAGCGCGATGAGCATACAGTATTCGCGCGGCTGCCCGTTCAACTGCGAGTTCTGCGACATCATCGAAATCTACGGTCGCGTCCCGCGCACGAAGTCGAACCAGCAGGTGCTCTCGGAACTCGACACGCTCAGGCGCGCGGGCTGGCGCGGCACGGTCTTCATCGTTGACGACAACTTCATCGGCAATAAGAAGAACGTGAGAAAACTTCTGCCCGCGCTCGCCGACTGGCAGGCCAGAAACGGCAAGCCCTTCGAGTTTCTCACGGAGGCGAGCGTCAATCTGGCCGACGACGAGCCGCTTCTGGAAGAGATGCGCCGCGCCAACTTCCGACGCGTCTTTCTCGGCATCGAGACGCCGGTCATCGAGAGCCTGAAGGAGGCGCAGAAGGGGCAGAACACGCGCGGCGATATGCTCGACGCGGTGAAGAAGATTCAAGGGTACGGAATGGAGGTGATGGCCGGCTTCATCGTCGGCTTCGACTCAGATCCCGAAGACATCTTCGACCGTCAGATAAGATTCATACGCGAGAGCGCTATCCCGCTCGCAATGGTCGGGCTTCTGACCGCACTGCCGGACACGCAACTCTGGCGCCGCCTGAAGAAAGAGGGACGCCTGCTCGCCGAAAGCTCCGGCGAGAACACAAGCTGCACGCTCAACTTCGTGCCGAAGATGGACGCGGCCCGGCTCGTCGAAGGCTACAAGGCGATCATGCGGACGGTCTATAACTCCGGCGAGTATTACCAGCGCGCGCTCGAATGCCTGCGCCGCGTACCCGTGGACGGGCCTTCGCCCAACAAGCACAATCTCTTCACGGGCGCGGTGGCGGTCGCACGCATCGCCATCAAGCTCGGAGTGCTCGACCGCGAGCGACGCGAGTTCTGGCGCTACTTCACGAAGGCTCTGGGCGAGCACCGCGAGAAGTTCCCAATGTCAATGCGTCTGGCCGCGATGGGCTACCACTTCCGCAAGCTCGTCGAAGCATACGGCGAAGGCTGAAGAAGATGGAAGAAGGGTTCCGGGTGTTAGGTTTTAGGTGTTGGCTTATCGAATATGACCAGTACCCAAAACCTAACACCCGGAACCTTTTCCCCTCAGATGGTCGGATTCCACGAACTCATCCAGAGAGTGTTGACGAACTCGCTACGACCGACTTTATAGACGTTGAGGCTCTTGAGCGGCGGCGCGTAGAGATGGAGCGTGACGAGATTCTGGCCGCTCACGTCCGGGTTGCCGAGTTGGTGTATGTCGGGGATGGCTGCTCCGGTGACGCTGCCCATAGTCCAGTCGCGCGCCGACTTGTATGCGAGTCCGCTTCTTTCGTCCATCCCGAAGAGCGTCTCCCACATCACGCCTTGCAGGACGCGCACCGCGCCGAACGAGCCGTCGTGGTCGTGTATAGGCGTGCGCTGCCCCGGCAGCCAGCAGAGCACGAGCAACTCGGCGTGCTCGCCGCCTGCGACGCGGTGGCGCGCGTAAGTTCCTTCCTTGAAACCGACGTGCGGGCGAAGCTCGTCTGCGCCGACCTCGACCTCGCGCAACCATTCGTCAACCTCTCGAAGCTCCGGTCGTCGCTTTAATTTCGAGACTCTCTCGGCGAGCGACGCGAGCGAACGAGCGTGAGCGATGCCGAATTTCTTCACAGCGTGCGTCGAGATTTGCGTGTCGGTCGTCGTCATGTTTTATATCCTCTCGGCGGAAGCTAAGGGGGAAGCCTAAGAATGCTTCCGCGCCGAGCGCCGAGTCAAGCGATGAGATTCGTCAAAGAGAGTTTCATACGCGCGTCGCCGGAGCGCGTCTTTGCGTTTCACGAGTTGCCGGATGCGCTCGCGCGTCTGACGCCGCCGTGGGAGCGTGCGCGCGTCTTGAAGTCGGCGGCGAGCCTTCGCGTCGGCGAACGAGCAGTCGTCGAGACGCGTCTGTTCGGCGTTCTTCCAGTGCGTTGGGTCGCCGAGCACACGGCCTACGACCCGCCGCGCTTCTTCGAGGACGTGCAGCTATCGGGGCCGTTCCGGCGCTGGCGTCACCGTCACATCGTCGAGCCGCACGCTGACGGCGCGCTGCTGCGCGACGAGATCGAGTTCGAGCCGCCTCTCGGCCCGCTGGGCCGGATGGCCGCGCCGCTCGCGGTCGTGCCCCGCCTGCGGCGACTCTTCGATTACAGACACAAGGTCACGCGCGAGTGGTGCGAGAGTTGAGAGGCATGTCTCCGGATTGCTGACTCGAACTAGCCGCTGCGGTTCAACTCATCTGCAAAGCTTTGCCGACCGAAGGGTCTCTGCGCACGCGCCAAATCTTGCTGTCGAGGTAGTAGTGCACCAGCGCATAGCCCCAGAGAAAGCCGGAGGCGAGTTGCGTGAGGAACGATTCGGGGTCGGCTGCGTGATTGACGTATTGCCGCGGGACTTGGTACCAGACGCCGAAGACGAGTCCGAGAATTATGTAATGGAGAAGCCGGCGGCTGATGAACTCGGCAGCGCCGTGGCGCTCGCGGCACGCCGAATCGCGCGCGTACTTGCGGTTGTGAAACCAGACGAGCCGGTGGTACTGAAAGTTGTGGTAGATCGTAAGCATCGCCACGATTGCTATCGGCTTGTGCGGCATCGGAGTCATCAGAACGACCCAGTGCATCGGTATCGCCGCCGCGAGCAGAAGGTACTTCGGCACGTCGAGCGGGAGTCCCGTCAGCGCGCGCTGAAACTGGCGCGCGAGCCACGCGACCGCAGAGACGACGGTCGCGGCGAGCAGGACGCTCTCTAAACCGCCGAGCCACGAATGCAGCGCGACGGGCACGCGCTTGAGCGCCTCATCATCTCGCGCGACGAAGAAGACGAAAGGGTACGCGAAGGCGAGCAGTAGAAACGCCCGGTCGAGGAAGTTGTCCGTCGCGGCGAGGTCTTCGTTCTTCTTCTTGTAGAGAACCATGAACCCGTAGTGCTGCTTGACGAGGTGGTAGTAAGCCCACAGCGCCGCGACGAAGAAGAAGACGAAGCCGAGTCCGGCGAGCACCGCCAGCGGCCCGACCGCGAAGAACAGGAGCGACCACCAGAGCAGGCGACCGCGTGCGCGACGTTCCTCGCGGTCGAAGTATGTGCGCGAGAACGTGGCGAAGACGTGCGGCGCATCGATGAAGACGGCCCACGCGACGATCATCGGCACGAGCGGGACAAGTCCGCCGACGTAGAGCGCGAACAGCGCGTAGCTCGTCACGACAGAGCCTATGAACCAGACGAGGTCGTCGCGCGCGCCGATGATCCAGCGCAGAGAAAGAGCGCGCGTCGCGGTCGCGGCGTTCAGAGTTGTTTCGGTCTGCGTCGTTGCGGACATAAAAACTTGAGAGAGTGCTTGCGTCGCGCGTCGTCCGTGCGTGGACAGCGACGCGCCGGCGCGCACATAATTCGGAAACCCGAACGGCGAGGCGCGTGGATTCTAACACACCGAAAGAGGCGGGCGCGCGACGGTTTGAAGACTTAAACGGGCGAAGGAGCTTGAAGAGATGGCCGACGACGAGAAGGGACTCGAACGCTTGCTCGCGCTCATGTTTCAGGCGCACCCGTGGCACGGAATCACAGCGGGCGAAGACGCGCCCGCGGCGGTGAACGCTTACGTCGAGATCGTGCCGACCGATGCCGTCAAGTACGAACTCGACAAGGCGTCGGGACACCTGAAGATCGACCGCCCGCAGCGCTTCTCTTCGTTTCCGCCCACGCTGTACGGCTTCATCCCGCAGACGTTCTGCGGCGACCGTGTGGCCGAACTCTGTCGCGAGTGCCTCGGCGGCGAGCAGCAGGTACGCGGCGACGGCGACCCGATGGACATCTGCGTTCTGACCGAGCGCCCCGTCTCGCACGCGAGCTTTATCGTGCGTGCCAAGCCAATCGGCGGACTCCGAATGGTTGACGGCAACGAGGCCGACGACAAAATCATCGCCGTGTTGGAGAGGGACGTGGCCTACGGCCACATCGAAGACATACACGAAGCGCCGAAGGGTTTGATTGACCGTCTGCAACACTACTTCCTGACCTACAAGCAACTGCCGCAGGAAAGCCCTCGCCGCGTCGAGATCGCAGACGTGTACGACCGCGACTCCGCGCTCGAAACCATCCGCCGCAGCCTCGAAGACTATCGTGCGCGCTACGGAGCGCCGGAAGACCGCGTGGGCGAGTTGAGAAAATTGTTGAAGAGGTAATGGAAAGAATCTTCCGGCGCTTTACCGGCCCGCCGTGCCCCGCTCAATCGCCGCGTTGATTAAGCGCACCGGCTCGTCCGCGACTTTCAACCGTCCCTCCTGCGCGAGCAGGTACAGCCTGAGCGCCGCGGCGTGAGCGCGCGAGTGTGTGAAGGTCAGTTCGACGGCGGCCCGCAGCGTGCCGTGCGCCCGGTTGATTCCATCAAGCCCGCCCGCGATGGCATCCCTGAGCATGATGAGCAGGTGCGCCAGCACTTCGGGCGAGTGTTCATCGCCTTTCAGAATCGAGGCGATGTCGGAGGCCAACTCTTCGCGGGCGAAGAGCAGATTTTCACCAGCGCACGTCGGCTCGTCTGCTATACTCATACCGACCTCCATTTCGGTGGCGGTTCTGAAGCGAGCTGCAATGCTTTGACAGGCAAGCGGCCCGTTTCACTTTTGTCTGCGCTTATATCACGTATTAGGAAATATTTCAACATATAGGAAATAGCGTCCGGCCTTTGCGACGACTAAAATCTTGAGGAGCTACCTCGTGATTGAGTTACGAATAGAGCAGATGCTTGAGGAGCGCGGGCAGACGTTTTACTGGCTGTCGAAAGAGACAGGCATCGGACACACGAGCCTCTGGCGGCTTAGACACGGAGAAGCTAAAGGAATCAGCTTCGATTTTCTTGAACGCATCTGCCGCGCCCTTCAATGTCAGCCCGGCGATTTGCTGGCATTAGCGGACGACCGTAAAAAAAGTAAGCGTAAAGTGAAAAGATAAGTCAACCAACCTTCCGGCTAAATATTGGAAAGGGGTTTTTTGTTTAAGCTATTGCGCGGTCGCCATGATTGAATTGAGGGTGAGAGAAGTGGCCGAAAAGAAGGAGATTAGCAACCCCTTGTCGCTGTCTAAAGATAGCGGGATAGCCTACTCGAATTGCTACAAGATATGGAATAACCAGCAGAGAATGATTAGCCTCGACACGCTTGAGCGCCTCTGTGATGCCCTCGGATGTGAGCCGGGCGACATCTTCATCAGAGCGACAACGGGCACGCGCAGGGCAAAGACTCGATGATAGAGGTTAAATTAAAAAAACTGCTTGAGGCTCGTGGGCGCACCCGCTATTGGCTGGCAAAGGAGTCGGGTATCAATTACGACACACTGACTAGAATCGAGCAAGCGGAATCATCAAACCGCATTGAACTCAGAGTCCTTGACGAAATTTGCCGCGCGCTCGAATGTCAGCCCGGCGACATTCTGGTTCGGGTGGACGACGGCAAAGCCGAAAGCAAACGCAAATTAAAAGGGAAGTGACCCGCAAACTCTATAACGGATTGCGCCACCGAGTCGCGCTGACAAGTCTGTCATCTCCAGCGCTTGATAATCTGCACGACCATCCAGCCGACGACGCCGACGAAGATAGAGCAGACGCGGAAATACCACTGCAAGTCTGTCTTCGCTGTGCGCGTGAGGTAGAAGAAGCCCGCGAAGAAGACGAGGAAGATAAAGAACCACTCGGCCCGGTCGAGCCGGCTCATTCTGCTGTCGGGCGTCAGCCTGCCGATCAAAGTTTTCCACGTGTTCATCCGTCGATGTCTTCTTCGACGCCGCAGAGCGTGCAGCGGAGCGCGCGGCGCGAGTCGTCAGTCCAACGCGCGAGCGCGCTTGCGGCGAGCCGTGCCTCACGCTCTTCCGCTTCGCCTTCGCGGAAGAAACGCGGGAGTATCGTCTCGTCCGACGAAGCGCTCGCGTCGTCGGCTTTGCGACAACGCTTGCACGCCCATCCGTAGCCGTCGTTGACGAAGTGCTCAGTCTCACGCACGTTAAAAGGCTAGAGGCCGGCGGTCGGCGAAGTCAAACGCCGACCGGCCAGCCTCCGTCTTAAAGACTCCGCTTCTATCTTCTGATGACGTTGCGGCGCTGGCCTTCCGGCAGCAGCCTCACCGGAACAGTCTGCCGGCGACCGTCGCGGACGACTTCGACTTGAAGCACGTCGTTGAATTGATGCTTGTCGAGTATGCGGAAGAGGTCGTTCTGCTCGGCGACCTTCTCGCCGTCAACCGAGGTGATGATGTCGCCGAGAACGATGTCGCCGTCTTCGGTCTGCGTAGTCCCTCGAAGCCCCGCCGCCGCGCCCGAACCGTTCGGGTCAACCTGAAGAACGAGCAGTCCTTCTTCGACCGGCAGGCGCACGCCGCGTATGTCCGCGACCGAGCGCGGATAGACGCCGAGCTTCGGACGTATGACTCGACCGTCGCGTATGAGTTGCGGCACGACGCGCTTGGCGATGCTGACTGGGATGGCGAAGCCGACGCCGACCGAGCCGCCCGCGGGCGCGAGTATCTGCGAGTTGATGCCTATCATTCGCCCCTGCGAGTCGAGCAGAGGGCCGCCCGAATTGCCGGGGTTGATCGAGGCATCGGTCTGAATCGCGCCCTCGATGATTCGACCGTTGCGCGCCTCGATTGGCCGCTGAAGCCCGCTGATGATGCCCGCCGTCAGAGTTCTGTCGAGGCCGAACGGATTGCCGATTGCCAGAACCTTCTGGCCGACCGTGAGGTGATCGCTGTCGCCCATCGGCACGACGCGCAGCGAATCGCCGCCGTTGACCTGAAGCACTGCGAGGTCTGTGTCCGGGTCGCCGCCGACGACTTTCGCGGGATATGTCTTCTCGCCGCCGAAGCTGACGGTTACAACGTCCGCGCCCTCGATGACGTGATAGTTCGTGAGTATGTGACCCTGCTCGTCGATGACCGAGCCGGAGCCTGCGCCCGCGCCGCCCGCGTCGAAGAAGCCTCGCGGCTGCCGCGTCGTGTTGATCGAGACGACGCCGGGCGAGATGGCCCGGAAGACTTCGATGTTGTTCTGCTCGTCGGTCGCGACCGAAGGGTCTGTGATGCCGGCGACGTTGGCGTTCGTCTTCGCGTCGTCGCTGTTGAAGGCCGCAGTCGGCTGTTGCAGGCGCGCGCCCCACCGGTCGAAACAGGCGACGCCCGCCGCAGCGAACAGCGCCGACAGCAGAGCGATTGCGAGAATTTGTCTTGCTGATATTCGGTACATGGCTTTGTTCCTTGATGACTACATAAATTTCAAAAGGAGTCTGCAACTCAGATGCCGGGCGGCGCGAGCGACGTTGCGCGGGCGTCCCGGCTTGCCTGTCTGTATCGCAGACCTGCTCGGCGAGGGTCAATTTTACTACGAAGCCGGGCCGCGTCCGGTTCAAAGGACGGACGAGCAGCGCCGTCGCAGCGCGCACAAAAACTCTTCCCGGTGGATTCGGGCGGCGTGGCGAAAAAGTTCCGGCGTGGCGTTTGTGTCGAGAGCTACGAGAACAGCGCGAGCAGTCTGGCGGGAAGATGGAAGACGGTGGCGAAGGCTTCGGGCGGCTGCCAGCCGAGCGCTGACGCGCCCGTCGCGGCGTGGACGAGCATGAGCGTCAGGTAGAGCGCGAGCGCAAAGTGAAGTCCGCGGCGCGCGAGCGTGACGTGCGAAAAGCGGTAGAGCGTGAAGGCGACGAGCGCGCCGACCAAGAGCTTCGCGGCGAGGAACGGCGCGTTGCCGCGGTCGAGAAGGTATGCCATCAGGCCGTTGCCTTCGGTCGCCGCGCCAGCGCGCACCCAAAGGATCGTAAGCTGCGCGTCAAGCCAGTTCAGCGCGAAAAGCAGAACGCTTTTCGATAAGGCGCTCATCGAGGATAGCTCCCTTCGCGTCCAACTTCGTTTAACTTTCCGCCCCTGAAACGACCGAACCCCCAGTCTTTGGACTGGGGGTTCAAAGTCGGTCACACCGACGGAGGAATGGCAAACTTTCTAACCTACACCCCAGAGAAAGTCACAATCGCCCGACTCTTCCAAAGCCACAGGTCAGATTGCAGCAGTCGAACTCTCATCATGACCGGATCGGTCAGGCATGATGCCCGCGCGAAACTCAAAACCCCACGTTTTCCGGTCAAAACGCATTTGTTCGTGATGGAACGCGCCTTGAGACAGATGGCGGCAGCCGCCCGTGCGGCGATGTTGACTCCTTTGCCAGAAGTATCCGAAATGACGGGGAACTTTTTGAAATGAAGGCTACGAGACGATCCAACGTTCTTACACATCTTGCGCTCTTCGGCATTCTGGTTTCGTCCGCCGCATCCCCCGCGGCAGCCACGCAGCCGACCGCCGGCGTGAAAGCTTCGACGGCCAAGCGAGCCGCCGCGCTCGACGCATACGCGCAGGATTTGACGAGCGCGGCGCGCGGCGCAGTCCCTTCGGCGGACGACTACGGCGACGGAGTGCGGCGGACTCTGCGTGTTCTGGCCCGCGCGAGCCGCAACAACCCGCTCCTCGTCACCGACAACGCGGCAGCCGGCCGCGCCGTCGTCGAGAGCCTCGCGCGCCGCGTCGCATCGGGCGACGTTCCCGAAGCGCTGCGTGACAAGAGCATATATCGTTTCGACGCCGCTCGTATCGTCTCCGACGCGGCGGACGCTTCGGAGTTCCAGCAGAACTTCGCGGCCATGCTGCGCGAGGCGGAGCGGATGGGCGGGCACGCGATCCTCTCCGTCGAAAATCTCGACGCGCTGCTCTCGGCCAGAGACGAGCAGCAGGCGCGCACGGCGCTCGACCTCCTCGCGGGCGAAGTCTCGCACGGGGGCGTCCGCGTGATCGCGACCGTCTCGACCACGGCCTTCGAGTTGAAGCTCGCGCACGACGGCGCGTTCAACTCGAAGCTTCAGGAAATCTACCTCGACAAGACGGAGCAGGCTTCAAACTCGGACGAAGACAACAACGACTCGCCCGACGACAGCAGTCCGAGCGACGCCGGATTCGCCGGCGACAAAATCTCTCCGGATCTGCGCGAGGCGCTCGCGTCCGGCGAGTCTTCGGACGGTCGCGTCTCGATCATTCTTCAGGGCGACGATCTGAAGGACGCGGGGCTGCGCGAATTCCTAAAGGCGAACGGCGCGCGCTTCGGCGAAAGCTACGGCGGCCTCGGCGCGCAGGCGGTCGAAGCGCCGCTCTCGGTCGTCAAGCAGTTGGCCGAGCGTTCCGGCGTCTCGTACTTATCGCTCGACAGAAAGATGCACTCTCTCACGAAGGGGCATCTCGCGAAGACGACCGGCACCGCCGACATTGACCGCGACACGGTGGTCTCGTCGGCGGGCGTGACGACGACGAGGAAGGTTGACGGCGCAGGCGTAGCCATCGCCATCGTTGACTCGGGCGTTTACGCCTCGCACAAGATGTTTCTCGGTCGCAACGGCCAGTCGCGCGTCATCTTCAGCAAGGACTTCACGGGCGAGGGACGCACGGACGACCCATACGGCCACGGCACGCACGTCGCCGGGCTAGCCGCGGGCAACGGGCAGATTGCGGGCGGCATTTACGCCGGAATAGCGCCCGACGCCAACATCGTCAACCTCCGCGTCCTGAACTCGCAGGGCATCGGGAAAACGTCCGGGCTTTTGAGCGCGCTCGACTGGCTGCTCACGAACCACGCCGCCTACAACATCCGCGTCGTCAACATGAGCCTCGGCGGCGCGGCCATAGATTCTTACAAGAACGACCCCGTCTGCCGCGCTGTCCGCAAGCTGGTTGACGCAGGCGTCGTCGTCGCAGCCGCGGCGGGCAACGACGGCAAGGACACGAGCGGCAGGAAGCTCTACGGCTACATACACTCGCCCGGCGACGAGCCATCGGCTTTGACCGTCGGCGCTTCAAACACCTTCGGCACGGACACGCGCGCCGACGACGGCGTCGCCACGTACAGTTCGCGCGGGCCGACGCGCGGCAGTTGGAAAGACGCCAACGGCGTGAAGCACTACGACAACCTCATCAAGCCTGACATCATCGCGCCGGGCAACAAGCTCGTCAGCGCCGAGTCGTCGGGCAACCTGCTTCTCCTGAAGAACCCTCTGCTCAACGCGAACGTCAGCACGCTGCCGTCTTCGGCCATGATGAGCCTGAGCGGCACTTCGATGGCGACGCCGGTCGCGGCGGGCGCGGCGGCGTTGATGATTCAGGTCAATCCGTCGCTTTCGCCGAACATGATCAAGGCGCTGATGATGTACACGGCGCAGCAGCTTAAGGGCTTCAACGCCTTCGAGCAGGGCGCGGGCCAGCTAAACATCGCGGGCGCGGTCACTCTCGCCAAGATCGTCCGCACAGACCTGACGGCCAGCACGACAATCGGCGCGTCGATATTCACGCAGACCCCGCCGCCGCCCTACACGACTATCGCGGGCTACACCTTCCCCTGGTCGAAGGGCATCATCCTCGGTCGGGCGCACGCGACCGGCAACTCGCTGCTCAGCTATCAGAAGGTTTACGGCCCCGGCGTCCTTCTCGGCGACGGCATAACGATCTCCGAAGGCGTGCTGATGGCCGACAAGACGATGATGTCGAGCGGCGTGCTTATAGGCGACAGCGTCCTGATGAGCGGCGGCACGACGATGGCCGACGGCATTCGGTTCTGCGCCACGGGCGTTCTTCTCGGCGACGGCGTGATGCTCGGCGACGGCGTGCTTCTGGGTGACGGCGTGCTTCTGGGCGACGGTGTTCTTATCGGGGACGGCGTGCTTCTGGGCGACAACGCACAGTCGGGCGACCAGACGGGCGCGATGTCGGCATTGCCCGACGACGGGCTAACGAATTTAGACTACTGAGGCAAACTCCTGTTCGAGTGAATCGGGAACGACCGGCGCGCCGCACGGCAGACGCGCCCCTCGCAGTATGAAAAGCTTAGACGGAGAGAGCGAAATGTCAGTAGTCACTTTAATGGACGACGTGATGGCCGCGAGCCAGCTTCTGCCGGAGGCGGAAGTGAACGTCACGACCTACCACTGGTGGACGGCGAGCGTGAAGAGGTGCTCGCGTTTCTCGCCGAGCGCTCGATGCACACGGTCTGCATGGCGGGTCTGATGCGCGACAACGGGCTTGAAAGCGAGTTCAATCGCGGCACGTTCTACGGCTGCCGCAACTCGGAAGGCCGGCTCGAAGGCGTCGCGCTCGTCGGCCACGCTACTTTGGTCGAGGCGCGGACGCGACGGGCGCTCCGCGAGTTCGCGCTCGCCGCGCAGTGCTCGACGCGCACGCACATGATCATGGGCGAGGCCGACACAATCGAAGAGTTCTGGGACGACTACGCCGACGCGGGGCAGCCCATGCGCCGCGCCTGCCGCGAACTACTCTTCGAGCTTAGATACCCCGCCGAAGTCGCGCGAGAGGTCGAAGGCTTGAGACCCGCGACCGCCGACGACCTCGATCTGATCGCGCCCGTGCACGCGGGGCTGGCCGAGGCCGAGAGCGGCGTCAACCCGCTGGAGACGGACGCGGAAGGCTTCCGCGCGCGCTGCCTGCGCCGCATCGAGCAGGGGCGCGTGTGGTTGCTCGTCGGCGCGGACGGTCGGCTTTTGTTCAAGGCCGACGTTCAGGCCGACACGCCCGACGTTGTTTACCTCGAAGGTGTTTACGTCCACCCGACCGAGCGCGGCGCGGGGCTTGGTCGCCGCTGCATGATGCAGCTATGCCGCGAACTCCTTCTTCACACGCGCCGCGTCTGCCTTCTCGTCAACGAAGAGAACGAGCGAGCGCACTCCTTCTATCGCGCCTGCGGCTTCAAGCTGCGCGGTATCTACGACACGATCTTCCTGAGCCTCGACCGGGCGCGCTCGAACTAAAAAACGATTTGTGGGTGACGGACGCCGAAGTGGAAGCGGCGTCCCTCTCACGAGAAGGGGCCGGACGCTCAAGAACCTGCCTCGCGGAGCCGCCAAACTAGACGACGCGGAAGCTGAGCATCAATGAGAAACTTCATTCAGGGCCAGTTCGATTCGTTTGATCTGACTGAGGCGGGCGGCAAAAGACAGTGCCGCGAGTATATCGTCGCGTTCGAGGTCTTCGTAGTCGGCAAGAATCTCGTCGGGCGTCATTCCTGAACTGAGCAGTTCGAGTATCGTCTCTACGGGATAGCGCAGCCCGCGTATGCAGGGTTTGCCGTGACAGATGTCCGGGTCAACCGTGATGCGTTCGGCAAATTTCATAAAACGTCTCCGGCTGGAATCATACTACAGACTCTTAAAGGTAATTTCTCTCGCCACCTTTGGGCGCTCAACAAGAGGCTCAAGAAGCGGCGGCCTCTTCCGCCGTGATGATGCGCAAGCGCGGCGAGTCCTGAATAACGCGCGTGCCCGCCAGGACTGAGTGCGTGAGCCAGACGTTGCCGCCGATGACCGAAGCCTGACCAATGACCGTTTCGCCGCCGAGGATGGTCGCGCCCGCATAGATGATTACGTCGTCCTCGATGGTCGGGTGGCGCTTGGTGTGGCGTATGAGTTGGCCGTCGGCGTCCTTGTCGAACGAGAACGCGCCGAGCGTGACGCCCTGATAGAGCTTCACGTTGTTGCCTATGACGGCGGTTCCTCCGACGACGACGCCCGTGCCGTGGTCTATGAAGAAACTCGAACCGATCCGCGTCCCCGGATGTATGTCAACTCCGGTGCGGTGGTGCGCGTGCTCGGTCATGATGCGCGGGATGAGCGGGACGCCGAGCGTGTGCAACTCGTGCGCGAGCCGGTAGGTCATTATCGCGTGAAGACCCGGATAGCTGAAGATGATCTCGTCGTAGCAGACCGCCGCCGGGTCGCCGTCGTATGCGGCCTTCACGTCGGATGCGAGCATCTCGCGCACGTGCGGGAGGCGCGAGAGAAACTCCTCTGCGCACTCGGTCGCCTGTCGCTCGGTGATGGGGCATGCGTCGTCGAGCGGGTGGCCGTGGTTTATCGCGCGGCTTATCTGCTCGGTCAGCGTCTCGTAGAGCCATGCCATACGCGACTCGACGTGAAGACGGAGGCTCGCGCCCGTCAACCCTTGCGCGCCCGCGTAGCCGGGGAAGAGAAGCTCTTGCAGTGCTTCGAGCATGAGCACCGCCTCGGCGCGCGACGGCAACGGCCTGCGGTCGAGGTGGTGAATCTTGACGCCGCCTTCCTCCGTGTACGACTCGACGAGCGCGTCGGCTGCGCGGCTTACTTTCTCGTTCATAAGAAGCTGTCAGCGTTCGAGCGCTCAGCTTTCAGCCTTGGCCTCCTTTGCGCCCTTCGCGACTTCTTTGCGGTTAAGCTTGACCCACTTAGCCGCAAAGCTATTCGCAAAGGGAATTAAAGCTGAAAAGGTATTCGCAAAGAGAATTAAAGCTGACGGCTGAACGCTGAATTTCTATTCAATCTCGATCCCGCGCTCCTGCGCGATGCCGCGGGCCTTCATGATGATGTCGTCGTCGAGCCGGCCTTCGCCGCGCGCCCACGACGCGACCTCTTCGGCAGGTCGTCCCAGAGCGACGGCGAGTTTCTCGTCGTCGCCGTCGAAACCCTCGTCGCGCAGCCGCTTCAGTATGGCGAGTCCCGTCGCGTTATCCGTGCCGCGGTCGTCGAGCGCGTTCGCGTCCCTCTCAAGTTCGTTCTTCGCTTCGGCCATTGTTCGTCGTTCCCCCTTTGATTGTTCTGCGTGCGCGCCGCCGAAAAACTTCGGCGCGGCGTGCCGCGATGCGTCAATGAAATTTCGTCCTGCTCGTATTGCCGCGTATTATAAACCACGCCGAACGCGGGAGGCCACGCGCGGCGGCGAGAGGATGAGCGAAGGACAGATTACGCCGACGATTGCGGACGCGCTGCGCGAGGCGGCGACGAGCTTGCGCGTCGCGGGCGTCGCAGACGCAAGGCGCGAGGCAGGCTCGCTTCTCGCTCACGCGACGGGGCGCGACAGGGCTTTTCTAATCACGCACGCCGACGAAGAGTTGACGACGAGTCAACTCTCGGCCTTCCGCGAATGCGTCGCGCGCAGGGCGGCGGGAGAGCCTTTGCAGTACATCACGGGCCGGCAGTGGTTCTACGGGCTTGAATTCGAGGTAACGCCCGACGTTCTCATACCGCGCCCCGAAACTGAACTGCTCGTCGAGACGGCGCTCGAACTTTTGAAAGACACGCCTTCGCCGGTGGTCTGCGACGTTGGAACGGGGTCGGGCTGTGTCGCCATCGCTCTTTTGCACGAGATGAGCGACGCCCGCGCCCACGCGCTCGACATCTCGCCCGCCGCCCTGCGAGTGGCCGAACGCAACGCCGCGCGTCACGGCGTCCGCGAAAGGATGACGACGCTTGTCTCTGACTGCTTCGGCGCGCTCGAAGGCGTCGAAGGCAAATCCGTAGATGGCGAGCGCGGAGAAGTCGTTGATAAGAGTGAAGCACGCTTCGACCTCATCGCGTCGAACCCGCCTTACGTCGCCGAAGATGAACTCGAAGTGCTGCAACGCGAGGTGCGCGAGCACGAGCCGCGCGCGGCGCTCACGCCCGGCGGCGACGGACTCTCCGTTGTCCGGCGACTCGTCGAAGAGTCGCCCCGATATCTCAAGCCGCGCGGCCACCTTCTGATCGAAATCGGTTTCGGCCAGCACGAGGCCGTCCGCGCCTTCGTTGACGAGTGCATCTGGACTCTGCTCGGCATACGCGAAGACCTGCAAGGCATCCCGCGCACCGTCGCGCTTCAATTGACCGAGTAGCCCGCCTCGCGCGTGGCGTGTTAGAATCCGCGGAAAATAGCACGCAAGCCTTCAGCACTCAGCCGCCAGCTTTGAGCCTCCGGCGTTCGACGCGGCGGCTTCGTCAAGACTGAAAGCCGGCGGCTGAGTGCCGAGCGACGAAAGTTTCTCATGGATAAATTTCGCATCAAGGGCGGGCGCGCCCTCGCGGGTCGCGTGACGATAAGCGGGGCGAAGAACTCTGCGCTTCCGTGCATGGCGGCGGCGATCCTGACGGGCGAGACCGTCACGCTCCACAACGTGCCTTACGTGCGCGACTGCATGACTCAGCGCCGTCTGCTCGAAGACCTCGGCGCGACCGTGCTCGTGCCGGACTTGCGGACGCACAAGATAACGGCTGCGAACATCGAGTTGTTTGAAGCGCCGTATGATCTTGTGAAGACGATGCGCGCGTCTGTGCTCGCGCTCGGGCCGCTGGTTGCGCGCTTCGGCAAGGCGAAGGTCTCTCTGCCGGGCGGCTGCGCCATCGGCACGCGACCGATTGATTTGCACCTCGAAGCTTTGAAGCTTCTGGGCGCGCAGGTGCGGCTCGAATCCGGCTACGTCGTCGCGCGCGCACCCAAAGGCGGGCGTCTCGTCGGCGCTAACGTCGAGTTCCCGAAGGTGACTGTGACGGGCACGGAGAATCTTTTGATGGCCGCGACGCTCGCGCGCGGGACGACGCGACTCGACAACGCCGCGCGCGAGCCTGAGATCGAAGACCTCGCAGACCTTCTCAACCGCATGGGCGCGCGTGTGCGCGGCGCAGGCACGGAGACGATAACGGTCGAGGGCGTCGAAACTCTGGGCGGCGCGGAGCACACGATAATCCCCGACCGCATTGAGACCGGAACTTTTCTGGTCGCCGCGGCAATCACGAACGGCGAGTTGGAAGTCAAAGACTGTTGCCCTCAACACCTCGAAGCCGTCATCGCGAAGCTGCGCGAGGCCGGCGTCGAAATCGAGGAGGTCAACCCGACGACGCTCAACGCGCGCCGCTCAGCGCGCGGGCTGAAGGCGAGCGACGTGACGACCGAGCCGTACCCGGATTTTCCGACCGACATGCAGGCGCAGTACATGGCACTGTTAACGCAGGCCGAGGGGCGCTCGCGCGTCACCGAAACCATCTTCGAGAACAGGTTCATGCACGCCTCGGAGATGCAGCGCATGGGCGCGCGCATTCGCATCGAGAGCCACAACACAGCCGTCGTCGAAGGGCCTTCGGATCTTTCGGGCGCGCGCGTTCAGGCTTCGGACTTGCGCGCGTCGGCGTCGCTCGTGCTCGCCGGCCTCGCGGCGCGCGGCGAGACTCTGATCGAGCGCGTCTATCACATAGACCGCGGCTACGAGAAGATCGAAGCGAAGCTGCGCGCCGTCGGCGCTGGAATAGAGCGCGTGCGCGAGTCGGTCACGGCGCAACTGCCGCCGGTCGAGACGGTCACGGCATGACGAGAGAGTCGAGCATACGTCTGCGCCACGCGCCCGCGACGCCCGCAAGGGAAGAGTTGAAGAGGCGTCTTCTCGCGCTCGTCCTCGCCGCGGTGCTTCTGTGGTACACGTCGCTCGTCGTCCCGTCGAACGTGAGGCCGCGCGCGGCTCGCCCGCACGAAGACGACGAGCGAGGCGGCGAGGTGCGCGGTCTTACGGGCGCGTCGGAGGCCGAGAGAGTCGCGACCGATTCGACGGCGAAGGAAGGCGCGCTCGAACAGGTCGAAGAACTCGACTGGCCCGAATACATCTGTCTGGATTGATGCTTTATGGCGAATAAACAGGACTGCATCTTCTGCAAGATCGTCGCGGGCGAGATTCCCGCAACGAAGATTTACGAGGACGAGCGCGCCGTCGCCTTCCGCGACATCAACCCTCAAGCTCCGACGCACGCGCTCGTCATCCCGCGCACGCACGTCGCGTCGCTCAACGACGCAACCAAATCCGACGAGCCGCTGCTCGGACATCTGTTGCGCGTCGCCGCACGCGTTGCCAACGACGAAGGCCACGCCGAAGAGGGCTTCCGCACCGTCATCAATACGGGCGCGCGCGCGGGGCAGACGGTCTTCCACGTCCACGTCCACGTCCTCGGCGGTCGCGACCTCACGTGGCCGCCGGGCTAAAGCAGACACACGCGTCGCGAGCGCCTATCCGCGCGCGTCAACTATCTTCTCAGTCGCCGCACCGACCGATTCATCTTTTATCGCGTCGGCCTGCTGCGCCCTCTGTTCCTTAAGAAGCGAAGTCTCGTAGTTCACGTCGCCGACGAGCGTGTCCATGATCGCCTTCGCGAAGCCGAGTATCGCGGGGCCGAGGACTATGCCGGGGATGCCGAAGGCGTAAACTCCGGCGACGAGTCCGACGAACATCCAGTAGAAGTTGAAGCGCTGCGCCGTGCGCGCGGCGATCTTCGGACGCACGACGAGAGTCGAGAGCGCCGTGATGGCGACGCCGATGAGAAGATAGGCCGCAGCCGCAGCCGGCTCCTGCCGGAAGACGAGCAGGTAGATGCTGACGGGAATGTAGATGAGCCACTCGCCGACGAGCGGGAAGAAGCCGACGAGAAAGACCGCGAGCGCGAGCACGACCGCGAGCGGCACGTCGAAGACGAGGTTTAGAACGAGGACGATGACGGCCTTCAACGTCTGGTCAATCATCACGGCGAAGAGCGCGCCGCGCAGAGCGCCGCCGACGTTCTCGCTCAGACGGTCGTAGAAGGGCATGAAGTCGCCGGGCACTCTCAGCTTGATGTATGCGGCGAGGCGGACGCGCTGCGTGAGGACGTAGAAGAGCGTGAAGAAAAAGATCGTGGCCGAAACGAGCAGAAGCGCCGAGCGTTCGTGTATGTCCTTGATCGCCTTGCCGGAGCGCTCGACCGCCTCGCTGAAAGCGGTCTGTAGCGCGGCGCGCGTGTCCTCGACGTTGACGTAGTCGGAGTCGGAGAGCGAGCGGCTTATGCTCTCGATTATCTGGTCGTGCCGTTTCTCGACCGCGTTCGAGTAGCCTGACATCTCGTGCCAGCCGTAGCCGACCGCGAGCGCGAGCGGCACGACGATGAGCGCGATGGTTATGATGGCGCTTCCCGCCCGCGCACGGAGCCTTCGTTCGAGCCACTCCTGCACGGGCAGGAGGTACGCGCCCGCGACGACGCCCAACAGGAGCGCGACGAGAATCTCGCCCAGCAGCAGCACGAACAGCACGAGCGCGAGCACCGTCGCCGCTGCATAGACCGCCCCGCGCTTGACCTCGCCCACGGTCACGTCCGCGAGCCGCCTCTGTTCGCTGTTCTCTGCCATCTGTTGAGTCAACTCTAACACGCCGGTTGTGGCTAAAAAATCACGGAGGCAGACGGCAGGAGCGCGAGCCAAACGGTGTTGGCAGGAGGCAGTCAAATCAATCTCGAATCTCAAATTTGAAATCTTGAATCTCGAATCTCGAATCTCAAATTTGAAATTTTAAAAAGAGCTTCACAGGATTAGGCTTCGTTGTCGGCTGCCTGTTTCCCGCCGTCTGCCTCGCGCTCCGGCCTCCTGTCTCTTCCCCGTTTGTCTGCGGGCGCGAAGGCGGTTAAACTCTGCGTTTCGGTTTCAGTCCGAATTTTTCAGACGAGTTTACATAGAGGAGTTATGAGCAGTAAGACCGAGACGCCGCTGGAAACTTTCCTGAGTCGGCACGACGACGAGACTTGGAGAAATGCCGTCAACGAACTACTGCCTTCGATTCACGAGGTTGACAGGACGGCGACGCAAATCTGGTTCTACTTCTTCCCCGTCGCTTTGCTCCGAGCGTTCGAGCAGGCGGAAGACCCGGCGAAGCTCGCGCAGGAACTTCTGATGCAGGGCAAGTGGTTCCTGAAGGATCAGGTTGATTCGTCGCACACGTTTCTCTACGGCCACCGCTTCTGGCCGGAGGCGAAGCGCGCCGTCTTGCGCGAGGCCGAGTCGTCGAAGTCGGGCGACGTTCGCACGCTCGCCGGGATCGTGCGAGAGGTCGCGCGCTCAATCGCGTCGGAGCGAAGGGTTGACGAGTCGCTCGCCCTCGGCATGGCGGCGGTCGCGCTGATGACTTTGCGACAGGTCGGACTCGAAGAATTTAAGAAGACGCCGGGCGAGGTTCTCATCGACCGAAGGCACGCGCGTCGCTCGCCCGAAGATGTCTTGCGCGAGCGCGCACGCGACGACGGGCAGGGACTCTTCGGCTTTCTTCGGACTGCGGACAAGCACTGGACGGTCGTGTGGGACGAGAACGACGACGAGCGCCGCTTCCGCGTCGTCAACTCGCAGGAACTCGCTTCGGGCGCGGCGACCGACAAGCGACCGTGGCACGAATTGGACGCGCGCTGCACCGTGGACGAAGGCCCGATACCCGTGCAGTGTCGCTCGGCTTCGTGCGGCACGTGTTGGATCGGCGTGCTCGGCGGCGCGGAAAAGTTGTCGGACAGGGACTGGCGCGAGCGAAAGGTCGTGCCGCTCATGGGCTACGTCGAGACGGACGAGGCGCGACCGCTCATACGCCTCTCTTGTCAGGCGCGCGCCGAGGGCGCGATCTCAATCGTCATCCCGCCGTGGAACGGCTACTTCGGAAAACATCTGAAGAGAATGCGGGAGCAATCGTCGCAAGCGCCAGAAGCGGCGAGCGAGACCGTTGTGAGTTAAGCGATGACGGACGCTGAGACGAAAGGATCGACGGGCGAAAGCGACGCGCGGCAGCCGCCCGTCCTGCGCCGCGACGCCGAAGGACGCATCGAACCGGGTTCGCTCGCGCATCTCATGCAGTGGTTCTTAGACTACGACGAGCGAGTCGCCGTCGTGCGCTTTCCCTCGGTCGAGGCGCTGTTCCAGTGGAGGCAAGAGCAGGAGTTGAAGGAGCGCGAAGACGTGTTCGCCTTCCGGCTCGCCGAAGACCGGCTTGCGGTCGGCGTCATGCAGGCGCTAATCGAGAACGACACGGAGCGCGCGCTGCACGGCTGGATAAAGGAACTGCTGGCCGCGCTCGACGACGCGTCGAAGACGAACGAGGCGATTGCAGACTCTTACGGTCTGAAGCCTTCGGAAGAGTCTTCGGTCGTCGCCGAGTCGGAGAAGATTCCCTCGCGACGCGAGCGAGACATCTACCTCAACTGCTGCTGGCTCGAAACACTATGCACGGCGGAGGCGCGCGTGCTCGGCTGGGCTTATCAGGGGCTTTACGGCAGACCTTTTCACCCGGAGAATTTTTGACCCCCGTTTGAGGTTTCGCACTTTCCGACTTTAAACTTTGGACTAATACAAATGGCAGAGAGACCGAACTACACTAACAACTCGCAGACGGTTATCGCCAGCGCCGACACCTTCGAGTTCGAGACTCTGGAAGAGACGAACGGCCACGCGACTGTCGTCCGCTTCCGCGTCGAGAACGAAGACGTGCGCGCCGGCGACGTGCTGCTCGTCCTTTCGGGCAGCGACATACAATTCCACGGCATGATCGGCATCATCGAAGACGGCTACGGCACCGCGACGGATCGCCGCGGCTCGCTTCTGCCCGCGACCGTGCAATGAGCGACGCTCGCGAACGCCCGGAAACATCCGCGCGGACACCGGACGCGAACAACAGCCCCACCCGCCGAGCGCCCAAAACTATTGACATTCGGACGCGCCGGCAGTAGGCTTCCCGCGCAACATGCAGTCAGGTGTGCCCGTCCGGGTCACTTGCCCGACCTCCCACCGCAAGCTTTCGCTGACTAAGCGTGCCGACGGCTGCGCCCCGGCGCAGTCCCTACTTTTTGCTCCCGTAGATTTGTCGAAGGTTGATGCGGACGGCTTCAAGGGCCGTCGTCGCACAGTTATCCCGGTGCGAGACGACGACCGAAGCCACGCCGGCGACTTCCAGCGACCGAAGCCGAGGCACGGCAGACGACGCCCCTTCGTCCGCCCGCCGCTTCGTCTGCGAGACCAAGCAAACACCTTCCAAGGCTTACAAGGGGTCAATCAAGGGCGACCATTCAGGACGCGTCGGGACTCACGTTCGCACGCGCCAAATCCAACCTTCCCCTTGAGGGCTGCACGCGGCCCTCAAGTCGCCATAGGAGAGACCGTATGAAAATCTTGAAACTTTCCGTCGTGACGTTCTTCGTCGTCGCGCTGGCCCTCTCGACCGCGTCCCGCTTCGGAGTCCGAGGCCAGGGCGGGACCGAAGCGCCCGCGGGCTTCGACAATCTGACCAACGGTTTTCTGGCTCAGGCTACGATGGACGCTGACCGGGGCGTCTTTGAGGAGCGCGACGACATCGCGAAGGGACTCGGCCCCGTTTACAACGCGCAGTCGTGCGCCGAGTGTCATCAGAACCCCGTGACGGGCGGCATCAGCCAGATCACGGAGTTCCGCTGCGGGCACACGGACGCTAATGGAAACTTCGTTGACTGCGCGGGCGGCTCGCTCATCAACGACCGTGCTATTGACGCCTCCATTCAGGAGCGCCGCCCGACGAACGCCGAAACCATTTTCACTTTCCGAACTTCCCTGAACACGCTCGGCGACGGATTCGTCGAGGCCATTTCAAACACGACCTTGCAGAACATCGCCGCCAACCAGCCCAACCAGAGCGGCGGGCGCATCGCCGGTGCGCTCACAGTCGTGCCCGTTCTGGAAGCGCCGGGGCAGACGCGCTTCGGGCGCTTCGGCTGGAAGGATCAGCAGGCAAGCCTTCTCTCCTTCTCGTCCGACGCGTACCTGAACGAGCAGGGCATTACCAATCGCTTCAACCTCGTCGAGAACACTTCACTCGGCAACTCGGTCGCGGCCTTCGACCACGTGCCCGACAACCAGCCGTGCGCCAGTAATTCCGCGGTGAACTGCGGCGAGGACGGCGACGAAGACATCAACGCCTTCGCCGCCTTCATGCGCTCGACCAAAGCGCCGCCGCGCGACACTGCTCTCGCCAACACGTCGGACGCAATCGCCGGCTCGAATCTTTTCGATCAGGTCGGCTGTTCGATCTGCCACGTCCGCACGATCACGTCCGCGGCGGCGGGCACTGTCATCAACGGCGGGGCGTTCACCGTCCCGGCGGCACTCGGCAACAAGAACTTCCACCCGTTCGGCGACTTCCTGATGCACAACGTCGGCACGGGCGACGGGATAGTTCAGAACGCCGGGCAGGCGTCGGCCAACTTCATGCGCACCGCGCCGCTGTGGGGCATGAGGACGCGCGGTCGCCTGATGCACGACGGCGAGACGACGAACCGCAACGACGCGATTCTCCGACACGCGGGCGAGGCGACCTTCGTCATCAACAACTACCGCAACCTTTCGACGACTCAGAAGAACCAACTCCTGACCTTCCTCCAATCGCTCTGACGCGATTCGGTGAAGACGAACGCGCCGCGGCCCGCTTTGAGGCGGGCCGCGGCGCGAATCAAACCTCGCGCCCTCCGGCGCTCTCTCTCGCCTCCGACGGCGAAAAAAAACGAAAGCGGAAGACCGAACAAAAGTATGAGACAGAATCACCGCCGCAACGGACGGATAGACAGACCGCGCTCGCGCGCCGCACTTCTTTGCGTCGCGCTCTCGCTCGCCTCTGCGCTCTCGGCGTGCGCCGGTCGGCGGAGTTCGACCGAAGAGTCGCCCGCGAACGCGCAGGCGACGCCGCAGGCGGCATCGAGTCAGGAGTCGCAGCCGTCGTTCGTCACTCCCGGCGTACAGCCCGAAGCCGGCCCCAATTCTTCGCCAGCGCCGTCCGCGCCGCCGCAAGCCTCGGAAGTGCGCGACGCGCTCGCGCGCACCTACAAGGGCGCAGTCGCCTTCGACGAGCGCGAGGCGCGCACGGTCGTCGGCGACTTCAACGGCGACGGCTCAGAGGACTTGGCCGTCGTCGTGCGTGCGCCGAATGACAGGCTCGCGGACTTGAACGACGAACTCTCGAACTGGATCGTCGCAGACCCGCTCAAAGTCCAGCCGCCCGACCCGCGCAACTTCGACCCGCATCAGGGCGTGCAGAAACTCGCGCCCGCGCCCGCTCGCCCGCGCGTCGAGCCGGGCGACGCGCTCGTCGTCATAATTCACGGCTTCAAAGAGACGGGCTGGCGCAACCCCGAAGCCATGCAGACCTACCTTCTGAAGAACGTCGCGGGCACGGAGTTGAAGAGGGAAGGGCGCGCAGATGCGCAGGCCGATGCGCAGAAGCGTCTGCGCCTGCTTGGCGACGTGGTGCGCGAACGACTCAACGACGAGTCAGGGTTTCTGTACTGGACGGGCGCGAGCTACGGATGGTTCCACTAAAAACTCTGCGGCGCGAGCATTCGACGGGGCCGCGGCAAACAAATGCCGCGCCGCGTCGGACTCGCGCCGCGCAACTGTTATCGGAGACGGCCGGGCGTCCGTCCTAGTGTCGCACTTTTCTCTCGCGCTCGACCGCCTTGATGAACTCGCGGTTCACCCTGTCGGCCAACGCGCGCGCCGTCTTCGCGTCGCTACGGTCGGAGAATATTCCGTAGTCGAACTTGACGGCCCAGAGCGGGCGACTCTGCTTCGAGTCGAGGCGGAAGACGATCTTCGTGTAGGGCACGACCTCGGAGCCTACTTGGAACTCGCCGCCCGGAAAGGTCTGGAGCATACGGTCAACGTTCTTCGAGCCGTTCCTGACGTTGACGCTCAGCACGGCGTCGGCCTCGGCGGGCGTGTAAACTACGCGGACTCGCCCGGAATCGGAAAGCCCTTTGATCAACTCCCGTCGCAGTGTCTTCGCCTTCTCGGACTTGCCGAGGTCTTCGACGTAGACGCTGCTCACGTCGCGCAGACGCTCGACCTTGTAGTTCTGCTCCGCGCCCGAAGTGTTGGCGAGAAAGAAGAGCGCGATGATGGGTACGAGACTTAACACGTTGCCTCCTTTTCGTGACTGTCAAGAGACTCTGTTGAGGGGGAAGCTTGCGTTCGCGCGAGCGCAAGCTTACTACCGCGCGCACGGAACCCGCAACACTTAATTCGGGGGCGGCCTAAGTTTCGCGCGTAGGATCTTTATTCCCGGCTGACTTCTTCCTCAGAACGAAGATTGTGCCGCCGCCCTCGCGCCGCTTCCACTCGACTTCGGCCTCGACGAGCGAGGCGCGCGCGCGAATTCCGGCGATGCCGCGCCCTTTGAGCGCCTTCCTGTTCTTCGCGTCGAAGCCCGCGCCGTCGTCTTCGAGCGCGAGCGCGAAGTCGCCCGCGTCGTCGAGCCGGACGGCGAGCGAGACGTGCGGCGCGCCTGCGTGCCGGCAGACGTTGCTGACGGCCTCCTGCACGATTCTGTAAATCTGCATCTGCACGCCGGGCGCTAAGCACAGGCGCTCTTCGAGGTCTTCGTCGCACGCGAAGTCGTATGCGAACTTCCGCCCGGCGGGCAGGTGCGCGAGCGCGGAGGCGAGCGCCCATTCGAGCGCCGCGGCGAAGCCTACGTTTTCGAGAACCGATGGGCTTAGGTCTTCGCAGATGCGTCGAACCTCCTGCGCGATTGCCTCGATCTCCGTGCGCAGCGCCGCGGGGTCTGCGACGGTCGCGACGCCCGCGAGTCCGGCGGTCGTCGTGCCGGGCTGCGCTGCGACCTGTTGCATCTCGTCGGTCAGAAGCATCAGGCGGCGCAGGTCTGCGAGCGTCTGGTCGTGGAGGTCGCGCGCGATTCGTCGTCGCTCGGCCTCGGCCTCGCTGGCGAGTTGGAGCCGGGCGGCGGCGAGTTGGCGGTTGGCGTCGCGCAACTCCTCCCCGCTTCGGACGACGCGCCGGTGCTGCAAGACCGCCCACAGCAGCGCGACGAGCGCGAGCGCGAGCAGAATAGAGAGCGCGACGGTCGTTCGGGGAAAGGGCGCGCGCGCGACCTCGAAGTTAAAGACGAGCGGCTCGGAGGCCGCGAGGTCGAGCGTGTATGCGCGCGCCGTGACGCTGTAGCTTCCGGCGGGCAAGCCCTCCATCTGAAACTGCGAATCGTGCGAGAGCTTCTGACGGACGATGCGCCCGTGCGAGTCGCGCAGAGTGAATGCGTACTGGAACTGTTCGGGGAACGTGCGGCTCGCGCTCGCGCTCGCGTCGATGACGAGTCCGTTCTGCGGGTACTCAAGCCGGAGCGCGCCGCCGCGCTGCAACTCTTCGCCTTGCAGCGTGCGCGCCGCCGTCACGCGCGTCAACTTCAGCACGGGCGCGAGCGCGCTCGGCTCGTAGCGCGCGAGTCCTCGCGTCGTGCCGACGAGAAGCGACGGATTCTCGACCTTCAGACCGCCGCCGCTCGCAGCGCCTTCGCCCGTCGTGCCGTCATTCGTCGTGCCGCTCGTCTTCGTCGCGCTGTTCGACATGCCGTTCGACGCGGCCTCGCCCGACGCGCCTTCGCCCGAAGCGGGGAGCGCGAGGACTGCGAAAGCGTTGTCGGTCGGGAGTCCCTGCTCGGTGTCGAGCCGCGAGGTGATCGCGCCGAACTGTTCGTCGAGCGCGACGCGAAGGACGCCCGCGCCTGCGGTCGCGCACCACGCGCGCGGCACGTCCTGACCTGAAGCGTCGGCGGACGGGACGGCGGCGACCGAGCGCGCGTCCACGTCGCGTGCGACCTCGACGAGCGCGCGCCCTTCGCGGAAGGCGTAGAGGCCGTGCGACGTTGCGAGCCAGAGCCAGCCGTCGGCAGCCGACTCGCTCCAGACCGTGCCGCCCGCGAGCGGCGCGAGCGCGCGCTCCGTCTTGACCGATTTGCCGTCGAAGTAGAAGACGCCCGCGTTCGCAGTGCCGATCCAGAGCCGTCGGCGCGAGTCGTCGGCGTAGAGGCTCACGACCTCGCGCGCGCGCGCGTCGTCACCGGCGCGAGGCCAGACGAGAGCGCGACGACCGGGGCCGTCGAACCGCTCAAGGCCGCGCCCGAACGTCGCGACGTAAACCGCGTCGCCGAAGCGCGCGATGTCGCGCACGCTCCCGCTCAACGCAGGCTCCGCCGACTTCTTATCGTTTGAAGACGAGAGCGCGTCTTCATTTCCTTCGACACTGCCGGCGGCCAACTCGCGCGCGCCAGCGTTCTTCTCGTCAGCCTTCGCGCCGGACGCTCCGGCTTTCGAGACGGCAGAGCCTACGTTCTCGTCAACGTTGTTTTCAGACGAATCATTAGCGTCGTTCTTTCCGGCGGCTCGCGGCGAGTTCGCATCGCTACCGCGCGCGGCGACTTTCGCTTCCGGCGTGAGCTTCACGGGTTGTTGCCGCGGCGTCCGCGTCTCCGTTTGAAGTCCGACGAAGAGGCCAGCGCCCGTGCCGACGAGCAGAAGGCCGCGGCTGTCTTCGGCGAGCGAATAGACGGTCTTGCCCCTTACCTCTTCGACCTCGCGCCACGCTCCGCCCGCGTCGTCGCGCGCGAACAGCCCGCGGTTCGTGCCCGCGAGCAGACGACCGCGCGACGTAAGGTAGAGCGAGCGTATGAAGTTTCCCTCGGCTTCGCCCGACAACTGCTCGACGCCGACGCCGCGCGGGTCGTAGCGGCAGACGCCGCGCGGCGTGCCGAACCACGCGACGCCCTCGCGGTCAACGAAGACCGCGTTCACCGTGTCGGAGCGAAGCCCGCCCGCCGTGCCCGCGAACGTGAAGTGCTCCGCTGCCTGTCCGCCGCGATAGACGAAGACGCCGCGCCCGTCGGTCGCCGCGTACACATCGCCACGCTCGTCCGCGGCGAGCGCCGTCACCGTCCCCGTAGCGCCCGGCATCTTCAAAGGCCGCGCGAGTCTCCCGTCGTCAACGCGGTAAAGACCGCCGTCGTTCGCCGAAGCCTGCGCGCCGAAGAAGAGCGCGCCGGAAGCGTCGCGCGCGACTGCCTCGACGAAGAACGCGCGCGGCCTGCTCGCCGCCTCCTTCGCGTCGCCGTCCGGTTCGACGGTCAGAAGCCCTCGCCCGCGCGTGCCGACCACAATCGCCTCGCCTGCCGTGGCGAGGCTCGTCAACTCAAGCGGCTGTCCCTTGCCAGCCTGAGCCGGCGAGCCTGCCTTCGTCAGACGCTCGCCGAGTTGTTTGACTTCCACACCGCCGTCGTCCGTCCTTCGGCAGTCGAAGAGAAGCCCGTCCGAGGTCGCGAGCAGCGCGCGCCCTTCGGCGGTCGCGGCGATTGCCGCGACGCGCTTGCCCTTCGTCTCCGTCACCTCTCTGAAAGTTTGCTCGCCCGCCGCGCGCACGAACGCGCCGTCGTCCGTGCCGACCCACAGAGCGCCCGAAGAGTCCGCGCGAAGAGCAAGCACGCGCCGCGACGCCAGCCCGTCTTCGGTCAGAGTCTGCACGCGACGCCCGTCGTACCATGCGAGTCCCGCGTCCGTCCCGAACCACATGACGCCGTCCGCGTCTTGCGCTACGGCTCGAACCTGATCCGAGGGAAGCCCGTGGAACAGTGTGACCGCGCCCCAGCGATGCAGGCTCGTCGTCTCGGTCTGCGACACGGAAGGAAGGCAGAAGTAGAAAGTCGAAAGGCAAAAGAGAAAAAGGAAGGCGGCCCGACGAGCCGTCCTCCTTCCGACTTTTGCCTTCGTGCTTTTGCCTTTTGGCTTCACTTGTGCGGCTCGTCGAGGAATCGCTTGCGGTCGCGCTCGATCCAGTGTTCGAGATCACCGGCGGCCTTCTCAAGCTCGTCGGAGTTGATGAGTCCGCGCCGGAGCGCCTCGAAGAATGCGCGCGTTCTCATGTTGTATGCGAGCTTGTCGTATGCCTCGTGCGGCGTGCCTTCGGGCGTCGAGACGAAGAGCTTTTCGTAGAGCGTCGCGAGGCGGCTCTCGACCCCTCGAAGTGAGAGAGCGCACTTGCGCGCAATCGCCCAGTTCGATAGTCCGAGCGCGAGATAGTAGAGCGCCTCGGCCTCGAACTCCGTCAGGAGCGGTCGCTTGAAAGAGTCCTTGAATGCAGGGTCGATCATGTCCGCGCCGTCTTCCAGAACGGCGGCGACGAAGCGAAGGAAGCGCGACTCAGGGTTGTTCTTGTGTATGAAGCCGTATGCGGGCTGCGGCTCGACCGAGCGCACGATCTTGCGAAGCTCGTTGATGTAAACCTCGTGCGCGAACTGCGTCCAGAAGATGATGCGCGCCGAAGGGAACTCGCGCCAGACGGAGCGCGCCGCCTTCACGCCTGAGACGTGCGGCATCTGTATGTCGAAGACGCAGAGTTCGGGGCGCTCTTTCAGCGCGACGCGCACGGCCTCCTCGCCGTCTGCCGCCTCGATGACCGGAGCGTGAGCGGCGAACTCGCGCTCAAGAAGCTCGCGCAGGTAACGACGCTGCGCAACGTTGTCTTCGGCAATCAGGATTGACATGGCGAATCAGGGTTTGAGAGTCGGGTAACGGTCGCGCCTCATTTTGCGACTTCCGGGGAGCGGTTGTAAACACTGTGCAAGCATCGTCCCGGCGCGCGCGGCGGTCAATGTGGCTATCCACACATGCGTGCGTCGGGAGAGGCACGGCGGGGGCGTCGTGCGCGCGCTCCGCGTCGCTGTTGGTGTCCGCGTCGCGGAAATTTTGCGGATGGAGATAATCGCGGATGGATGGCGTCGGCGCGGGTTTCGCAGTTCGGCGCGGGCGCTCATCCGTCGTGCCCACGGACGCGGGGCGTGCACTGGGGAGGGCGCGCCCCGCGGTTTTAGGGATGAGGGCGGAGGGATGAGGATGAAGAAGACTGCTCAAGATGTTGAGCAATTCCAACATTCATCCTTCATCCCTCCGCCCTCATCCATTCAGAATTCTTCCGCCTTCATCCCTTTGCTTACAGCATCCAAGTGTCGCGGCTCGCGTAGTCGGTGAGCGGTCGGTCGGGGTGCTCGGCCCGGAACTTTTTGTAGCGGGCGAGCAGACGCTGGTAACGTCGTTCGGACGAATGGATCGCGCGGTGCGGAATCTCTTGCAGGTGGCGCTCGACCTTCCAGACGTTCTTCGGCGAGAAGCGCCAATCGTAGCCGCCGAGTTCGTAGAGGCTCGCGACGCCATAGCCCGTGATGCGGGCCGTCGAATCGACGTATGTGTCGAAGTAGCTCCACGCGAGTTGTCTCAGATTCCTGAAGACGGGGCGGCGACCGTGAAGGCCGAGGTCGCGCGAGCGTGCGACCGAACCCCAAAGCCCGCGCCTCTGAAAGACGAAGACAACGTGGTCGAGCTTGTCCTGCGATTCGAGGCTCATCAAAAGCGGCGCGTAGCCTTGCTGTTCGAGTATGACTGCGGCTGTGAGAGCGGCTTCGAGACAGTGCGCCTCGCCGCGTCGCAAGACCTCCCGGAAAGATCGAAGCGTCGCGCCGTCGCGCTCCCAGTTGTACGGAATGCGCGAGAGAAAGCGCTGCACGCGCTCCGGCGTGCCGTGCGACTCTACGAGCTTGCGCTCGCGCGGCGTGAAGGCTTCCGAGGGCGGCCCGCTCTCCATCGCCTCAACGAATAACAAAAGCCGGCGCGGAAGGCAAAAGAGAGAGGCCGGAGAGCAGGAAAAACAGACTGTTAACCGGCCTAAAGACCTCCGTTGCTTTTTGCCTTCGCTTGAAATGTGCCTCCGGTTTGATGTAAGACATAGCACTGACGAAATCAATCTGTTATCTTAAAAGCACGCGCCGGATAGTTTTTTGCAGCGTGCGCGGAAAGCGTCGGCTGTGCCCGACGCAGAGAATTTCAGACGCACAAGCAGGGTAGGTTTTCGTGAGCACAAAAGGTTCGACTTCCCCCTCGAAGCCGCTGCCGCGCGCAGAGCAAGAAGTTCATTCGGCGGCGGAGCGTCTGCACTCTCAGGTGGCCGACGCCCTCGCGGCTGTCTCCGCGAGCCGGACGCCCGACGACGTTGACGATATAGAGGCCTGCGCCGACCGCCTTGAGCGCGCGGCGCGCGACCTCTCCGTGGCACTGCGCGAGTTGGTCGAGGAGAGGCGCGACAAAACCTCGCGCTGACTCACGAGGGGCAGTAGTTTATAAACTCATGGCAGGAGCGCCGAGCGGTGGACGCGAGTCCGCGCTCTCGGCGCTCCTGTCGCGCGTCGGACGCCGATTTGTTCGACACGTGAACAAAGAAGGGCCGTGAACCGTGAACCATAAACCGTGACAAGAAAGAACTGCTTTTTCTCTTGTCACGATTCACGGCTCAAGGCTTTAACGGGAGAATTTATGACCGCAATAAAAATGAGCGCCGCGCGCGAGCACGGGCGCAAACGCACGGAGGTCGGCCTCGACTCGCTCGGCATCGAAGCGCAGGCCAACGTCTTCTGGAATCTGAACACGCCGGAACTCTACGAAGAGATCGCGCGCCGCGACGAGGGCCGTCTCTCGGCGCACGGCGCTCTCATAGTTGACACGGGCGAGCACACGGGACGCGCCGCCAAAGACAAGGCAATAGTCCGCGAGCCTTCGAGCGAGGACAAAGTCTTCTGGGGCGACGTGAACAAAGGCTTCCCGCAAGAGAAGTTCGACGCAATCCGCGACCGCATGATGAAGTACGCATCCGGTCGCGATCTTTTTGTGCAGGACACATACGCGGGTGCCGACGAGCGCTACCGTCTGCCCGTGCGAATCGTAACGGAGCTTGCATGGCACTCGCTCTTCGCGCGCACGATGTTCATCAACGACGACGAAGGCAAACAGAAACACAGACCCGAATTCACGGTCGTCAACATCCCAAGCTTCAAGGCCAACCCGGCGACCGACGGCACGCGCTCCGAGACTTTCATCCTGATGGATTTCAATAAGCGCCTCGTCTTAATCGGCGGGACGTACTACGCGGGCGAGACGAAGAAGTCGGTCTTCACGATCCTTAATTATTTGCTTCCGCAGCGCGGCGTGATGAGTATGCACTGCTCGGCGAACGTCGGAGACGCGGGCGACGTTGCCATCTTCTTCGGACTTTCGGGGACGGGCAAGACGACTCTTTCGGCTGACCCCGAACGACGGCTCATAGGCGACGACGAACATGGATGGTCGGACGACGGCGTGTTCAACTTTGAGGGCGGCTGCTACGCGAAAGTAATCAAGCTCTCGCCCGAAGCCGAGCCGGACATCTATCACACGACGCAAATGTTCGGCACCATCATGGAGAACGTCGTCTATGATCCCGTCACCCGCGTGCCCGACCTCGACGACGGCTCAAAGACCGAGAACACTCGCGCCGCATATCCTCTAACATCGATACCGAACATCGTCAGCGAAGGCCACGCCGGACACCCGCGCAACATCATCATGCTCACGGCTGACGCCTTCGGCGTGCTGCCGCCCGTCGCGCGCCTCACCCCGGAGCAGGCGATGTACCACTTCCTCTCCGGCTACACCGCGAAGGTCGCGGGCACGGAGCGCGGCGTCACCGAACCGCAGGCCACGTTCTCGACCTGCTTCGGCGCGCCCTTCATGGTCTTGCATCCCGGAGTTTACGCAGACCTCTTGGGACGTAAGATTCAGGAGCACGGGGCCGACTGCTGGCTCGTCAACACCGGCTGGTCTGGCGGCCCATACGGCGAAGGCCAGCGCATGAAGATCAAGTACACGCGCGCGATGATTCGAGCAATCCTTACGGGCACGCTCGCCTCGGTCGAGACGCGACCCGACCCGGTCTTCGGAGTCGGCGTTCCCGTCTCGTGCCCCGGCGTCCCCGCTGAAGTCTTGCAGCCGCGCAACACTTGGAAGGACGCGAGCGCCTACGACGAGAAGGCGCGCGACCTCGCACGACGCTTCAACGACAACTTCGGGAAGTACGAGGCCGGAGTCTCGGCGGACGTGCGCGCCGCCGCGCCGAAGGCCGACTAAGAGCGTGCGTGAATCAAGAGAGGCGGAAGGCAATCAACGTTGCCTTCCGCCTTATGATTTCTATCACGCCTTCTGTTAATTCACGCGGCGGCGTTAGCGACTACTACTTCTTCTTATCTCTGGCCTCGCCGCGCTCGGCATGCGCGGTGAGCAGGAGTCAGGTGAAAGAAAATTGCGGCGCGCGTGCATAAACTCTCGGCGCGGCGCGCGCGTATAAGGACTTTCACGATTGATTCTGGCAAGATAAGGACGAGATGGAGGAGAGCGACAACAGGCGTGCGGCACAGTCGCCGGGCGACGGCGCTTCGCACACGGCAAACGCCTACGAGTTCGGGCACGCGGCGACTCTTGAGGCGACGGTCGAGACCGTGCGAAGGATACTTCGGGCCGACACGACGAGCATAGCGACCTTCTCGGTCGCAGACCGAACGGTCACATGGCTCGCGACGAGCGGATTTAAGAGCGTCGAGTCGGGCACAGGGATCGTCAACCCGCTGCGCGGCGAGTTCGCCGCGCGCGTCGCGGACGCCGACGACGAGACGATCATAGAGGTGCGCGGCGTCGCGGGCGATCTGCCGACGAGCGAGTTCCCTCTGCACAGCGCGGAGGGCGTGCGCGATCTGGCGCTCGTGCGTCTGCGCGCGCGCGGCGAAAATCTGGGCGTGCTGGTCGTCGGATACCGCGAGCACCACCGCTTCACGGCCGAGGAGCGGCAGCAACTCGAAGGACTCGCCGGGATGGTCGCGCTCGCGCTCGACAACGCTCGACTGATGGACACGCTCGGCACGGCGAAGCGCGTCTGGGAGCAGACCTTCGACGCAATCCCCGACGGCATCATCGTCCACGACGACCGGATGAGAGTCGTGCGCTGCAACATGGCCGCGGCGGAGACGATGGGCCTGCACCCTTCGGACGTTGCAGGGATATCGTGCGCCGAAGCCTTCGCGCGCATCTTCGGCGAGCGCGCCGCCGCCTACCACATGAGGCCCGGCACGGCGCGCACGACAAGCTCGTTCGAGTTGCAGGCCGAGGACGGGCGGCGCTACCTCGTCTCGGTCGCGCCCGTGTCGAGCCTCGACGCGAGCGTCTGGGAGCTTGAGTCCGGGGCGAAAGAAGCGAGAGTCGAGGCGGAAGACGAAGCGCCGGACGCGAACTCGACCGACGGAGACTCGGCGCGGCGCGACCGGCTGAAAGACTCAAGGCCGCGGAGCAACTGGAGCGTCATCACCTGGAGCGACATAACGACGCTCGCCGAGGTGCAGGAGCAACTCGCGCGCTCGCGCCGTCTGGCGACAATCGGTCAACTCGCCGCGGGCGTCGCGCACGAGATCAACAACCCGCTCGCCGCCATCACGACCTGCGCCGAGGCGACGCTGCGCGACCTGAAAGACGCGCCGGAGGTCGCGGCGCTCGCGGCGGAGCGTCAGTGGGACTACTACCTCGAAGAGATCGTCCGGCAGGCGCTGCGCTGCAAGCAGATCACGCGCGGCCTGCTCGACCTCTCGCGACAGAAGCGTGCGCGGCGCGAACCCGTCGAACTAAACCGCCTCGCCGAGCAGGCCGCGCAGGTCTTCGACGCGCGCGGGCGCGAACGCGGCGTGAGGGTCGAGGCCGCGACCGACCCCTCGGTCGGTGAGGTCGCGACCGACGAGACGATGGTTCGGCAGATTCTCGACAACCTTCTCTCGAACGCGCTCGACGCCGTCGGCGAGGGCGGGCGCGTCCGCGTCTCGACGACGCTCGAAGGCGAGCGCGTCCGCGTCGAAGTCGAAGACGACGGCCCCGGCGTCGCGCCCGAGACGCTCGCGCGCGTCTTCGACCCGTTCTTTACGACCAAAGACCCGGGTCGCGGCGCTGGCCTCGGACTCGCCATCTCGCTCACCTTCGCCGAGGCGATGGGCGGCACGCTCACAGCCGAGTCGAAGCACGGCGCGGGCAGCCGCTTCCGTCTTTGGCTACCGCGACGCACGCCCGAAAAACAGTGATGAGTAAAAAGCGATAAATGATAAGATGTCGCCCCGACTTGCTGAAGTACTTATCACTCATCACGTATCACTTATCACGCGTTAATCTATGAGCAGAAAAATTCGTGTGATGGTCGTTGACGACGACTCGGTGCTGCGAAAGCTCGTGTCGGAACAGATCGCGCGCATGGGCTTCGACTCGACGCCCGCCGCCTCCGGCGAGGAGGCTTTGGCCGCGCTCGCCCGAAGCGACTACGACGTAGTGCTCCTCGACATACGCATGCCGGGACTCTCCGGCCTCGACACGCTGCGCGAGATTCGCAAGATCGAGGACACGCCCGAAGTCATCATGCTCACCGCCGACACTTCGCTCGGCACCGGACTCGAAGCGATGCGGCTCGGCGCTTACGACTACCTGACGAAGCCCGCCACGCTCGACGAGATCGAGGCCGTCGTCCGCAAGGCCGAAGAGAAGCGCCGCCTCGTCCGCCAGAACGCTTCGCTCAAAGACGCCGTGCGCCAGCCATCGGACGACGCGCAAAGTTCGCTCGTCTATCGGAGCAAGGCTATGGAAGGTCTTGTCGCGCTCGCCGAGACCGCGGCGCGCTCCGACTCGACCGTCATCATCACGGGCGAGTCGGGCACGGGCAAGGACGCTCTCGCGCGCTTCATACACTCGCGCTCCGCACGCGCCGACTCGCCGATGCTTTCTGTCAACTGCGCGGCGCTGCCCGAATCGCTCTTCGAGTCGGAGTTCTTCGGCCACGAGCGCGGCGCGTTCACCGGCGCGACCGCCACGAAGCGCGGACTCATCGAGGCGGCGGACGGCTCGACGCTCCTGCTCGACGAGGTTGGCGAGATGCCTTTGCAGACGCAGGTCAAGCTCCTGCACTTTCTCGAAGAGGGGCGCTTTCGCCGCGTCGGCTCCACACGCGACCGCGAGGCCGACGTGCGCGTCATCGCCGCGACGAACCGCAACCTCGCAGACGACGTGCAGCAGGGGCGCTTCCGCACAGACCTCTTCTATCGTCTCAACGTCATCTCGCTACACGTCCCGCCGCTTCGCCAGCGCCGCGACGACGTATCCGCGCTCGCCGAACATTTCATCGCCAACTTCCGCGAGCGCTTCAACCGCCCCGCGCTCGACCTCTCGCCGGAAGCGCGCCAGCGTCTCGCGTCCTACGACTGGCCCGGCAACGTGCGCGAGCTTCGCAACTGTCTCGAACGCGCGGCCGCGCTCGCGAACGCCGACATCATCGAAGCCGATCAAGTCGTCACACCCAACGCCGCGCCGAACTCGGAAGGGAAGACCGTCGCCGCGGACGGCGCGCCCGCCACGCTCGAACAACTCGAACGCCGGCACATCCTCCGCGTTCTCGAAGACTCAGGCGGCAACCGCGAACGCGCCGCAGCCATCCTCGGCATCAGCGCGCGCACGCTCTACCGAAAGCTTCGCGAGTACGGGGCCTAGAACATCACGCGAGCGCCTGCACGAAAGATCGCGCCCGACTTCTCGCCCCGCGCCCATTCTTCGCCGCTGACAAAAAGTCAGTCCCGCTGACAAAATTTCAGTTCAGGCTGTCAGCCGCCCTCGCTCGTCTCGCCCGCCCTCGGCGTCGCGTCGCAACTAAGTCTTCAACTTTTCAACGCCTTACGGCGCGGCGTCGCGCGGCGTCGCGCGCGGTACGTGGCTTGTAAACGAGTATGTCGCCGGGGTGCTCTGCGCCCGGCGCTCGAAGGGCAAGTTGAGACGGACAAAGGAATCAAACGGATGGCGCGCGTGATGATTTGCGACGACGACAGGGCGATGGCCGAGTGCCTGGTGGCGGCGCTTCGTGCCGCGGGTCACGAGGCCCAGACCTGCCGGCACACGATGGACGTTCTGCGCGCCGCCGCGCGCGGCGACTTCGACCTGATCGCCGTCGGGTTAGACATGGCCGGCTTCGGTCGCAGCGGCGCGGTCGAGGCTCTGAGCGAGATCGCGCCCCACACGTCTCTCATAGCCATTCACGACCGCCCTTCAGAAATCATGCGCGCTCACACGCACGCGCGGCTCGCCGCCGTGCTCCCGCGCCCCGTCCGCGTAAAGGACTTCATGTACGCCGTCGCCTGCGCCCTGAAAGAGCCTGTGATGGCCGACCCCGCATGAGGGATATACGACGCCCTCGAAACCCGAGGCGCTTGGCCGCGAAGCGCTCCCGCCCGAAGCCTCTCGCACAAAGAAACACTGAAATGAAGATTTGGAGGAGAAGATCAATGAACGTACTCAAGAAAAGACTGGGCGTAGCCCCGCTGCTCGCGCTCTTCGTCGTGGTCGCCGTCGGCGGCGGCGCGGCGTTGGCACAGCGTCAACTCAACTCCGCGGGCGGCGGTCGCCCCGAAGTCAAGGTCACACTCGACGGCTCGGTCGAGCGCGAAGGCCAGCGCCTCTCGCTCGAACGCGTCGAGAACGTGAAGCCGGGCGAGATTCTCGATTGGCAGATCGTCTCGTCGAACGAAGGCACGGCCTCAGCCCACGACTACAAGGCCGTCGGGCACGTCCCCGCGGGCACTGCCTTCGTCGCGGGCAGCGCGGCGAGCGAGCAAGGCTCGACCGTCACGTACTCGATTGACGGCGGCAAGACATACTCGACCCAGCCGATCATCGAGGAACGTCAGGCGGACGGCACTGTGAAGAAAACACCTGCGCCCGTCTCGATGTACACAGAGGTGCGCTACGAGTGGTCGGACGCGCTCGCCGCAGGCGGCAAGCTCACGGCCTCATACAAGGTGCGCGTTAAATGAAACAGACCTTCGCGCGGACTCTAAGCAGCCGGACGTAATTCCCGTTCCAGCCTTCCGGCCACCTACCTGAGAGAGACCGCCGAGCGTCCCACCGATCACCGTGAGGAATGAAAAGATGAAAACGATAACGAACCCTCCTACCTTCCTTCGTGCGACCGCGCGTCTGCTCGCCGCGCTCGCCGTGCTGTGCCTCGTCGCGTTGCCGACGCTGGCGCAGACGGCGGGCGGAACGCAGATTCAGAACCGCGCCTCCGCGACCTACTCCGACGGGACGAACAGCTACTCGGTCGTCTCGAACACAGTGACCGTCACGGTCGCGAACGTCTCCGGTCTGGCGATAACGCCCGACGCCGGGACGGTCTCGAACGTCGTCGCCGGTCAGACGAACGTTGACTTCACGTTCACCGTCACCAACACCGGCAACTACGCGACGCAGGTGCTCTTTCTCGCCAGCGGCGCGAGCGTCCAACTCTCCGGCCCCGCCACCGTGCAGAAGGCAGTCATCGACGTGAACAGCAACGGCATCGACGCGGGCGATACCGACATCCTGACGAACGGCGCGAACGTGCTCTCGTCTTCGATTGCACACAACGCGACGCTCACAGTCATCGTGCGCGTAAACATCAACGCGGCGGCAGCGGCAGGCTCGACCATCAGCATCAAGCTCGGCGACGCCTCGACCGGCGGGCCAACTTTCGACAACCAGACGGCCAACAACTCCGCGAACGAAGTCCGCACGTCGGTGCCCGGCGGCACGACCGCGCCGGTCAACGGCGAGTCGGAGGCGCGCGGCGACATCTCGACGACCGTTGACAACGACGCGCAGCTACGCCTGAACCTTAACGCTCCGGCAGGCCCCGTCGCTCTCGGCTCGAACATCACGTACACCTGGAGCCTCGACAACACGGGCGCGCGCGCCGTCTCGGCTCGCACGCTGACGAACGCGCCGGCAGGCTCGAACACAGGCGTCTTCGTCATCGTCCCCGTGCCGTCGCGCACGGCCTTTGTCTCGGTCACGCCGCCCGCGGGCGTCACCGTCCTTTACTCGACTTCGGCATTGACGACCGACCCCGTAACGGCGGCGGTGTGGACGACGACCGTGCCCTCGCCCGCGAGCAACACGGTGCGCGTCGCCTACAACGTAGGCGCGTCGCTCGCCTCCGGCGCTTCGGTGACGAACATGCAGTTCGTCGTCTCGGTCAACACAGGCATCAACGCCTCGCTGCCCATCTACGAGATCGGCGACGCCTTCGGTAAGAACACCGTCGCGGCGAACCTGACCGACCAGTCGGGCGACGTTGTGGTGAACAAGGGCGACGGCAACGCGGACTTCAACGAGCCTCGCCTCGGCGTTGACCCCTTGAGCGCGACGCAGGGCTTCCAGTTGCCGACGACGCTGACGCAGGCCGGAAACGTTCTGCTCGGCCCGTCGGGCGCTCCCGCCGCCGTCGGCCCGACCAACAACAACGACGACTACACGAACAAGTCGGTCGCGCCCGCGGCAATCGCCGGGCTGTCGCACCTCGACACGCTCTCGGCCGCGGCGTCCGTTGACTTCGTCAACACGGTGCAGAACACGGGCAACGCCGACGACACGTTCACGCTTACCGCGCCGACGGTGCCCGCCGGCTTCACCGTCCAGATAAGCACCGACGGCGGGACGACGTTCACGACCGTTTCGGGCGGCGGCAGCAAGACGCTCGCCGTCGCGTTCGGCGCGTCGGCCAACTTCATCACGCGTGTTACTGCTCCGGCTGGTACGGCTGTCCTTCAGTCGGGCGGATTCAGCACAACGATCCGCGCGACCTCCGGCATCACCAACACGCAGAAGAACGACACGCTCGACAACCTCTACACGGGCTTCCTGAAACTCGTGAAGAGCTTTACGGTCATCAACGCAACGGGCGTAGGCGCGGCGACAGACCCCGTCCCCGGCGCGGACATCGAGTACACGATTGCTTACTCGAACGTTTCCGTGGGTGGCGGCGGCGCGGGCTGCGTCAACCTCGTCGCATCAAGCATCGTCATCAGCGAGAACGGCGCTTCGGCACCGAACAACTGGGCGGCGAACACCACGCAGATCATCGCGCCGACGGGGCCGAACCCGTCCGACTCCAACGGCGGGACGATCACCGACGGCAACACGAGCGGAGCGGTCACAGCCGCCTCGACGTTCCTCAAGGACGCCGCAGGCTCGCTCAACCCCGGCGGTTCTGCGACGTTCAAGTTCCGTCGCCGGATCAACTAACGGGTTTTAGGTTTTGGGTGCCGGGTGTTGGTAAAAAAACGCCCGGCACCCGGCACCTAACACCCAAAACCCTTTCCTTCGATCTTCTCCAATGACTAACGCCCGGCCCCGCAGACTCGCCCGCGCGCTCGCGCTCGTCCTTCTCGTCGCCTTCGTGGCGGGTGGACGCAGCGCACGCGCGGACGGGACTGCGGGGCCGGGCGTTACGATTTCCAACCGCGCCGAGGCGACCTACACCGACGCCGACGGCACGGGCTTCTCGACCGTCTCGCCCGTAGTCACCATAACGATTCTCACCGTCGCCGCCGTCAACGTCACGCCCGACGAGACAGACCCGTCCGCGACCGTCTCGCCCGGCGAGCGCGTCACGCGACTCTTCCGCGTCTGCAACACGGGCAACACGCCCGACTTCTACACGATCACATCGGCGGATGTTTCCGCGCCCGCCGCCCTCGTCTCGCTCTACTTCGACACGGACGCGTCCGGCACGATCAACGATTCAGACCCGCAGGTCACTCTCGGCTCGACGATGAGTCCGCGGCTTGCGCGCGGCCAGTGCGTAGGCGTCCTCGCTGTCGTTGACACGAACGCGGGACAGGCCGGGCAACAGTTCTCAATCCGCATCAACGCGCGCTCAAGCGTCACCGGCGCGCTCAACGCGGGCGCGCAGGACGCGGGCACGATCATCAACGTCTTCGGCAACGGCGCGCGACTCACTTCGCCGACCGACCCGAAACTCCCGCCCGTCAAGCTCGTCGAAGGCAAGGATCACGTCACCTCGTCTTCGGGTCAGGCGCTCTCGTACACGATCTCTTTCCGCAACAGCGGCGACATCGCGGCCAGAAACGTCCGGCTGCAAGACGACCTGCCCGACGGACTCGACTACGTTTCAGGCACGCTCAAACTTAACAGCCGCCCGCTCACAGACGCCGACGACTCGGACGAAGGCTCGGTCGTCGCGCGTCGCATCGAGGTTCGGCTCGCGCAAGTCGCCGTGGGCGAAACGGTCGAGGTCGAGTTTCAGGCGCGCGTCTCGGCGGGCGTCGCGCACGGCACGGGCGTCGTCAACAACGCCGTCGTCAACGCCGACAACGCGCCCGCTGTTTCGAGCACGTCCGCGACGGCGGTCGTCAACCCCTTCGGCGTCGTCTATCAGGGCCGCAGCGCGGGCACGCCCATCGCGGGCGCTCGCGTCTCTCTGCTCGCGGACTCGCAGGGCGGCGCGTCCGTCGCGCTCGACTCTCACGCAGGCTCAGACCCGAACCTCGAAAACTCGAACCCGTTCGCCTCCGACCCGACGGGGCGCTTCAGCTTCGTACTCGCGCCCGCGCAACTCGGCACGACGCAGACACCGGCGCGCTACTTCCTGAACGTCACCGCGGCGGGCTATCGCGCGCGGCTCATCGAGACCGACATCACGCCCTCTGCCGATAACTCCGGCCTCTTCACGCTCTCCGTCCGCTCGCTCGACGGCCAGCCCGTCGCGAAGGACGGGAGCTTCGAGACAACGGACAGCGCCGTTGACATCGCGCGGCTCGCGGCCTACGCCCTGAACGTGCCGATGTTCGAGAACACGACGCTTGAGATAACGAAGTCTGCGGATCAGCCTTCGGTCGAAGTCGGAGACACGGTTAGCTATCACGTCGAGATTCACAACGCGACCGCCGCTGCCGTGGACGACGCTACGGTGTCCGACCAACTCCCGCCGTCGTTCCACTACGCCGAAGGCACTGCGCTTCTTACCGCGCCGCCCGCGCCGCAGCGAAGCGTCGAGCCTGAGTCTTCCGGCAGCGGCCTACTTGTCTTCCACCTCGGACGCATCGAAGCGGGCGCGCGCGTGACGCTCGTCTATCGCGTCAGAGTCGGCGCGAACGCGCCCGAAGGCGAACAGTTCAACTCGGCTTCCGCGGCGGGCACGCTTACCACGGGCGAGCGCGTGTCAACCCCCCCGGCGCGCGCGTCGGTGCGCGTCCGCCGCGGAATCTTCTCGTCGCAGCAGGTCATCGTCGGTCGCGTCTATTCGGACGCGAACCTCAACGGCCAGTTCGACGACGGCGAGCGCGGACTCCCCGGCGTTCGCCTCTATCTCAACAACGGCCAATCGGTCATCACCGACTCCGAAGGTCTCTACAACTTCCCCGTCGTCAACGAGGGCGCGCAAGTTATCTCGCTCGACCCCGTGACGCTTCCGCCCGGCTACACGCTCGTTGACACGGGCCGGCGCGACGAGAAGAGTTGGACGCGTCTGCTTCGCACACCGCTCGGCGGCGGCGCGCTGCTCCGGCAGAACTTCGGGCTTCGCTCGCCCGAAGGCGAAGCCGCGTCGGCAAGAGTCAACAACTCTGCGCCTTCATCTACGTCAGCCTCGAAAAATTCATTTGCGCAGAACTCGTCGCGCGGGCCGCTCAAAGGCTCGCTCTTTGGCGGCGCTGATTCGGCAGCTAAGAATGATTCGACAACGTCTTTCGAGGGCGGTGCGGTCAGTGTTCCAGCGTCGGGCGTGAAGGCGAGCGTTGACGGCGCTACGGCGGGAGCGAGCGAGCCGAAGAAGAGCGCGCCGCTCGCGTCGGGCACTTACGAGATGACGACGGACGAGACGCTTGAGCCTGTCGCGCCCGGCGACGTGCGCGTGCTCTCGCCGCAGCCGAACGAAGCGGTCGCGGGCGCGTCGCTTGAAATCGCCGCGCGCACGAACGGCGCATGGACTGTCGCGGTCGAAGTCGGGGGCCAGCGCGTGCCCGACTCGAAGATCGGCGAGAAGAGGATTGACCGTAAGAACGACCTCGCCACATACACCTTCGTCGGTCTCAACGTCGCGCCGGGCCCGAATCGCATCAAGGTTACGGCAATCGGCCCCGACGGCTCGCCGGGCAAGTCGGTCGAACTCGTCGCGTTTGGTCGCGGGCCCGCCAAACGTCTTGAGATCGTGACGGACAAGGCAGAGCTTTCCGCAGGGGGCCGCGACTCGACGACTGTGCTGGTGCGCGCATACGACCAATGGAACCACCCCGCGGCGGACGGCACGGTCGCGCTCGCGGTCTCGGCGGGTCGTCTCGTGCGAGTTGACAATGGCGGCGCTCCGGTTAATCCGCAGTCCGTCGCCGTTGACGGGAACAACTCGGCGAGCGGAGTCGCGATCAACCCGAACGCCGACGTGCCCGCGCCGGTCGAAGGTCAGGGCACGCCGAACTCCGCGCTCACGGAGCAGGTCGTCCCGCTCGTCGGCGGCGAAGGGCGCGTGCTGCTCGTCGCTGACAACACGCCGGGCGCTGCGGAGATCAAAGCGACGACCGGCGCGGTCGAGGCGAAGCACGAGGTTCGCGTCACCCCCGAAGTTCGTTCTTCGATTCTCGTCGGACTCGCCGAGGTCACAATCGGCAGCAGCGCGCCCGCGCTCTCGGGCCAAGCGCCGGACGCGACCGTCCGCAGCCGTCTCGCGTTCTTCTACAGGGGCCAGTTCCTCGGCTCGAATCTTCTGACGCTCGCATACGACAGCAATCGCCCCGTCAATCGAACGGGCGGCAACGACCGGCTCTTCCAGTTCGACCCGTTGGATCGAGCCTATCCGCTCTTCGGCGACTCTTCGACGCGATACGAGGACGCGCAATCGAACTCGAAGCTTTATCTCCGCGTTGACCACAAGCGTTCTTATCTTCTCTTCGGCGACATGGAGACTGAGAATCGAAACGCCGGACTCGCCTCCTACACGCGCAAGCTGACGGGCGTCAAACTCCACTTCGAGAATTCGCACGGCGATTACGTCTCCGTGACGGGCGCGCGCCCCGACACGGCGTTTGCGCGCGACGTTTTTCCGGGCGGCGCGGTCGCCTTCGCGCACCTGTCGCACGTGGAAGTCCTGCCCGGCTCCGAGACAGTCGTCCTCGAAGTGCGCGACCGCCGCAACCCCGAAGTGATTCTCTCTCGCGAGTCGCTCATACGCTCGGTTGATTACAACCTCGACGCCTCGACCGGCGAGATGTTCTTCCTTCGACCCATCTCTTCGTTCGACTTCTCGTTCAACCTGATTCAGATCGTCGTGACATACGAGTTCCAGTCCGGCGGGATGTCGCAGGCGGTGTACACTGCGCGCGGATTGAAGAACTTCGAGGGACTCGGACTAAAGGTCGGCATGTCGTTCGTTGACCAGCGCGAGGGCGAGTTCGGCTCGTTCGTCTTGGGCGGCGCGGACGCGGAGAAACAGCTTCCGCACGGCGGCCACATCCGAATGGAGTGGGCCACTTCGCGCGGGCGCGTCGCTTCGGGCGGCAACCTCTTCGGCTCAAGCCTCGACGACCGGCACGACGGGAACGCGTACCGCGTCGAGTTGGAGCAGCCGCTCGCGTACCGCGAGACTACCTTGCGCGCGACGTTTGCTCGCGCCGACGAAGGTTTCTTAAATCCGTTCGGCGCGACCGTCACGCCCGGCTCACAGCGCGGCGAGGCTTCAATCGATATGAAGGTCTTGAAGACGGCGCGCGCGAAGTTCTCCTTCACGGACGAGCGCAACCGCACCGCGAATGTTGACAACAGCCGCGAGACCGCTTCGCTTCAATGGACGCAGAGCTTCGGCGACCGTCTGCGCGCCACCTTCGGCTACGATTTCCGCGACTTCAAGGACGACCTTTCTGGCAAGGAGACCGAATCGAACCTCGTCACGGTCGGCGCGGAGTATCAGGCGACGGACAAGATCGAACTCTCGGCCAAGCGCGAGCAGAATCTTACGGAGGCCGACCCGACCTACCCGAACCAGACGACGCTCGCGGCGACCTACAAGTGGAACCAGTACACAAAGCTCTTCTTCACCGAGCGGCTCGCGTCCGCGCCCATCACTCCGATCAGCGATGTTTCGGCGACCGGGTTTGCCGCGACGACGGCGCGCAACGAGACGGCCATCGGCGTCGAGACGAAGCTCGGCCACTTCGCGAACCTGAACACGCGCTACCAGATCGAGAACGGCATCAACGGCACTGACAGCTTCGCCGTGATAGGACTCGCGAACCGCCTGCCCGTCAACAAGGAACTCTCGCTCGACCTCGGTTACGAGCGCGGCTTCCACTTGGCCGGCAACGGCGCAAGCTTCAACAGCGCGCACCTCGGCTTCGCATGGCAGCCAATCGAAGGCTTCCGCACGACGGGGCGTTACGAGATGGAGGATCGAAACGGCCTCGGCTCGGTCGTGACGCTCGGCGCGGCGGGCCGGCTCTTGGACAACGTGACGACGCTCGCCCGCGTGCAGTTTGCGCGCACGAATTTCGAGGGGCGCGACGGCTCGGCGCTGAGCGCGACCGCGGCGCTCGCGTGGCGACCGCTGCACACGGACGCGGCAGGACTTCTCTTCAGCTACACACGGCGCGACACGTCGCAGTCGGGCGCGGGCACGGAAGGCTTGACGCGCGACCGCTCGGACACGCTCTCGTCGGACGGCTACTATCAGGCCAGCCGCAACCTCGAACTCTACGGTCGCTTCGCGCTGAAGTTCGGCGACACGGCCTCGCCCGGACTGCTGAGAGTCGCGACGCTGACGTACCTGACTCAAGGGCGCGCGGTCTATCGTCTCGGTCGCTACGTTGACGTTGCGGGTGAAGGGCGTTGGCTCGCGCAGCCCTCGACCTCGACGGCGCGCGCGTCTTTCGGAACCGAGTTGGGATTCTGGGCGACGCCCGACTTGCGGCTCGGCGGCGGCTACAACTGGACGGACGCAATCGAGCCGGGCGCGAATCCTATCTTGAGCGCGCGCCGCGGCTTCTACTTCACGATCTCGTCGAAACTCTCGAACCTCTTCGACCTCTTCGGCACGCCGCGCCAGAACGCGCAAGCGCCGGACGGCGACGCGCAGGAGATGCACGAGAAGAAGCACGACGAGGAGGAGGAATAACTCTTGAGGCGCGCGGCACACGAGGCTTCGAGGTTTGCGGCGGGTGCGCTGTGCGACTCGCTCGCCTCCGTCCGCCCGCTCGCCGCGCTCGCACAGGCCGCGCCGTCGAAGCTCCGTCTGCTTCTTGTCCTGCTCTCACTCTTCGCCTTCGCGCACACGGCCTCGGCGCAGACGAGCATCTACGAGATACGCGGCAACGCCAGCGCCGGCAGCAACGACATCTGGAGCTTTAACTCAAGCACGGGCGTTGAGACGCTCGTCTATACGGGCTACCCCGGCGGCAACGCGGCCACGCTCGCGCAGCGCCCGTCGGACGGAATGATCTTCTACGCCATCAACGCGGCGTCGGGAGAGAACGGAGCGGTTTACCGGTTCAACCCCGCGACGCCTTCGGTCGCGCCTGTCCTTCTCGGCAACATCGGCCCCTCGACCTCCGGCGGAAACGTCTTGAGCGGATTCCGCATGGCCTTCCTCGGCAACACGCTCTACTACATGACCGGCGGCGGCGGCGCGGACAACGACACGCTCTACACCGTCAACCAGAACACGGGACAGGCCACTTCCGCCGCGACCATCACGGGCACGGGCAACGGCGGCGACATGGCTTTCCTCGGCAACACGCTCTACATCATCAACCAGAACCGGCAACTCTACTCGGCCACGGTCGGAGGCGGCGCGGCCACTCTCGTCGGCACGGTCACGTTCCCCGGCGGCGCGACGCCGAACACGCTCGGCATCGCCTTCGACTCGGCGGGCCGTATGCTCTTGCAGACGCAAAGCCCGGCCAACATGTACGCCATCACGCTGCCGTCGCTCTCCGCGACGCTGCTCGGCGCGGTCGGCGGCGGCACGACCGCGACGGGCGACCTCGCCAGCGCCGTAGTCCCCGCGCCCGACCTCTCGATCACCAAAACCGACGGCGTGACGAACACTTATCAGGGCGCGACCGTCACCTACACGGTTGTCGTCAAAAACAACGGCACTTACACGGTGACGGGCACGGTCACAGACACCGTGCCTGCGACGCTGACGGGCGTGACGTGGACGTGCGCCGCGACGGCAGGCTCTTCGTGCGCGGCGGCGTCGGGCAGCGGCAACAGCATCAGCACGAGCGCGACGCTCGCCGCGTCTGGCACGGCGACCTACACGGTCAAGGGCACGGTCAACGCCTCTTCCGGTTCGCTCGCGAACACAGCCACGGTCGCCGTCCCTTCGTGGCTCACCGACGCGACGCCCGCGAACAACTCCGCGACCGACACAGACTCGATAGTCTCCGCCGCAGACCTTTCGATTACGAAGACGGCGGTCACGACCTTCGCCGTCGGCAACAACGCAGGCTACACGCTCACCGTCCACAACGCGGGCCCGCAGTCCGCGACCGGCACGATCACCGTCACAGACGCGCTGCCTTCGGGACTCTCTTACGTCTCCGCGACCGGGACGGGCTGGACTTGCTCAAACGCGGGCGGCACGGTCACGTGCACGAATCCCGGCCCGCTCGCGAGCGGCTCGAACCTGCCCGTAATCACGCTGACGGTCGCGGTCGCGGCGGCTGCCGCGCCGAGCGTCTCGAACACGGCGAGCGTCTCGAACGCGACATTCGACCCCTCGTCGGCGAACAACAGCGATACGGAGACGGCGAACGTCCTCTACGTCAATCTCAACAAGTCTTTCACGCTCGGCGGGCCGAACGCGACGCCGGGCACAGACATCACGTACACCATAGCCTTCTCGAATCTCGGCGGCGCGGCAGTTCAGAATCTCGTCATCGTTGACCCCGACCCGGCTTCGGGTCTGAAGATCAACACCAATACGGATTTCAAAGTCGGCTCGGTCGCGAACGCGCTCGGCTCGACGGGGCTGACCGTGACGGTCGCATACTCGAACGACAACGGCGCGACGTGGACTTACACGCCCGTGAGCGGCGGCGGCGGAGCAGCAGCCGGTTACGACCGCAACGTCACGCACGTCCGCTGGAGCTTCACAGGCAGCCTGAGCCAGACCACACCCAACAACGCCGGCAGCGTCTCGTTCACGACGCGCATACGCTGAAGAAGGCGAAAGTAAAAAGACAAAAGTTAAAAGACGGAAGACCGGCGGCCAGTCCTGTTTTCATCTCAAGCGATGAAGGGAGACGCCCAGACTTCCTGCTCTCTTCTTTTGCCTTTTTACTTTCGCCTTCTTCCTGTCTATCCTGTTCATCTTAATTTCATCATGCTTGATCGAAATCTTTTGAAGCTGAGCGAAGAGGTCGAGACAACGTTGCGCGAAGGGCGCGCGGTCGTGGCGCTCGAATCGACGGTCATCGCGCACGGGCTTCCGCGCCCCGCAAACCTTGAGACGGCGCGGCGTCTCGAACAGATCGTGCGCGAGCGCGGCGCAGTGCCTGCGACCGTCGCGGTTCTCGGCGGAAGGCTCTGCGTCGGTCTGAGCGGCGCGCAACTCGAACGGCTCGCGGAGAGCGAAGGCGTTTTGAAGGTGAGCCGGCGCGATCTGGCAGTTGCGGTCGCGCGCCGTGCTGACGGAGCGACGACGGTCGCGGGCACGCTCTGGATCGCGAGCCGCGCCGGGCTGAAAGTTTTTGCGACGGGCGGCATCGGCGGCGTCCATCGCGGCGTTTTGCCAGACGTGTCGGCTGACCTGCCGGAGCTTGCGCGCACGCCTTTGACGGTCGTCTGTTCGGGCGCGAAGTCCGTGCTCGATCTGGCGGCGACGCGCGAGTGGCTTGAGACGCACGGCGTCCCGGTCGTCGGCTACGGCTGCGACGAGATGCCCGCATTCTACACGCGCAGCAGCGGACTCAAAGTTGACGTTCGCGCTGACTCCGCGCGCGACGTGGCCGGGCTTGTGCGCGCGCGCGACGCGCTCGGACTCGAAGCCGCGCTGGTCGTATCGGTGCCCGTGCCTGAAGGGTTCGAGGTTGACGCTGCGTTGATGGAAGAGACGCTGGCCGAGGCTTTGGCCGCAGCCATCGAGTGCGGCGTCGCGGGGCGAGAGCTTACGCCGTTCCTGCTCGCGCACATGAGCCGCCGGACGGGCGGCGCGACGCTTCGCGCCAATGTCGCGCTGCTCGAATCGAACGCGCGCGTGGCCGCCGAGGTCGCCGTCGCGCTCACGGAGAAATGAAAACGGGTTTTGGGTTTTAGGTGTTGGATGCTGGATTGATTGACCAGAACCCAAAATCCAGTGAGCAGATCGCTCTCGTACTTTTGCCCGGCGACGGATTCTGACTTCACCAGCACCCAAAACCCAGAACCCAACACCCGCCCTCATTTAATGCGAACTTCGACGCGCACGCAGTCGTTTCCCTTCATGTCCGAGTCAGCAGGGGTTCAAACATTCAAGTGAATCAGCGGCAGGCCGCGGCAGCGGGGAAGCGTGCCGCGACGGCTTCCGCCGACGCGAGGTGAGAAATGAAAGCTCGAATCTTTTTAGTCGTCCTGCTCGTCATCGCCGCAGCCGTCGCGGGTCGCTGGGTGACGAGGATGAAGGGGTCGAACGTGGGCAAGCAGGAAGAGACGAGGCAGAGCGTAAGGCTTGAGCCGGGCGCGCGCGTCGAGGTGCGCGGCATCAACGGCTCGGTCGAAGTCAACACAGCCGAGACGGACACCGCGGACATTCACATCCTTCGCACCTCGGAAAGCGCGGGCGATCTCGAATACAACAAGATCACGGTCGAAGCGTCTTCGACTTCCGTCGTCGTCCACGGCGAGAACGACGGCCCGCGCGGGCTTTGGCACTGGCTCTGGGGCGGCGGCGGGCACGTCAAACAGGAAGTGACTCTGACGCTGCCGCGACGCGTCGAGCTTTCGTCGAAGGGCGTGAACGGCCCCGTCACGGTCGGCGAGGTTGACGGCCCCGTCACGGTCGAGGGCGTCAACGGTCGCGTCGAGGTCGCGCAATCGTCCGGCCACTCCGCGATCAAAGGCGTCAACGGCAACGTCAAACTCGGCGTCACGCAACTCGGTGCGCAGGGAATGGAGATCAAGGGCGTCAACGGCAACGTCGAGCTTCGGTTCAAAGAGAACGTCAACGCCGACGTTGACGCGAAGGGCAACAACGGCGGCCTGACTCTGGACTTGCCGAACGTGACCATGCAGGAGCGCAAAGACCGTTCGAGCTTGCACGCGCGGCTCGGCACGGGCGGCGCGCCGATTGAGATCAAAGGCGTCAACGGCAACGTTCACTTCGAGTCGGACGCGCCCGCGAGCGCCTCGACGAGCGCGCCGACGGCCGCGAGTGCGCAGACAGCCGCAAGCGCCCCCGCCGCCCCTTCAAACGCGGGAGCGGCTCTACCACCGCCCCCGCCGTCCCGCTGAATTCAATCAAAGACCGTCCGCCTGACCTGAAAGAGCGTCCAAGCGAAACGGCCCGCGTCGAACTGCTTCGACGCGGGCCATTGTTTGTCTGCGACCTTCTTTTGCTCTTACCTGTACATGCGTCTCGACACAGTGTTGGCGGCGATAATGGGCGAGATAATCATCGCCGCAATCCAGCACAGGGGGAATGTGAAGAATCCTATCAGGACGAAACACAGAAGAAAGTTGATGAACTGAATGAACCAGTAGCCAAACATGAAGAGCAGTCCCGCGGCGACGTTGCCCGCGTAGATGTGCCCGATACCGAAGGTCTGGAAGAAGAGGCCGGGCAGGACTTCCAGAAGCGCGGCCACGCCCGGAGACCTCGGCAGCGGCTGATAGTAGTTGACCTGAACGACGGGTGGCTGTGGCGCGTAGTACGGTAGCTGCTGTTGAGGCGGCTGATACGGGGGCGGTTGGTAGCCGGGGGGTTGATACTGGCTCATCGGTAGCGCTCCTTATGAATCGCCGTCAGTCGAGGAAGAGTTCGCATGGCACTGAAGTCCGAACGACGGACCGCGCGGCACAATATAGTGTCGCTGGTAGGCGAAAGTAAAGTTTTTCGCGCGAAGGTGCGGGGCGCTCAGTTACGTGCGTTTGAAGTCGTCGCGGCTTCGCCGCCTTCGGGGCCGTAAAAGATGACCCAGACGACGAGGTCTTCCGTGAAATTCTCGAAGCGGTGGGCGACGCCCGCGGGCACGAAGAGAAGATCGCCGGGCGCGAACGTGTGTCGTTCGTCGCCGTTGACGAACTCGCCGCCGCCACTGACGACGACGTAAACCTCGTCGCGCGTGTGCGGCTTCTGCGGGTCAACTCCGCGCGGCGCGTAAATCTCGACGGAGAGCGTCCCGTGCTCAAGCGCGACTGCGAAACGCTCGCCGCGCGCGCCGGGCAGGAGCGCCAGAGCACCCGCGACCGTCACGCGCCGTCGCGAGTTGGGAAGTGAACTGTCTGAACTCGCTCGCTCTTCTTCAGTCATTTCAAAAGCGCGGAGGAATCCGAATCAAAGAAGAATCCGAGTCAGAAGTTGAACGGGCCTTCGCAGGCGATCTCTTCGAGACTCTTGCGCGGGCTTGGCGCTTCGCGCTCGCGCAAACTCTCAGGCAAGTCTTCGACGCTGCCCGGCCTGCCGACGGCGATCATCGCCTCGACGCGGAAGTCTTCGGGGACGTTCAACTCCGTGCGTGCGCGCTCGTAGTCGAAGCCCTGCATCCCGTGCGCGACGAGTCCCTTCATCGTCGCCTGAAGCGCGAGGTTCTCCCACGCCGCGCCCGTGTCGAAGGAGTGGGTCGGGTAAGTCTCGCCGTTGAAGTCGAACGTGGTCTTCGAGACGAAGAGCAGCAACACCGCCGCGTTCTTCGCCCACGCTTGATTGCCGCCGACGAGCAGGTCGAAGAAGCGCGTCCATTGCTCTGTGTCGCGCCGCGCGTAGAGAATGCGCCACGGCTGGTTGTTGTAAGACGAAGGGGCCCAACGCGCCGCCTCAAGAAGCGTCATCAACTCCTCTTCCGAGATGGCCTCGCCCGACAACGCCCGCGGCGACCAGCGTTCTAAAAAAATCTTGTCAATCGGATATCTCGCCTGCCTCTGCTCGCTGCCCTTGATCATGCGTCTCCTCCGTGTCGCTTTGCCGCGCTCGTTCCGGTCTGTTGATTGAATTACGTTTGACGAGAAGCTTACAACACGTCGCCGCCGAGAGGCGAGCGGGCGCGGCAGACCCGGCGTGGTCGAGCAGTTGTTTTATCGCCGGGGTGGAAACGGGGCGGGATTGGTTGTTTTGAAAGGTTGTAAAAATACCGTTGTGGCGCGGAGGGTTTTGGTTTAACCTGTGCGCCGTTACTGCCACCCATTCAGTCAAGGAGCCGGAAATGCGTTCACGATTGCGCACCGCAGCCGTCCTCGGCGTGTTGATGATGTCCGTCGCGGCCTTCGTCTTCACGTCCTCGCAGGCGTCGCAGAAGGGCAGCAAGCAGCCACTGCCTACGCCGACGCCCTACCAGCCGCCGACAATCACGCTCGACTCGGACGCGCAGGTCGTCACGATCTGCCCCGACGCCGAGAGCATCGCGAACACGCGCGTCCATCTGAAGGCCAACGGCGTAAGCCCCGAAGGCAAGCCGCTCCGATACCGCTGGGAGGTTTCCGGCGGCCACGTCGAGGGCGAGGGCACGGACGTTGTATGGGACTTGTCGGGCGCGCAGCCCGGTGTTTACAGCGCGGCGGTGACGGCGGAGAGCGGCCCCGTTGACAACCCTCTGTGCACGGCGTTTACCTCGACGAAGGTCGTCGTCCGCAACTGCCCGCCGCCGCGCCCCGTCTGCCCGAACGTCTCGATCTACTGCCCGGACGTTCAGCAGGCCGGAGCGCCCGTCACGTTCACGGCGTCGGTTAGCGGAGGCACGGCGGGCGTCACTCCCGTCTTTAACTGGAAAATCTCCGCGGGCACGATTCTTTCGGGTCAGGGCACGCCGACGATAACGGTTGACACCGCCGGACTCGCGGGCCAGCCCATCTCGGCGACCGTCGAGGTCGCCGGCTACAACCTCGACTGCCACGCCTCTTGTCAGGCTTCGGTGCCCGCGCCGATCAACCCGACGAAGTTCGACGAGATCGGCGAGGTGCAGCGCGACGACGAGAAGGCACGCCTCGACGTGTTCGCCATCGAGCTTCAGAACACTCCGAGCGCCACGGGCTACGTCATCGCCTACGGCAGCCGCAACAAGCGCTTCGGCACGGGCCAGCAACGCGGCGACCGCGCCAAGCAGTACCTCGTCGAAACGCGCGGCATCAGCGCATCGCGCGTCGTCGTGCTCGACGGCGGACAGCGCACGACCGGCTCGCTCCAACTCTGGATAGTCCCGCCCGGCGCGACGCCGCCGCGACCTTGACGCGAGAAGAGTGAAAGAGAAATACGAAGGGCGCGCTCTCGTTTCAGAGAGCGCGCCCTTCGTATTTGTCCGCCGAAGCCGGAGCACACGGCGACGCGTTTTCAGTGCGTCAGGTTCGATTCGAGCGCGGCGACGGCGAGGCTCGGAGTTACGGGCGGCATCACGGCGGCGGCGGCGGCCCGCGTCTCTTCTTCGCGCGGCGCGAGCGAGCGTGCGAGGAGGTCTGCGGCTTCGCAGAGGAATCCTTGAAGGCGCGCGTCGTAGGCGGCGAGCGAGGCCGAGTAGATCGAGACTGCGCCGTAGAGCGAGCGCTCGTGCATGACGGGCACGACGGCGAGCGTGCGATAGTCGGAGAAATGCGCGGCGGCGTGCAGCGGGATGTCGAGCTTCGGGTCTGAGTTGAAGAGCGGTTTGCGATTGACGAGAACCCAGCCCGTCACGCTCGAACCATCGTAGATGGAGCGGCCTTCGAGAAGCCCGGCGTTGCGGCCCGCGGCGCGCACGACTTCGCTCGCGCCCGTCTCTTCGCAGACGCGCGCAAGCGTGCACGTGTCGAACGGCACAACGTCGGCGAGGCGAGCGACGAATGCCGCCTCTCTCTCGTCGTCCGACTCGCACGCGGCGAGCGCGCCCGACAGTTCGCGGAGCGCCCGCTCGCGCGCGGCGTCGGACGATGGATCGGAGTCCCCGGCGTGACTGCTTTCGGCGGCGAGTCCCGCGGCGGGCGCGACGGCGGTCGCGGCTTCGGAGAGTTCTTCGGCGGCCTCGATGCCGAATGTCGGCGCGGGCGCGTGTCGCATCGCCTCGATCTCCGACTCGAATTCGGGGAGGTGCGCGAGGAAGGTCGCGACGACGTGCGGGTCGTAGGTCTTGCCGCTCTCTTCGAGCACGTAGCCGATTGCCTGCTCGCGCGTCATACCCTTTCGATACTGCCGGTCTTCGCGCACGGCGTCGAAGCAATCGACGACCGAGAGTATGCGCGCCGTCAGCGGAATCTCCTCGCCGCGCAGGCCGTCCGGGTAGCCGCCGCCGTCCCAACGCTCGTGGTGGTGGCGCACGACGGGGACTACGGGGAACGGAAACTCGACGCGACTTAAGATTTGCGCGCCGACGACCGTGTGCAGTTTCATCCGGTTGAACTCTTCGGCGGTGAGCTTGCCCGGCTTGTTCAGAATGTAGTCGGGCACGGCGATCTTTCCGATGTCGTGCAGGAGCGCTCCGGCCTTCAGCGCCTCGATGTCCGCGTCCGTGCATCCGAGCGAGCGCGCGACGCCCGCTGCGTAGGTTTGCACACGCAGAACGTGTTCGTGCGTCACCTCGTCCTTTGCATTGATTGCGACGGCCAGAGCCTCGACCGTCTGTCGATGCGCGGCGGCGAGCGACTCGACGCGCGAGCGCACCGAGTCGCGGTACTGCCGGTGCACGAAGTAAACGGTCAGAAGCACCGGCGCGCCGACGACCGTGACGACGACGATGCCAGATTGAATGGCAAGATACATCAGGCTCGCCGCCGTGCTCGTCGGCAGGAACATCGCGACCGCCCAGAGGAAGTTCTTTCGCCAGACGTGTAGAACGGGATCGCCGTGGCGCAGCGCGAGCAGAGTCGAGAGCAGCCCGACGTTGATGGCGAGTTGGACGAGGCTCGCGACCAGAAGCGCGCAGGCCGCGGCGGTGAAGCCGCCCGAGCCTGTGAAGCCGTGCGAGAGAGTCGCCGCGAGCGCAGACGCCGCAGCGCCCGCCGCCAGAGACATCATGCCCGACGAAAAGAGGTTGCTCGAAAGCCTGTGCACGGTCGAGCGCGAGCTAACAAAGCCTTCGAGTCCGGCGAGGAAGACCGCGGGCAGCACGCCGTAGCGGCACGCGACGAGAAGAATGAAGGCGTCCGAGAGCGTGAAGCAAATCTTCTCGGTCGTGAACTTCAAGCCCGAAGGCAGCGGGAACGTGACGGGGAACATCCCGACGATGATCGCGAGCGGCACAAGCACGAGAAGCGCCAACTGCTCGGCTGGCGTGCGGCGCGCGGCGATGTCGGCTACGCCCGCCGCCCAAAGCAGAAGTCCCGCGACTGTGATCGCCGTCCGAAAGGTAAGGCTCTTACGATTCTCCGTTATGTTGCTCATCGGTCTTTACAAGGCGACGGGAGAACGCACGTTCGGCGCGCTCTCCCGTGAGAAAATTTGGAAAGGATGAAGGATGAATGTAAGGCGAACAGCTTTTACTTCCGTCCTTCATCTTCTGCTTCTATCGTCGTGGGAAGAGGGGGCTTGACGCGTCCATCCTGCTGACGGAGGCCGGCATCTCGGACTCGCCGAGCAGGAGCACTTGCTCCTCGCTCATCTTCACCGAGCTTGGCTCGATCATGTTCGACGCCCACGCTGTTTGGCTCGCGTAGGTCGTGCTCTCGCGCAGTCCCGAAGCGCTGACGCCGTCGCTCATCAGTATGCCGCTTCCAAGAGTGTAGCCGTCGGACATCATGATGCCATCACTCATCAGTATGCCGTCGCCCAAGAGGATGCCGCTGCCGAGAGTGTAGCCGTCGCCGCTCGTGAGGATGCCGCTTCCCAAGGTGTAGCCGCTGCCAAGGGTGTAGCCGTTGGGGAAGAGGTACGTGCCGCCGGGGATGAGGTAGCCGTCAACCATGACCCAGCCGCTCGCGAGCGTCGTGCCGTCGGGGAGCCGGTAGCCCTTCGTCAGCGTCAGCCGATCCGTGAAGGCTACGCCCTCGACCCAGATGACGCCGTTGTTTATAGGCATCTGCTCGCCCGCAATCGGCGAGTCGAGTCCGAGCTTCGAGTATGTAACGTTCTTCGTCGTGATCAGATTGTCGCCGACCTTCGCGCTGCTGGCGTCCTTGCGTATCGCCTTCGCAACTGTCAGCGCGGCGCTCGCGTTCAACTCGCCCGCGCCTTCGGTGATGGCGCGGACGAACGAAGGCATCTCCCGGTCGGCGACCATCTGCTCGTAAACCGGAAGCCTCTGCGCCGTCCTCATCAGAACGGCCTTTACCATCGAGGGCGTGAGAGACGGATTGGCTTCGAGCATCAGCGCGACCGTGCCGGAGACTGCGGGTGCGGCGAACGAAGTCCCGCTCATCACGCGGTACGTGCCCGTCGCGATGGGCTTGTTCGTGCTCGTGTTGCCGACCAGAAGACCTCCGAGGAGTCCGCCGCCGCCCGTCGTCGTGTAAGAGTTGCTTGCGTCGGGCGACGTGGCCGCGGTCTCCGCCGCGCCGAGCTTGTTGCCGGGCGCGACGAGGTCGGGCTTCATCAGCCCATCGACGAGTGTGGGCCCGCGCGAAGAATAGGTTGCGACCAGATCGTCCGAGCGCACGTTTGTCTGCTGCGTATTTGTAGCGCCGACGGTGATTACGCGGGGAGAGTTGGCGGGGGAGAGAATGCCGCCGTAGATGGTCTGGCCCGAAGCGTCCTTGCCCCAGTTGCCGGCGGCGACGACGACGACGATGCCTGCGTCCGCGGCGCGCGCGACGGCAAGGCAGAGCGGGTCTGTCTTGTAGCTCTGCGTCGGGGCCGTGCCGAGCGAGAGATTCATCACGCGTATGTTGTAAGTCTTCTTGTTCTTGACGGCCCAGTCGATGCCCTTGATGACGTTCGAGACTTGCCCGACGCCGTTCGAGTCGAGCACGCGCACGTCAACGAGATTGGCGTTCGTCGCGATGCCGCCGAAGGTCGGCGAGCCTGCGTTCTTCGCTGCGTAGTCCTCGCTCGACTGTCCCGTGCCCGCTGCGACTCCGGCGGTGTGCGTGCCGTGGCCGTAAACGTCTTCGGTCTTGCCTTCGCCCGTGAAGTCAACGTGCGCGAGTATGCGCGAGTAGGAGGCGAGATATGTTTGCGAGAGGAGGCCGAGGCCGAGCGTGCCTCCCGACTGCTTCCACTGATAGCCTGCGAACTCCGCCGAGTCGGGCGGGCTGATGCCGCTGTCGAGTATCGCGATGCCGACGCCGTTGCCGCCGCCGCCCGACGCGAGCGCGTTGTTGCCGACGGGAAGCGACTTGCTTGCGCCCGTCGTCACTTCGTGGTGGCTCGTGTTGTCGAGAGATACGGCGGTCGAGCGCACGGGCTGATCCGCCGAGAGCCAAGATACCTCGTCGTGCGCGGCCAGATCGTTGAGCTTCGAGACGGGCACGTCGGCCACGACGAATCCGAGCGAGTCCAGCCGTGCGCTCACGCGCGCGCCCGCGCTCTGAATTACGGAGGCCGCGTCCGCGCTCGTCTGCCCGTCGGCAACGCTAAGAATAACTCGCGCGGTCTCGCGGCTGTCCGAGCGAGCCGAGTCGGCGCGCGCCTGAAGTTCGTCGCCCATCTTCTTCGGCGCGCGCCGTGGGGAAGTGGCGCGTCCCTGTGCCTGCGTCGTCACAGACATGTGGAGCGCGCCCGTCATGGGGGACAAGAGGGACAGCGCGACGAAGGTGGTCAGAAGGGGAATCCTGAATCTCAAAGTCCGTTTCGCTCCTTATAACAATTTGCGGAGTGGTCGTCCCGCCGGGGCGGCGAGCGACCGCATACACAGAAACAAGCGCCGTGCCGCCGCCGGCTTCCTGAAAACTCCCGACAACGCCTGTAACCTCGCCGCGGTTGCCTCCGTCTTCAATCGGACTGACCGAAATTCTCTGACGGCATTTCAGTCAAAAAGAGACGCGGCGGAGTCGAGCGCCCGGCCTTGCCGCCGACCGGGTCGCATGACAGCGCGGCGGGCTGCGTTATAAAATCCGTGCGTATAAAAATTTTCTTCTCGGCGTGAAGAGTTCGGGCGTTTAAGTTTTGGCCGAAGGGCATTCAACAGGCGCGGGCAAAGTTGCCGTGCGTTCGAGCGTGTGCCGCCACTGCGGCGCGCTCGTCGGCGCGGGTGAGCCTCGCTGCATGATGTGCGGCACGCCCGCGGGCCCGCCCGAACAGAAGTCGCGACGCGCCGCCGCAGCCGACCCGGAAACCCTGCGCTTTCTCCGCTCGATTCTCTCGCGTCCCGCAACCTTCACGTTCGTCTTCATCGTCGCAAACTGCTTCGTCTATTTTCTGATGTGGCTTTCGGGCGGCGCTGAAGATCGAGTGCTTCTGGCCTACGGCGCGAAGCTCAACGAACTGATAAATCAGGGGCAGTGGTGGCGCTTCGTCACGCCCGTATTCCTGCACGTACACCTGCCGGGCCTGGGGCCGCTCCACCTCGTCGCCAACATGTACGGCCTCTTCATGCTCGGCCCTTACGTCGAGAAGCTCTACGGCTCGGCGCGCTTCGTAGTCATCTGGGTCTTGACGGGAGTGGCGGGAGTGGCGGCGAGTTACTGGACGGTCTGCTCGCCGCAGTCGGTGCGCTGCCAGCAGTTCGCGCACAAATCTCTGGGCCAGTTTCTGCTCAAACCGTTCGACACGCCCTCGGCGGGCGCGTCGGGCGCGCTCTTCGGATTGATCGGCGTGCTGTTCGTCTTCGGACTCAAGTACCGGCACGAACTGCCCGAAGGGTTGAAGCGCGCGTTCGGTACTGGAATGCTGCCGACGATTCTCCTCAACCTTTTCATCGGCTACGTTGCGCGCAACTCCATTGACAACGCGGCGCACCTCGGCGGGCTGATCTCGGGGATGGCGCTCGCGCTCGTCGTCGGTTACAAACGACCGGGCACGAGCGGCCGTGTCGCCTTCGCTTGGCACGCGGCACAGGCCGCCTGCCTCGCGCTCGTCGTCGTCTCGTTCGCGATGGTCGCGACGCACTTCGACGCGCAGCCGCCGCGCCTTTCAAACATCACGACGCGTGTGAAAGAGATCGGCGACAAGTCGCACGTCGACGCTTTCATTGAAGCGATCAACGGCGGGCAGAACGCGCTCATCAGATTCGGCAAAGGCGACGACTCGGCGCTCGCTCCCGCTATCGAGCAACTCGACAAGACGCCGAGCCTGAGTCCGCAAGCCGACTCTCTGCGCGACAACCTGAAGGCTCTGCTCGTTAGCGCGCGCGCCGTCGCCGACGACAAGACGCTCAAGCCGCGCGAACGCGAGCAGCGCATGAAGCAATTGGACGACGACTTCGGCGTGTGGCAAGAGCAATTCGATAAGTTAGTCGAAAGCGAGGGAGACTCGCTTGGTTTCAGCGCCCAGAAGCCTGAGAAAACGCGGGACGCTGAACCGGATGGCGAGAAAAAATAGCCGCCGCGAGTTCTACGAAAGTTAATCCAGTGATTCTTCGGCAAGCAAAAATTCTGAACAGGAGAACATAAAATGATGGAGATTAAGAAAGTCGGCGTGCTCGGCTGCGGCCTGATGGGTTCTGGCATTGCTCAGACCGCTGCCGCTGCCGGGTGCGACGTTGTAGTCCGCGAGGTCACGGATGAGTTGTGCGAGCGCGGCTTCGCAGGCATTGATAAGTCGCTCGCGAAGTTCACAGAGAAGGGCATGATCACGCCCGAGCAGCAGACTGAGATTCGCGGACGCGTGCGCGGGACGACCGCGCTCGAAGACCTCTCGGACTGCGACATCGTTATCGAGGCCATCGTCGAAAATCTCGAAACCAAGCGCGACACATACAACCAGTTGGACGCCATCTGCAAGCCCGAAACCATCTTCGCGTCGAACACCTCTTCGCTCTCGATAACCGAGATGATGACGGCGACGAAGCCGGAGCGTCAGGCTCGCTTCGTCGGCCTGCACTTCTTCAACCCCGTCCCCGTGATGAAGCTCGTCGAGGTCGTCCGAACCATACTTACCGACGAAGAGGTTTACGAGTCGGCGGTCGAGTTCGGACGCAAGCTCGGCAAAACGCCTGTGCGTGCCGACGACCGCTCCGGCTTCATCGTCAACCGCCTGCTCGTGCCCTATCTTCTCGACTCCGTGCGCGCGCTCGAAGAGGGCGTAGGCTCAATCGTTGACATTGACAACGGCATGAAGTTGGGTTGCGGGCATCCGATGGGGCCGTTGACGCTTCTCGACTTCGTCGGACTCGACACGACCTACTACATCGCCGAGATCATGTTCGACGAGTTCCGCGAGCGACGCTTCGCGCCGCCGCCGCTCCTGAAGCGCATGGTCAAGGCCGGACTCTTCGGTCGCAAGTCGGGCCGAGGCTTCTACGACTACGCAGACCCGAAGAAGCCCGTGCCGATGAATCTGATCTAAAGGCGAGTTCAAAGTTCAAGGTTCAAAGTTCAAAGTCTGTGCGATGCATCGCCTTTGCGCTTTGAGCCTTGAGCTTTCATCGCGCCTTCAACTTTGAACATTAAACTTTGAACTTTGAACTTTCATACGAGGAGCGCGGCGCGGTCGCCTACGTCCGGTTGGAGCGCGCCGCGAAGCGCAACGCGCTGACGGGCGCGATGCTCGAACGCCTGTCGGAAATCTTCGCGGGCGTCTCGGCGCGGCGCGACCTGCGCGCTGCTGTTTTGAGCGGCGACGGAGGTGACTTCTGCGCGGGCACGGACATAGCGGAGCTTGAATCATTGGACGAGGCGCGCGCACGCCGAAAGGCCGTGCAGGGTCAGCGGGTCTGCGACGCGATTGAGTCGTGCGGAGTGCCGGTCATCGCGGCTGTTCAGGGCGCTGCGGCGGGCGGCGGCTGCGAACTCGCGCTCGCGTGCCACCTTCGAGTCGCGGCAAAGGGCGCGCGCTTCAGCCTCCCCGAAACGAGGCTCGGCCTCATCCCCGCATACGGCGGCACGCAGCGACTCGCGCACGCAGTCGGACGCGGGCGCGCTCTCGCGGCGATGCTCGCGGGCGAAGAGGTTTGCGCGGACGAGGCTCTGCGGCTCGGCCTCGTCAATCGTGTCGTCGCGGCGGATAGTTTGATGTGCGAAGCGGAGGCGCTCGCTCGCGCCGTCGTCGAAACGTCAGCGCCGCTCGCCGTGCGCGCCTGTCTCGAAGCCGTCACGCGCGGCTCCCGCCTCGCGCTCGACGAAGGGTTGAAGCTCGAAGCGGAACTCTTCGCCTCGCTCTTCTCGACCGAAGACGTGCGCGAAGGAACGCGCGCCTTCCTCGAAAAACGCAGTCCCGAATTTAAAGGGCGGTGACGTGTGACGGATGACGATTGACGAGTTGAAGACAGCGAGTGACTCGCGCTCGTCATCGAATTTGAGAACTCGATGCGGACAGACGGTTCCGGTTCGTCACTCGTCACTTGTCACACGTCACCGCTTTTGTTCTATACTGACTTCAGCTTTTACTCCCAAACGAATCGGAGAGGCCGGGGAATAATTTGCAGCCTGTGACTCATCAGGGGCGCTTGAGTGCCGGAGGCTTTCGCTTCGCGGTCGTGTCGAGCCGCTGGAACGACTTTCTGACGGCGCGGCTCGTGGAGGGCGCTTTGGACGCGCTCGAACGGCTCGGCGCGGACGAGGCGGCGGTCGAGCACTTCCGCGTGCCCGGCTCGTTCGAGATTCCGCTGCTCGCGCTCAGGCTCGCGCAGTCGGGGCGCTTCGACGCCGTGGTCTGCCTCGGCACGGTCATACGCGGCGAGACTCCGCACTTCGAGTACGTCGCCGGCGAGGTGACGAAGGGCATTGCACACGCCGCGCTCTCGACGGGCGTCCCCGTGCTCTACGGCATCGTCACCGCCGACACGTTAGAACAGGCGATTGACCGCGCGGGAGTCAAGGCGGGGAACAAGGGGTTCGAGGCCGCGATGTCGGCTGTCGAGTTGGTCAATCTTTATAAGACCGTGATGAGTGACAAGTGATGAGTGATAAGTTAAGAACAGGCTTTTTCTCATTACTTATCACTCATCACTTATCTCTGTACTAATCATATGGGTTCAAGACGTAAGGCGCGAGAGTGCGCCTTGCAGATGCTCTTTGCGGCTGACATCGGCGGCGCGGCGCGGGCCGACGAACTCGTGCGCGCTTACTGGGAGGAACTCGGCGAGCCGGAGATGGACGAGGGCGCGCGCGAGTTCTCGACGAGGATCGCGACGGGCGCACTCGCGCACCTCGAAGAGCTTGACGAACGCATACGCTCGCGCGCCGAACACTGGCGCATCTCGCGAATGGCCGTCGTTGACCGCAACATCCTCCGCATGGCCGTGTACGAATTCCTCCACGAGCCGACGCCGCGCACCGTCGCCATCAACGAGGCGCTCGAAATAGCCCGCCGCTTCTCGACCTACGAGGCCACGCAGTTCATCAACGGCATACTCGACGCCATCAAGCGCGACCTCGACCGCGAGCGTCCGCAGGAAGACGCCGCCCCGCACCCGGACGAAGAGACGGGCGGCGAGGGCGACGATCAGGCAACCGGCGACGAGAAGAGTGCCTCGGCGAAGTAGAAATTTAAAGTTCGAGGTTCAAAGCTCAAAGCTGAAGCGCCAGCCGGCAGACAGTCTCGCGGCTGGCGCTTCAGCTTTTGACAAGGCGGCTTTGAACTTTGAACTTTGAACCTTAAACTTTGAACCCGGATTATGGACGACCGACTCCTGAGCGAATTTCTGGCAGAGGCCGGAGAACTCATCGAAGAGCTTCGCGACGACATCGCCGCATTGCGGGCGCGGCGCGGCGACGGTCGCGCGCGGCGCGAGCTTGTCGGTCGGATATTCCGCCGCGTTCACACGATCAAGGGGAGCGCGACGGCAGCCGGACTCGTAGCGGCGGGCGAGTTGGCACACGAGTTCGAGTCGCTGCTCGAAGCCTTGCGCGCCGGACGCGCCGCCGTTGACGAGGACGTGCTCGCGGCGTGCGA
>DATINM010000008.1:0-38534 GCA_035474235.1 Pyrinomonadaceae bacterium
AATTGACGAGACAGACGAACGACCGTCTCGACGTGGTGAGTCTGCGGGAACATGTCAAAGGCGCGGACGGAGGCGATTTTGTATCCGGCTTCGCAGAGGACGCGGAGGTCGCGCGCGAGCGTCGCGGGGTCGCATGAGACGTAAGAGATGCGACGCGGGCAAAGACGGATGATGCCGCGGACGGTTTCGGGTTCCGCGCCTGCGCGCGGCGGGTCGAGGAGGATGAAGTCAAAGCCTCCGAGACGTTGTGAGTTTCGCGCGAGCCAGTCGCCGACGGCTGCGGTTTCGACGGTCGCGTTCGAGAGTCCTGCGTCGGCAATGTTTCGGCGTGCGTACTCCGATGCCGCGGGGTTTCCCTCGACGGCGACCACGTGCGAGAAGCGGCGCGCGAGCGGGAGCGTGAAGAGTCCGACGCCGCTGTAAAGATCGAGCGCCGTCGCTCCGACGGTATCAACGCTTGCCGCCTCGTCGTTTGCGGTCTCGCCGCTTGCGGCTTCGCGCAGGGCTTCGGCGACGAGCGGGTCGAGGAGCGCGTGGTTGATCTGGAAGAAGCAGCGCGCGTCGAAGCGGTAACGCTCGCCGTGTATCGTGCGCGACTGCTCGCGCGCATCTTCCGCTTCGACAGGCGGGTCGAGCGCGACGCCGTCGTCGCCCGCGACGGCCTCGAACTCCTGCGCGCCTTCGGGCAGACGGCCTTCGCGCATGAGCGCGCGCAGGCGCTTCAGACGCTCTTCGACTTCGGGCGCGGCGACGGGGCACTCGGCGACATCAACGACACGGTGCGTGCCGCGCTCGTGATATCCGAGTAGATTCCGAATCCGGTCGTGCTGCCAGCGTGCGCGCGAGCGATAGTGCCAAGCGGCGGGCGAAGGCGTGATGTGAATTTCATTTGGCGGCTCGACGCGCGCGACGCGGCGCAGGCAGTCGCGTATGATCTCGACCTTGGCGGCGAGTTGCGCCTCGTAGCTCAACTGCTGAAAGTCGCAGCCGCCGCAGCGACCGAAGTACGGGCACGGCGGCTCGACTCGCTCGCGCGACGGCTCGACGACTTTGACAACCGAGGCGAAGGCGACGCGCGAGCGAACAGACTCGACACGCGCGCGCACGCGGTCGCCCGGCGCTGAGAGCGCGACGAAGACGGTCTGCCCGCGCGCGTGCGCGAGTCCAAGGCCGCCCGGCAGAATGCGCTCGACCGTCAAGTCGAGTTCCGCACCTTCGCGCAGGCGCTCGCCGCCCTCGCCCGTCTCGCGGCGCGACTCTTTCATAAAAGCCTTGAACCGTGAACCGTGAAAAGTAAACCTTGACGAGTGAGAACAGTTTTTCTCTCGTCACGGTTTACGGATCACGGCCTTTCTTCAGTACGGGTACTGCTGCTGTCCGGGCTGTTGCTGCTGCGCGCCCCACTGCGGCTGAGGCGGCGACGCGTAACCGCCGTCGGCGTTCTCAAGCTCCATCTCGACGCCGCCGATTATGCCCGCAGCCACGTTGTAGATGAGCGCGCCTATCGCGCCGAAGATGAAGCCCAATACGGCGTAGAGTATCGGCAGCCCGACCATGTAGAAGATGCCCAAGCCGACGCCGAAGCCGCCGCCCATGCCCCCGCCCGCCCCGGAGTTGCGCCCCGCGGTCATGATCGCCGCGCCGAAGATGATCATTATCAGGCCGAAGGGGATGCCGATGAGCAGGCCCATGCCCGCCATCACGACCGAGTAAATCTTCGCCACGGAGAAGACTCCGAGCCGCTTGATTACCATTCTAGACATTCGCTTACACTCCTTTTCGCAAGGGGGATCAGAGATAAAACAGGCTCAGGCGAGGCACGCCCGCCGACTCGCGCAGCGCCTTCGCCAGAAGGTTGTCCAAAGTCTGCTCGTAGGTCGCGCGCCCCATACGCGCGCGGTACGGGCGCAACTGTTCTTCGGCCTCGGCTCGCAACTCTTCGACGACGCCTGCCGCGAGCGAGCCGCGCAGCGCGCGGTCTAGCAGAGCTTCGAGGTCTGTCAGAGAGCTTTCCAACTTCTCGGCGTCTGGCCGCGCCGCGCGCTCGAAGTCCTCGGCCAACTCTTCGAGCCGCGACGATGCGCGCGCGAGCGTCTCGCTCAAAGGGTCGCCGCCCGCGAGTTCTCTTCTCTTCTCGCGCGCGCGGCCCAAGGCGTCGCGGCATTCTGCGAGGTGTGCGGCGATGACCGTGCGCGGGAACGGCAATCCCGCGCCCGCGGCTTCGACGTTTTCACTTCCGACGCCGTGGCTCTCGCCGGCGACGCCCGGCGACGAAGCGCCGCGCTGAGATTCGAGCCACTCGGCGAACTGCGCCTCGACCTCCTCCTGACAGTACATCAAAGACTTGACGCTGCGGTTGCGCGGTCGCGACTCGTAGGAGTCGAAGGCGCGTTCGATGCCGCGCAACGCGACGTGGAGCGGCACGCCCATCTCCTTCCAACTCTCTATGAGCGCCCAATCCATCGGACTCAGAAGCAGGTGCTTGCCGCGGCGGCGTATGAAGGTGTCCTCGATCTCCGTGAAATAGTTGAAATAGTTTAAGAGCGCGCGCTCTGCCCGATACTCGTCGGAGCGCGCCGCTTCCCGTTTGTTCATCACTTGTTCGCGAACGGAAGAGACTTTTGCAGGATTTCAGAGACTATGAAAAGACCGGCGCGCTGCAAGGATGAACAGGCCGCGCGATTTAGTCAAGAGTGCGCCACGAGCGGCGAGGCCCGACGCTTCAAGCGTCGCGCGACAGGCCGCGGTTTCTCTCGTAAACGAGACGCAGGCCGTCGAGCGTGAGCGTCAGGTCAACTTCGTCTATGAACTCCGACGCGGTCGCAATCAGCGGCGCGAGTCCGCCGGTCGCGACGACGCGCGGGCGGCGTCCGAGTTCCTCGATCATTCGGCGCAGTATGCCGTCAACGAGTCCGGCATAGCCGTAATAAAGCCCCGACTGAATCGCCGAGACGGTCGAAGCGCCGATGACCGTGTGCGGTCGCTCGATGCCTACGCGCGGCAGGCGCGCGGCGCGCGCAAACAGCGCGTCGGTCGAGATGGAGATGCCGGGTGTGATGACGCCGCCGAGGTATCGCCCGCCTTCTTCGATGACCTCGAAGTTCGTCGCCGTGCCGAAGTCAACGACGATGCACGGCGCTCCGTACTTGTGCACGGCGGCTACTGCGTCAACAATTCTGTCGGCCCCAACGTCCGAGGGCGGGTCGTAGAGAATCGTCAGCCCCGTGTCCGTCGAGTTGTCAACGAAGAGCGGCGTGAGGTGGAAATAGACTTCGGACATACGCTTCAGAGTGTAGTCTAGCTGCGGCACGACCGAGGCGATTGCTACAGCGCCGATGACCTTGAAGTCGAGACCGGCGAGCGCGAAAAGGTTGCGCGCGTGGACGCCGTATTCGTCAACGGTGCGCGCACGCTCGGTCGTCAGACGCCAGTGCCACGCCAGACGCTCGCCCTCGAACACGCCGAGCGACGTGTTCGTGTTCCCGACATCCATCACAAGAAGCATACCCGTCATCCTCTCGACACTTCTCCGACTTCAAACGCCCAGCACTTCTTCAATCGCGTCCGCAGCCGTCGCCGCGCCGTCCTCCGAGCGAACCTGCTTTCCGATTTCCGCCGCGCGAGAAGTATAACTCGCGTCGTCCATGAGCGCGCGCAGTTCTCTTGTCGCCGACGCCGCGTTGTACTTCGCGCGCGGCAGAACGCGGCCCGCGCCGGCTCGCGCGACTCGCGCGCCGTTGTCGAACTGGTCGTGGCTGAACGGCATGACGAGAGCGGGCACGCCTGCGCGTAGAACCTGCGCGGTCGTGCCGATGCCGCCGTGGTGAACGACCGTGCGCGCGCGCGGGAACAACTCGCCGTAAGGCGCGTACTCGAACGCGGCGACGCCTTCCGGCAAAGCTTCGGCTGGACGATTCCTCTCGTCGCCGATGAGCAGGAGCGCGCGCTGGCCGAGCGAGCGAGCGGCCTTGATTGACTCGCGGTAGAAATCCTCCGCAACCCAGTATGCCGCAGAGCCGAGCGTGAAGACGACGGGCGGTTCTCCCGCGTCGAGAAATTTTAAAAGTTCAGGCTCGACGCCTTGCTCGCGGCCCGTGCGGTCGCGCCGGTCGTAGAAGCAGAAGCCCGTGACGCGCGTCTGCGGCGGCCAATCCTTCTGCGGCTTCGCGATGACGGAAGAGAAGAGTGCGAGCACACGCGCCGGCGCGTGCTGTCCTTCGAGAATCGGGTTTCCGCCGCGCGCGAGTCCGAGTTCACGTCGAAAGCGATAGACAGGCTCCGCCAATTTATCCAGACGCCAATGTCCGAGTCGCATGAAGCCGCGCGTGAGCGCAGGACTGTGTTTGAGAAGATTGTGAAGCGAAGGCATCTGCGGAATGACGGGCGGATCGTAGACGGAGAAGAAAGCGATTGGCGCGAGCACGCTCGAAACCCAACGGATGCCCGTCTTCTCGACGAGCGGCGGAGCGACGAGCGACAGAACGTGCGTTAATAAAAGGTCAGCGCCGCGCGCTGCCTCCGCGAGCGCGTCGTACATCCCGCGCAGGTGCGGGTTGATAAATTCTTTGAAGACGCGCTCCGGCCCCTTCCTCGTGTCTATCAACTCGCCGACCATCCGGCTCACCTCGTCCGGCTGATCGTAGTCCGGCAAGTCGGGCGGCGACGGGTGAAAGTCGAGATTGAGCGCATCCAACTTCTCTCGATAAATCTCCGACGTGACGATGACCGGATGATGCCCGCGCTTTTTTAGTTCGAGCGCAATGGCGATGTACGGATGCACGTCGCCGAACGAGCCGAAGGTCGAGATGACGATGCGTCTTCCTTGTTTTGTCTGATTCATTCAGAGACGAGAAGCGCCGAAGGCGCGGAAGAGTGTAGCCCACGGCGTAAGCCGTGGCGGCACATCCGAAAAAAATAATCAAAGCCCCGGAAGGGGCGAAAGAACTTCAACCTCACAAAAAATGTTCGTCGTATTCAACGCCGTGCTTTTTCAGGAACGCAGCGAACTCCTCATTTAAAGGAAATCTTTCTGTGATGTGCTTCCTGATGCGCGATATATGCAAGAACCGTCTGCGCCTTCGATTGGCTGACGCTGAATGCGCCATAGCCGCTTTGCCAGCCAAACTTTTTATCTACAATCTGCTCGTGTATCCAACGCGACGAATTCGCCTTTGTCACGCGAACAACATCAGAAAGCGCAACGGTTGGAGGTAAACCGATGAGCATATGAACATGATCCATCGTTCCGTTGACGCTTAGTGCAGTTCCTTTCAATTCGCGAACGATGCCGCCGAGGTAAGCGTGCAGACGCGGGTTAATGTCCGAGTCAATCAAAGGCATCCGATCTTTGGTGCTGAAAATTATGTGTATGAGAAGATTTGTATGCGTGTGAGACATTTCTTTCGCCCCTCCGGGGCTTGCCTGATTTCATTCGGCACGATACCCACGGCTCGCGCCGTGGGCTACATTCTTTCCGCGCCTTACGGCGCTCGCAATTAAATATCCCTTCCAAACAATTCTTAATTAGTCACTCTTCCTGAGCGCAAAAACGTCGCCCGCGCGTACAACTCTGGTTTCGCCCGCGTCCGGTTCGACGCGCAGAGCACCATCCGTTTCAAGGCCGCGCGTCGTGCCCTCGAAAGTCTCTCCGGCGAGCGAGACTCGCACGCGGCGACCGCACGCGAAGGACGAGCGAGACTCCCACTCGCGCACAGTCTCAGCCGCGCCCCCGGCAGATTGAAGCGTCTCGTATCGTCGCGCGAGCGAGCGCGTTAGAGACGCGAGCAGGCGTCCGGCGTCGGGGGCGCGCGCCGTTTGTTCTTCGACCGACGTTGCCGTCTCAAGAATCTCAGGCGGGAACGCGCGGTTCGTGAGGTTGACGCCGATGCCTACGACGACGGCGCGACCCCGCGGCGTCTCGACCGTCTCGGCGAGTATGCCGCAGAGTTTGCGCCCGCTCGCCAGAAGATCGTTCGGCCACTTGATGTCTGTCTCCAACGCGCACGCTTCAAAGAGCGCGTCGCGCACGGCGAGCGCCGCGGCGAGCGTCACAAGCGGCCACGCGCGCGCGTCGAGACGAGGGCGCAGCACGACGCTGAAGTAAAGCCCCGCATCCTTCGGCGAGACCCATGCGCGTTGCTGCCGACCGCGCCCCGCCGTCTGCTCGCGCGCGACGACGCACAAGCCCTCCGGCGCACCGAGCGCGGCCTGTCGCGCCGCCTCCGTATTAGTCGAAGGCAGCGAATCGAAACGCAAGATCGTCGGTGTCAGTCGCGTGCTCATCCGTGTGCAGCGTCGAGCAGTTCATTTTTCCACGCCAACGAACTTTGCACAATAAGCCCATGAAAATGATTGCCATAGATACACGTTTTGTAGTCCTGCCCGAAAAGTACAAGAGCGGAGCGGGCATAAACGTGTGGCGGTGAATCTGCTTGAAAGTGTAACAGGAGAGCGGTAAAAAGGAGGCGGCGCATTGTAACCCACGCCGAAATACTCGCGCGTCGCCGTCGAATCTTCGTCCGACTGCGTTCAGATGATGCGCGCGTGTGCCCAGACGGTCGGCGCGTGTGCCCAGACGAGAGACGACAGGTGAAATATCGGAGGCGAGTGACAAGGTCTGTCAGACGGGCGTGTTCAGACAGCCGGTGCGCGTGTTTATTAGCTGGTGCGCGTGTTTATTAGCCGGTGCGCGTGTTTATTAGCCGGTGCGCGTGTTTTATTTGCTAGTGCGCATGTTTTATTTGCCGGTGCGCGTGTTTTGTTTGTCAGTGCGGGGAAATTTCGAGAGCCGCGCGTGTTTTTGTCGTCAGTGCGCGGTTCGGAGCGCCGGTGCGGGATATTTTTCAGCCGCACCGGCTGAAAATGCTGGCAGTGCGGGGAAATTCTTGCCGGTGCGTGTAAAAACTTTCGCGTGCGGGCGTTAGGACGGCGGGCGGAGGCTTTCGGGCGTGCGGTTCGGCTTGGGATTCGACGCGCGTGGGACTGGAAACAAGGCGCGACGTGCATAAAAGGGACGACGCAGGCTTACTTTCGCGCGCTGCCGTTGTTAAGATGCGGGCCGTCGTCCTCTTCTTCGAGCAGGCGCGTCGTATTCTCTGTGACGCTCGGCGGCGCTGACATCTCGCCCGTCACACTTCCGGCTTTGGTGAAGATGCCCGCGGGGACGGAGCGTTGCGGCGGGAGTTCCGCTGCGCGGGCAAGAGCCTCCACAAATTTATCTCTATTCTTACCGCGTCTCATTTGGCGATCCGCGCCACGTGCGGCGCGCTTCTCGGCCTTCTTTCGCGCCGCGTCGTCTTCGAGAAGCATCCCGTATAGAATTCGCAGGACGCCGTATATAACGACGAGGGACGCGAGCACCAGAAGCACGGCGAAGTTGCTGTTTAGCCCCGTCAACATCACCGCGACAAAGCTGAATATCAAACCGGCAATGAGTATCAAAACACCTTTGCGCGTGCCGCGCTGGCGCGGCGTGAGCACGGGCAAATCTTCCGTCGCGTCCGCCGCGTCGAGACTCCCGCCGCTCTCGACGAACTCCGCGAGCGCGTCGAGCCGGAGGCCGCAGCGCGAGCAGAAGCGCACCTCTTCGGAAGCCTGCTGTTGGCCGCAACGCGGACAGAACATGAGTTTTCTCCTATCGCCGAAAAGAATTTATAAGACGGGCGTGAATGCTAACGCCGCGCGACGTGCCCCGGATTACGAAACGCGCGCGGCGAAAGTTCTGCGCGCGACGGCTTCAGCCGCGTCTCGTGTTAGTAATCTCACAGCACGACGGAAAACCGTCCCGTGCGAGGCCGCTACTCCCTAACGTTTGACTCGCACACGCGAACTATCATAAAAGCATTCCGCTCATTTTATATGTCCTGTGCTCCCGGATGCGACGCGAAACGAAATAATCTCAAATATCTCCGTGACAACGCAAAACAGACAGAAGGGCCGACGCCGGTTCATGCCGACCAACTACCGCGGGCTTGTGTTCGACCTCGCGGTCATCGTGGTCAACATCTTTCTCGTCCGACTCCTGACGCGATACATCGGAAGGCTCATGCTCGACTCGTTCTTAGGCGACGACGTGCAGGCGGGGCGCAGCTTTCTATACATCATCCTTGCGGCCCTCGCCGCGCAGTTGATCGGCGCGGCGCTCAAACGCAGGCCGCTTCAGGCGCGTATGCTCACGCGACAAGAGGGCGACGCAAGCCCTTTCGGCTGCCTTATGATTCTTCACCTCTGCCTCATGATCGTCACAGGCTGTGCGGTTGTCGCGCTGGCCCAGACAGAACCGACGCCCGCGGTTCTGTTTCCGGCAATACTTCTCTGCATAATCCCAACGGTGCTCGTCTGGCGCGCGTTGACGCCGTACAAGAAGCCGCCCGTCCCCAACTGGCGCAACTCGCGCGAGGTCGAAACCGTCGCGGACATCTGCCTCTTCGCTTATATGCTCGTGAACCTCGCCGTCTGGAACACCGTGACGGCGGGATCGAACATTCGAGCGGCTGGCGTGGGCGACGTGCTCTCGCGCGCGATGGGCTTTGTCATACTCAGTCCCGTCATACTCCTCTTCTACCTCCCGCCGCGCATACTCTTCCTCGTCGAAGACTATAAATACCCCGCGACGTGGGTGAGCATGACGCTCGCCGTCGCGCCCGTCGCATATCGCGTGATCATCGGCACACCTCTGAAGACCGACTGGTGACGCACGCGGAATCCCGTTGACATTTAATATGGGCGGCTGCGGAATTCCGTTGACATTTAATATGGGCGGCTATAGCCTGTCCGCGTCGATTTCCACCAGCGAGAGTTTCGTAGGTCTCACGACCGAACTTGCGCGTCCGGACGGACGCCGGAGTAGAAGCGATGCCACTCACACGCAGCAACTGCCCCTTCTTCGATATCAAGCACATCTTCCTCCTCGCCCTTTTGCCCATTGCGATAGTAGAGACCGCATGTGCGAATTCTGCTGCACAGGAGGCCGGGAGGCGTGGCCCCTCCCAGTCCGGCACGCCGGTGGTGATAGGGCCGGTCGTCACAGTAAACGGCGCGACGGCAGACGACCGCGACGTGGTTATCACTCTGAATCCCTGTCAGGGTGAGACGCCGGGTAACGTGCTCGGCGTCAGCGAGCAGGCTGAGACGCCGCGGAAGGTGACGGCTTTCGTCAGCAAGCTGCGCGACCCCGACCCGAAGGTGCGCGCCTGTGCCGCACGCCAACTCGGCTACCTCGGCGCGGAGGCCAAGGACGCGCTGCCGCACGTCATCAGGCGTATGCGCGAAGAAGAGCACAGCGGAGTCAGTGTCAACCTTTCCGAAGCGTTCTGGGCTATCGGGCCGGACACGAAATCAACCGTGGACGAGTGGCTGAAGTCGCTCCGCGACGACGACGCTGAAGTGCGCTACTACGCCGCCTTCGCCCTCGGTTTCTACAAGCCCCTCCCGTCGCGCCAGAAGGAGGTCGGCGCCGCGCTGGCCGCCGCCACGAGGGACAAAGACGGCGGCGTGCGCTGGATGGCCGTGAGGGGATTAGTGCGCCTGGGACCGAGCGCCGCAGACGCCGTGCCCGACCTGCTCGCCATCCTGCTCGACGAGAAGAGTCCACTGCGCAGCCTCGCGGCGCTGGCACTAGGCAACATCGGCCCGCAGGCGGAAGTCGCCGCCCCGGATTTGCTCAAGGTGGTCTATACAACGAAGGACTCTAATCTCTACACCTTTGCCTCCATCGCGCTGGGTAGGATCGGCCCCGCCGTCGTGCCGCTGTTGGCGAAGGACTTGAAGTCCAACAAGATATTGCTCATCCTCGACGTGCTACAGAATCTCGCCCCTAACGGCGCGCCGCTGGTCGTCGAGGCTTTGCGCATGAACGACAAGCAGGTGCGCGGCAAGGCGCTCGATATCATCTGGCGGTTTGGCCCCGCCGCCGAGCCTGCCGTACCTCTTCTGGTCAAAGAGCTAAAAGACGACGATAAGGATTTGAGGTTTAAGGCCACAGCCGCGCTCAAATATTTGGGGCCTGTGGCGAAGGCCGCGGCCCCGGCTCTGATGGTCGCGCTCGACGACAAGGACGACTTCGTGCAGTGCTACGTGGCGGAGGCGCTGGGGGCGCTCGGCCCAGAGGGCGCGCCTGCCGTGCCGAAACTGCTGCGGCTGATGAGCCTGCCCGTGGAAGGTGAGCGCGACAGGCCGCAGCGCTGTGCGGCGGAGGCGCTGATGCAGATGGGGCCGGAGACCAAAGCGCTTGTCCCGCCGGAGATGGTGCGGAGGGTCACGGAATATAATGCGTGGCTCAAGTCAATGGGGCCAAAGATTGGCGATGAGGACGACCCGACCAGACCCAAGCCGAAGGCGAAGAAAGCGACTGCCCCATCCGATTGGTAACGCGCGAGCCGACAGGCATGCGACGCTGACTGTCTCCGGCAGGCTTTGATGAAAACTGAAAGGGACGCCGCCCGTTTAAGGAGCGGCGTCCCTTTCCTATTTCGGAGACGACCTTCGATTTCAGAAGCACAGCTACCCTAGCAGGCTGCGGAACTTCGACGGGCCGCCATCGTAACCGGGGAAGACCTTTTTAAGATCGGCCTGCCCCAAGTGCTTCTGCGCTATCTCGCCGAACACGTCGCGGAAGTCTGTAGTCAAAGCGAGGTCGCGCCCCTCGAAGAGTTGGTCGTCTCGAAGTCCGGGCCACTGGCCGTAAACACGTCCGCCGCGCACCGAGCCGCCGACGACGAACATTGCGTTGGCGTGGCCGTGGTCGGTCCCCCCCGTGCCGTTCTGCCGCACGGTTCGACCGAACTCGCTCATCGTCAGAACAACCACGTCCTGCATACGCGCGGGGCCGAGATCTGTCACGAGCGCGTTTATCCCTTGCGAGAACTGCGCGAGAAGGTTCGCGAGTTGCCCGCGCGAGTTGCCCTCGGCGCGATGCGTGTCCCAGCCGCCGATGTCCGTGAAGGCGACTTCCAAACCGACGCCCGCCTTGATGAGTTGCGCGATCTGCATGAGCGCGCCTCCGAACTGCCCGCCCGGATAGCGCGCGCCGTTCTCAGGCTTGTACTGCGCCGGGTTTACCTTCTTTAAGAAGTCAATCGCCTCGAACGTCTCCTTGCTCGTCCCGCGCAGAACGTCGTTGACGCCCTGCTCGTAGAGTCCCTCGAATCCGCCCTGCACGCTCGCCGTCTGTGCGCCGCCGCGAATCGTGAAGTCGCTCAGATTCTGCATCGCGAGCGCCGGCGCTGTTCCCTGCAAGCTGCGCGGAAGATTCTGCGTCATCGAGATTGCGCGAAACGGCGTCGCCTTCGGGTCTGTGCGCGCCTGTAGGTATCGATTGAGCCAGCCGTCCTGTGTTGATTTGACTCCGGGCGTCGCTGACTCCATGTAGTCCTGCGCGTCGAAGTGCGAGCGAGTGTTGTCGGGCGAGCCGACGGCCTGAACTATCGCGAGTTGCTTCGAGTCCCACAGAGGCTTGAACGCGACGAGCGAAGGGTGCAGTCCGAAGAAGCCGTCGAGGTTGATGGCGGAGTCCTGACCGGACTTGCCCGGCTGGTCAACCGCGATCTGCGGTCGAAGCTCGTAGTAATTTCGCTCGCCGTGCGGCACGACCATGTTGAGGCCGTCCACAGCGCCGCGCTGGAATATTGCGATCAGAGTCTTGCGCCGACCGTTCGGCGCAACCGACAGCCCTTGCGCGAACGCCGTTCGCTTCAGGAACGAAGGCGCGCTGCCTACGAGTCCGACACTGGCGAGCGCCACGCTGCTGCTCTTCAGAAACAATCTGCGGTTCATAACTTCTTACCTCTTTAATGCGAATCAAGAGTAGAAATCGGGTACGAAGAATCAACAACTTATAGCCTTAACCAGCCGAAAGCTGAAAGGCCGATTCTTTAAGTCCTTTGTTCTCAACCAGCGCATTTTTCTACTCTTGATTCGCATCTCTTTAGTTAAATCAACGTCGAATGCTTACTGCCGCTGGAACTCCGGCGAGCCGATGACGAGCGCGGCGATGCGCGCCACTTCCGGATTGCCGACCGTCGCGCCCGCCTGCTGCTGCTCCCGGCGCGCGGCAGAGACATTCTTCTCGCGCGCCGTCGCGTCGGGCGTCGTCGTTATCGGCGCATCCATCTGATCGGTCAACTGCTTCATCAAGACTTCACGGCTCTTCGGCGAGATGTCGTTCTGCAAAACGACATCGAGGAAGCGATCAACCACGCCCTTCTGGTCAACGGCGCGGCTGCTGTTGGCGTCGTCGCCGACGAAGCGCGAGAGGTCAACGCGCGTGCCCGGAATGCGGTTCGAGACGAGCGCGAGCGAGAAGTTCAGACGTTCCAGAAGCGCGCCCGTGTTGACCCAGTAGGTCGCAACATCCGGGTAGCCCGTCGGCGCGATGTAGCCGTAGAGCGGCTCGCCCATCTTTGAAATCCATTGCGTGAGCGCGGGGCGCGCGTCCGTGTCCGCGCCGAGAGTTCGGATGGCGCTGACGGCAAGCTCGAACGGCGTCTTGATCTTCGCGCGGCGCGCGTCCGAAGAGTTGAACTCCGGCGACGAGAAGATCGCGCGCAGAGTCGTCTTGATGTCGCCGTTCGATTTGTGGAAAGAGTCGGCGACGCGTGCGACGAGCGCGGGACTCGGATCGTCGGAGACGAAGTAGCGGCACAGCTTCGTCGCGATGAACTTCGCGGTCGAGGGCTGCGCGACGAGGATGTCAAGAACCTTCTCGCCGTCCTCCATTCCGCCGCCGCCCGCGATCTTCTGGCCGAGCACAGTCTTCTCGCCGTCGTCGTGCGTGCGAGAGTTAAAGAAGAACGTGCCGGCGCGCGAGTCCTGTCCCGCGTCGTCGCCGTAGATGCCGCCGCCGCGCGGCTGGTAAATAGTCCAGCCTGTGAAGGCGCGCGCAACCTCCGTCACGTCCTTCTGCGTGTAGCCGCCGTCAACGCCCATCGTGTGAAGCTCCATCAACTCGCGCGCGTAGTTCTCGTTGATGCCGCGCTTCGGTCGATTCTGTTGTTGGGCGGGGCGCTGCTGCGCAGACTGTCCTTGCTGCTGTTTCGCCATCCGTGCCTGCATTCGCGCGCGCGCCTCGCCGTCGCGCATGCGAGCGCCGCCGAACAGGCCGCCCGCGCGCATCTGGTCGCCGCCTCCGATGTCTGCCTGCTGGCGTCGGAACATCGCGCGATTTATCTGAGCGTTCGGGCTGACGCTCTGGAAGTTGTCGAGGTAGAAGAGCATCGCGGGGCTTTTCGCCGTCGCTTCCAGAAGGTCTCGGAAGTTGCCGAGCGCGTTCGGTCGAATCACGTCGCGGTCGTAAGACGTGAGGAACCAACGATCCGCGCCCTTCTGTGCGTAGATGTTAAAGTGGTTCTCCCAGAAGTTGACCATCACCTCCTGCAACTGCCGCTTGGTATAGACGGCGCGAATCACGCGCGACGAGTCAAGCTCTGCCATGATGCGCTGCGGATTCTCAAGTCCGTTCTCGCGCATGTACTCGACGATTGCCTGACGATACGCGCGTCGCTGCGGGTCTGCGTCCTGCGCCTGCTGCTTCGCGGCCTGCGGGTTGAGTTGCGCGTTCTGCGCCTCGCCGATGAGTTTCTCTGCGTCGGGGTTCGCGGCGTCCGCCTGCTTGTCCTGTGCGGGCATCGCGGTCTTGTTCTCCTGCGCCTGACCTTGCGTCTGTTGCGGCGACTGTTGCGCCTGCTGTCCCTGTTGGCGCTGTTGTACGAGCGCGGCCAACTCGGGCGGCAACTGCCCCGTGCGTTGCAGGCGTCGGAGGAGTTGATTCGGCTGCGGGTATCTGGCGAGAAGCTCGCCCGTGGTGAGTTGAAGCGTCGGATAGCTCTTGAGCTTTGCGTCGAGGAACGAATCGTCAATCCTTTCGGGGTTGAGTTGCTGCTCGATGTAGTTGTTGAGTCCCATCCGTTCGACGCGCTCGACATCGCCGGGGCGCACGCCGAAGCCGAGGCGGTTGAGCACGTGGACTATGCGCTGTTCCTCGGTCAACTTCTGCGCGGCGGCGCGGTTCATCGTTGAAGTCTGCGCGGTGGCGGCGACGAAGAGGCTGTTCATAAAAAGCGCCGACGCGCAAGTGAGCGCGAAGGCGCGTGCGGCACGGCGCAGGGACGAAAAGATGGCTTTCATGACTGGCTCCGATTTCTTCAAAACTCGTCTTCTAAAACGCTTCGCGGACGCCGGGACTTGCGGGCTTTCCGACCATCAGTTTAGACGCGCACGTCTCGCCGATAGTTGGAAAAAGTTTGACCCGCGGCTGGCGCGCGCAGGCCGCATTTTCATTGTCGAATTCCGCTACTGGCGCGAGGGGCGCGGGTAGCTGACGGGGCTTCGGTTGCCGTCCCGGTCAACGGCGCGCACGCCGAAAAAGTAGTTGTCTTTCGAGAGGCCCGCGACCGTGTAGCTCGTGACGTTGCCGACCCACAGCGAGTGCGTCCAGACGGCCTTGGTCGTGTCGCGCCAGACGACCAGGTAGCCCGCGAGGTCAGGCTCTTTGTTTGCGTCCCACTGCAAGTCCGTGTCGTTCGTCAGACGGCGCGTCACGATGCGCGCGTTCGAGGGACGAGCGGGCGCGAGCGCGAGCGCGGCGAGCGCGGCGCAGTTCACTCGCGCGACCTGCGCGATGTACGCGAAGTCGTCGAACTCCGGCAGGTCGCCGTACTGCACGCCGTTCTCAACTCTCACGTTCTGGTGCTGGTGATTGTAGTTCTCGTTCGGCTCTGTGAACCGGACGGCGGCGTAGCCGTTCTCAAGAAACGGAATGTGGTCGCCGCCGCGCAGATACCTGTCGCGACGGTAGATCATCGAGACTCGAAAAGACGGCATATATTTTTCAGCCGTCTCCTTGATAAAGCGCGCGAGTTGTCGCGACTGCGAGTCGTTCTCGCCGCCGACGCTTCGGCGCGTGGCGGCCTCATCCTGCGTCTCGTTCGACTGCACGCCTTCCGAGAAGACGCGCACCGAGCGGTTGTCGCGCACGCCGTTGCCGCCCGTGGAACTGCCGATGATGTCGTTCGTGAACATCGCGTCAACGTTCATTCCCTGCTTCTTCGCCTGCTCGGCGAAGTACGTCGAGCCGACGAGTCCCTGCTCCTCGCCCGCGACCGCGACGAAAATAATCGTCGCGTCGAACCGGCGCTTCGACATCACGCGCGCGAGTTCCAAGACGGCGGCAGTGCCCGATGCGTCGTCGTTCGCGCCAGGCGCGTCGCACGCTGCGTCGGTCGGACTCGTGCACATCGAGTCGTAATGGCCGCTGACGACATAGACGCGATCCTTCGACTCCGCCTGCGTGCCCGGAAGCGTCGCGACAACGTTCGTCAGCTTCGTAGCCTTCTGCACGCGTTGATAACGACCGGGCTGCTGCTCGAACGTTTGAAGCTCGACACGGAGCCTGCCGCCGGAGTCGCGGCCATACGATTGCATCTGCTGATAAATCCAGTCGCGCGCCGCGCCGATGCCGCGCGCAGGGTCGTCCTGCGAAGAGAGCGTGTTGCGTGTGCCGAAACTTACAAGCTTGCGGATGGTGCGCTCGATGTTGCGGGCGTCAATCTCGCGCAGCATCGCCGCGATCTCAGGCCGCGGGCTTGACGCCGGGCCGAGCGCGCCCCTTCTTTGCGCCGCGCCGCGCCCCTCCTGCGCGTCCGCGACGCGCGAGGCGCAGGGCAGCAGCAGCGAAAACAAGAGGGCGAGCGAGAGCAGGAATGATGCGACACGTCTGTTCATTTCTCTTCCCTTCTTCGAGCGTGATGGCGTTTGCTTTGACGGCTAACTTAGCGCACGAGCGGCGCGACGGGCAACAGGCGGGAGAACATCGTGAACGGCACGCGCCGACTCCGGCAGAGTTCGCACGGCTCGCACGGCTCTCACGACTCGCGACCAGTCGCGCGAAGGCACTTCAGGCTGCGTCGCCGTCATCGACCTCGACGACCTCAAGATCATCAACGACTCGCACGGGCTGGCGCGCTTCGACGAGTTGGGGCAGCTTCACGACGCAATCGAGCGCGCCGACGCTTCGATGTACCGTGGCAAGCAGTCGCGCAAAAGCGCGCGGCCCGATCCGGTCAACGCTTAACTCTTCGGCGGCGAGCGTCGCTCAGAACGCGCAGCGCTTTCGCGCTCGCCCGCGACGAGAAGGCGGCGAAGGATTTTGCCCGAAGGCGACTTCGGTATCTGCTCGATGAACTCGACGCGTCGAACCTTCTTGTACGGCGCGACGAGCGCGGCGACGAAGCAGATAACGTCTTCGGTCGTAAGCTTCTGATTTTCTTTGAGCACGACGAAAGCCTTGGGGACTTCGCCGGCCTCGTCGTCGGGACTCGGAATGACTGCGGCGTCGGCGATTGCCGGATGAGTCAGAAGCACGGCCTCCAACTCGGCGGGCGGGACTTGAAATCCCTTGTACTTGATGAGTTCTTTCGCGCGGTCAACGACGTAGAAACATTCCTCTTCGTCTGCGTAGCCTACGTCGCCCGTGTGCAGCCAGCCTTCCGCGTCAATCGTCCGCGCGGTCGCTTCGGGACTGTTGAGGTAGCCCTTCATCACCTGCGGGCCGCGTATGCAAATCTCGCCGCGCTCGCCCGCGCCGAGTTCCTCGCCCGTCTCGACCGAGACGACCTTGCATTCCGTGTTCGGCACGCACACGCCGACCGAGCCGGGCTTCTCCATTCCGGGCATCGAGACGTGCGTCGCCGGACTCGTCTCCGTCATGCCGTAGCCCTGCACGATCTCGCAGCCCAGACGCGCCGAGCACTCTCGCGTCAACTCCTCGCCCAAGGGGGCCGCGCCTGAGAAGATCATCTTCAGCGACGAAAGATCGTAAGAATCAACCAGCGGATTTTTGGCGAGCGCGAGCACGACGGGCGGGACGAGATGCGCGAGCGTGACGCTGTAGTCCCGCATGACACGGAGCAACTGCTCGAAGTCGAAGCGCGGCAGCGTGACGATGGTCGCGCCGCACCAGAGTCCGTGATTCAGAATCACCGCGAGGCCGTAGATGTGGAACATCGGGAGTACGCAGACGAGCGTCTCGCGCTCCCAGTCGTAGCCAGCGCCTTTTAGCTGCGAGAGGTTCGCGACGAGATTTCGGTGCGTCAGCATCACGCCCTTGCAGACGCCCGTGGTGCCGCTCGAATACGGGAGCACCACCGAGTCCTCTCGCGGATCAATCTTGACATCGCGCGCGTCGCCCTCTCCGCCGTCCGACGGCATCGCGCCGCCTTCCGTCAGAGTTGAAAAAGAGGTCGCGCCGTCCGCCTCGCCGAAGACGAACGACTCTTCGACGCCCGCATCATTCGCGGCTGCGCGCACGTCTTCGAGCAGTCGCGGCGTCGTGACGAGATACTTCGCGCCCGCGTCCTTGAGTTGCTTGCCGACTTCCTCGGGAGTGTAGAGAGGATTGATCGGCGTGACGACTCCGCCGAGCGAGGCGACGGCGTGGAAGGCGACGATGTACTCAGGCGTGTTCGGGCTGAGGATGGCGAGCACGTCGCCTTTCCGAAGGCCGCGGCGCGCGAGTCCCGAAGCCGCGCCGCGTATCGCCCCGACGAGTTGCGCGTAGGTTGTGACGCGCCCGCTCACGCCGTCAACCAGCGCGGGCTTGTCCGCGAACCGCGCCGCGTCGCCGAAGACGAAACGGGTAAGCGACACTTCGCGAATCGACACTTCGGGGAAAGGGCTTCGGAAGATCATAAGAGCCTTGAACCGTAAACCGTAAACCGTGACAAGAGAAAACCCGTCTTCATCTCGTCACGATTTACGGTTCACGGTTCACGATTCTTTCTTGTCACGGTTTACGGTTTACGATTCTTTCTTGTCACGGTTCACGGCCTTCAGCGGATTCGGTAGGCGCGACCGCGGACGACGACGACGACTTCGCCGCCGAGTTGTTCGGCGACGCGACCGAGTTCGGGTATGTCGGCGACGAGCGCGCGGTAAGAGTCTGTGCCGCGGCGGACGCCCGTCGAGGACATCGAAGGCTTGTAGTTGACATCAACCCACGCGCCGCCATCGCGACGAAACTTGTGGCCCGCGGCGCTGCGCGTCGCGCCGACGCGTGCGACCTCGTCGTCGTCACCCGCCGACGTGCCCTCTTCTTCAGTCTTGGCGCGCTTGTCGTCGGACGAGCGTGCGCGTCTTGTCGGGGGCCCGCCCGACTTTTCGTGGTCTTCCTTCCTGTTGCCCGCGACGAGGCCGCCCGCGATTGCAGCGTCGCGTGTGCTGCCCGCAGATTCGTTCTGCCTGCCGTTCGCGGGCGTGTTCGACTGGTTGCGCGAGCCGTCCGGCGACTGCTGCCGCATCTCGACGCGCGAAAGGTTGTTTACCTGCTGCGGCTGGCCTGCACCCGCCTCGACCGTCGGCGTGGTCTTTGGCTGATCCTCCGCGTTCGTTACCGTGACCGTCTCGCTGGCCGCAGCCTTCTGTTCCGCCGCGGGCGAGGCGGGCGGCGCGTCCTTCGGCGGCGAAGCCGGCTCCGCCGAAGTATCTAACCTGTCGTTTGCCGGAGACGAAGACGCGCCGCCCGCGGGCGACTCCCTCGACTGCTGATTCTCACCGGCTGCCGCGTTCGACGAAGGCGCGCCGCGGCTCGCAGTCGCGTTCCCTGTCGCCACGGAAGGCGGCGGGATGTTCGCGTCTGTCGCCGCGTCGTGGTGCGACTGCAACGCGCCATTCTTGTCCGCGGTCTGGTCGTCCGTAATCGAGGTTCGCGGCGCAGAGGTGTCAATGGCCTGCGCGACGTGCTCTCGCTCTCCGGCGCGGCGCGAGCGGAGCGCGACGAACGTGACGGCGGCGACCAGACACAGCGCGAGCACGGGCGCGACGTAACGGAGCGCACCCGGCGTGAACAAAGCCGCGAGCCACGAACGCAGGCGAGAAGGCTCAGACGTTGGCGTGAGCGCGGGCGCGGCGGCCTTTTCGATCTCGCCTTCGACGCCGGCGGCGCGCGTGAGATTGACGACGAGACCGCGGCACTCGTCGCAGTCTGCCAGATGCTCGGACGCGGCGACGCGCGCCGCTGCGGGCAGAGAGCCTACGGCGAAAGCGCTCAACTCGTCGGCGTCGAGGTGCGCGGCTGCGCCCGCCGCGTTCGCCCCGTTGCCGCGCGAGCGCGAACCGGCAGACGCACCCGAAAGCCTGCGCAGCAGCGAGTCGATCTCTTTGTCGAAACCTTCTTTCATCTCACGAAAAAATCTGAAGCGCGTCTCGCTCGAAAAAAATAGTGCCCGTGTCGGACTCGAAAATTCACGCCTTTGGGCGCTCAAGGTTTGAACGCGCGGCCCTCAAAAACTTGCGCGTCGTGCGTCGCGTCCGAGGCGTCGTCACGCACGGGGAAGCTCACTCGAACAACTCCTCTCGACGCTCCGCAGACGGCGCGGCCTCTGCCGCGAGCATCGAGCGTAGATCGGCGTCCGTCTGCGCGCGCGCGGCGTCGGCGAGCGTGCGCGCGACCTCTTCGCGCGTCCACTTGTGATCGGCGACGAGCGCGGCCTCCACGCGTTTACGAATCTCCGTGTGCAGGCGCGCGAGCCTCCGACTCGCCGTCGCCTCGTGGACGCCGAGCACCGCGCCCGCCTCCTTCAGACGCAGGCCGTCGAAGTAGTAGAGCTTGACGAGCAGGCGGTCTTCCGCGTCGAGCGCGCCGAGCGCGCGAGCGAGCGCTTCTTCGACCGCGTGCGCCGACTCGTGCTCGGCCAAAGCGCTTTCCGGGTCGGGCGTGGCGGCAGAGCGCCAGCCGTCGGCGTCGTTCGACTCGGCGGCGGCGCGGTCGAACTCCGAAGCCTCTTCGGTCTGCACGAGCCGCGACGTGCGTCGGTGCCGGTCAATCGCGAGTTGGCCGACGACCGCGCGGAGCCAGCCGCCGAGACTGCCGCAGCCCGAATAGTAGGCGAGTTTGCCCGCGGGCCGCCCGTCCGCGCGCGCGCGCAGGCCGTGGAGTTCGGCCCAGACCGAGCCGGCCAACTCTTCGGCCTCCGACTCGCCCGCGCTCGACGAGCGCGCGGCGGAGAGCACGGTCGCTCGGTACTGCTCGATCAGTTCGTCCCACGCCGCGCCGTCGCCGCACTCGCACGCGACGACGAGCAGAAGTTCGTCCGCGTGCAGCGCGTCGATGAAACTACGGACTTCACCCGCCGAAGCGTCCGGCGAGTGCCTGAGCAGATACTTCTCGACCGTCGCGCGCACACGCGCGGCGACAGCCGACAGCGCCGGCTTACGCGCGCGCGTGGCCCGCGCAAGCAGCCGCCCCGTGCCCTCGTCGATGAGTTGTTCGACGTTCGTCGGCATCCCTTTTAAGACGCGCCCAGATGCCCCTTGATCAGACCCTTATGCTATCACGAACCGCCGTGCGCGGTTCACAACTTTAGGCTTTTGACACGACAATTGAAATGTTGAATGATGAATGCGGAACGATGAGTGATTTAAGGCAAGTCGCTTTTATTCATCATTCATCATTCCGCGTTCGTCATTTAACTTCCATGCTTCGCGTCACCGAAATCTTCCGCTCGATTCAGGGCGAGTCCAGCCACGCCGGTCGGCCTTGCGCGTTCGTTCGCCTGACGGGCTGCCCGATGCGCTGCACTTGGTGCGACAGCGAGTACACGTTCGCTGGCGGCGAGCACATCTCAATCGAGGATGTGATGCGGCAGGTGCGTGCCTTTGGTTGCCAACTGGTCGAAGTGACGGGCGGCGAGCCGCTCGCGCAGAAGGGCGCGTTCGAGCTTGTGCGGCGGCTGTGCGACGAAGGTTTTGAAGTCTTAATCGAGACGGGCGGATACATCTCGACCGAGGACGTTGACGAGCGCGCGAAGATCATTCTGGACGTGAAGTGCCCGGCGTCCGGCGAATCTGAGCGCAACCACTGGCCGAACCTTGAGCGCCTGCGCGCCGACCGCGACGAGGTTAAATTCGTCGTCGCAGACCGCGGCGACTGGGAGTTCGCGCGCGACATCATCGAGAAATACCATCTCGAAAGACGCTCGCTCGCCGTGCTCGTCTCGCCCGTCTGGGGCGAGGCCGATTTGCGCGAACTCGCAGACCTCGTCGCGTCGAGCGGGCTGGACGTTCGCATGCAGTTGCAGATGCACAAGTACGTCTGGGGGCCGGAGGCGCGCGGAGTCTGAAAGCAAGGATGAAGGATGAAGGATGAAGGCGAAAGGATGAAGAATGAAGCTTGAAAGATGAAGCTTGAAAGATGAAGTATGCTGCGACGGCAACGCATATTCATCCTTCACCCTTTCGCCTTCATCCTCGCTTCTTATGGGTGGATTCGACGAAAAAGCTTTCGACGATTCGATGGATGTAACTGAGGGGACGGATGAGGCTCGCCCTGACGACAGGGACGACTCATCGCTCATCACTCAACACTCATCACTCAGCCTTGCCGTCTGCCTCGTCTCCGGCGGGATGGATTCGTGCGTGACCGCCGCGATAGCACGCGCCGAGAACGAGGAACTCGCGTTCCTGCACGCTTCCTACGGCCAGCGCACGCAGGCGCGCGAGCGCCGTGCGTTCGAGGAGTTTGCCGACTTCTACTCAGTCTCGCGGCGTCTCGTCGTCTCGCTAGAACACCTCGCGCGCGTCGGCGGCTCGTCCCTGACCGACACGTCGATTCCCATCACAGAGGCGAACCTCGCGTCGCGCGAGATTCCGACGAGCTACGTGCCTTTTCGCAACGCGCACCTGCTCGCGGCGGCGACGAGTTGGGCCGAGGTTATCGGCGCGAGTCGAATCTACATCGGCGCAGTCGCAGAAGACTCTTCGGGCTACCCGGATTGCCGCCCGGAATTCTACGAAGCCTTCCAGCGCGTCATCTCCGTCGGCACGCGCCCGACGACGCGAATCGAGATCATGACGCCGGTCATCCACATGACGAAAGCGGAGATCGTCCGCCGCGGCATGGAGCTTGGAGCGCCGCTGCGTCTGACATGGTCTTGCTATCAGTCTGAAGAGAAGGCGTGCGGTCGCTGCGACTCGTGCGCGCTGCGGCTGAGGGCGTTTCGCGAGGCGGGCGTGGAAGACCCAATCCCCTATGCTTAAAGACTCGCAAATCCGGCGGTTGTGCTGCTAAAATAGTCCCACAAACGACAACCGACCGCGCCGCGCACGCATCATATGCGCGGCCTGCGAACACGGGAAGCCCGGCAAGAATTCAGTCAGCAGGAGACCACCGATCATGCGTTTCAAGTCAACTTTCAAAACACTCTTCGCAGCGGTCGTCATCGCCGCGTGCGCTGCCGTCGCTTCGGCACAGACGACTCAAGTCGAGGGCACGGTCAAGCTCAAACAGGCAGACGGCACAGAGGCGCCCGTCGTCGGCGCGACCGTTGACATCTACCGCACAGACATCAAGTCGGACTACCACGTCAAGACCGATAAGAAGGGACACTACCTGCACGCCGGATTGCCCTTCATAGGAACTTACACGCTCATCGTCAGCGCGCCGGGCGCGCAGCCGGCTTGGGCGTCGGGGCTTCGCTTCACACAGGTTCAGACCAAAGACTTCACGCTCTCGCCCGGCGACGGCTCGACGCTGACGCTCGACAAGATCAAGGCCATGGAGACCAGCGCCGGCCCCGGTTCCGGCGGCACGCCGCCAGCGTCCGAGAGCAAAGAGGCCAGAGCCGCTCGCGAGGAGTTGGAGAAGAAGAACGCCGAGATCACGAAGAAGAACGAAGAGATCAGCAAGTCGAACGAGGCAGTCAGCCGGACGTTCAAGGCCGGCAACGACGCGATGACCGCCGGCCACATCGACGAGGCCATCGCCGCGTATCAGGAGGGTCTCGCCGCGCGACCGGACGAGGCCGCGCTCCTCATCAAACTGTCCGAGGCGTACCGCATGCGCGGAGTCAATCGCTTCAACGCCGCCATCAAGCAGGCCGACAACGACGCCAAGACGCAGGGCATTGATTCAGCCAAGAAGGATTGGACGGACGCCGCCGCGAGCGCCGAAAAGGCTTTTGCGGCTGCCAATGCCACCACCCCGACCGCCGACAATCAGGCCAACATCGCACAGAACAAACTGGCCGCCGTCACCGTGCGTGCGCTCGCGCTCCACTTCGTCGCGACGAAGGTTGACCAGACGCAGGCGCAGGCCGCATGGGATGCTTATCAGGCTTTGATCGCCGCCGAGACCGACCCGGCGAAGAAGGCAAGGGACAGATCCGAGGCGCTCCAAACACTCTTCGACGCGAACGCGCTCGACCTCGCAATCACAGAGTCTCGGAAGGTTCTCGCCGAAAACCCGGACGACGTTGACGCCAACCGCATCCTCGGACTCGCCCTGATTTCGAGCAACACTAATAACGACAAGGCGAAGTTTCAGGAGGCGTCGAACTACCTTCAGCACTACGTTGACAAGGCACCGGACAGCGACCCCTTGAAGGCTTCGACGAAGGAGGCGCTCGACTACCTGAAGACCGCTGAGAACGTCAAGCCGGAGAAGACACAGACGCGCCCGCCCGCACGTCGCCATTAGTAAATTCGGGTTAAACAATTCGAGGCTCAAAGCCGGGGCCGCGTCCAAGACGAGCGCTTGGACGCGGCTTTTTTCTTCCTTCTGGAAATCGTCTTGACACCTTCCGGTTTAAACAGTACGATGTTTATGGCAAACGATGTTTGGGCACGTTTGTCATACTGCCGACCGTGTGGTTGTCGGTGAGACTTCCCGCACGCTTGGCCCGCGCCCCGCCCGTCTCGCTGTTCTAAACTACGGAACTTCTCCAAGATGTCAGCCAAACTCGGCGAAATCCTCGTCCGCGAAAATCTCCTGACCCCGCAGCAGTTGCGCGAAGCGCTCGAATTCCAGCGCGAGCATGGCGGTCGTCTGGGCTTCAACCTCGTCAAGATGGGGATGGTCTCCGACGACATGATTACCGCCGTGCTCTCGCGCCAGTACGGCGTCCCTTCGGTCAACCTCGAACTCTTCGACATTGACGAGCCGGTCATACGCCTGATCCCCCGCGACGTGGCCGATAAGTATTCGGTGCTGCCGCTTTCGCGCGTCGGGGCGACGCTTACGCTCGCGATGGTTGACCCGACCAACGTCTTCGCCATGGACGACATAAAGTTCATGACGGGACTGAACATCGAGCCGGTGGTCGTCTCGGAGGCGAGCGTGCAGGACGCGATTGCGAGGTACTACTCGCAGTCGCGCGAGATCGAGCTTGCGCGCGACTTCGAGGCGGACGCGAACGAAAACGGCAACGGAGGCGGCCACAGTGACGCGCTCCCCGGCTCGACGATGACGCTCGACCAACTCGACTTCGACGGCGAAGGGGGCGACGGCGTCGAGGTCGTTGACGAAGACGAGGAGATAGACCTCTCGAACCTGACGCGGATGAGCGAGGACGCGCCCGTCGTCCGGCTCGTCAACGTCCTGCTCTCGGACGCCTTGCAGCGCGGGGCCTCAGACATCCACGTCGAGCCTTACGAGCGCGAGATGCGGATACGCTTCCGCATCGACGGCGTGCTATACGACGTGATGCACCCGCCGATGCGTCTGCGCGACGCACTCATCTCGCGCATCAAGATCATGTCGAAGCTCGACATCGCAGAGAAGCGCCTGCCGCAGGACGGTCGCATCAAGATCAAGCTGAAGGCGCACGGTCGCTCGCGCGAACTCGACTTCCGCGTCTCGACTCTGCCGACGCTCTTCGGCGAGAAGGTCGTGCTCCGCTTGCTCGACAAGGAGCGGCTGATGCTCGACATGACGAAGCTCGGCTTCGAGCCTGAAAGTCTGGTCAAGTTCCAGCGCAACATCTTTAAGCCCTACGGCATGGTTCTCGTCACGGGCCCGACCGGCTCAGGCAAGACGAACACTCTCTACTCTGCGCTTCAGACGCTGAACCAGCCGGAAACGAACATCATGACGGCGGAAGACCCCGTCGAGTTCAACCTGCCGGGCATCAATCAGGTTCAGATGAAGGAGCAGATCGGGCTGAACTTCGCAGCCGCCCTCCGCTCGTTCCTCCGGCAAGACCCGAACATCATCCTCGTCGGCGAAATCCGCGACTTCGAGACCGCCGAGATCGCTATCAAGGCCGCGCTCACGGGCCACCTCGTTCTCTCGACACTCCACACAAACGACGCTCCCTCCACGATCTCCCGCCTGATGAACATGGGCATCGAGCCTTTCCTCGTCGCCACGTCCGTCAATCTCATACAGGCGCAGCGACTCATCCGCCGCATCTGCAAGGACTGCAAGGTCGAGAACACGCTTCCGCCCGAAGCGCTCGTCGAGGTCGGCTTCACGCCGGAAGAGTCGAAGACGCTGAAGACCTACAAGGGCGCGGGCTGCAAGACCTGCAACAACACCGGGTACAAGGGGCGCATCGGCCTCTACGAGGTCATGGAAGTCACGGACGAGGTTCGCGAGTTGATCCTGATCGGCGCTTCGGCTTTGGAACTACGCAAGCGCGCAATCGAGGACGGCATGATTTCACTACGCGAGTCCGGCCTTCAGAAGATTCGCAACGGCGTCACCACCATCGAAGAGGTGGTGCGAGAAACGGTGGCATAAAAGATGAACAGGCTGCGCGTCGCAATCCTTTCGCTCCTAGTCCTCGCTTGCATAGCGGGTGCACTACCCCTGACGGCATCGCTCGCCAAGTGGAGCCGCTCCGCCGCGATCAAGCATCACAGGCGGCACCGGCACCACTCGCGCGCATGGTGGCGCAGGCATCGCGCACTCGCTCGTTCGCGCCGCGAGCGCGCCGAACGTCTCAGGCTCGGCCTCGCCCCTTCGTCGCAGACGGGCGCGGAGAACATGACCTCGCGCATGAGCGCGGCGGTCAACACCTCGCTCCTCTCATTCAACAACACGACTTCGAGCGCAGTCGCGGTCGTGCCCGCCTCGATGGCACGCTCATCACAGTTGCCTTTCGGCTTCACCCCGCCGCACACGTGGACGCCCCTGCGCCGCACGCGCACCGGCGAGACGGTCTTCGCGGTACTGACCCCCGAAGGCCGGCCCGCTGGCACAGCCGTCGTCTCGCCCGTCTCGCTCTCCGGCGCGTACATCGCAGCCGCGCCCACGACGGCGAAGACGAAGACCGTCGGCGGCCTGCCCACGACCGCGCTCAGGCGTACGGTCATTGACCGCATGGTCGCAGAGGGCGGTTGGGTCACGAACGATTATTTCGAGGAGTCGCAGGGCCGGCGCGTCTTCGTCGTCCTCGCGCAGACGGGCGCGCCCGGAGCGCCGACTGAGTCTTTGACTTTCTACTTCACGGAGATTGACGGTCGCGTCTACAGCCTCGCCACGACGACGCCCGTCGAGTTCGCCGAGCCGGTCGCAGCCGGCTCCGCACAGTTCCTCGCATCGCTCCACTCGGCGAGCAACAGCAATCTCGCCTCGCAGAAGTAAGCCGGGGCCCGGCGCGGCGTCGGTCGTCAACGAACCGACTTCGCGCGACCGAACCTCTCAGCGTTTTCTCGCTGAGCAAAAACCGGGAAGGATTATGACGGGACACGAACAAACACAGGAGCCTCTGTCGCTCTCGGACTTGCTGAAGAAGCTGATCGAGATGGGCGGCTCCGATCTACACCTGACGACGAACACGCCGCCGCAGGTGCGCGTTGACGGACACCTCCGCCCCGTCGAAGGCGTCCGCTCTCTCACCTCCGCCGATACGAAGTCGCTCGCCTACTCCGTGCTCACCGACGCGCAGAAGCATCGCTTCGAGGAGAACCTCGAACTCGACTTCTCGTTCGGCGTGCGCGGCCTGTCTCGCTTCCGCGCCAATCTTTTTAACCAGCGCGGCGCGGTCGGCGCTGTCTTCCGCGCGATTCCTTACGAGATCAAAGACTTCGACACATTGGGTCTGCCCGCCGTAGTCTCGAACCTCTGCGACCGCCCGCGCGGACTCATACTCGTCACAGGCCCGACCGGCTCCGGCAAGTCAACGACCCTCGCCGCGATGCTCGACAAGGTCAACCGCGAGCGCCACGAGCACATCGTCACCATCGAAGACCCTATCGAGTTCCTGCACTCGCACAAGTCCTGCATCGTCAACCAACGCGAGGTCGGGGCCGACACGCGCGGCTTCTCCGACGCCCTGCGCACGGCGCTTCGTCAAGACCCCGACGTTGTTCTCGTCGGCGAAATGCGCGACCTCGAAACGATTGAATCCGCCCTGCGAATCGCCGAGACAGGCCACCTTACCTTCGCGACCCTCCACACGAACTCCGCGGCGACGACGATCAACCGCATCATAGACGTTTTCCCGTCGGGGCAGCAGTCGCAGATACGCGCGCAACTCTCGATGGTTTTGGAGGGCATCCTCTGCCAGACGCTCCTGCCGCGCGCCGACGGGCGCGGGCGCTGCATGGCGCTCGAAATACTCGTGCCCAACCCGGCGATACGAAACCTCATCCGCGAGGACAAGGTGCACCAGATTTACTCGATGATGCAGACGGGCCAAGGCAAGCACGGGATGCAGACGCTCAACCAGGCGCTCGCCACCCTCTACCACAAGCGGCTCATCACGCTCGAAGTCGCGACCCAGCGATCCTCGAACGCCGACGAGTTGCGCGAACTGATCGAGCACGGCGCCGGGATAAACACAGGAGGCGGCGCGCCGGGCCAGCCGCAGCAGAGGCCGCACCCTTCACCCTACGCACAGCCGCGCCCCGTCGGCGTGCGCCCCAACGGCAACGGAAGATAAAAGAAAGAAAGTGATGAGTGATGAGTGATAAGTGAAAGTAAAACCGCTTGCTCTTTCTTATCACTTATCACTTATCACTCATCACTCATCACTAGGAGTTAGTCCATGCCCACTTACGTCTTCAAAGGTCGGAACCGTCTCGGCGAGGTGATCGTCGGCGAGCGCATGGCGGACAGCCGCGACATTCTGCGCCAACTCTTGCGGCGCGAGCAGGTCATGCTCACCTCCGTCAAGGAGAAGGGGCGCGAGATCGCCGTCCCGAAGCTCGCAGGCCGCCGCAAGAAGGTCAAGGCCAAAGACCTCGCCATCTTCACGCGCCAGTTCTCCGTGATGATTGACGCGGGACTTCCGCTCGTGCAGTGTCTCGAAATCCTCGCGCAGCAGCAGGAGAACAAATATTTCGCGACCGTCCTGACGCAGACTCGGCAGGACGTTGAGGAAGGCTCGACGCTCGCCTCCGCAATGGCGAAGCACCCGAAAGTCTTCGACCAACTCTTCGTCAACATGATCGAGGCGGGCGAGGCGGGCGGCATACTCGACCTCATCCTCCAGCGCCTCTCGACCTACATCGAGAAGATCGTCAAGCTGCGCCGCGACGTTGTCTCGGCGATGATCTACCCGGCGGCCGTCGTCGTCATCGCTATCGCGGTCATCGCGGTCATCATGGTCTTCGTCATCCCGTCGTTCCAGAGCATCTTCACGGGACTTCTCGGCCCCGGCGAACAGCTCCCGCTCCCGACGCGCATCGTCGTCGGCATAAGCGACTTCCTCGCGAGCATCTACGGCTTCGTTATCCTCGGCGTCATAATAGGCGCGGTCGTGGCGGTGCGCTACTACTACAAGACGCCGAAGGGTCGCAGGCGAATTGACGGGCTGATGCTGAAGATTCCCATACTCGGCGCGATACTGCGCAAGATCGCGGTCGCGCGATTCTCTCGCACGCTCGCGACGCTCCTCTCTTCGGGCGTGCCCATCCTCCAGTCGCTCGACATCACGGCGCGCACCGCCGGCAACGTAATACTCGAAGAGGCGATCAGCAAGATTCGCGTCGGAGTGGAGCGCGGCGAGTCGGTCGTTGAGCCTCTGAAGGCCACCGAGGTCTTCCCCAATATGGTCGCGCAGATGGTCGGCATCGGCGAGCAGACGGGCGCGCTCGACGCAATGCTCGGCAAGATCGCGGACTTCTACGAGCAGGAGGTTGACTCGGCAATCGCCGGCCTCCTGACGCTCATCGAGCCGGTCATGATCGGCTTCCTCGGCGTCACCATCGGCTCCATCGTCATCTCGATGTATCTCCCCCTCTTCACCCTCATCGGCAAGCTGGCGCAGGCGCACTAGGCCCTGAGAGTCAACTGTCTGTCCGAGCTAAATAAAGTTCTGCGCAGCTAAATAAAGTTCTGCGCAGTAAAATAAAGTTCTGCGCTGAAAGGTTGAGTCGCACATGATGTTAAACATCATGTGCGACTTTTTGCTTATCTGGTAATGGTATATTTCCAGTTGAGAGCCTTGTAGCGATGCTTACTGTTTACTTTGATGAGAGCTATAACCACCGCACCGAAAAGAACCCTGACGAGCATCTAGTATATACGGTGGAGGCTGGATTTCTTCCGTCACCCAATGGAAGGTATTCGGTAAAAAATGGGGGTCTGCGCTCAACAGCGCACAGATTAATTTCTTCCACATGACTGATTATGAAAGCAGACACGGTGAGTATGCGGATTGGTCAGATTTAAAGCGGGTAGGCGTGCTCAAGAGGCTGCACCGAATAATCAAAGACCACACCTTGCGCGGCATCACTGTAACCGTGAACTGCGATGCTTATGACGAACTTATTACCGGCGAGCGTAGGCGAACGTTCGGTAAAAAGTATTTTGGGTCGCGGGGTCATAGTATCGTTCTGGCCGTGTTGCGAGTTACCCCATTTCTGATTTGGTTTGGCGGAGGGCTTATTTGGAGAGGCTGGATCAGCCTCTCATCCGACTCTTTTGTTGAAGTGCACCTCTGACTTTGCCACAAGTTTTATGTTAGCCTTCCGTCCGGGCTATTCACGATGCGGGGAATTGCCTCATATATGGAGTAAATGTTAATGCCAAGCAATCGCCTTGTCATGCCTTTGCTAAATAAAACTGTAATAGGTTTTGAAGATCCTGCGTTCTACTTACGCGACCAGATGTTCATTGAGACAATTTATATTGAAGATTTAGGCGCTTTTTTTAGTGGCGTTAACGATGAGTATAAGGATGGGCTAGGCCGGGAGACAAAATGCGTTTACATTGAAGAACCTTCCTTTGACTCATTCTTAGAGTACGCAAAAAAGACGGCTATTAAAGTTAAATACGCACTGAATTTCTTTGCCACAGAACACCCAGTTATTCTTCCGTATGCTTATCTTTTGTCTGCTGGTGATAATAGGCGCAGCAGTTCAATAGTCGAGATTGCTGATATCGAGGCGGTCGCCAATTTACATAAGCTCAAGACACAGGAATACGCTGTCAATGCTGACAGAGAGAAACTCTCCGATTTTTACAAGATCATCGATCAGGCATGTGAAAATCACCAGCCGGCATTGTTTACATTGGATCGGTTCAATTCATGTTTAATCAGGGCAGAGGAAATAGATCGCATGGTGGATGCTTGCGTTAGTCTTGAATCATTAATTAGCGGCAACCAAGAGCTAAGTTTTAGATTTTCTCTTTATCATTCTCTAATATCAGAAGCCGACCCGGAAAAAAGAGCAGCCGCTTTTGATTCGTTTAAGAATTTATATTCCGCCAGAAGCGGAATAGTTCATGGTGACATTAAAGAAAGAGACCTGACTAAAGTGCGGAGCAACTGGAAATCTACTATGAGCCTCGCGATGGCTTCACTAAACTATTTTCTTGCCTACCTCTTCGAGAAACCAGCAATCGATTGGGACAAGCACTTGCGCAATCTGGCGTTGGGCATCGAAAGGCGGATCATAGACTGAGGAAAACAAAGATGGAAAGAAGAGCGCAACGAGAGAGTACGCTTGACCTGACTGTTATCAAAGGCACCGTGTTAGGCGTCAAGGTTTATAGGGGCTTCGCAAGGCTCTGTGATTTGGCACAAATTTCCAAAGCTGATATCTACGATCAAATTGATAATCCAACAGGAACCCAAAGAGATTTGAATCCCAAACATGCGAGGGAAGCATACGAATATGTGAAGAACCATGACTTCGCATTCTGGCCGGAGGTTTTCTTATGTGCCAGGGATAAAAGGGTGATCAGTTTTTCTTCCCTTAAAGGTTTGCCTCATATCGGTACTCTGCACGTCAGTTTAAGTCGAGCAACAAACGATGATGAGATCGCCATTTCTCGTGTGGATGGTAATCATAGATTACATTTTGCTGATGGTGCCTATGAAGATTATCCGCCAATCGAAAAGGAGGTTTCGTTCTGTATAGCCTACGATCTGTCACTCGAAGAAGAGATCGTCCTATTCCGCGACATCAATGATAATCAACGTCGAATGAATACAAGCCACCTCGATAACATTGAGGCGAGATTAACGCCAGAAGAGCAACTGAAATTAAAAGAGCCTGAGCTTTATATCGCGCGCACGCTCGGACAGGATAAAGAGAGTCCTCTCTATGAACGGGTGTATGAAGGTGGCAGAAAAACTCACGGTCAAGACATTCCACTCAGGTCGCTTACTTCAGGCATCGGTTACATGCTGAGTCGCCCGACCAAGCTAAGAGCATTAAGAGATGCGGACGCACAATACAAGGTCATTAGAAACTATTTTGAAGCCGTAAAAAAATGGCAGCCGCTGGCTTGGCAGGAGCCAAGAAAATATCTCGTTTTGCGTGGGTCAGGTCTGTGGGCGATTTGTCTGATAGGCGCTGACGTAATTGATAGAGTGCTAACTAAGGGAACGTTCACTGATGAGGCAATGTATGAAGTCTTAATTTCGGGGAAAAACTGGAATTGGTCTAATAAAGGAGAGTTTCAAGGGTATGGTGGCGTGGGCGGAGCACAAAAAATAAGTGACTTAGTAACCGGCGAGTTTCCAGATGATTCTGGAGTTTCGGTTAGACAGCTTTTTAAGCAAATTATGAATGATTAATGTTGCTTATTCGAGATTCTTTGAGCAAATAATAAGGACATCAGAGTCGGGTGTGGATTGCCATTCGGAAACACGCACACCTGGTAGCCCTCTTGCAGATAGCGCGCGGCCTCCCGGCGGGCAGCCGCGCTCACCACTTTTTTGAGAGCACGTCCAAGCCAGGGGTTGCTTGGAGGGGGCCGAAGTCAATGCCTGCGAAACAGACCCGCCCCTCCTTTAACCCACAGATGAAGCCGCTATCGAAATAGACGACTCTGGAAGTCCTGACCAGCACGCCGCCCGTGCCGGACTCGGCCCCACGGACGTAGCTCGTCAGCAGGTTATAGCAGCCTCCCTCAGAAATCGCTGACGTGCGCCGCCCTGCCCGCGCGTCCACCCGCTTGTCGTAGAGCAGGCTCGCGCAGCCGACGATGGCCTCCTCCACCTGACGGCGCGTATCCGAGTCGTCCGGCCACCGGAGTTCTGCCAGCAGCTCGCCCATCTCGAACTCAAGGGGGTTTGAGATGACCGGGCGGCTGAGCAGCAGCTTGAGCAGGGCAGCTAACACAAGCGGCTCCTCGCCGCAAGGGAGGCGGCTGGAGACCAGCTCTATCACCCAATCGGTTTCCGTCCCAGCTTCCGACTCGGTAAGGTACACCCTTCTGCGCTTGCCATCCGGCTCCGCCTTATACCCGGCCAAGATCAGACTGCCGAACTGCTCCCCGAAGGTCTCATTAATGAATTTTGTCAGCGGGTGTGCGCTCATGTCTCTCAGATTAAAGGGGACAAAAAGTGTAGAAGGCGTTGATTACTTTCTATCACCAGCACTAGCTAAATGTGGTAGCTACAGCGGCGGGGATGTCTTAGTGAATGCAGTTTGATGGCACCTACTCTCGGAGCGTAATAGTGCTTGATGCCTTGAGCGCCATCGGTCACACTAAAGTTACCTTCCAACGAGGGCAGGCGTTCTATGCGCCTTCTCAGCTCCACGTTTGCCCCATTGTAGCTGTCCCCCTCATTAGCCTCTGACACGGAGCAGCGCAGCCAACTGACGCAGTTCGGAGGGTTACTTACTGCCCATGTTAGCGGCCTTCCATGCCCTATTTGGGAGTCACAATGCGGAATGAGTTGAAGAAGCGACGACACACAGATTTATCCACCTCTTTATTGATCCGCTTTGCCGAACAACCAAGAACATACAACCGCCCGCGGTCAATGATATGCCGAGTGAGCAGGTGGAGGTACTTGTCAGTCTGGCCGGTCGCCTGCCACCGCTCCATGTCAGAGATATTCGGTGCAACGCGCCGGTAGCCGATGACGCGCGACCCGTCCTTGCTGACTCTTTCCGCTCGCAGTATTTCTGCCCGAGGGCCGAAGGCGCTATATAGCGGGTCGTCGGCTGGAATCGGCAGGTCTTGATAATTGAGGTCGAAGTAAGTGTCTGCCGTCTCTGCCCCGTAGTGCTTGATGACGGCGTCTTCGACATACTCGTCTGCGAGTCGTGTGGGCTTCACGGGAAAGTCCAGTGTGAAATCGCCGTCCGGGCCGCTGAAGTTATTCCACGTTGCGGATTGCCGTGGTGCGGTCTCTCGCGACCCCTGTCGGGGTGCGGATTTCTTTGCCGCAGTTCTACCTGCCCCGCTCCGTTTTCCACGCCCCTGTGTCCCGGCTAATACTTCTCCAGAGGATAAGAAAACGATGGTTAAGACGGTAAGCGTCACTATTTTCCGGTTATTGAATCTCATCAATTATTACGAGAGTGGCTAATTACTCCCACACGATTAATGGTGACGAATAAGCAGCACTTTGGTATCTTTACGCCACGGTTCTGCTTAGCTTTTTTGACAATCAGTTATAGCCGCAACTCATGCGTGAAGCGGGCTAACATTTCGAGCAATGGTGCCCGCCGGACTGTTCAAAGGTTTACGGACGCTGGCGGACAGACACCGGCTTAGACTGTTAAGAACCATCGTTCTTAGGCGTATCGTACTAAGAACTATAGCTCTTAGCAAGGTTTCGGCTAACGGGAATAATTTTTACCGTAGCCGGGCGCGGCGATTTGTGCCCCATCAGGAGGCGAAGTCTGATGGGGCGTAAACCCGCTCGCTTAGGGGAGAAGCTGCTCGCGATCAGACGGGCATTCGGGCTGTCCCAGAACGGCATGCTCCGACGCTTGGGCGTTGATGATGAATTGACGCAGGCTGAGTGGAGTGCTTATGAGAGGGGCGTTCGTATACCCTCACTGCTGGTGCTGCTGCGGACGGCAGAATTAGCAGGGGTTTGGATGGATGTTCTTGTTAATGACGAGCTTGACTTGCCAGATAAAATTCCGGCAGCCAACAAAAGCGGAGGTGTGCGGCGACCACCCACGCGGCGAAGACCAGTACGCAATGATTAAGTTTGACAAATTTAGTGACGAGGACTGCCGGTTTGTGTTAATACTATCAACTGCAAAAATCGGTAATGAGAACAGAAAAGGTGTTAAATTCCCCGTGTTTGTGCAAAAAAGAAGGCTGCTTCAATTGCCCGATCCTGTGATTCAAGCAAATAGTTTTGATTAAGTGGACTGCCGATTTGTGTAAAAATCGAAATCGTATGAGAGAGAGCGCGCGCACAACATTTGGTCAGATAATTGCTAAAGCTCGCCGTGAAGCGGGGCTGCAATTGAAGGACGTTGCTGCGCATGTTAAGAGGGAGAACGGTCAGACAGTTTCACATCAATACCTCTCAGACATTGAGCATGATCGCCGTCCGGCCCCATCCGACCATTTGATAGACCAACTCGCAGAAGCCCTACGGGTTAGACGCGAGTACCTGTACCTCCACGCCCACCGCCTTCCATCAGAGTTTACACCACCCGTTGACGAGCAACTAGCGGCTGCCGCATACCAGTCTCTCTGTGAAGTAGGGCAGGCTGCGTAGCCACTCATGGCGTTACTACGCAGAAAATTCGAGCTTGCTTTTTGTGTAAATAGTTGCTACCCTTCGCCGCTGCTAAGGGTAGTAAGCCTCGCCCCAATATAGAGTGCCCCGCCGGATGTTGGAGCATCCGGCGGGGTTAACAACCACAAGGCGACTGTGCACAATGTGGCCGCGGAACTTCATTGTGCACTGACTGCTTTGAGAAAGGCAAGGTGTATGATGAGCGATCCTTCCCTTCAGCTTCATCACGAACCAGCAATTAACTAATCCTAATGGGTCGGTTCCTGCCTGTGCTGCATTCCGCTAAGCGCAACGGCAGCAGCTCGTATTGTTGTGATAGACCAATAAAAGGGAGGTTGGAAATGCCAAGACGACGACGAAGAATGACTGGCGATGAGGTGCCGAAGCTTATAGCTGAAGGAAGAGGTCAAGGCGAAGGTGAAGACTACCAACCGTGGATAAAAGTCCAGGATTTTTCCTCATACGGTCAGGCTAACCGAGACTTGGACGCGGCTACTGGAAGGCAGCATGATTATTTCAGCAGGCTGGAGTTCTGCTACCACTTAGTCCTCGGCTGGTCAGGTCTGCTCGACATTCAGGAGCAGTTTCCGCTTCTACCTTTAGAGACAACCATCTCGATAGCTAATGAGTTGGGGATCCGCCACCCTGTTGACTTCAAAACGAAGAAGCCTGTGGTCATGACTACGGACTTCCGTATCAGTGTCCCATTGCCTGTTGGGAAAGAAGTTGTCTTTCGCACGACGAAGCCTGCGGCAAAGTTGTTGGAAACTAGAGTGATTGAAAAGTTAGAACTCGAAAGAAGGTTCTATGCATCTCTGGATGCAAACTGGGGAATCGTCACGGAGCGACAAATTGATCCTGTGCTTGTCAACAATCTTATGTGGTCTTACAAGTTCAAGAACTCCTCTTCACTTCATCCCCTGCCGGAAGAAATGATCTACAGAGTCTCTTGTCTATTAACTGAGGGTCTTTTAGGAAGAGAAATCTCACTCAGCGGCCTCGCTCTTGAGTGTGATGATCTGCTGGGTCTGAACTCTGGGACTAGCTTGTCCGTTGCCAGGCATTTGATAGCAAGCCGGCAGTGGCAAGTGGACATGATGAAAATAATTGATCCTCGCGAACGGTTAATCTTTCTCGGCGTTAACTTGCTCAAGCCCGGAATGAGGAAGACGGGAACTTAATGGAGGCCCGCTCCTGATGAGGCTGAGCTTAAATACCATTATCAAGTGGGAAACTGATGAGGGGAAGTCCCGCTTCGAGAGAGTGCTGCATGTTGACGCTCCCAGCTCAGAGGTTTGGACGATAGACGTGCACTACGAAAGGGCTGTTCCTGTTTTTTACAGGTACGAAGAACTCCAAAACTCCATACTGTCGAACCGCGCACAAATAACCCTCAACTACGAGCCATACCCGCTGATAACGCTACCCGATGAGCAACTCGGAGAAGGATTCGCGGAATACATCAAGCGCAGGGACAGCGCGTGGGAACTGATCAGACCTCTAATAAAGATGCAGGCCCATAATCTGTTCAATCGTAAAGAGCGCAGGCGGTTAATTGTAGAACTGGCGAAGCGAACAAGCAGAAGTGAGAACACAATCTACTTAAACCTCCGCCGGTACTGGCAACGTGGTTGCGTTAAAAACGCTCTCCTCCCTGATTGGCATAAATGCGGCTCCGCAAAACAGCGCAAAGATCATGGGAAGAAGCGTGGTCGCCCCAGCGCAGAGACCCTACAAACAGGCAGACAGACTGGCAGAAATGTTACGTCACGGGATAGAGAAATCTTTCGTGAAGGCGTTGAGAAGTTTTTTAAAAGCGGTATGGCGAAAGACCTGCCGAGTACGTGGGGCATGATCAAGGAGCAATTTTATTCGACCGGCGAATATACCCTCAAGAGCGGCCTAGAAGGCGATGACATAGTTCCGATTTTACTACCTCCTGACGAACGCCCGTCCTTCGAGCAATTTAGATACTACTACTATCAAGAACGGAACCCATCGGAAGAGATTATCGCGCTCGAAGGACAGGATGAGTACGACAGAAACATCCGCCCGGTACTTAACAACTCAACCGAGATGGCATTCGGGCCGGGTGCCGTTTACCAGATAGATGCCACCGTCGGAGACATCTACCTCGTTAATGACTTCAACCGCGAATACCTGATCGGACGCCCCGTTATTTATATCGTTATAGATACCTTCAGCAGGCTCATTGTGGGTTTCGCCGTCACCCTCGAAGGCCCTAGCTGGGTTGGAGCCAAAATGGCGCTTGAGAATGCGTTTAAGAACAAGGTCGAATTTTGCAGAGGACTTGGGATCAATATAACCGAAGACGAGTGGCCCGTTCAGGGCATTTGTGAGTCATTACTAGGCGATAACGGTGAAATTAAGGGTTATAATGCTAATAGCCTTGTAGATCCGTTCGGCATACGGGTAAGTAATGCAGCAGTGGGTCGCCCAGATTGGAAGGCTATTGTCGAGAGAAACTTCCTGACAATTAAAGGTGAGTATGTTGACTTCACTCCTGGAGTGATACGACCCAGACGGCACATAAGAGGCCAGTATTACAAACTTGAAGCGCGTCTTAGTCTGTTAGGATTTAGGCGTCTGACGGCGCTATGTATAAATAAATATAACAATACTCATTATTTAAAAGGTTACCCTCTAGACCTCCACATGATCCGGTCGAAGGTTAAGCCCATACCAATTCACCTGTGGAGGTACGGCATGGATCACATAACCGGATGCCTTCGGACAATAAATGACGAGAACTTACGGATGAACCTTCTCCCCTCCGGCAAAGCCTCGGTACGGTCGGAAGGAATTTACCACGGTGGTTTGTACTACACGTGCGAGCGGGCAATCCGCGAGGGGTGGTTTGACAGGATTCAGGGCAGGCGGACGCGCCATTTAGAAATCGTTACAGAACCCATTGTAGATAAAGTCCACATTCGACTCGACCACGGCAGGCTTTTTGAAACGTGTCAACTGACTCCCGCATACAAAAGGTTCGCGGGCAAAGACTGGTATGAAGTACGCGAGTATTTTGCGTGGCTACGTCAGCAGGAGAGAGAAGTCATTCCCGACACCCAACAGCCTAACGCAGAGTTTCACGCACAGATGAAACGGCTGATTTCATCAGAGACCAAAGCCACAGAGGAAGCACTGAAAGCTGCTAACCTTAGTAAAAGCGCCCGCTCAAAAAATATTCGTGGTAGTCGAAATCAGCTAAAGAGCCATGAGCGCAAGCACGGCCCGCTTTCGTTGAATATTGATAACACTGAGCCTTCAACAATGTCTACGCTGGACATCCTCCATACTACTGAGCCTGCCAAGCAGTTAGTCCGTCCCCCTTCGGCAGAAGGATACGTTCCACCGGCTCAACCGACTGATGAAATCCGTGCGGCACGGGAAAGGGCAAAAAGGAAAAATGAGCAGCGATGATTTTCAGGCCCAGGCACTCCTGGCTAACTCCAGAACCGTCGTAAGGGCTAAATACTTAGACACTGAGCTTCCTAAGTATGCGGGGAACCCTAATATCGAAGCATTACCGCTCACTAATACCAGACAGCAAGCCCTTGATGGAATGCAGCGCCTTCCAGAATATAACGAGGAAATGCGCCTCCTGCCGGCGCACCTGCGAACGCATATGGCGATGGATGTGCTTCACTTTTTCCAGCCTCTGTCCATCCATTTGAAGTTGGAAGGCATGGTTTCCCGCATGATAAGAGACGGGTACTTACCCCGAAATCCCTTGAATCCGGCCCACTCCAATGATCTCAAGATACGGCTTAAACACTTTAGAAACTTCAGCACCTTCGGCGAACAGTTCGCCCCGTCAGGCTGTGGCTTCACGATGTGCGGCATGAG
>DATINM010000009.1:0-54715 GCA_035474235.1 Pyrinomonadaceae bacterium
GCAGTCGTCGGAGGGCGCATAAATCACCGTGTTTCGCAGGCTGACTATCAAAACACGGTGATTCTACACGCCACTTTGCGCTCTTCACATCGTTGGTTGCTGAATGTTTTCGCCTATCTCAGACTTTTTCAGGGACGACTAGTTAGCGGCAAGAATTAGGGTTCAAAGACGAAAAGGCGCGGATTGAGCGTCCCTTATATGGATGAACCTTCCGTACCCTCTTCCTCCGGCTAGTGGCGGTGCTGCTCATCAGTTGGACTTACTGTTCTCCTTTTTCTTCCCCTGCAAGCTGTGCCCAAACACGGTCGAGAATATCCTCGTCCTCGTCGGTCAACTCAGGCGGCTCATCACCACGCCTCTGTGAGAGATTAGAGCGGCCTCGCTCAACGTCTCGCCTCTCAATTTCAGAATGCCATTCTAATAATTGCAGCAGGTATTCGAGCCGCGGAGTGTCCGAGCCTTATCATCATAGACGGGGAAAGGCATGGTGACAGCATCACCAATTTTCTCGCCTCCCCGCCACTTGGCGAACTCGCGGCCCGGCTCCTCGAATCGGGGCAGGAACGCGAGCAGGGCGTCAATGTCCTCTCTGCTTATTTCTTGCCGGTTCATCATCAATAATTCCTTTCTTGCACAGACCGCAACGAGGGTCACACGGTCACGAAGATTAAGACCTCATACTAAGGCAGGGAAGCCGCTTGTGTGCTTTATTTTGTCGCGTGTTAGTATTTGAATTCTTGTGTACCTCTTGTGTACCTCCTGTGTACCCGGAGCCTCAAAATGAGGTCGAAAACTGTAGAAAAACGCTGGAAATACTAAAATTTTGCCGATTTTCAGAGACAAGTCCCTTGTTTGCTTCGGCGGCGAGGATTGGTGGTATCACCACCCGCACTCGAAGAACCATCTGATGAAGAGGTTTGCGCGCGCGGGCAATCGCGTCCTGTTCGTGAACTCCATCTCGATGGGTCTGCCCGGACTCGCGAGCAAAGACCTTCTGCCGAGGGTTGCGCGCAAGCTTCGCTCATACGCGAAGCTTGCGCGCACGACCAGTGAGGGGATCACTGTCGTCTCGCCCGCGGCGCTGCCTTTCTACGGCAGCCGTGCGGCGCGTGCTGCGAACCGGCGACTTCTCGCCGCGCAGGTCGGCGCGCTCGCCCGCAGGCGCGGTCTAACTCGACCGATTCTCTGGGTAGCGATACCGACCGCCGCCGAGATGATCGGGCGTCTGGACGAGTCTCTGGTCGTCTATCAGGTGTCGGACAAGTACGACGAGAACTTCATGGATCACGCGACCGACCCTGCGGCGATACGGCGGCTTCACGAGCGCGCGATTGACAACGCCGACATCATCCTCTATTCAGGGCGCAAACTTTTCGAGGAGGCAGAGCGCGGTCGCGAGCGCTCGCATCTTTTGGAGCAGGCGGTTGACTTTGAGCACTGGTCGCGCGTCGGAAGGGGCGAGTTGGAAGTCGCCGAAGAGGTCGCGCGCATCCCTCGCCCGCGACTCGGATACTTCGGCGCGATAGAACCTTGGCTGATAGATCAGGAGTTGATCAAGCGCGCGGCGCGCGAGCGTCCCGCGTGGAACTGGGTCTTCATCGGCAACAAGTCGCGCGGCGTCGATGTCGAGCGTTTGCCGAACACACACTTCCTCCCGCCCGTCGCTTACGCTGAGCTTCCGCGCTACGCCGCGGGCTTTGATGTGTGCGTGCTGCCGTGGGAAACTGAGCGCGCGTTCACGAGCTACGGTTCGGCCATCAAGGTACGCGAGTATCTCGCCACGGGGAAGCCCGTCGTCATCTCGCCGCTCCCCGAATACGAGCCGATGCAGAATGTTCTCCGCATCGCGCGAAGCCGCGAAGACTTCTTCCGTCTCGTCGAAGAAGCTTTGAGAGAGATTGGCACGGACGCCGCGCGCGCGCGTCAGGCGTCGGTAGCAAACGGCACGTGGGACGCGCGCGCCGAGTGGGTGAGCGGCCTCATCGAAGAGGCGCTCGCGCGACGCGAGCAGCGCGAGCGCTAAAGCAAGGCGCGCGAATCCCGGTAAAGAAAATTAACATGGATGGACAGGATAGACAGGATTAAGAATCTCAGATTCGAGATTTAAGATTTGAAATTTAAGTTTTGAGATTTAGGATTTGAGATTTGACATTTCAAATCTCTACCGGAGTATATTCCCCGCGGCTTGCTGCGGGGCGGTCGATTTTGAAATTTAAGTTTCGAGATTCAAGATTTGAAATTTAAGATTTCAAATTTGAAATTCCGAATCGGCTTTCGTCTTTTGACCCTGTTCATCCTGTCCATCCGTGTTAATTTCTTCTGTCTCCTTAGCTCAAACCGAGTCAAGCGATGAAGCAGCTTCTTCAAAATTTGAAGACGGGCGAGGGCGTCGTGGCGGACGTGCCCGCGCCCTTGGCTCAGCACGGGCGTGTGATCGTGCGGGCGTCGGCGTCGCTCGTCAGCGCGGGCACGGAGCGAGCGTTCGTCGAGTTGGGTCGCAAGAGTCTTGTCGGCAAGGCGAAGGAGCGGCCCGACCTCGTCAGGAAGGTTGTCGATAAAGTCAAAAGCGAGGGACTCTTCGGCACGCTTCAGGCTGTGCGCGAGAAGCTGGACGAGTCGCACGCGCTCGGTTACAGCGCGGCGGGTTTTGTCTCGGAGGTCGGCGACGGCGTGAAGGAGTTTCGCACGGGCGACCGGGTGGCGTGCGCGGGCGCGGGCTACGCGGCGCACGCCGAAGTTTTGTCCGTGCCGAAGAACTTGTGCGTGCGCCTGCCCGACGCGGTTGATTTCGAGTCCGGCGCTTTCGCGACCGTCGGCGCGATAGCGCTTCAGGGCGTGCGACTCGCCGAGCCGACGCTCGGCGAATCGGTCGTCGTCATCGGCCTCGGCCTCGTCGGGCAACTCACGGCGCAACTCTTAAAAGCGAACGGCTGCCGCGTCTTCGGCGTTGACCTCGACGCGTCGAAAGTCGAACTGGCAAAGAGTCTCGGCATGGACGACGGCTGCACGGCGGGCGAAGGGGTGAAGGACGCGGTCGCGAAGTGGACGCGCGGGCGCGGCGCGGATGCCGTTCTGATTACCGCCGCGACCTCTTCGGATGAACCGGTCGAACTCGCGGGCGAGATATCGCGGCTTCGCGGTCGAGTGGTCGCCGTCGGACTCGTCGGCATGAACATCCCGCGGCAAATTTACTTCGAGCGCGAGTTGACGCTTCGCGTCTCGATGTCTTACGGGCCGGGGCGTTACGATCCGGAATACGAGGAGCGCGGGCACGACTATCCGCTCGCATACGTCCGCTGGACTGAGGGACGCAACCTCGAAGCCTTTCTCGAACTCGTCGCCGCGGGAAGCGTCCGTACAGCGCCGCTCGTCACGCACCGCTTCCGTATCGAAGAGGCCGAGCGCGCGCACCGTTTGATCTCAGGCGACTCGAACGAGCCTTACCTCGCCGTCCTCATCGGCTACGACACCGGGCGCGAGGTCGAGCGCAACGTCGAGAATCAAAGTTCAAAGTTCAAAGTTCAAAGTTCAAAGTTCAAATCCGAAAGCTCGAAGCTCGAATCTCAAATTCAGGAGGCGCAAGCGCGAGGCACGAATGCGCAGGCTCGAATCGCGAAGCCCGCGCGCGTGAGCGTCGGATTTGTCGGCGCGGGCGATTACGCGCGGCGTATTTTGTTGCCGCACTTCAAGTCGGAGGGCGTCGAGTTCCGCTCGATAGCGACGGCGTCGGGCGTGTCGGCGCGCGACGTTGGCGGGCGCTACGGGTTCGCGCGCTTCGTCTCCGGCGCGGACGAGGTGATTGAAGACGAAGACGTGAACCTCGTCGTCGTCGCCACGCGCCACGACGCGCACGCCGAACTCGCGCGGCGCGCACTCGCGCGCGGCCTGAGCGTCTTCGTCGAGAAGCCGCTCGCTTTGTGCGACGAGGAACTCGATGCCGTAATCGAAGCGGCTGTCGCGTCGGGCGGTCGGCTCACGGTCGGATTCAACCGGCGCTTCTCGCCGCACGCGCGCGAGGCGAAAGAGTTTTTCGCGGACGCGCGCGCGCCGCTCTCGATTCTTTATCGCGTCAACGCGGGCCGAGTCCCGCGCTCGCACTGGACGCAGGACGCGCGCGAGGGCGGAGGCCGCATCCGTGGCGAGATCTGCCACTTCGTTGACTTCATGCAGTTCATGACGGGCGCGCACGTCGAGCGCGTCTTCGCCGAGTCGGTTTCTTCAAACGACGAGCGGGCGACCGCCGACGATTCAATCTTCATCACACTCAAATTCGCCGACGGCTCGAACGGCTCGATTGCTTATCTCGCCGAAGGCGACAGCGCGCTTCCGAAAGAGCGCGTCGAGATTTTCGGCGCGGGCCGCGCCTTCGTCATCGAAGACTTCCGCGTCGCGACGAGCTACCGCGACGGGCGAGAGACGCGAACGAAGCTTCGCGCGCAGGACAAGGGCCAGCGCGAAGAGGTGCGCGCCGTCTGCGCGTCGGTGCTCGCCGGCACACCGGCCCCGATACCGCTCGACGAACTCGCTTCGACGACGCGCGCGACCTTTCGCATACTAGACTCGCTTCGGACAGGACAGCCCGTGAGAGTGATAAGTGATAAGTGATGAGTCATGAGTCATGAGTGATGAGTCATAAGAAGCTGTTAACTGTTAGCCTTTAGCTAACAGCTAACAGCTTCTGTTCTTTCTTATCACTCATCACTCATCACTCATCACTTCTTTTAACCATGTGTGGAATCGCCGGACTGATTTCCTCGAACCCGGAGGCGCGCGTCGGCTCGATGCTGAAGGCAATCGAGCATCGAGGTCGCGACGACGAGGGCGTGTGGACTTCCCATGCGATTGACGAAGAAGGGCGGCGCGTCTCGTTCGGCCACCGGAGGCTCGCGATCATCGACACGAGCAGCGCCGGTCATCAACCGATGCTGTCTGCGGACGGCCGATACGTCGTCACCTTCAACGGAGAGATTTACAACTACCGCGAGTTGAAACGGCGACTCGAATCGCTCGGACGTGAATTTCACACGGACACCGACACGGAAGTGCTGCTCGAAGCGTTCGCAGAGTGGGGCGCGGGCTGTCTCTCGCACCTGAACGGGATGTTCGCGTTCGCCGTGTGGGACGCGCGCGAGCGGACTCTGACGCTCGCGCGCGACCGTCTCGGCATCAAGCCGCTGTTCTATGCGAAGGCTGTGAGCGCTGGCGGCGGCGAGTCGTTCGTCTTCGCTTCGGAGGCGAAGGCGATTCTCGCGTCGGGACTCGTCCGCGCGGAGTTGGACGCGGAAGCTCTCAACCAGCAGTTGACTTTTTTGTGGACTCCCGACCCGCACACGCTCTTTAGAAACATCCGTCGCCTGCCGCCCGCGCACGTGTTGACGTGGCGCGACGGCGAGTTGACGACGCGCGAGTGGTGGGACGTTTCATTCGACGAGATCGAAGAGGGGCGCGGCGAAGAATGGTGGCGCGAGCGCGTGCTCGAAACTCTGGATCGCGTGGTCGGGATGGAGATGGTCGCGGACGTGCCGCTCGGCTCTTTCCTTTCGGGCGGCGTTGATTCGTCGGTCGTCACGGCGTTGATGAATCGTCAAGGCAAAGGCCGCCGCGTCTCGACCTACACGGTCGGCATCGAAGAGGACGACCTTCGATACGACATCATTCCGAGCGACGTGCCGTGGGCGAGAAAGGTCGGACGACTTCTCGACGCCGATTATCACGAGACGATGCTCAGGCCGGACGTTGCGACGCTTCTGCCGTTGCTCGTCCGTCACCTCGAAATGCCTGTGATTGACATGGCGATTTCGAGCTATCTCGTCTCGCGCGAGGCACGTCGGACTCTGACCGTGATGCTCTCAGGGATGGGCGGCGACGAGGTGTTCGCGGGCTACCCTCGACAGTTGGCGATGAGCATCGCGGGCGCGCTCGACACTGTGCCTTCGAGCCTTCGGCGGCCCGCGATGCGCGCGGTCGCGGGCGCTCTGCCCGGAGGGATGCCGGGCCGCATGACCGCGCCGCTTCGCAACGCGAAGAAGTTCGCGCGAAGCGCCGCGCTCGACTTCGAGTCGCGCTATCTCGGCTTCGGAACTTACTTCACGGACGAGGCGAAGCACAGGCTTTACGGCGACGAGTTGCGCGAAGCGACCGAGGGGCTTGATGCCTACTATCTTCACCGGCGCTACTTCGCGCGTTGTTCAAAATCAGCGCCGCTCAATCGGCTTTTGTACGTTGACATGAAGACGTTTCTGCCGTGTCTGAACCTCGACTACACGGACAGGACTTCGATGGCGGCGACACTCGAAGTGCGCGTGCCGCTCGTCAACCACGAGCTTGTCGAACTCGCCGCGCGTATGCCGCCGCGCCTGAAGCTGCGCGGTCTTCGGCGCAAGTACATCCTGAAGCGCGCAGCCGAACGTCTGCTCCCGCGCGATGTCGTCTGGCGCAGGAAGGCGGGCTTCGGAGCGCCGATTCGCGCGTGGCTGCGCGGGCCTCTGCGACCGCTCGTTGAGGAAATGCTTTCGGAGGAGGCGATCAAACGTCGCGGACTCTTCCGCCCCGAAGAAGTTCGGCGCGTCGTCGAGGCGAACCTATCGGGACGCGAGGACTACGCGCTGCACGTCCTCCAACTGCTGACGCTGGAGATGTGGCAGCGCGAGTTTCTTGACGAGCAGGCCGTTAGAGAAGAGAAGAATTAACATGGATGGACAGGATAGGCGGGATTCAAGAATTTGAGATTTGAGATTTCAGATTTTAAATTTCAGATGTGAAATCTCAAAATCCGTCTTTCCGTTTTCATCCTGCCTATCCTGTCCATCCATGTTAATTTCTCTGTCACCGAATAAGCGCGTAACAGCGAATATCATCACGATGCGTCGAACTCTTTTCCGCGTCCTGACAATCACGGCCAGCATCCTCGTCGCGCTCGCCGCCGGCGAGATGGTGTGTCGCTTGCTGAACGTGCCGCACTCTGCCGTGAGCGGGTGGCGCGCGATTGACGTGAGCGCGTCGGAGAAGAACCAGTTGGGCTTCCGCGGCCAGCCAATCGAGTACGCGGATGACGATTTCGTCGTCGTGCTCGTGGGCGATTCGCAGGTCGAGGCGAAGGCTTGCTCGTTCGAGTGGATGCCGGAGCGGCGCTTGCAGTCTTATCTGAGTTCGTCTGGAAGGAAAGTCAAAGTCTTCTCCGTCGGCGCGAGCGGCTACGGGCAGGATCAGGAGTTGCTGGCGCTCAGGGAGTATTTCGAGAAGTACAGGGCCGACCTCGTCATCCTTTGGGAGACGCCCTTGAACGACATCTGGAACAACCTTTTCCCGACGAGTTGGCCCGCGGACGGAACATCCAAGCCGACCTTCTGGCTTGAGCAGGGAGAGCTTCGCGGCCCGAGCGAGCGCATCGGCGAACCAATCGTCGAGACGCCGCGGCTCAAGCTGACGTTGATGCTTCGGAAGAATTTTCACTGGTCGAGAGATAAGGCTTGGGAGAGCCGTTACCCTGCGGCTTACCAGCCGCTCGCGTCGTCCGACGGGCCGGTCAAAGACGACTGGCAGGGCTGGTGGACGACGAACGGTCGCGGAATGCGCGACGAAAATCTCTCCACAGAAAAAACTCACCTCGCGATGTTTTTGACGCCGCGCAGCCGGAGGATGCAGTACGGGCTTGACCTGACGCGCGCGCTGATGCGAGAGATGCGCGGACTCGCTTCGGCGCACGGCGCGCGCTTCGACGCGTTCGCCGTTAGCAACCCTGAGAGCGAAGAGGAAAGACACAGCGAGGGTGTGCACTCGCTCAACGGGAAACTCTACCGAAGCTCGCTCGCGCAGTACCGCGAGAACCTCGACTACTGGAACGCGGGCTTCGACTTCCGCATCCTGCCCGTCACGCTCCATCCCTCGAAGGTCGGCCCCGACAACCCGCACCTGAACGAGCATGCGACCGATCAGGTGATGAGCGATTTGGCGAAGAGCCTTGAGAGTTTTATAACTGCGAAACAGTGAACACGCCGCGCCGCGCGCGCCAGAGAGACGCGAAGAAGACGCGCACCAGAGACATGCAGAAGAAAGGCGCTCAAAACAGAGAGCATCAGGCGGCGAAGGCCGCATGCAGCGGCGGCTCGCTGCTCGCGGGCGTGTTCGACGCGCGGCTCGTCGCGTTGATGCTCGCGGTCAAGGCGCTCGTGCTCCTGTTCGGCGCGCAGGCTTTCGAGATCTGGTCGAATCAATCTCTCAAGTCATTCTACGACTGGTTCTCGATTTGGAATCGTTGGGACGCGCCGCACTACCTCGACATCGCGCGCATGGGTTACGTCCGAGCGGGCGTCGAGGCGCGTTGGATTGTTTTTTATCCGCTCTACCCTTGGCTCGTGCGCGCGTTCGCGTTCGTCGTTCGGGACGAGCTCGTGAGCGCCTTCTTCGTCTCAACGATTGCTTCGCTCGCCGCGGGGCTTCTGCTCCGAAGGCTCGCCGAACTCGACGAAGAAGAGTCGGTCGCGCGCGCGTCCGTCTTCTTCATGTTCATCTTTCCGACGAGCTACTTCCTGCACATCGGGTACACCGAGGGCCTCTTCATCGCGCTCGCCGTCGGCGCTTTTCTGGCCGCGCGCCTGCGCCGCTGGTGGCTCGCCGGAGTCGTCGGCGCGTTCACCTGCATGACGCGCATCAACGGTCTTGCGCTGGTGCCTGCGCTCGCCTTCGAGGCTTTGGATGAATACAGGCGCGAAGGCCGTCGCTTCAGCCGCGAGTGGCTCTGGCTGCTCTTGCCCGCGGCGGGCTTCGGCGTCTATCTGCTCATCAACCTGAAGACGTTTGGCGACGCGTTCGCGTTCCTTCACGCGCAGGATCAGTTCTGGCAGAAGTCTCTGACGTGGCCGTGGGTCGGCATCGGCGGCGCATGGTATTCGATCTGGTCGCGCGCGCCTTCGGAGGCGCAGATGGTCGGGTGGCAGGAGTTCTTCTTCATCATCCTTGGCCTTGCGCTGACGGTCTGGGCGTGGCTGAGGCTTCGCACGTCTTACGCCGTCTGGATGACTCTGAACTGGCTGCTCTGGACGAGCACGCGATTCGTTCTGAGCGTGCCGCGCTACACGATTGTCATGTTCCCGGCCTTCATCCTGCTTGCGCGCGCTTCGAGGGCGAGGCCGCTGCTTCAGATGGTCGTCACGATCTGGTCGCTTCTGTTCCTCGCTCTCTTCATCACGCGCTTCGTGCAGGGGTTCTGGGCGTTCTAGCTTTTTCTTTTTAACCCGGCGACGGAGGAATTTTAAGGTGAAAGTCGAAGGCGCTCGCTCGTGTGGGCTTCAAGTCTCCGCGCCCACACGAGCGAGTGCCTTCCGTGTTGAAACCCGACGCGCTTCACGCCCGCTTGAGAGCTTATGGCAGCTTTCGCACGACTAGATTATCGACGATGCCAACGCCCTCGATGCCTATGAACTTCGGTGTCGGGATGCTTTGCGAAAAGGAACCGAGTTCTATCTCGTTCACGCTGGCGCTGACGAGCTTGGCGAGCGGGTCGTAGCGCAGAACGAGTCGGTTGAAAGGGTCGAAGTACGTCTCGCCCGACGCAAGGACGGGGCCGTCCGTGCCGCTCGCGCGCAGTTCGTAGATCACAGTCGTGTTGTTGTGCGCCGGCCCCGGCCTGAGCACAAGCCACACGCTGGCCGAAGTCTCAAGGTTGCTCGACAGGAGCGACGAGTTGGTTAAGCCTAACGCGATGTACTTGCCTTCGATGGGCGCGGGGTAGCCGTTGATAGAAATCTCGTATGCGGAGGCGGGAGCCTTGAAAGGCATGAGCGCGGTCGGATTCTCCGGTACGGCGTCGAACCACTCGGAGGCGAGACAGCCGTTGCCGTTTGCCACTTGAAGCGGCGAAAACATCTCGTAAGGGTCGGGTGAGGACGCGCAGATGCGCCAGGTCTGTCCCGTCTCCGGCGGGGCGAGCCAGGCTGCGTCCTTGCTCCCCGGATATTCTACCCAGAAGCCTGAGATCGACGTGTGCGTGAAGGTCGCTTTCAACTCACCCTTGCCTCCCGTCGGGCGCAACAGATCATCGCCCATCCCGAACGACTCGCGCATGATGACATCGGGCGCGGGTGGCGTCGAAGGAAGTACGACGGGTATTGGTGTAGGCGCAGGCTTGACGCCGCCGCCACCACCACCTCCGCCGTTCGCGCCACCGCCGCCGCCACCTCCGCCGGCTTTGCCCTGTGCAAAGCCGGTTCCTGCTAAAGTCAACAGCAATGCTGCTGACAGCATTGCTCTACAAATACGAGGTTTGATTAATCCGTGCATGTCAGGTGTCCCTTTGTTGGTTAGGATAGTTTGGTTGAGTAAAGACTGCCTTACTCGCAGCAACAGAGCGACGGGCGCGTTTGAAAATACATTCGGCGCGAAGAAATATTTTCCGCCTCGCGGCTTGAAGCGCGTTCGCGGGGGCTATTGCCTTTATCTTTTTCGGGGATATGATGTGCGCTGCTACAGTCAAACGGCGTGCGAAAGGGAGGTCGCGAACGGGTCATGCGGCGGACATTCTTAACGACGTTGCTCTCATCAATCATTCTTTTCGCAGCGTGCGGACGTGAAGGCGCGACGCCGGCGGCGAACAACGCGAACAGCGCTGCGCCGACGCCCTCGGCCAACGCGAATGAGGGAAACAAAGCGGCCATGAATGAGGGAAACAAAGCGACCATCAAGCTCAAGAGCACGGCATTCGACGAAGGCGGGATGATTCCTTCGCGCTACACCTGCGACGGCGAGAACGTCTCGCCGCCGCTCGCGTGGTCGGGCGTGCCGGAGTCAGCGAAGTCGCTCGCGCTCGTCGCCGACGACCCGGACACGGATCACGGCACGTGGACGCACTGGGTCGTTTACAAAATCCCCGCGACCGAAAAAGGTTTGCCCGAAAACGTCCCCGCGGGCGACACGCTCGCGAGCGGCGCGCGGCAGGGCAGGAACGATCCCAAAAAGACGGCTTACAGCGGCCCTTGCCCGCCTTCCGGCACACACCGATACTTCTTCAAACTCTACGCGCTCGACACGGACTTGAATCTCGCGCCCGGCGCGACCAAAGACCAACTCCTCAAAGCGACGGAAGGCCACGTCGTCGCCGAGGGCCAACTCGTCGGCCTGTACAGGCGACAGTAAGCGCGCCGCGCCGGACTCGAACGCGTTCCGCGCAAGGCCCGGACGCGCGCTCCGCTCCGAGACGGTCGTGTCGAGCGATGCTTTCCGGTTCGCGCCGCACGCCGTTTGGTCGCGGCGCGCGGGGCATGGTAACGTCCTTCGTTTCGTGCAACGCTCGAAGCGGCGCGTGTATGTCTCTTCGGGGCAGAGAGGGCGCACGTTTGCGTGTCCGGGCGGTCGGCGCGAAATGTTTTTATGGTCGAGGCGCAGCAGAGTTTGAAGGAGCGCGTGCGCGCGTTCTGGCAGGAGCACCCGTGCGGCACGAAGTTCGCCGACGCGGAGGTGGGCACGCGCCGCTTCTTTGAAGCCGTCGAGGAGCACCGCTATCGTAAGGAGTGGCACATCCCCGAAGCCGCGGGCTTTGACCGTGCGAAGGGGCTGCGCGTTCTTGAGATCGGCTGCGGTTTGGGAACGGACGGCGCGCGGTTCGCACGCGCGGGCGCAAAGTACACGGGCGTCGATTTGACGGAGGCCGCCGTCTCGCTCGCACGCCGCCGCTTCGAGCTTGAGGGATTGCCCGGCGAGTTCCGAACGGCGGACGCAGAGGCTCTGGACTTCGCAGACGAATCATTCGACCTCGTTTACTCGCACGGCGTTCTGCATCACACGCCGGACACGCAGGCCGCCGTGCGCGAAGTCCGGCGCGTGCTCGCGCCCGGAGGACGCGCCGTCGTGATGCTCTACCACCGCGACTCGTACAACTATCGCATCAACATACGCTGCCTGCGGCGCGTCGGCGCGAGACTTTTGAGGACGGAGGCGGGCGTTCGTCTCGCGCACCGTCTGACGGGCGAGCCTGCCGAGAGCCTGCGCGAGCACGCTGCGCGTTTGAAGTCGGACGCGGGCGCGTATCTTTCGGCGGGCGAGTTCCTGAGTCGCAACACAGACGGCGCGGGCAATCCGCTGACGCGCGTCTATTCGCGCGGCGAAGCGCGCGAGTTGTTCAAAGACTTCGAGCGCGTCGAGTTCGCCGTCCATTTCCTCAACAAGCGATGGCTGCCCGTCGTCGGCCTCGTGCTTCCGCGCTCTTTGGAGTCGCGGCTCGCGTCGCGCTGGGGCTGGCATCTTTGGATTTACGCTGAGAAGTGAAGCGTTTTCAGTTTTCGGTTTTCAGTTTTCAGCTTCCGGCGGCGGCGCAGTTCGATGCGTTCATGAAGTCTGCGGTCGCGGAAATAGAAAACTGAAAACCGAAAACCGAAAACCGAAAACTGTTTATGAAAAACGTTCTCGTCACGGGCGGCGCAGGATTCATCGGCTCGCATCTGGTCGGGCGTCTGCTCGGCGAGGGCGTGTGGCGCGTCTTCGTAGTTGACGACTTCAACGACTTCTACGACCCCGCGCTCAAGCGTCGCAACGTCGCGCCCTACGAGGAACGCGAAGACTTCAGGCTACACGAGGCAGACATACGCGACCGCGCTGCGCTCGAAAGAATCTTCGGCGAGGCGAGCTTTGACGTGATCGTTCATCTCGCGGCGCGCGCGGGTGTGCGGCCTTCGCTCGCCGAACCCGTGCTCTACGCCGAGACGAACATCGCTGGAACTCTCAACCTGCTCGAACTCGCGCGCTCGTCCGGCGTCCGGCAATTCGTCTTCGGCTCGTCGTCTTCCGTCTACGGCGAGAACGAGAAGGTGCCCTTCGCCGAGGACGATCCCGTGTCCGAACCCATCAGCCCATACGCCGCGACGAAGGCGGCGGGCGAGCTTCTGTGTCACACGTACTCGCACCTTTGGGGATTGCGCTGCGTGTGTCTACGCTTCTTCACGGTGTACGGCGCGCGGCAGAGACCCGATCTCGCGATACACAAGTTCGCGCGGCTCATCTCGGCGGGCGAGCCTGTCCCTGTCTTCGGCGACGGCGCGACGCGGCGCGACTACACATACGTTGACGACATCATCGAAGGCGTGCGCTCGGCAATTGACTACGACGCGAGCGGCTACGAGGTCGTCAACCTCGGCGAGTCGCGCACGGTCGAGCTTCGCGAGTTGATCTCGCTGCTCGAAAAAGAATTGGGGCGCGACGCCGTTATAAACCGCCAGCCCTTGCAGCCCGGCGACGTGCCACAGACCTTCGCAGACATCTCGAAGGCTCGAAGGCTTCTCGGCTACGACCCACAGACGCCGATTGAAGAAGGCATACGACGCTTCGTCGAGTGGTTCAGAGCGAGTGATGAGTGATGAGTGATGAGTGATAAGCAAATCGATTCTCTTTCTCATCACTCGTCACTCGTCACTTCGGAGATTGAAATGAAGATTTACGACGAAGAGGAGACGGTCATGCGGCGACGCCCGGCAGCGGCGGTCGAGACTGAGGATTTGACCGCGGCGGACGACTCGACGGTCGCGGCCCGTCAAGCCGGGGAGCGTGCCGCGCCGGAGATTTCGCTCTTCCTGCCCGTGCTCGACGAGGCCGACAACCTCCGCCCGCTGCACGCGAAGATTGACGACGCGCTCGCGGCGCTCGGTCGCACCGCCGAGATAATCTACGTTGACGACGGCTCGACCGATGGCAGCCTCGGAGTGCTGCGCGAGTTGGCGGCGCGCGACCCGCGCGTGAGAGTCATCGCGCTGCGGCGCAACTACGGGCAGACCGCGGCGATGGCCGCCGGCATCGACGCCGCGCGCGGCGACGTACTGATCCCGATGGACGCGGACTTGCAGAACGATCCGGCAGACATCGGACGGCTCCTCGACAAGCTCGAAGAGGGTTTCGACGTTGTATCGGGCTGGCGCAAGGAGCGTCAGGACAAGATGGTTTCGCGCAAGATTCCGTCGGCGATTGCCAATTGGATCATCTCGTTTATCGGCGGCGTCAAGCTTCACGACTACGGCTGTTCGCTGAAGGCGTACCGGCGCGAGTTTTTGAAAGAAGTAAAACTCTACGGCGAGATGCACCGCTTCATCCCGATCTACGCGAGTTGGGTCGGCGCGCGCGTCACGGAGATTCCGGTGCGCCATCACAAGCGGACGATGGGCAGATCGAAGTACGGGCTGTCGCGCACCTTCAAGGTGATGCTCGACTTGATGACAATCAAGTTCATGGCCTCGTACCACACGAAGCCGATCTACGTCTTCGGCCTCTTTGGCTTCTCGTCGTTCGCTCTCTCTTTGGTCGCGGGCGTGTGGGCGCTCTTGCGAAAGCTCGAAGGCGAATCGTTCATCAGAAACCCTCTGCTCGGCATCGCAATCGTCATGTTCGCCGTTGGGCTGCAATTCATACTCATGGGACTGCTCGCCGAGATGCTCGTCCGAACCTACCACGAGTCGCAGGCAAAGAGCATCTACGCCGTCCGCGAACGCATGGGAGTCGAAGACGAGTCGTAAGACCGCGGAACACACCGGACAATTTTCGTTAACGAAGTGACCGTCCGGTCGTGCGGATGCGCGCGGAGTCGAATCAGGAGTCGCAGCCTTAAAGCTCGGACGGCCTCGCCGGGCGAGTGAGAGCCGGACGGGTTCGCACGCGCGCGTCGCCGTGATGTATCTTTGCGGCGATGCGCGAAGAATTGGAGGCGGTTTACGAGTCTGCACGCGTCTGGAGTCGGGCGCACGGCTACGCGGGACACGACCCTTTCGACGCGCTCAACAGCCGCCTATTTCAATCGACGCCGCTGCGCCGCTCGCGACTCGCGCGACTCGCTTGGACTCAGGCCCTCAAACGCTCGCCCGTCAACCTACGCCGCCTCGCGCTCGTCCCCGAAGGAAGAAACTCGAAGGGCACGGCGCTGTTCGCGCTCGCCGCGCTCTCGCGTCTGCGCGCGACGCGAAGCGCGGAGGACTCGGAGGAAGCGCGCAGGCTTCTCGACGGACTTCTCGACGCGCGCGTCCGCAGCCCCGGCGGATTCGGCGCTTGGGGCTACAACTTCGACTGGCAGGGGCGCGCATTCTACGCGCCGCGCGGCACGGCGACGGTCGTGCCTACGGCATTCGCCGTCCGCGCGCTGGTCGAAGGCGCGACGGCGCTCGACGCGGCGAACGAAGAGGGCCTGCGCGATGTCGAAGGAAGCCGCGACGCGGCGAAGTACGTCGAGGCCGCGCGCGGCGCGTGCGAGTTTATCCTGCGAGACCTTCGTCGAAGCGACGAGGGCGACGAAGAGGTCTGCTTCAGCTACACGCCGCTCGACCGCACGCGCGTCTTCAACGCTTCGCTCCTCGCGGGCGAGGCGCTCGCGGCGGTCGGGACGCTCACGGGCGAGCGCGAGTTGATTTCACACGCGCTGCGCGCCGCCCGGTACGTCGTCCGGCGGCAGCGCGAAGACGGCTCGTGGGCTTACGGCGCAGACTCGTATCAGGCTTGGTCTGACAACTTTCACACGGCGTTCGTCCTCACGTCGCTCGCGCGCATCGTCAAGACTTGCGGCGCGGAGCATGAAGGCGTCGCCGCCGAAGATTCTTCCGCCGAAAGCTTTTCCGGGCGAGGCGGCGAGATGCGGCGCGCGGTCGCGCGCGGCTTTGAGTTCTGGCGCGGACGCTTCTTTCTTGCGGACGGTTGGCCGAAATACTACCATCACTCGGCACACCCCGCGGACGCACACTCGGCGGGCGCAGCCGTCGTCGCCTGCGTCGAACTGTCTGAGCTTGAGCCTGACGCGCTCGAACTCGCGCGCCGCGTCGCGCGCTGGTCGGCGCGCGCGTTGTTCGACCGCCGGGGCTTCTTCTACTACCAGAGGCGAAGGCTCTACACCGTCCGCACGCCGTTCATGCGCTGGTCGCAAGGCTGGATGATGTACGCGCTGGCGAGACTTTTAGAAAGGATGAAGGATGAGGGATGAAAGCTTCGCCGTGTGGCTTTCGGTTTTACTTCATCCTTCATCCTTCATCCTTCATCCCTTCTTATGCGCATCTGGATTGACCTCGCGAACTCGCCGCACGTGCCTTTCTTCCGCGCGCTCGTGTCGGAGTTTCGCGGGCGCGGGCACGAGGTCGAGACGACGGCGCGCAGGTTCGCGCAGACGGTCGAGCTTGCGGAGGCCGCGCAACTTGCGCCGACGATAATCGGCGGGCACGGCGGCGGGAAGTTGTCGGGCAAGGCAGGGAACCTGTTCGGTCGCGCGTGGGAGCTTGCGCGTTGGGCGCGCGGTCGCAAATTCGATCTGGCAGTCGGTCACAACTCCTACTCGCAAGTTCTGTCGGCGCGTCTCGCGGGCCTGCGCGCCGTGACGCTGATGGATTACGAGCATCAGCCCGCGAACCACCTCGCGTTCCGTCTCGCGTCTCGCGTCGTCGTGCCCGAAGCATTTCCCGAAGACGCGCTCCGTCGCTTCGGCGCGCGCGCGTCGAAGGTTCGGCGCTACAGTGGAATCAAAGAGGACGTTTATCTCGCGGACTTCGCGCCCGACCCGAAGTTTGCCGCACGCTTGCGCGAGCGGTTCGGCGTTGACGCCGTGCGCGATGCGCTCGTGGTCGTCCGGCCTCCGGCGCGCGAGGCGCTCTATCACCGATTCGAGAACGAGTTGTTTGAAGAGTTGCTCGCGCGACTGCTCGCAAGCCCGCGCGCGAAGGTGATGCTGCTCGCGCGCGGTGACGCGCAGCGCGAGTCTCTGGTCGCGCGATTCCGCTCGGACAATCTCATCGTGCCGCGCGAGGTGCTCGACGGCTCGAACCTCGTCGCCGCGGCAGACCTCGTCGTCAGCGCCGGCGGCACGATGAACCGCGAGGCCGCCGCGCTCGGCGTTCCCGCCGCGACCGTCTACGCGGGGCGCTGGGCCGCGGTTGACGAACGACTCGTGCGCGAAGGCCGGCTCAAACGGATAGCTTCACGCGAGGATTTGGAAGGCTTGCGTGTGGAAAAGAAGAGAGAGGCCGCGCCGCGCCGCGCCGTCGGCGTGCGCGAAGAGGTGGCGAAGTTGATACTCGGATGTTGAGGGTCGAACATCTTAAGCTTCATTGAATGAGCGTGGGTAACATTACTCTTTGGGGTCGGGTGAGTCTTCCATGAGATGTTTCTATCACAATGATCGAAGTGCTGTAGGGACGTGTCGCGTGTGCTCGAAAGGTTTATGCCCTGAGTGCGTTGCCGACTTCGACACGACCATTGGTTGTAAAGGAAGACACGAGGAACTGGCCGGAAGGATAGCCATATCTCAGGCAAGGTCGAGTCGAGCGACCTTCATCCTTCCGCAGTTTTTAATTGTCATGGGGACGATTTTCTGTGCATGGGGTTTATTGAGTCGGCCACTCTCGGTCTTTACCGCGCTGCTTGGAATCGGCTTCATGACATTCGGTCTTCTTTTACTTAAAAAAGGCGCAAGACCGAGGGCTGACTGACGCCCTTTCTTATGCGACTTGAGCAGTACAAACAGCTAAGGGTAAGTGCGGGCGAGGTGCGTGCGGCGGCGCGCGCGCCGCGTTGGGTCGTGCCTGCGGTTAAGGCGGCGCTCGTGGCGGCGGACATGTGCCTGGCGGTCGCGTCGTTCGTCGCGGCTTACATTTTGCGCGAGGGCGGTGCTGTGCTCGAACGTTTCGACGCGGGCGTCGGCGTCGTTTGGCAACCGCGGTTCGGGCCTTACGCGGCGCTGCTTTGGTTCGTCGTCGTGGTGCGACTGCTCTCTTCGGCTTACTACGATCTTTATCGCCTGCGCGGAGAGTTCTCGTACCTCGACGAGTGCGTGCGCGTCTTTCGGGCGACGGCTGTAGGCTCGCTGCTCGTCGTCGCGTGGGCGTTTCTGTATCGCGGCGGCTTCGAGTTCCGCTCGTTCTCGTACGCGCGCGGCGTCTTCGTCCTCGACTTCCTTCTGGCGCTCGTCGCCTACACCGCCTTGCGGCTCGCGACGCGACTCGCGCAGAACGCTGTGAGGCGTCGCGGGATAAATCTGATTCCGACGCTCGTCGTCGGGCGCGGGCGCGAGGCTTCGCTGTGCGTGCGCGAGATGGGCGAGCGGCGCGAGTTGGGCTATCGCGTAATCGGCGTCGTCGAGACGGACGCGGGCGTCGGCGAAGCCGTGCGCGAGTTCGAGGGCGTGCCCGTCGTAGCCGACATCGGCGGACTCGCCGACGCCATTCGCGAGACGGGGGCGAACGAAGTCATCATCACAGACCCGAACGTTCCGGGCGAACTACTGTTCGACGCGATGATGCGGGCGGGCAGAAGGCGCGGCGTCGAGTTCCGCGTCGCGCCCGGCCTCTTCAATAGCCTGCCGCTCAAGACCGAGGTTGACCAGATAGGCGTGCTGCCCGTCGTCACGCTCTTTCGCGAGCCTCTGTCGCAGGGCGCGCGTGTCGTCAAGCGCGCGTCCGACCTCCTCGTCGCCACCAGCGCACTCGTCCTACTCTCGCCGCTCTGGATTCTGATCGCGCTGCTCATCAAGCTGGACTCGCGCGGCGCTGTGCTCTACAAGCAGGAGCGAGTCGGCATGGACGGTCGCATATTCCTCTTCCTCAAGTTCCGAACGATGCGCGCGGGCGCGGACGACCAACAGCATCGCGAATACCAGCGCCGCTACATCGAGGGCCGCCCCGACACGAATCTGGGCGACAGCAGCCGCCCCGTCTATAAACTCCACGACGACCCGCGCGTGACGCGCACGGGGCGCTGGCTCCGGCGCGCGAGCCTCGACGAGTTGCCGCAACTCTTAAACGTCCTGCGCGGCGACATGAGCGTCGTCGGCCCGCGCCCGCCGATACCTTACGAGGTCGAAGCCTACGAGCTTTGGCATCGCAAGCGCCTCGACATGAAACCGGGGATGACCGGACTCTGGCAGGTTTCGGGGCGCAACCGCCTCTCGTTCGACGAGATGGTCAGGCTCGACCTCTTCTACATCGAGAACTGGTCGCTCTGGCTCGACATCAAGATCATGCTCCGCACGCTGCCCGTGCTCCTGCGCGGCGAAGCGTATTGAAAGTGATGAGTGACGTGTGATGAGTGATGAGTCAGCGGCGGACAAAAGAGATTCGGATTCAGTGAGCGAAGAGACACCCGCAACAGGCCACTCATCACTCATCACTCATCACTCATCACTCATCACTCGTCACTCATCACTATCTCTTTGGCTCGAACGCGCGACGGTCGCGTTCCTGTTCCTGTTCGCGCTGGCCGCGCCGCATTCGATTGCTGTGGGGCAGATCGCATGGATGCTCGCGATGCTTCTGTGGGTCGCGCGCTTCGCGCTGCGCCCGCGCCCCGTAGTCTATCGCACGCCGGTTGACGCGTGGCTGCTCGGCTTCTTCGTCCTCACGTTTCTGACCGCGCTCACCTCTTACGACCCCGAAGTCTCAATCGGCAAGCTGCGCGCGGCAAGCCTCTTCACGATTGTTTACGTCAGCGCCGAATGCGTCGGCGACCGGCGCGTGCTACGCGCGCTCGTGCTCACGCTCGTCGCCTCGTGCGCGCTCGGACTCGTTCATACGTTTGGGGTCTTCGCCCTCGGCCACGGCGTGAAGGTGCGCGCGCTCGCCGCCGACAGTCCTCTGCGCGCGGCGGGAGTCGAGGACGGCGACACGATCCTCTCGGTTGACGGCGCGGACACTGCGACGCCCGAACAGATCGAGCGCGCGATCAAGACGGAGCGACCATCGGCGGATAAGACTTACCGCTGGCCCGACGGCTCGACAGCGTGCATTTGGAACGAGCACGCGGCGTGCGTTCGCGTCTATCGAGCCGAGGTCTTGCCCGCCTACCACGTCGCGCGCGACGCTCTGTTGAATGGCGAGACGCCGGAGGCGAGGCTCGGCGTCGCCTCTTGGTCGCGCGGGCGCGACGAGCGCGCCAGCGGATTTTATGGACAGTACCAGACTTACTCTGAAGTCCTGCAACTCGTCGCCTCGCTCGCGCTCGGACTTCTGGTTGCGCTGCGCCGCAAGCTGAGTTTGAAGGGCGCGCTGCTCGCGGTCGCGCTGGCGGGGATGTGCGGCGCGCTTCTGTTGACTCTGACGCGCGCGTCCTGGGCGGGCTTTCTTGTCTCTGCGTTCGTCATCGCGCTCATCGGCGCGGGCCGGCGGACGCTTCTCTTAGTCGCTTGCGCGGCGATTCCGCTCGCGCTCGCCGGACTCTTCGTGCTGCATCAGAAGCGACAGGTAGGACTCTTTGACATGAACGATCAGTCAACCTCCTGGCGTTTGATGGTTTGGCGCGACGGCGCGCGCGTGCTCACCAGCAGCCCTCGTAACCTGCTCGTCGGCGTCGGCATGGACTCGCTCAAGCGGCACTGGCGCGAGTGGGGGATGTTCGATCAGGGAAGGCAGCCTTGGGGACACCTTCATTCGACGCCCTTGCAGATCGCGTTCGAGCGCGGCGTGCCGACGTTACTGATTTGGCTCGCGTGGCTGTTCGTTTACGCGCGCACGCTCTGGCGGATGCTGCGGCGCGGCGCGTCGGAGTGTTGGGTCGAGCGCGGACTCTTGCTCGGCGCGCTCGGCGGGCTGGCGGGCTTCGTGACGGGGGGACTCGTGCACTACAACTTCGGCGACTCGGAGGTCGTGATGATCTTCTACTTCGTCATGGGACTCGCGCTCGTCGCCGAGAGGTTCAGCCGTCCCGGTGCGCGCGCGCAGGAAGTCTGAACGCCTCGGCGTGCGTTGAAATCCGACGAAGGAGCACTGTTATTCTCGGTTTTAATGCGTCGGGTGAGGGGGCGATTCAGGCACGACGAGAGGGATTGCGCTCGCGCGAGCGCAACCCCTCTGAAGTTGCGTGCGGCATCTATTCGATCAGGTGGTCGAGCCGGTGTCGGCCAACTGGAAGAAGGTCGTGGATTCGAGCACGTCAATCGGAAAAGAGACTTCCGGCTCGACGAACTCTTTTAATCGTCTCGACTCATTCTGAGCCATTTCGCTCGCGTCTGTCTGGGGCTGATTCTGTTTCTGTTCAAACTCCATCGGCCAATCTCCCTCCGTGTGTGCGCGCCGTGCGGCGCGGTTGTGTCTCAATTCCGGCAAGACGTGCTGCGCGCGTTACGAGTTTAGCGAGGCGCGCGTCCGGGTCGTTTTATACACGAGGAGACCCGGCTTGTCGTCCCTTTGTTTTATTACGATGATCAATTTCCTCGCGGCGATTCTAATATTGCTTTGGCCCGAATGTAAACACTATTTTTCCTGAGCAGGATTTGCGGGCGCGGGCCGGGGCATACTTTTCCGCGAAAGCACGCACGTCACTTCGCGACGGCGGGCGAATGAAACCGGACGATTTTCGTCACGGCTTTTCTTTCGCCGAAGCCCCTTTGCTTGACACCATTTAACCGCGCCTTTATCATCTTTGTTTTCGGCTGGGGCCGGCTGACGTGTCTGTGTAAGTATGTTCGAGTCTCTTTCAGATAAGCTGAAGCGCGCGCTCAAAAATCTGCGCGGCGAGGGCGTGCTCACCCCCGCGCACGTTGACGCCGCGTTGCGCGAAATCCGGCTGGCACTGCTCGAAGCCGACGTGAATTACAAGGTCGCCAAAGACTTCATCGCGTCGGTAAAGGAGAAGGCAGAGGGGCAGCAGGTCTGGCAGGAGTTGAAGCCCTCGGAGCAGGTCGTCAAGATCGTCTTCGACGAGCTTGTGGAACTTCTCGGCGGTACGTCGTCGCGTCTGGTCTTTACGAAGACGACGCCGAACGTCGTGATGATCGTCGGCCTTCAGGGTTCGGGCAAGACGACCTCGACGGGCAAGATCGCGATGTGGCTCGCGCGAAACCAGCAGCGCAAGCCGCTTCTTGTCTCGACCGACGTGAACCGCCCGGCTGCGCGCGAGCAGCTAAAAGTCATCGCGAAGGCCACGGGCCAGTCGATCTTTGAAAAGCCTGAGTCGAACGATCCCGTCGAACTCGCGCGCGAGGCTTTCCGCGAAGCGCAGCAGAAGGGCTACGACACGCTTCTGATTGACACCGCGGGCCGTCTGCACGTTGACGACGAGTTGATGGAAGAACTCGTCCAGATAAAGTCGGAGACGCGCCCCGTCGAGATTCTCTTCGTCGCCGACGCGATGACGGGTCAGGACGCGGTTCGCTCCGGCGAAGAGTTCCACCGAAGAGTCGGCATCACGGGCGTCGTCCTGACGAAGATGGACGGCGACGCGCGAGGCGGCGCGGCGTTATCGATCAAGCAGGTGACGGGGCAACCCGTCAAGTTCGTCGGCGTCGGCGAGAAGTACGACGCGCTCGAACCCTTCTACCCCGACCGCATCGCGCAACGCATACTCGGCATGGGCGACGTGCTTTCGCTCATCGAAGAAGTGCAGTCGAAGGTTGATCAGGACGAGGCCGAGGCGCAGTTAGAGAAGCTTCAGAAGAACAAGTTCACGCTCGACGACTTTCGCGGTCAACTCCGACAGGTCAAGCGGCTCGGCTCGTTCTCGAAGATCATGAAGCTGCTGCCCGACCAACTGCTCGGCGGGATGGGTATGCCGCAACTCGACGATGAACAGTCGGCGGAGATGGAGCGGCAACTCAAGCGCACCGAGGCGATCATCGACTCGATGACGAAGGAGGAGCGCAACGACCACCGGATACTTAACGCGAGCCGCCGCCGCCGCGTCGCGCGCGGATCGGGTAGTTCCGTGGCGGAGGTCAACGCGCTCGTCAAGCAGTACGTCGAGATGCGACAGATGATGCAGCAACTCTCGCGCTCCGGTCTCTTCGGCGGCGCGGGCGGGGGCGGCGGACTCAAGGGCAAGTTGATGCGGCGCGCGGCGGGCATGATGGGAATGCCCGACGTGAGCGGCATGATGGGCGAGGGCGGCGGCGACGCGGGTTTCCCCGCGGGACTGCCCGCTGCGCCCGGACGCAGAAAGAAGAAGCCGCGGCATAAGAAAAGGAAATGAGTTTTCAGTTTTCAGAGGTTGGTACTTAGTCTTCAATAACCGCGCCTGTTTTGGCCGAAAACGGAGAACTGAAAACCGAAAACTGAAAACTGTTTTGGAGGATAGATGTTAGCAATCAGACTAATGCGCATGGGCGCGAAGAAGAGTCCTTCGTACCGCGTCGTGGTGAAGGAAAAGTTGTCGAAGCGCGATGGCGCTTACGTCGAGAACGTAGGGTTCTACAACCCGACGCGCGAGCCTGCTGAGGTTCGTCTCAAGATGGATCGCGTCAACTACTGGATCGGGCGCGGCGCGCAGCCGACCGACACCGTGCGCCAGTTGATACGCCATCAGGCGAAGTCAGCCGCGACGACAGAGGCCGCGCAGTCGGAAGCTTAATCCTCAAGTTCAAAGTTCGAGGTTCGAGGTTCAAAGTTAAAAGCTTTGGCCTTCGACTTTGAGCTTTGGGCCGGGAACTTTGAACCGATGATGAAAGAGGCCGTCGAGTTAATCGTCAGACATCTCGTGCGCGAGGCCGAAGCGGTTGACGTGCGCGAGGTGGAGCGCGACCGCTCGACGACCGTCATCGAAGTCCGCGTGGCCGAAGGTGACGTTGGCAAGATCATCGGTCGGCAGGGTCGCACGGTCAAGGCTCTGCGCTCGCTCCTGTACGCGGCGGGGCAGAAGCATAACCGCCGCTACATACTTGAAATCGTCGAATGAGCGGCGCGGAACGTGCGAACGACGAAGACGCGCGGGGCGTTGAAGACGATTTGAGCGCGGTCGAGTTGGTCGCGGTCGCGCGCATCGCCAAAGCACGCGGCGTCCGCGGCGAGGTCGCGGCGGATTTGCTGACGGACTTCCCCGAACGCTTCGACCAGATCGACGAGTTGATAGCGGTCTTTCCGGACGGCTCGCGCCGCAGGCTCGCGCTCGAAGGCAACTGGCCGCACGGCGACCGCGTCGTTCTGAAATTCAAAGGCTTCGACTCGCCCGAAGAGGCGTCGGCGCTCAAGGGCTGCGAGTTGGCCGTGCCGGAGTCCGAGGCGGTCGAGTTGGAAGAGGGCGAGTTCTACGACTGGCAGCTACAGGGTTGCCGCGTCGAGACGGTCGAGGGCGTGGAAGTCGGCACGGTGCGCGAGGTTCTGCACACGGGCGGCGAAGCGCCAGTCCTCGTCACACGCGACGGGCGCGGCGTTGAAAATCTGATCCCGCTTGCCGAGAGCATCTGCGTCGAGATAGACGTTGAGAGCAAGCTCATACGCGTTGACGCGCCGGAAGGACTTCTGGAGGGTGAATAGTAAATGGAGATTGGTGAATAGTGGTTAAATGGTTTCAGGCTTGAACAGTTGCCGCCCAACCTGAGCAACACGCGAACGACCATTCACTATTTACCATTGACCATTGACCATGCTCCGGTTTGACATCATCACGATCTTCCCCGACTTCTTCGGCGGGGTGTTCGACTTCGGCATCCTTCGTCGCGCGCGCGCGGCGGGACTCGTCGAGGTCGCGGCGCACGACCTACGCGCGTGGACGCACGACCGGCACAAGATCGTTGACGACAGGCCGTTCGGCGGCGGCGACGGGATGGTCTTGAAGCCGGAACCGATCTTTGAGGCCGTCGAATCTCTGGCGGGCGCGGGCGATGCGCGGAGTTTGCGCGACGCGGGCAAGCGCATCGTGCTCCTTTCGCCGCAGGGGCGCGTGCTGACGCAGGAGTTGGCGGCGGAGCTTGCGAAGACCGAACAGGTCGTCGTCATCTGCGGGCGCTACGAGGGCGTTGACGAGCGCGTGGCCGAGCGTTTGGCGACCGACGAGGTTTCAATCGGCGACTACGTTTTGTCGGGCGGCGAGCCTGCGGCGGTCGTCCTCGTTGACGCGGTCGCGCGGCTCGTGCCGGGCGCTCTGGGCAGTGAGACTTCTGCGGTGAACGAGTCGTTCACCGACGGCCTGCTCGACTTTCCGAACTACACGCGCCCCGTCGAGTTCCGCGGCGCGCGCGTGCCGGAAGTTCTCATGGGCGGCCACCACGCGGAGGTCGCGCGCTGGCGTCGCCGCGCGGCGCTTCGCAAGACTCGACGCAACCGGCCAGACCTCTTCGGGCGGCTCGCCCTGAGCGAAGAGGAACGAGCGTCGGGCGCGCGCGACGAAGAGAAAGATTGAATTAAAGCTGTCAGCACTCGGCGCGCAGCTTTAAGCTTTGACGACCGACGGCTGTTCGAGAGTCGTGAAGGAAGATTTGCCGTTCGGAATTTATTAAAGCTGAATGCCGGGCGCTGAAGGCTATAAGTTGAGGTGACATCATGAATCGTTTGGACAGTGTTGACAGGGCACAATTGAGGACGGACATCCCCGCTTTCGAGCCGGGCGACACGGTGCGCGTTCACGTCCGCATCAAGGAGTCGGAGACGAAGGAGCGCCTTCAGGCGTTCGAGGGCGTCTGCATCGCGCGCAAGGGCGACGGCGTGCGCGAGACTTTCACGGTGCGAAAGGTCAGCTTCGGCGTCGGCGTCGAGCGCATCTTCCCCGTGCATGGCCCCGTCGTCGGTCGCGTCGAACTCGTGCGCCGCGGGCGCGTGCGCCGCGCGAAGCTTTACTACCTTCGCAACCTGCGCGGCAAGGCAGCGCGCATCCGCGAGCGCGACACGCGCCAGACCGACGCGGCCAGCGGCAATCAGGCGCAGGGCGCTTCGGCCTCGAACAAGAGCAAGTAAAACTTTAGAGTGATGAGTGATAAGTGATAAGAAACTGCTTCGGCTCTTTCTCATCACTCATCACTCATCACTCATCACTTCTTCATGGCCCGGCAGAAGCGGCAGTCGCTCATTCACACGCTGTTCGAGGACGAGGCGCGCTCGTCCGGCTTCGGGCGCATCGCGGGGCTTGACGAGGTAGGGCGTGGGGCGCTGGCGGGCCCCGTGGTCGCCGCCGCAGTGATACTCGACCCCGGAGCGCCGCTGCCCGAAGGGCTGGACGACTCGAAGAAGCTCACGCCCTTGCAGCGCGAGCGCATCGCGGAGGAGTTGCGTCGGACTACATTCTGCTACGCATACGGGCGGGTCGAGCCGGAAGAGATTGACGAAACGAACATACTCGTCGCCACGCGGCGCGCGATGTTGCAGGCTTTAGAGAAGCTTCAACCGTGCGCCGATTTTCTTTTGATAGACGCCATCCAACTACGCGAATCGAGCCTGCCGCAGAAAGCCATCATACGCGGCGACTCGGCCTCGGCCTCGATTGCCGCCGCCTCCGTCCTCGCCAAGACATATCGCGACGCGCTTATGCGCGAGTACGACGCGCAGTTCCCCGCCTACGGCTTCGCGCGACACGTCGGATACGGCACGCGCGAGCACTGGGCGGCGCTGCGCGAGCACGGCTGCTGCACGATTCACCGCCGCTCTTTCCGCGGCGTCATTCCCGAAGAGATTTCGGAAGAGAGTTCCGGGTCCGAGTCTTAAGGCCGGAGGGTTCGAGGCTTTGGAAACCGGCTCGAATCTCTGAACGTCAGAGATTCGAGCCGGCGCGATTTTATAAACGTCAGGCGCGCTAGTTCCCGCCGCCGGTCAGGATGTACTCGACGACGTAGCGGCGCAGCTTGTCGCGGTTCTGCGCGAGGTAGGCCGGGTAGTCGTCCGCGATTCCCTGATCGGCACGGGCGAGAAGGATATAGGCTTCGAGCAGTCCCTCGTCGTTAAGCTTCTTCAACTTCGCGAGCGATGGGCTGAGGCTCTTAACCTTCTTGTCGCCCGTCGCCATCGTGATGACGGTGCGCGGCGCGTCCGCCTCTTCGGCGAGGCTGTGGCGGTACGTCTTCTCCTGCGGAAAGGTCTTCGCGAACTTATCCTTCCGCCACGTCGTGCGGACGGCACCATAGGAGATCCATGCGAACGAGCCGTCGTCCTTGCTGAGAAATGTGCTTAGCTACTCTAGAACCTTAAGTTATAGGATGAACAAAATGGATGTCTTTAAGATCGTCTGCGTTTGGCGGTAGAGAATCCATCATCCTGTTAACCGATGTGTCAGCACTAACGCCGATGATGAAGGCGACAATAGCAAGGATGAAGTAAAGGATAAATCGCTTCATACTTATCTTATACACTAACCAATCCTATTGGAGCATTTCTATTCTTTTCATCATTTTCCTGATGTTAATTATTTTTACGTCAAAGCTCGGCGGCAACTTCAACGAAGGCTCTCGGACTTGATTCCGCGCGCGGCGAGGACTTCTTCGGCGGCGCGCAGGCCGTGATCGAACGCCTCCTCGAAGAGTGCGACGCCGGAGAGGTCTGTGTGCGCGAAGTGGATGGGGCCGAACGGGCGCTCAGCCGCGGCCCGCGCGCCGCCCCACGCGAAGCCGACGCGCGGGCGAATCATCGCGTGCCCCCAGCGCATCACATCGAGCCTTTGCGTGAGCGCGCGGATGTCTGTGTGCGCGCGTTCGAGGTCTGAGAGCGCAACGTCGGCCCAAGCCTTCCAGTCAGTCGCGAGCAGACGCGCGCGTGCTTCATGTGGATTCGCGTCGGTCAGAGGATAGTAATAAGTGAAGACCGTCGGCCCGCGGTCGAGTCCGCGCTGGTGCGTGGCAACAACGTAGCCGAGCGAAGGACTCTCGTACAAGACGTTATCCCACGCCAGAGGGAAGCCGAGCGACGCGCGCGGCCTGTCTTCCAAAAAAAGATTCGCGACCATCCATGCGCCGTACTCGAACTCGGCGACGTGCGCCGGAGTCGCGCCCTCTCTGTAAGGTTTGATGAGGTACTTCGTCATGAATTGCGGCGCGGCAAAGACCACATGGTCGGCGCGGAAGCCGACCGTGCTCCGCCCGTCGTGCGCGACGGCGACGACCTCGACACCGCCGCCGCGAGCGTCAACGCCGCTACGGGCAGAGCGGCTCTCGACGCCTTGAAGAACAGAGCGGCTCTCAACGTCCGCCGTCCATCTTCGCTCGCTCGCGTCCGACGGGCGCACGTCGGCGACGGCGAGGCCGAGGCGCACTCGCGCGCGAGTCTTTTCGTAGAGGTGTCTGACGAGCCGCCCGTTGCCTTCGGGCCAAGTGACGAGCGGCTGCGACTCAGCGCCCGGTCGCTTCATGCGAGAGGCGAAATAAAAGAGTCCGGCCCAAGCGCTCGCCTGACTCGACGCCATCCCGTAGTCGTCGCGGCAAGCGTATTCAACGAGCCAACGCAGGCGCGGCGAAGTCAACGCGCGCGCGTCCATCCACTCCGCCATCGAGACGCGGTCGAGCGCCGCGACTTCCGCGTCGTCCGAACAGTTCGCGACGGGAATGGCGAACGCGCGACGCCCCTTCGAGTCGCGCCAGCCCGCCCAACGATCAACCTCCGAGTTGAAGATTTGAAGCTGGCGCGCGTCCTCTTCCGAAGCGCCCGCGTGAAGGTACAGACCTTCGTACCAGCGGCCTCGATAAAAGATTCTCTCTTCCGGGTCGCGGCAGATGAACTGCTCGGCGACCACGGGTTCGCCTTCGTTATCGAAACCTTCGAGCACGCCCAACTCGTCGAGCAGGACGGTGAGCGCGCGATTCTCTTTCAGAGGCGCAGGGATGTAGTGCGCGCCCCAAGGATAAGGCACGACGCCGTGCGCGTCGCCAGAGCGCGCAGTCCCGCCGGGCGCGGGTTCGAGTTCGAGCAGCACGAAGTCTTCAAAACCCGCCTTCAAGAATCTCCATCCGGCGGCGAGTCCCGCAACGCCGCTGCCGACGATGACGACTCCGGCGCGTTCCCATGCGTCCGGCGAAGGCTCAGGCCGCAGCCCGTCGCGAATCAGATGACCGATGCCGTCCGACGCGCCGACGATCTCGCCCTCCGGCAGCGCGGGCACGCGCTCGCGCGAGCGGCACGCGGCCAACGCGAAAGGCACGCCGAGGAAAGCCGCCAGCAACTCGCGCCTATTCATAACGCTTCCACTCCGCCTCGTAGTAGCGGACGAGCGATTGGTTGTCCAGACGATTTATCTCGACGGGCACGGGGCCCAAGTCTTCGGAGAGAGTGAACATCGCCGCGAGCGCCTGATCGTTTAAGAATTTGAGCGCGACCGCGGGCGCGCGCGCAGGCACGTCGAAAGGCTTAGCCGCCGCGAGCGCAAATCCCCAGACGCCGAACGAGGGAACCGCCGTGTAGTAGGGACGCACCGAAAAGCCCGCGGCTTCGAGCGTGCGGACGATGCACCAGAATGAGTTTCGCGCAAACAGAGGCGACGTTGACTGGACGCTGACCGCCGCGCCGTCGGCGAGCCGCGCTTTCAACATCCTGTAGAAGCGCGTCGTGTAGAGCTTCCCCAACGCGAAGGTATTCGGGTCTGGGAAGTCAACTATCGCGGCGTCGAAAGGCTGTGCTTCGCCCTCAAGCCATATCATCGCGTCCGCGTTTACGACGTGGACGCGCGGGTCGTCGAAAGAGTTTTGGTTGAGGCGCGCGAGCGGCGGGAAGCGGTGCGCGAGTTGAGTCATGTTTGGGTCGAGATCGACGAGCGTTATCTCCTCGACGGTCGGGTACTTCAGAAGCTCGCGCAGCGCGAGTCCGTCGCCGCCGCCGAGCACGAGCACGCGCCGCACCGTTCGCCCGCCTTCGGACGCGAGCATCATCGCCGGATGAACGAGCGCCTCGTGGTATCGGTACTCGTCCGCGGAACTGAATTGCAGGTTGCCGTTTAAGAAGAGTTGGAAGCCCGCGCGGTTGCGCGTGATGACGATTCGCTGGTACGGCGTCGTCTTCGAGTAAACGATGTCGTCGGCGAACATCCCGTCTTCTGCGAGCGACGTTAGCGCGTCGGCCTTTATGAACGCGACGGCGAGCAGTGCCATCACGACGCACCCTTGCACTCGAAGGCGCGAGACGTTGCCGCGGATTACCGGCTGCATCAGCCACGTCGCCCAGAGTCCGACCGAGGCATTTAGGAATCCGAACATGAGACTCGTGCGCACCAAGCCGAGTTTCGGGACGAGGAAGATGGGGAACAGAATCGAGGCGATGAGCGCGCCAACGTAGTCGAAGGCCAAGACGCGCGCGACCAACTCTTTGAAGTCGAGTTGGTCTTTCATTATTCGCATCAAGAGAGGAATCTCAAGGCCGACGAGCAGGCCGATGAGGAAGACTACGCCGTAGAGGACGACGTGGAAGAAACTCAAATGCGCGAAGCTCAAGAATAGAAGCGGCGCGCTCGCGCCTCCGAGCACGGCGACGGCCAGTTCAACGTCAACGAAGGTGCGCGCCAACTCCTTTTCAATAAATCTTGAGAGCCACGCGCCCGCGCCGAGCGCCGAAAGGTATATGCCGATGATGAGCGAGAACTGCGTCACCGAGTCGCCGAGCACGTATGAGGCCAGCGTGCCCGCGAGCAACTCGTACACGAGTCCGCATGTCGCGATGACGAGCACGTTGAGGAAAAAGAAGGGAATGCGATTCATAAGAAAAGGATGAAGGCGGAAGGATGAAGGATGAAGGGAAAGCGACAGCCGTCACGACTTGCGCTTTCATCCTTCCGCCTTCCGCCTTGCTTTCTAACCGTGGACGGCTGCGGCGATGATGAGCGCAACGCCGATGATGACCGAGCCGATGATGATTGCGAGCGCCGTGTTCTGGTCGTCCTCGATCTCCTTGCGAATGGAGAAGGGCGAAGCCTTCACGATTATCATGTACGCGATTCCGAAGACGACGAGGCCGAAAACGGTGAATATGACCGTCGTCAGAAGCACGTTCGTCAGGTCGGGCAACTGCACGGCGAGCGCGAGCGCGGGCGTTGATTTGAGCATCATTTTCCTCCGTGGAAGCCTGAGTGCCAGAAGTGGAACGAGCGGTAGCCGCCGGGCGAGTTGCGAACGTCGGGCGGGAGCGTCTGCCGCGGCGACGTGCTCAACTCCCAGCCGCTCAAAGCCGCCGCGATGTATGCCAGAAGCACAATGCCTCCGAAGACGAGATAGAGTTTACTGAGCATCATGCTTCGAGTGATAAGCAATGAGTGATAAGTGATAAGAAAATCCGGCCTGCTTTTTCTTATCGCTCATCACTTATCACTCGTCACTTCCCCCTCCTGATTCATACGGGTTGAACGAACTATCCGCCCAGCGCCGCCGCTCGAAGCTGAAATGGCGTATGGCGAAGAGAATCGGAATTGCCGAGAGCACGATGAGAACTATAAGGAAGTTCATGAATCGCGGGACGCCCTGCTCGACTCGAATCGAGACTTGCGGCGGCGCGGGCTGGTTCCAGTTCTCCCATTGCGCTTCGAGCCGCATCGTGTACTTGCCTTCGGGCACAGCCGGAAGATAGACCGTCTGCTCGTGGTCGCCCTCGCTCCACGACTCGCCGTCCTCGACGCCGTAGTAATACTCAATCGGCAACTCGAACTGTTGAATCAGTCCGGTCTCTTCGTTGATTAAATCGCCTTCGACGTAGAGCCAGTTATTGTCAACGTTGGCGCGGCCCGTGACGCTTATGTTTCGGCGACCGCGAAGGGGAAGCGGGTCTGTGAAGATGACCTGCGTCTTCGCGTTGCCGTTCTCCGCCGCGTCCTGCGCGGCCTGCGCGGCTTCGGGCGTGCCGGGCGTGGGCGTCGGCGTCGGCTGCAAGTTGTAGGTCTGCGTGAAGACGGTCGAGCGCGGCGAGGCGACAAACATTGCGACGCCGACGAAGACTGCGAGCAGGAGTAGCACGAGCCAGTAGCCGTAGATTTTCTTGTGCGGCCAAGGCTGGTTCGGCGCTACGGTCGTCGGCCTCGACAGGCTCACATTGAACTTGCGCTCGATCTCTTTGAGCGGCGTGTAGGTGCCGAGCGACCAGTTGACCTCTTCCGATTGAAGCGCGCCGCCGCGCGTGGCCGTGTTTATGGGAACTTCCTTCGAGAGCATCAAGGGCGGCGAAACGTAATCGGTCGCGCGTGCGAGTTCGCCGACCGATACCTTCCAATAGAACTCGCCCTCGACGTACTCGGCGCGCGCCGTCGCATCCTGAAAAATCCTGAAGCTCTTTCCGTTGTAGATTGCCGCGCGATTCGCTTCGACGACCTCGCCCGGCGGGACTGACTTAACATAGCTCCAATGCCCGTCCGACTCGACGAGCCAGCGAAAGCCTATCGCCGGATTGTAGAGAAGATACTCCTGCCAGAAGTAGCGTATGTCGAACTCGACGCTTCGGATCATGAAGCCGATGACCGTCAACGGTCGCCCCTCGAACTCGGCGGTCGCGCCGATGGGAATCGAAGGCGGCGGGTCTCTGCGCACAAGCGTCTTGAGGTAACTGAGCCGGCCCTGATTGACATCGAGCAGCGATGCGCAGTTCGGACACGTCACGCGCTCCGAGCGGTCGGGCGCTCGAAGCTCAAGCGGGCCGCCGCAGTTCGGGCAGTTGAGTTGCGCCGCAGAGACCTGCTGCGGTTCGCGCTCGCGCGTGCGAGTCGCACCGGCGAGTCCGAGTTCTTCGAGCGTGACTTCGCGACCCGTGAAGACGAGCGGCGGCTGTTCGCTGTAGTCGAGCGTCGCGAACGCGCCGTCGTGGCCTGAGAGGTCTGCGTATGCGTACGCCTCGCCGGGCCGGACGAGGTACGGAATCTCGCCCCCGGCGGCGAGCATCTGCGCCGTCCCCTTCTCGGCGACGACGGGAGGTTGCGCGGCGGGGATGGCCCAAACCTGTTGTCCGAGTTGGAGTGAATCAAACGTTGGGAGAGCATTCGGCGCGGGCACTTGAATCTTAAACGTGATGTAGAAGCGGCCCTGCGCTTCGGCGAGCCAGCCCCAGCGACCGTCAGAGAACGCCGCGTACCACTCGTCCCAGAACCCGCCCGCCGCGTGTCCGAGTTGCGCGCGCCCCGTCAACTCGAACGCGACGCCGAGGTAAGTGCCGCGCAGATTCACGTCGAGCGGCGAGCCTGACTCGACAACGTCCGCGACCTTGCCAACGTCTTCGACGCCCCGGTCTGTACGTGCGACGACCGAGTTACACGACTCGCACACGACGACGACCGACGAGCCGGACTTGAAGACGACGGGTGCGCCGCACGCGGGACAGTTCGCCTGAAAAGCCATCAAGCATCCTCCTCTCTCGCGCCGGTTTGCGAAAAACTTTCCGACGCAGGGGCCGCGGATGCCTGAATTAAAGGTGCGTGAGTTTGAATTGAAGGAGCGTGAATTTGAATTGAAGGAGCGTCGGACTGCGCCGGATGAGTGCGAGCCGTGCGCAGAATGCTTTGCACGCACACGTCGCGCGCGCCGAGCATCTCGCGCAGGCGCTCGTCCCAGGGCCACGCGGGCCGCTCGCGGCAGCAGTAGAGGTTGAATGTCGCCGTGCTCAACTCCGGGTACGTGTGGCAGGCCAGATGCGACTCCGTGAGCATTGCGAGTCCAGTGACGCCGCCCTCGCCCGGAAACTTGTGCCACGCGGGTTTGCCGACGACGCGTAGCTCAAGCTCTCGAATCGCGCGCGCAAAGACCGCGCGCAAGACGGACTGGTCGCGCAGCGCCGCCGTGTCGCAGCCCGAAGCCTCGATGAGCCATTCCGTCCCGACCGTCAACATTGCTTTGAATGAAAATTACCGACGAGAGATGAACACGGAAAGCCACGCTTCCGAACGGCGGTGAGCATAGGCGAAAGGTGTCGCGTTTGCAATAGTCTTCTTCAACAAACAGCGCGCCGCAAGTCTCGCCCGCGCGCGACGTTCTCTAACACGACAAGACTTCCGTGAAGGAGATCAAACATGAAGAACCGACTTCGACTCAGAATCATCAGCGCCTTCGTCCCTTTCATCCTGATATTCGCACAGGAAGCCGCGGCGCAGTCGCAGGGCGCGGCCACGCACCTGAGCGTTTACGATGCGGGCGTGGCCGAATTTCTGGAAGAACGGACGGTCGAACTTCAACCCGGCGTCAACCAGATCGAGTGGCGAAGCCTTATGCCCAAGGCTTTCGTCCGAACGTTTCGCGTGACGGCGGAAGACGCCGACATCGTGCGGCAGGACGTGACCTACGACGGCGCGGAGGTTCGCAGCCTGCGCTCGCCCGTCCTCCACATCGTTTTGCAGAATCGAGGGGCTGCGGGGCCGCGCCGCGTGCAGGTTGACTATCTCGCGCCCGACCTCAGTTGGCAGAACGACTACTCGCTCGTGCTCGACGCGACGACGGACGGAGCGCCGCCCGCGTCCGCCGCGCTCGACTCATGGGTAATGCTCAACAACAACACGGGCGCAGACCTTCGAGCCGGAACGGTTGACCTCATCGCGGGCGAGATCGCGCTGCTCACGGCCGATGGCGCGCGGCTCGACAGGGACGACCTCGCGGCGAACACCGCGCAGATGAGAAGCGAGGAGTCGGATGTCACAGCCATCGTGCCCGCGTCGGCAGAGGCTTCGGGCTTAAGCGTCTTCAGCCGCTTCCGTTTGGGGCACGACGTTGCGCTCGACTCGAACGTGCCGCAGAGCCGCCTGCCGCTCTTCCAGCACCAGCGCATCAACATCACCGAGCGCAACGTCTTCGAGAACGAGTACAACACGCAGACGCTCGCTCGCGGCGGCTTCGTGTTGCTGCCGCGCGGCCTCGAAGTCCGACTCGTCTCGAAGAATCCGACCGAGAACTCTATGCCCGCGGGTCAGGTGACGATCTACGCGCGCGACGGCGGACTCGCGCAGATCGTCGGGCAGGACAGAGTGCCGCTCACTCCGCCGGGCGGCGAGTTCAGCGTCACGCAGGGTCGCTCGTCCACTCTCTTCGGCACGCGCCGCGTGCTCGAACGTCGTCAGGTCGAGTACAAAAATCAGAACGGCGACACGCGCGAAAAGCTCATCACGAGAATCGAAGTCGTCATCTCGAATCGCGGCGCGCGCGCGGCGGAAGCCTTCGTGCGCGAGAGCGTCGAGCCGTTCGCCGAAAACCAGTGGGCGATACTCGAATCCTCGCACGCGACCGAAAAACTCGCCGCCGACAACTTCCAGTTAAAAGTCGAAGTCCCCGCGGGCGGAAAGACCGTCGTGACCTACACGGTCGAGACGAAGTAGAAATCCCCTTAGACGCGGGAGGGCGAAAGGCAGAGGCGCGAGTCGTCGAGACGGTCGCAAACGTTTCGCAGTGAAGATGCCCCGGCGGAGATTTGAGTTTTCAGATTCCGAATCCGAAATCATCTCTGAACTGATTCCAGACTTTCGCCGCGTGCTATCATGCCGGCGAATTCAACGGGAGCGATAACTTCAAATGCTGTATCTCTCGCAGCTACTCGGTCGCCCGATCCGCGAGGTCGAGGGCGTGCGGGTGGCGACGCTCAAGGACGTGATCGTGCGTCTCGGCGAAGACCACCCGACCGTGACGGGACTCGTCGCGCGCTATCGCCGCCTCGACTTCTTCGTGCCGCGCTCGCACATCTCGCGGCTCGACGCGCACGGCGTCCGGCTCAGTTCCGACATACTCGACCTCCGGCGCTTCGCGCGGCGCGAGGGCGAAGTCCTGCTCGCGCGCGACGTGCTCGACAAACAGTTGATTGACGTTGACGGCAAGCGCGTCGTCCGCGTCAACGACGTGCAGATCATCGAGGGCGGCGGCGAGTGGAGAGTGACGGGCGCGGACGTGACGCTCGCGGGACTCTGGCGCAGGCTCGCGCCGCAGGGCTTCGCCGCAGCGACGCGCACGGTCGAGGTCATTGACTGGGCCGACGTTGGATACCTCGCGACCGACGCCGCGACCGTGCAATTGAAGTCTTCGCGCGACAAGCTCGCGCGACTTCACCCGGTCGAGATCGCGCGGCTCGCCGAGGCTTTGTCACGTCATCAGGGCGCGGAGGTCATCGAGGCGCTCGACGACGAGACGGCAGCCGAGACTCTGGAAGAGATGCACGCAGACGATCAGGCTCGAATCATCGGAGACATGGAGGAGGAGCGCGCCGCGGACATACTCGAACACATGTCGCCCGACGAGGCCGCAGACGTTCTGGGCGACCTGCCCGAAGAGAAGGCCGAAGACCTTCTCGAATTGATGGAGCACGAGGAGAAGGCCGACGTTGAAGAGCTTCTGCCATACGAGGACGACGAGGCGGGCGGGCTGATGACGACGGAGTTCGTCGTGCTCCCGAAACACCTGACGGCGGGCGAGGCTCTGGCGCGTCTGCGCGAGATGGCCGAGACGCCGAACATGATCTACTACCTCTACGTCGTCGAGCAGGAAGGCTCATGGAAGCTCGCGGGCGTCATCGCGCTCAGAAGTTTGATACTCGCCGACACGTCAGCGCCGCTCCACGAAGTTATGCGCGACGAGTTCCAGTTCGCGCACCCGAAAGACTCCGCGCGCGAAGTCGCCGAGCGCATCGCCGAGTACAACCTTCTGGCCCTCCCCGTCGTTGACGACGCGGGCGACATCGCCGGCATCGTCACAGTTGACGACGCAATGGAGTTCTTACTTCCGAAAGACTGGCGACAAAGATTGCCGAGAGTGTTTGGCTAATCCCGCCGTTCTTGGCAATATGTAGCCGGGCTGGAGGACGAATCATGCTAGACCTGAAGAAACTTGAGTCGGAAGTTCGATACGTCACGAATCGGGACGGCGAGAAGACCGCCGTCATCGTGCCGATTGAAGAATTTGAAGAACTGCTGGAAGACGTGGAAGACCTCGCCGCAGTCGCCGAACGCCGGGACGAACCAACCATCTCGCACGACGATCTGCTCGCTGAGTTAAACCATGATGGGCTTATCTGAGAAGAATAGCCTCTCCGTAAATAGCCGTTGTACGCGTGATAGAGTTCGGGCGTGGCCTCAAACGAGTACAATATCGAGTGGAAACGTTCGGCGACTAAGGAATTGAGACAGCTTCCTCGCGAGGTCGTGGCGCGAATACTGAGAGCCGTTGAAGAGCTACGACATAAACTGTTCCCCGCAGGTGTCAGCAAGCTTTCCGGCGCAGAGCACACGTACCGAATCAGAGAAGGCTCTTACAGGGTAATTTACAGCGTCTATGCCTCAAGGCTGATTATCGAGGTCATTCGGGTCGGCCACCGCCGAGACGTTTATAAAAAGTGATTCGCTGCGATTTACTGTCTGGAATTTCAATGAACGACGGAGAACCTCCGAGTGGCCTCGATGCGCGCAGAGAGTGTGCGGGATGCGGGTCGCCGACTGTTGCGGCGCGGCGGTCGCGGCGTGCGGCGCGCGGTCGCCACGCGGCGCGGACTCATCGCATACCTCGCGGTCATCGGCCCCGGAATGGTCGCCGCCAACGCGGGTAACGACGCGGGCGGCATCGCAACCTACGCGTCCGCGGGCGCGGACTACGGCTACCGGCTTCTCTGGACTCTCATCCCGCTCGTCTTCGCGCTCGGCATCGTGCAGGAGACCTGCGCGCGGATGGGCGCGGTGACGGGCAAGGGACTTTCGGACTTGATACGCGAGCAGTTCGGCGTGCGCTGGACTGTTCTGGTGATGCTTGCGCTTCTGGTCGCCAACGGCGGCGTGACCGTCTCGGAGTTCGCGGGCATCGCCGCCGCGACCGAGTTGTTCGGCGTCCCGCGTTACGCCTCCGTCCCGCTCGCGGCGTTCGCGGTCTGGTGGCTCGTCGTGAAGGGTTCGTATCGAAGAGTCGAGCGCGTCTTCCTCGTAATGTCGCTCGTCTTCCTCGGCTACATCATCTCGGCTTTCATGGCGAAGCCCGAATGGGGCGAGGTCGCACGCGGACTAGTCCGTCCCGCGGTCGAGTTCAACGCCGGATACATCTTCACAATCGTCGCTCTCATCGGCACGACCATCTCGCCTTACATGCAGGTCTTCGTGCAATCGTCCGTCGTCGAGAAGGGCGTGACCGAAGATGACTACGCGCTGACACGCGCCGACGTGTGGACGGGCACGGTCTTCTCCGTCATCGTCGCCTTCTTCATCGTCGTGGCGACCGCCGCGACGCTAAATCGCGCCGGGATACACATCGAGACGGCGGATCAGGCGGCAGCCGCGCTCGAACCCTTGGCAGGGACTTACGCGAAACTTCTGTTCGGCGTCGGGCTGTTCGGCGCTTCGATGCTCGCGGCGGGCGTGCTGCCGCTCGCGACCGCTTATTCGATAAGCGAGGCGCTCGGATTCGAGAAGGGCGTCTCGCGCTCGTTCCGAGAGGCTCCGATCTTTCTCGGCATATTCACCTTCCTCGTCGCCGTCGGCGGCATCGTCGCGATGATACCGGGGCTGCCGCTCTTTAAGGTGCTGCTCGTCACGCAGGTCATCAACGGGTTGCTGCTGCCCGTGCTGCTCGTCTCGATACTGCGCCTCGTCAACAAGCGCGAATTGATGGGTGCGCGCGCGAACGGTCGGGTTTATAATGCGGCGTCGTGGCTGACGGTCGTCGTCGTGTCGGCGCTCTCGCTTCTGTACATCGCGACGCAACTCTTTCCCGGTCTCTTCAATCTGTAAGGAGTTCAAAGTTCAAGCTTCAAAGTTATATTCAGCCCTGAACTTTGAACCTTGAGCCTTAAACTTTGAACTTACTACGATGAGTCGCCCTCCGCTTAAAAAGCAGGTCGCGCTGCCGCTGCTTCTGGCCGCCGCGCTGGGGCTTGCGCTCTACCTTCTGCACGAGTTCAGGCCGGCGCTTCCGCCCGACGCGACAGATCAGCAAGTGATGTCGAACACGGCCAGCGAGTGGGCGCGCATCTTCGTCAAGATCGCACTCTGGATGAGCCTCGCGCTGGCCGCCGTGCGGGCACTCAACGAACTCGTCTTCCTCGTCTTCCGCAAGCGCAAGGGCTACGACGCGCCGGGCGTGATGCGCGACCTCTTCTCGCTCGTCTGCTACGTCACGGCGCTGACGCTCGTACTCCGTTACAGCATAGACCTCTCGTTCACAGCGCTTCTGCCCGGCTCGGCGCTGCTCGGCGTCATCCTCGGCCTCGCACTTCAGGACACGCTCGGCAACCTCTTCACAGGCATCTCGCTTCACGCAGACAAGCCCTTCCAAGTCGGCGACGTGATCTCCGTCGGCAAGTACACGGGCGTCGTGATGAGCATCACATGGCGCGCGGCCAAGATACGGACATTCCAGAATCACATCGTTCTTGTCAGCAATAGCAGCATCGCCAAAGAGTCAATCGAGGTCTGCCCGCGCGACAACCAGAACGCGCGAATCATAAACTTCAGCACCGTCTATACGGACTCGCCCGTCAAGGTCATACACGTCGTTCGCGAGGCGATACGCGAATGCGAAAACGTCCTTCGCTACATGACGCCCATCGTCCGCATTCACAACCTCGACGAGAGCGGCATCGAGTACGACGTGAAATACTGGCTCTCCGACTACGCGCGCTTCAACGATACGGACGCGCTCGTCCGCCAGCGAATCTGGTACGCCTTCCGCCGCAACGGACTCTCCTTCTCCTACCCGACGCGGACGGTCTTCATGGAGCAGCCCTACGCGCCGCACGACGGCACCGGGCGCGACGCCGAGAGTCTGGCCGAGATTCTCTCAGCCGTGGACATCTTCTCGCCGCTCTCTTCGGACGAGTTGAACACGCTGGCGATCAACGTCAAGGGACACATCTTCGCCCCCGGCGAGACGATCATACGCGCGGGCGACAACGGCTCTTCGATGTTCGTCGTCCACCGCGGCGAAGTTGACGTTCGCGTCGATTCAAACGGCACGCCGCGCACGATCAAGCGTCTGGTCGAGGGCGACTTCTTCGGCGAGATGGCGCTCTTTACGGGCGAGCCGCGCACCGCCAGCGTCGTCGCCGCCGAAGAGACAGAGGTTCTTGAGATCGATCACGAAGCGATGAAGGGACTCTTCGAGAATAACCCAGACCTCGTCGAAGCGCTCAGCCACACGATCAACGAGCGCCGCGCCGGACTCGCCGCAAACTCCTCCGCGCCCGTCGGCCAAGAGGACACGTCCGACGGCCTCCTCTCCAAGATCAAACGCTTCTTCGGCCTCGACTGAAGCCGCCCGCGCAACGGTCTTATAAACCCTCGCCCGCTCGACGCAACCCGCAGCCTCAAGCCCCGCCAAAGCTACGGCAGGCGAATCGCGAGCCGGCTAAAAAGCTGCTCTGAAATCCCGACAAGCGCAACGATTTCAGAAGCTTTCTAGGTAAGGCAACGCCTGTGTTCGGGGATTCATCAATAGACTTGACAAGAAGAGACTCAATCTTTATTATTCTCTTGCGCTCATCAATTGAGATAGCCCGCAATGGCTGGCATTTGCCGCTGTGCGGACGAGTTTCTAAGGTTTCAGGAGGTTGAAATATGAGCATCACACGTTACGACCCATTTCGCGATCTGAAAACTTTGCAGGACGAGGTTAACCGGCTCTTCTCGACCAGTTTCTCGCGCCCCTTCGGCGACGAGGGGATAGCGCGCGGCGCTTGGACGCCGAACGTTGACATATACGAGAACAAGGACGAGATCATCATCGAAGCCGAACTTCCCGGCATGAACCGCGAGGACTTCGAGTTGACCATCGAGAACAACGTTCTGACCTTGCGCGGCGAGCGGCGTTTCGAGAAGAAGGAAGAGACGGATAACTACCATCGTGTAGAGCGCGCCTACGGCGCTTTCTCGCGCTCTTTCACGCTGCCGCAGACGGTCTCAGCCGAGAACGCTGCCGCCGAGTACAAGAACGGCGTGCTGCGCGTCGTGCTCCACAAGCGCGAGGAGGTCAAGGCACGCCGCATCGAGATCGCGGGCGAGGGCGCGGAAACGGCCACGCCCAAGACCATCGAGGCGAAGGCCGAGTCCGACAAGGGCGAGTCGAAGAAGGCCGCAAGCCGTTAAGCTAAACTCCGAAAGATGAACGCGGAGCGATGAAGAAAAGAAGGGTGTTAGGTTTTAGGTATTGGGTGCTGGCGAGAGATAACCAACACCCGGCAACTGACACCCAAAACCCTCCCCGCTCGTCGTTGCGCGTTCATCATTCATCATCTACTAAACATGCGCTTAGAACGTTTCACACTGCTCGGCCAGAAGGCGATACAGGTTGCCGGCGAGTTGGCCGAGCGTAATCAGCATCCGCAGGTCGAGCCGGAGCACCTGCTCCTTGCGCTGCTCACGCAGCCCGAGGGCGTAACCGCGTCCATTCTGGGCAGGATTAATGCGAACGTGCAGGCGATCCTGACGGACGTTCAGGCGACCATCTCGCGCCTGCCCAAAGTCGAAGGAGTACAGAGATACATCAGCCCGCGGCTCAACCGCGTCGTTGACGAGGCCGACAAGCTGGCACAGGCGCGGCAGGACGAGTTCATAGCGATTGACATCCTTCTGCTGGCCCTCGCCGGCGAGAAAGACGCAGCCGGACGCATACTACGACAGCACGGGGCCACGCCCGAAGCACTGTCTCAGGACATGAAGCAGCGAGGGCGCGCGCGCGTCACCGACGACAACGCGGAGGCGAACTACGAGGCGCTCGAAAAGTACGCGAAAGACCTGACGAGACTTGCACGCGAGGGCAAGCTCGATCCGGTCATCGGGCGCGACGAAGAGATACGCCGCACCATTCAGGTGCTCTCGCGGCGCACGAAGAACAATCCCGTGCTGATAGGCGAGCCGGGCGTCGGCAAGACCGCAATCGTCGAAGGACTCGCGCAGCGAATCGTCTCCGGCGACGTGCCGGAGACGCTCAAGACCAAGCGCCTTGTCGGGCTGGATTTGGGTTCGATGCTGGCGGGGGCGAAATATCGCGGCGAGTTCGAAGACCGTCTCAAGGCGGTACTGCGCGAGATCGAACAAGCGATGGGAAACATCATCCTCTTCATCGACGAGCTTCACACGCTGGTCGGCGCGGGCGCGTCCGAAGGCGCGATTGACGCCTCTAATATGCTGAAGCCGGCGCTGGCGCGCGGAGAGTTGCGCTGCGTCGGCGCGACCACGATCAACGAGTACAAGAAGTACATCGAGAAGGACGCGGCGCTCGAACGTCGCTTTCAGCCGATCTTCGTCGGCGAGCCGTCAGTCGAAGACACGATCTCTATCCTGCGCGGCCTCAAGGAGCGTTACGAGAAGCACCACAACGTCCGCATCAAGGATTCGGCCATAGTCGCCGCCGCCACGCTCTCGAACCGCTACATCACGGATCGCTTTCTCCCCGACAAGGCCATTGACCTCATTGACGAGGCGGCGAGCCGGCTTGCGACCGAAAACCAGAGCGTGCCGGAGGAGATAGACCGTCTCCAGCGACGCCGCACGCAGTTGAAGTCCGCCGCGGAGCAACTCGCCGACGAAAAGGAGACGGCGGCGGTCAAGCGGCGCGAGGAGGCGAGGGCGGAAGTCGAGGAGATCGAGCGTGAGCTTCAGGATTTGAAACTTCAGTGGGACATGGAGCGGGCGGGCCACGGCGACGTGAAGAAACTGCGCGAGGAGTACGTCGCCAAACTCGACGAGCGCAAGCGTCGCTCCGATGAGATCAACAAGGCGCAGACCGAGGGCGTCGTCCTACCGGAGAAGGAATACCACGAGCTTGCAAACGTCGAGAAGCGAATTAAGGAGCTTGAGAAGCAACTTGACCTGATCGAGTCGTCGAACGCCGATACCGCGGGACACAAACGTCTGCTCAAAAGCGAGGTGGACGCCGAGGAGATCGCCGAGGTGGTTTCGCGTTGGACGGGCGTGCCTGTGTCGAAGATGCTCGAAGGCGAGATGCAGAAGCTCGTCACGATGGAGGAGCGCCTTCGCCAACGTGTCATCGGTCAGGACGAGGCTCTGACGGCGGTCGCAAACGCGGTTCGCCGCGCGCGCGCCGGGCTTCAAGACCCGAACCGGCCCGTCGGCTCGTTCATATTCCTCGGGCCCACCGGCGTCGGCAAAACCGAGACGGCGCGTGCGCTCGCCGAGTTTTTGTTCGACGACGAGCGCTCGATGATCCGTCTCGACATGAGCGAGTACATGGAGAAGCACGCCGTCGCGCGCATGATCGGAGCGCCGCCGGGCTACGTCGGCTACGAGGAGGGCGGCCAACTCACCGAAGCAGTCCGTCGCAGGCCCTACAGCGTCATACTCTTCGACGAGATCGAGAAGGCGCACCCGGACGTTTTCAACGTCCTCTTGCAGATTCTCGACGACGGACGTTTGACCGACTCGAAGGGGCGGACTGTTGACTTCAAAAACACCGTCCTGATTATGACCTCGAATCTTGGGAGCCGAGAGATTCAGCAGGTCAGCGACGACGAGAAGCAGATGCGCGTGGCCGTCACCGAAGTCTTGCGCGAGCACTTCAAGCCGGAGTTCTTGAATCGCATTGACGACATCGTAATCTTCCACCAACTCTCGCGCGAACAGATCGGCGACATCATCGAGATTCAACTCGAACGCCTGCGCCGCATGCTCGCCGAGCGCGAGATGCACTTGAGTCTCGACGACTCCGCGAAACAGTTGCTCGCGCGCGAGGGCTACGACCCGCTCTACGGCGCGCGGCCTTTGAAGCGTGCGATACAGACGCTCATCCAGAACCCGCTCGCGTCGAAGCTCCTGCGCGGCGAGATTCTGCCCGGCCAGACCGTGCGCGTCTCCGCCGACGGCGACCGGATGCAGTTCGCGGCGGACGGCGACGCGGCGGACGCGGCAACAGCAAAATGACGAACGCTGAATGCGGAATGATGAATGTTGAGAGTCGCGCTTCCCGACATTCATCACTCATCATTCCACATTCATCATTTCTTCGGAGGCTTGATAAATGACGAGACACAGATTCTATCCCGTGCGCGACCTCTTCACCTTGCAGGATCGAATGAACCGCCTGTTCGATGAGGCCGCGGATCATCGCGGGCGCACCGACGAGGCCGAGATCGAACGCGCCGACTGGATTCCGGCTACAGACATTTACGAGGACGAAGGCGAGTACACGCTCGTCCTCGACCTTCCGGGCATCAAACGCGACTCGCTCGACGTGAGTCTCGACGACGGCAGGCTCACGATTCGAGGCGAGCGCGCGCAAACCGAAGGCGTCGGCGTGCGCCGCGCCGAGCGCCCGCAGGGTCGCTTCGTTCGCTCCTTCAGCCTGCCCGACGGGGTTGACCGCGCGCATATCGCCGCGGACTACAAGGACGGCGTGCTCCTGCTCCACCTGCCCAAGCGCACCGAGCAGCAGTCGCGCCGCGTCAAGATTGATGTGAGTTAAAACTATGAACGGCGAACGGCAAATCGTGAACGGCAGTTGTGCCGCGGCGGCCTTTGAGTGGTACTCTTTTCAACACGCAGCGGCGACAGAATTTCTATTCATGATTTACCGTTCACCATTCACGAGATGAGACTGTTTCGCAGGGAGAGCAAAAAGCAAGAGATGGCAGAGCGAGAGTCGGCTGAGAGAGATTGGCCGGAGGATTTAGGCCCGGACGAGTCTGCCTCGCGTGTTCGCGTCAACGACCGGAGGCGCTTCAACATTGACGGCGAAGCGACGGGCGGCGAAACCGCGGCGAGCGACGAGCCGAGGCTCAAGCCTACCTACGTCGAGGAGCTTGAGGCGCGCACGCGCGCAGCCGAGCAGAAGGCCGCGGACGTTCAAACGCGCTTCGAGCAGGTTCGCTCGGAACTCAAGCGCGAGACGGACGAACTGCGCCAGCGGCTCGCACGCACCGCCGACGAGCGCGTCACGCGCGAGAAGGCCGCATTCATCGAAACGCTTCTGCCAGTCGTTGACAACCTCCGCCGCGCGGTCGAGGCAGCCGAAGCGGGCGGCTCGAAAGACGCTCTGCTCGACGGACTGCGCGGAACGCTCAACGGCTTCGACGCAGCACTCGCACAGGCCGGAGCCGAGCCAATCGAAGCAATCGGCCAACAGTTCGACCCCGAACTCCACGAGGCCGTTGACACCGCCGAGGTCGAACCCGCGCGCGACGGCACGGTCACGGCTCAGTACAGCCGCGGCTACCGGCTCGGCAATCAACTCCTGCGCCCCGCGCGCGTCCAAGTCGGTCGCTCACGCGGCGCGGCCCACGGCGCGGGCGAATAGAAAGTTACCGGCGACGGCTTTCACGGAATCATTCACAACTTCAGAGGAGAATAAAAAGTGGCAGGCAAGGAATTGAAGTTCAGAGAAGAGGCGCGGGCGGCGATGCTCAAGGGCGTGAACGTTCTGGCGAACGCTGTGCGCGTGACGCTTGGGCCGAAAGGCCGCAACGTTGTGCTCGGCAAAAAGTACGGCTCGCCCGTCATCACGAAAGACGGCGTGACGGTGGCGAAGGAGATCGAACTCAAAGACAAGTACGAGAACATGGGCGCGCAGATGGTCAAGGAGGTCGCTACCAAGACCAACGACATCGCGGGCGACGGCACGACGACCGCGACCGTTCTCGCGCAGGCCATCTTTCGCGACGGCGTCAAGAACGTCACGGCGGGCGCGAACCCGATGCAGTTGCAGCGCGGCCTCCAACTCGGCGTCGAGGCGGCCGTGGCCGAACTCGAAAAGATGTCGAAGAAGGTCAAGAGCAAGGAAGACCTCACGAACGTCGCCGCCGTCTCCGCCAACAACGACCGCGAGATCGGCGAACTCATCGCGGAGGCGATGGATCAGGTCGGCAAGGACGGCGTCGTCACGGTCGAGGAGTCGAAGTCTTTGCAGACCGAACTTGACCTCGTCGAAGGAATGCAGTTCGACCGAGGCTACTTGTCGCCCTACTTCGTCACGAACCCCGACCGGATGGAAGCCGTGCTCGAAGAGCCTCTGATTCTTCTACACGAGAAGAAGATCGCGGCGATGCGCGACCTTCTGCCGCTACTCGAACAGGTCGCGCAGCAGGGACGGCAACTTCTCATCATCTCGGAAGATGTCGAAGGCGACGCGCTCGCAACGCTCGTCGTCAACCGTCTGCGCGGGACGATAAAAGTCTGCGCCGTGAAAGCCCCCGCGTTCGGCGACAGGCGCAAGGCCATTCTCGAAGACATCGCCACGCTCACGGGCGGTCGCGTCATCACCGAAGACCTCGGCATCAAGTTGGAGTCGGTCACGCTCGAAGACTTGGGAAACGCCAAGCGCGTTATCGTTGACAAGGAGAACACGACGATTGTCGAGGGCGCTGGCAGCCGCAAGACAATCGAGGGGCGCGTCTCGACGATTCGACATCAGATCGAAGAGACGACTTCGGATTACGACCGCGAGAAGTTGCAGGAGCGTCTTGCGAAGCTCGCGGGCGGCGTCGCAGTCATCCGCGTCGGCGCTGCCACAGAGACCGAGATGAAGGAGAAGAAGATGCGCGTCGAGGACGCCGTCAACGCCACTCGCGCCGCCGCGCAGGAAGGCATCGTACCCGGCGGCGGTGTCGCGCTCGTGCGCGCGTCGAAGGCGCTCGACAATTTGGACGAAGACGGCGACGTTCGCACGGGCATTCGACTCCTGAAACGCGCGATGGAAGAACCCTTGCGTCGCATCGCGGAGAACGCGGGCGTCGAGGGCGCTATCGTCATCGGCAAGATCGAGGACTCGAAGGGCGCAATCGGCTTCAACGCCGCGACCGGCGAGTTTGAAGACCTTGTGAAAGCCGGCATCATTGACCCGACGAAGGTCGTCCGCACGGCGCTGCAAAACGCCGCGTCAATCGCGGGACTGATGCTCACGACCGACGCGGCGGTGACGGACGCGCCGGAGTCGAAAAAGGCGGCCACGCCGCCGATGCCGGGCGGAGAAGATTACGACTTTTAACAAGCCGCGAACCCTAAACCGTGAACCGTGACGAGAGAAAAGCTGTCTTTCTCTCGTCACGGTTCACGGCTTTTCTTGTCGCGGTTTACGGTTCACGGTTTCACGGCTTTTTAGTGGCAAGACAATTGCGTTATTGCGCGCCGTGTTATAGTCCGAGTGTCTTGAAGCGCGACAAAGAGCGCAACCGGCCTCCGGCACACGGCATCTAAGCGTAGGCGAACGCGGGGAGATTCGACGGCGTCGCTTGCAGACTCCCTCGAACACGAATCCGCCGCCCGTCGTTTTAGAAATGTAATGGTGCTGTTTTCGAGTCCGCGGCGGTCACGAAGATTTAGCTTCCGGCTCGACAGAAGGAAAAGCAATGATTGATTTAGGAACTTATAAAGATCGTTTCGCAGAGAGCGGTCAGCGCGTGCTCGAACACGCCGTGCAGGAGTCGCGCCGTCGTGACCAAAACTACATCGCCGTGGAACACATCCTCAACGGGCTGGCTGCCGAGGAGGCTGAGCTTTTCAACTCGACGATGCGAGACTTGGCGCTCGACCCTCGCTCCGTCAAAGTGCTGATTGAAAAACGTCTTGAGAATGCACGCTATCAGAACGTCAACAAGGGCATCCGCATCGCGCCCGACACAATCGAATTGTTCAAGAAATCAATGGAGCGCGCGCGCGCTCAAGGCCGAAAGACCATCGAGGCGACAGACCTCTTCATGGCCTTCTCGCAGGACGAGAACAGCGCTTTGATGGGCGTGCTGCGAAACCTCGGCGCGAACCTCGAAACGGTCGTCGAGCAGGTTCGCACTCGCGTCCGAACGCGCGAACAGCAGGAGGAAGAGTACAAAAAGAAGTTCGAGCTTCCGCCTTACCTCAAGCACTTCGGAATGTCTCTGAACCGGCTTGCGCGCGCAGACAAGCTGCCGCCGACAATCGGTCGCGAGCAGGAAATTCAGCAGATGATCGAAATCCTCTGCCACCGCGAGCGAGCCAATTCGCCGATGCTCGTCGGCGAGCCGGGCGTCGGCAAAACTGCGGTCGTCGAAGGACTCGCACGTCTCATCGAGCTTGAGCCGGAGAAGGTTCCCGCCCGGCTTCGCAACACGCACGTCGTACAGCTTCAGATGGGTGGACTCGTCGCGGGCACGATGCTGCGCGGAATGTTCGAGGAGCGCATCAAGGGAATCATTGACGAGGTGAAGGAGCGCGACAACCTGATCCTCTTCATCGACGAGGCGCACACCATAATCGGCGCGGGCGCCGCGCTCGGCACGTCGAGCGATGCGGCGAATATGTTCAAGACCGCGCTTGCGCGCGGCGAGATGCGAATCATCGGCGCGACCACGATCACCGAGTACAAGGAATACATCGGCGAGGACGAGGCTCTCGCGCGCCGCTTCCGCCTCGTCAAAGTTGCAGAGCCTTCGCTCGCCGAGACGCGCGAGATTCTGTTCGGCCTCCGCCCGCGGCTTGAGCGCAACTACTCCGTGACCATCTCGGACGACGCCATCAACACGGCGCTTGAGATGGCTCCGAAGTACATCAGGAACTTGCATCTGCCGGACAAGGCAATCGGCTGGCTCGACACCGCGGCTGTCAAGGTCGAGATAAACGAGCCGGACACTCTGGTCGTCCGCCCCGAACACATCATCGACGTGATCTCGCAGGAGTCGCGCATACCTCGCGACATGATCTATCGCGACACGAACGACCGCTTCATCACGATGGAAGATGACCTCGGTCGCCGCGTCATCGGGCAGAAGGACGCGATCCGCGCCGTCGCGCAGAGGCTTCGACTCAACAAAGGGCCGCTCAAAGAGAATCACTACAAGTCGGACGGCGTGCTTCTCTTTCTCGGGCCCACGGGCGTCGGCAAGACCGAGCTTGCGAAGGCCGTCGCCGAGTTCATGTTCGGCGATGAAGAGAAGATGGTTCGCATCGACATGTCGGAGTATCAGGAGGGAACAATCGGCATCGAGAAGCTGATCGGGATGCCGCGCGGCATCGTCGGCTCGGAGCGCGGCGGCGTGCTCACGGAGCAACTGCGCGAGAACCCCTACACGGTGCTTCTGCTCGACGAAGTCGAGAAGGCCAGCCCGACCTTGATGAACCTGTTTCTGCAAGCGTTCGACGAGGGCTGGCTCACGGACGGTCGCGGCAAGAAGGTCTACTTGAGCGACGCAATCATCATCATGACCTCGAACCTCGGCTCGGAGAACTTCAAGAAGTATGAGAAGCCTTTCGGCTTCGGCACGAAGACTCTGGGCGACGTGAAGGCCATCAAGGGCGACGTGATGAAGGCGGCGGAGCACCGCTTCTCGCCGGAGTTCCGTAACCGCATTGACGAGATAGTCGTCTTCTCGCCGCTGACGATGGACGAGGTCAGAGAGATCGCGAAACTATACACGTCGAAGCTCTGTCGCCAGATGGAGTCGCAGGGCAAGGGCTGTCGTGTAACGCCCGCCGCGCTCGACCTCCTGACCGAGAAGGGCTACAGCCCTGCCTACGGCGCGCGTTTCCTCAAGCGCCACATTGACGAGAAGGTGAAGCTTCCGATCACTGCGATGTGGAAGGATGCCGCGCGCTTCGTCGCCGACGTGGAGAACGGCGAGGTCGTCATACGCGCCGAAGACTGAGGTCGCTTCGACGAAAGGATGCAGACGAAGGCCGCGGCGAAACTTACCGCGGCCTTCAGATTTTTTGCGCGTTCGACTTGATGGCAAAGGCCGCTGCTGCTTGCTATCGCGAGGGCGGCGCTGGCCTGTCCGGCGAATCGCGGCGTTTGATTTCTCAACTCCCAACATTTATAAAAATCCGCATGAGAGTTACGTTGTTTTCGACCCTCGCGCCCGCGTGCCTCGCGGCTCTCGCTGCGTTCGCCAGCGCCGCGCCGCAGGACTCTAAACAAAAAACCGACACGCCCGCATCAAACGCTTCCGTGCGGAAGGCCGACGAGAAGCAGGCGGCTAAAGTTGACGAGAAGGCTCTGGCCGTCATCGAACGCGCGGTGCGTGCGATGGGCGGGGGCGCATATCTGGGCGTGCGCTCGGTCGTCTCGCACGGCTACTTCACGCAGATGAACGCGACGATGCGGGGGCTGCCCATCGCGTTCCACGACTACATGGTCTTTCCAGACCGCGAGCGCACGGAGTACAAGGGCGACGAGACACGACTCGTGCAGGTGAACACGGGCGCGACCGGGTGGTTTTACGACGCGAAGGCGAAGAAGCTATCCGACATCAAGCCGGAGCAGGTCGAAGACTTCCGCCTCTCGATGCGGACAAGCATCGACAACATTCTGCGCGGCTGGTGGCGAGCCGACGGCGCTTCTCTCACATACGTCGGTCGTCGCGAGGCCGGACTCGGACATCACGACGAGACGGTTGGCCTGACCTACCCGGACGGCTTCGCGGTCGAGTACGAGTTCGACACGACGGAGGGTCTGCCCGCGAAGGCCCTGTACAAGAAGCAGAACGCGGAGGGCGACTTGCTGGACGAGGAGGATCGCTACGCGCAGTTCCAGACGATAGGCGCGGTGCAGACGCCCTTCATCGTTGACCACTTCCGCGCGGGCGTGCAGTCGAGCCGCCTCAACTACGACAGCGTAGAGTTCAACGCCTCAGTTCCCGACTCGCTATTTACGAAGCCCTCGGACATAAAAGCGATCAAGTTCTAAAACGGAAGACGAAGACGAATGAAAAAGGATGACGAGAGCCAGCGTGCTTCTCGTCATCCTTTCGTCTCCGAACTTTTTTGCGGCTGCGATTCCAGAGCGAGCGGACGCGCCCGCCGACGGCGTGCGGCACTGCCTCTGCCGCCCGAACGCCTCAGATTTTTCTCACAGCCGACTCGTCGCGCGCCGCCTCGACCCGCGCTGATTCGGGCGCGTCCGCCGTCACGAACGGCGCGCGCGGCTCCGGCCGTCCGGCCATGCGCGCGAAGAGGTTTTCGTACTCGTCAACGACCCTCTCCCAGTCGTAGCGCTCGCGCACGCGGGCCTGCGCTCGCTGCCGGTACTGGTTGACGATTGCGCCGTCGCGCAGAACGCGCTGCAACTGCGCCGCGAGGTCTTGCGAGTCTTTGTAGTGCAGCCCGGCCTCGCCCACGACCTCGACGTTCTCCGGCGCGGCGAGCGTCAGCACGCAGTTGCCGTAGCCCATCGCTTCGAGAAGCGCCGGATGCGTGCCGCCGACCTCGGTCGCGTGGACATAGCAGTATGCGTTCTGCTGCAACGCTCGATAGGCGTCGCCGAAGACGAAGCCCGTGAAGATGATCCGCCGGTCGCGTCGCGCGAGCGCGCGCAAGTGGCTTATGTACTCGTGCGCGTAGGGCGCGTCGCCCACGACGAGAAGCTTGTGCGGCGTCCGCACGCGACGGAAGGCTTCGATGACCATCGCCGCGTTGTTTTCGGGTTCGAGCCGCGAGACGTATAGAACGTAGCGGTTCGGCTCGACCCCCCACTGGCGCACCGCCGCGCGGTCAACGCGGCGTTCTACTTCAGCGCCGTATGCGATCATCGTCGAGTCGGCGCGGTACTTCGCCGCGTAGTAATCCTGTATGACGCGCGCGTCCGTCACCGTCTCGTTCGGGAACCAGACCGAGAGACGCTCGGCCACACGGTAGTAACTCTTGCCGAGCCGGTTCCACTTTCGACGCTTGTGTTCGAGTCCGTCAACGTTTATGGCGACGGGGACGCGCGCCGCGCGAAGCACGGGCGCGAATGGCGCGTTGGCTGCGTTGCAGATGAGCGCGGCGTCGAAGCGCCGGACGGCGGCGGCGTGGAATGAAGAGAGTCCGGCGTGTACGACCGTGTCGAAATATTTGTGGCGGATGGTCGGCAGGACTTTGAGGCGGACGCCCTTGTATTCGAGTTGCCGCGGGCTGACGTAGTGTGCGCGGCAGTAAACCGTCACGTCGTGGCCTCGCGCTACGAGCCGCGTTGATAACTGCTCTGCGAAAGTCTCGAAGCCCCCGTAGCTCGCCGGAATCCCCCGCGTTCCCAGAATGGCGATATTCATCGAGTGATAAGTGACGGGTGATAAGAAAGCGTTCAGCACCGGAGCACTCAGCTATTAACCCTCTGGCGCGAGCGGCCCGGAGTCTTTCACGTTAGACGGCGGCCCGAACGCGTTTAGCTGAAAGCCGATTGCTGAACGCCGAAAGCTTCCTTATCATTCATCACCCTCCTGTAAACCTGCAAAGTCATGCGGGCCGTGTCCCGCCAGTCGAAGGCGTGCGCCCTCGTCAATCCGCGTGTCCTGAGTTCGGCGCGGAGGGCGTCGTCGTCAATGAGTCGAGCCAGGGCGCGTGCGAGCGCGCCCGCGTCGAAAGGGTCTGCCGTGAGTGCGGCGTCGCCGACCACCTCCGGCAAACTTGAGCGGTCGCCGACTAGAACAGGCGTCCCGCAACGCATGGCTTCGAGCGGGGGCAGCCCGAATCCTTCAAAGTAAGATGGGTAGGCGAAACAGAGCGCCCCGGAATACAGTGCGGGAAGATCGCCTTCAGATACGTGGCCGGTTAGGACTACCCGGTCGCCTGCGTCTTCTTCTTCAATCGCCTTCAGCGTCTCGTCGTAGAGCCACGCCTGTTTGCCCACTAGAACCAGTTTCGGCAGATTACTCCTCCCGCGCTCGCGGCGCAAGAGCGAATACGCGCGCACGAGTCGCGCCAGATTCTTCCTCGGTTGAATCGAGCCGACGGCGAGCACGTACTCGCCCTCTATCCCGTAGAGTCGCCGCACGCGCTCGATCTCACGCGCATCTTCGACGTGGCGAAATCGCTCGGAGGCCGCGAGCGGAATCGCCGTCACGCGCGAAGGATCGAGCCTGTAAGTTTCTACGAGGTCGCGCCGCGTGAACTCGGAAGGCGCGATGACGTGAGCCGCGCGCCGCGCAGTCCGACGCACGGTTAGACGCAACTGCATCCAGCTTCGACGCTTGAATGTTTCGGGCAGGTGCTCGAACGAGAGGTCGTGAATCGTCACGACGACGGGACAGGGCGCGAGCGGAGGCGCGGTGTACTGTACATGAAGGATATCGACGGGCCTGCGCCGCAACTCAGCCGAGAGCGTGAAGGGCACGCGCAGAATCGGCGTGTGCGGCAGAGTCCTTTGCACGCGCACGTTCGGCCAACGTCCCTCGAAACGCCGCTCGGCCTCCTTCCGCGTCACGTAAATCGTGTAGAGGTTCTCCGAGTCAACTTCCGCCAGCGCCTCCACAAGATTCGCCGCGTAGGTCTCGTTCCCCGCCAGCCCCGTCCCGACCGAGTGCGCGTCTATCGCTATGTGCATGGGCTGAATTCGGAGTTCAAATCTTCAATCCGGTTTTTCTTATCCCGCTTCGTCCTGCGCGCCCGCGTTAATTCTCGCCACGGTCAAGGCAGGCGCTCGGCGACGAGTTCGTAGAGCGCGTTCTTGAAGAGGATGCGTTTGAGCCGGTCGCCTGCGTGGCGCGGGCGTCGCTTGCGCGCGAGCGCCTTCGCCTCGGCAGTGTTGTCACGCTCGGCGAGGACTCGAAGCGGCAGACCCTCGAAGAGCGAGCGCGCCGAGTCGAGCGTGAGGTGGACGGTGTGATCCGCGAAGGGGCCGATCTCGAAGCGGAGTCCCGCGGCGTTCCAGGCGGAGTGCAGCCGCGCGGCGACCGAGTAGAAGGCGTGATGGAAGTTGACCGTGAAATAGAGCAGGCCGCCGGGCGCGAGCACGCGCACAAGCTCGCGCGCGATCTCTTTGGGGTCTTCGGCGTGGTCGACCACGTTGTCGCAGAGCACTACGTCGAACGACGCATCGGCGAAGGGAAGCCGCTCGCCGCCCGCGGCGATTGTCTGCGCGCGGCGTTGCCATGCGGGGAAGAGCGCGGCGTAATCGCAGGCGAGCGGGTCAACGCCTACGCCGCGAGTCGTGCCGAAGTAGAAGACGAGTCCGTGCGCGCCGCTGCCGACTTCGAGCACGCGTGCGTCGGCTGAGACAGCGTGGAACTCTTCGAGCCGAGCGCGCACGCGCGCCGAGCGCGCGAGCATGGCCGCGACATACTCGTCCTCGTGCCCCGCGGCCTTCCGAGCCTTCGCGCGTTGATAGGCGAGTTGGCGTTCCAGCGCGCGCCGCGCACGCCTCTGCGTCGCCGTCTTCATGTGTTCAAGTCGTGTGTTCATCTCGTAGCACGAAGGAAATTGTATAGGCAAACAATGCAAAGCTGATATAATTTGGCCCTCTCAGATTGAAAATCCTCTTAAGGAGACGCATATGAATTGCCCCCGGTGTTTCCGTGATGTTCCGCATCATGCCGCTTACTGCTTACATTGTGGCGCTCACATAGATTCAACTTTAGTCACACCAAAGATTTCTAAGAACACATCCATATTACCGGGCGCGATAATTTTGTCTGTAATAATTTTGGCTATTGGTGTAGTAGTAGGAGCAGTCATATTATCTAAATCAAATCAACCTGTAATATCTTCGCAGGGAAGGGAAACAAATTTCAATGTAACAAATGCCAATGCCAACGTACCCTACCAACGTGTTAATCGCTCTCCGACAATTCAACAGCAACCAGAACCTCAAGCCAATCAGCCTAACAGTCTGGTCTTACTCTCACAGGTATTTGAAGTAAGCCCGCAACAGTATTTCACTACGACCTTTACTGTACCGAACAGTGGAGCGCGGATTGTTGGTCGTTTCCAAGCAGTAAGTGGAGATAACATCCAAGTCCACATTCTTGGCCCTGATGACTACTCAAACTTTGAGCATCGAAATCCTTTTCGAACTTATTATGATTCTGGGAAAACGGTGACTGGGAGTATTGATCTTCGGTTAGGTGGAGGAACTTATTATCTCGTATTTGAAAATAGATACTCCATCTTCTCGAAGAAAGTTGTTCAGGCTAACGTGTCTATGGAGTATTGAAAATTCTGGCCGTTGCATTTGCCATCGCCTTAGTTCATCTCGTCCCCGTCTGAGCAATGTCCGTCGAGATTCTAAACGCGGGCGTCGTCGCACCGCGAGCGAGCACCGACGCTGCGAAAGCGTTGTGGCTCTTTTCGCCGCGCGTGGACGTGTGCGTGTTCGCGGGGAGCGCGTTTGTTTCGCTCGCGCTGCTCGCGGTCGGCGCGCGCGCGGGCGTGCTGCATAAGGACGCGCCGGACTGGACTTGGGTTCCGGCTGTGCTTCTGGTTGACGTGGCGCACGTCTATGCGACAGGTTTCCGCGTCTATTTCGACGTTCAGGAGTTGAAGCGGCGCGCTTGGCTCTACGGCTTTGCGCCGGCAATCG
>DATINM010000010.1:0-5073 GCA_035474235.1 Pyrinomonadaceae bacterium
GTTAGCGATTCGCGCGTAGTCGAGCAGAATCGGTAGAGGCGGCTCGCCTGTTCCTAGCTCGTAGTTAGAAATTGCGGTGCGGAAAAGCTTCTCGCTAAGCCCAAGCCGGTCGAGCATACCATTTTGTGAGAGGCCAAGAGCCATACGAATCTGTAAAAGCTTCTCAGGCAATCGTTTCGGTTTCGGGCGTGGCGCTCGGCCCATCAGAAGTTACCTCCTGACGAGACGCGCCACACTTTAACCTTGCATGTGGCCGTAATTTCGGCTAGGATGCCGTCGTGCCGGATTGTCGCCAAGAAGATGCAGCTTGTCTGCTTCGTGGCGACGCTCATCACTCTTTATTTGAGGGTGAGCTAAGCATCCGAACGCGCCGTTTGTTTTCAAAGACTGGAACGCGCAGGAATATACCACAGATGGCCCTCACCATCCTTTATGCCGAAGACCACGGGGCGATCAGGCTCGCCGTTAAGGAGACGCTTGAGCAAGAGGGCTGGCGCGTCGAGGCTTGCGCCGACGGGGCCGCCGCTCTGGCGAAGCTTGAGGGCGCGGAGAGCTACGCCTTTCTAATCTTCGACAACATTCTACCGGGAATAAGCGGGCTGGAACTCGTGCGTCGCGCGCGTTCGCTCGCGCACAGGCGGACTACGCCCGTCGCCATCGTGTCGGCCAGCGAAGTCAGGGCCGAGGCGCTCGCGGCGGGCGCTGATGTCTTTCTAAGGAAGCCACAGGACGTTGGGCTTCTGGTAGGGACGGTCAAAAGTCTGATAGGGCGGTAGCGGGACGCGCCGCCGTCGCACGCCCGCAGGGAGAGCGGGCTGTGCCGGGGCCGCGCGCACTCTATCGGGTGCGCGCGGCCTTGAAGCGTCCGAGGAAATCGCGTCACGGCCGGAAGAAAAATAGATCGGCGCGATTTCAAACCTCTCTCCCGCGAGGGAAATCGTTGCGGGACGGACAAAAGTAGAAGACCCGCGAGTTCCGGCATCAACTCGCGGGTCTTCGTTGTTCGGATCAGGACGGAGACTTACTCCTCGCCGCCGCTGCCCTCGTCCACTTCCTCGACTTCTGCATCCCCGTCGCCGTCCGCCGCGGCCAGAACCTTCTCTCGCGCGGGAACGACCGCCGGAGGCTCTGTGCCGCCGAGCAGATCGGAGAGGCTCTCCATCACAGGTTCCTCGCGCTCGCGCTCGGCGGTCGTGTCGCGCTCGACTTTGACGTTGCGGTAGAACTCCATCCCCGTCCCCGCCGGAATCAACCGGCCCATGATGACGTTCTCCTTGAGGCCCCGTAGATAGTCAACGCGCCCGGAGATCGCAGCCTCCGTGAGCACGCGCGTCGTCTCCTGAAACGACGCAGCCGAGATGAACGAGTCGGTCGAAAGCGAAGCCTTCGTGATACCAAGCAGGAGCGGCTCGGCCTTCGCCGGCTCGCCGTCTTCGCCGACGACGCGCTCGTTCTCGTCTGTGAAGCGGAAGCGGTCAACCTGTTCGTCCAAGAGGAAGTCCGTGTCGCCCACGTCGGAGATCTTCACCCAGCGGAGCATCTGCCGCACGATGACCTCGATGTGCTTGTCGTTGATGTTCACGCCCTGAAGACGATAGACCTCCTGAATCTCGTTCGTCAGGTACTCCTGCAAGCGGTTCATGCCGAGCACGCGGAGTATGTCGTGCGGGTTAAGGGGGCCGTCCATCAGAGCCTCGCCCGCGCGCACGCGGTCGCCCTCCTGCACGTTGATGTGCGTGCCGCGAGGGATGTCGTACTCGCGCTCCTCGCCGTCGTCGCCGACGACGATGAGGCGACGCTTACCCTTCGCGATGGGGCCGAGCTTGATCATGCCGTCAATCTCGGACATGACGGCGGTCTCGCGCGGCTTGCGGGCCTCGAAGAGTTCGACGACGCGCGGGAGTCCGCCCGTGATGTCTTTGGTCTTCGTAGTCTCGCGCGGAATCTTCGCGATAACGTCGCCCGGCTCTACAACGTCGCCGTCGTGAACCATCAGGTTTGCGCGCACGGGCATCTGGTAGGTTTTGAGAACCTTGTTCGACGCGCCGCGGACTTCGAGACGCGGCTGCCGCTTCTCGTCGGGCGAGTCCTTGACGACGAGGCGCGACTGTCCCGTGACTTCGTCAACCTCTTCGTCAACGGTGACGCCCTCCTTCAAGTCCTGATACTTGATCGTGCCGGCGACTTCCGTGAGGATCGCGAAGGTGAACGGATCCCACGTCGCAAGCAACTGATCCTCCTTGACGCGCTGGCCGTCGGTGACGTGTATGTGCGCGCCGTAGACGATCTGGTGGCGAGCCACTTCGCGACCGCGCTCGTCGATGATCGTCACCGCGCCGTTGCGGTTCATCGCCGTGATCTCGCCGCGCCGGTTCTTGACGACGTTGAGTTCGACGTACTTGATCGTGCCGTCCATTCGAGCCTCGTGCTTCGAGGACTCTTCCAGACGCGCCGTGCCGCCGATGTGGAACGTTCTCATCGTAAGCTGCGTGCCCGGCTCGCCGATTGATTGCGCGGCGATGACGCCGACCGCCTCGCCGATGTCAACGGGCTGACCCGTCGCGAGGTTTCGACCGTAGCACTTGATGCAGACGCCGCGCCGCGACTCGCACGTCAAGACAGAGCGTATGCGGACACGTTGGACGCCGCTTCGCTGAATCTCCTGCGCGAGATCTTCGTTTATCTCGTCGTTGGCGGCGACGATTGTGCCGCCCTCCACAGGGTCAATCACGTCTTCCAGAGCCGTGCGACCGACGATGCGGTCGCGAAGTGATTCGATCTCCTCGCCGCCCTCGACGATGGCCGTCGAAGAGATGCCTTTGAGCGTGCCGCAGTCGGGTTCGCTGACTATTACGTCCTGCGCCACGTCAACGAGCCGGCGCGTCAAGTAACCTGAGTCCGCGGTCTTCAGAGCCGTGTCCGCAAGACCCTTGCGCGCGCCGTGCGTCGAGATGAAGTACTGAAGGACGTTCAAGCCCTCGCGGAAATTCGACCGTATCGGCGTCTCGATGATCTCGCCCGAAGGCTTCGCCATCAGCCCGCGCATTCCCGCGAGTTGTCGAATCTGCTGCGCGGTTCCGCGAGCGCCGGAGTCCGACATGATGAGAATCGGGTTCGATTCCTTCGACCCCTTCTCGCGCTCGTCCATCGCGAGGAACATCTCCTTGGCGACCTTATCCGTCACCTCAGACCAGATTGCGATCACCTTATTGTATCGCTCGCCGTTTGTTATGACGCCGTCGCGATACTGGCGCTCGACCTCGATAACGTCGCGGTCGGCCTGAGCGACGAGCGTCTTCTTCGCGTCGGGCGTGACGAGATCGTCAATGCCGATTGAGATTCCGGCGCGCGTCGCGTAGAGGAATCCCAACTGCTTCAGGTCGTCGAGCATCTTCACCGTCATCTCGTGGCCGAGACGCAGGTGGCAGTAGTTGACGAGCGACTGTAGTCCCTTCTTCTTGAGCGTCCCGTTGATGTAGGACAGACCTTCCGGAACCTGATCGTTGAAGATGACCCGGCCCACAGTCGTGTTGATGACGCGGCGGACGTTCTCCTGCACGGCGGCGCGCATAACGTCCTGCGTGTCGTGCTCCTGCGTCAGATCGATCAGGTTTCCCGTGATGCGCAGCTTGATCGGCGTCTGCGTCTCGACCTCCTTGGCGTCGAGCGCGAGCAGAACCTCTTCGATTGAAGAGAAGACTCGTCCCTCGCCCTTCGCGCCCGGCTTGTCCTTCGTCAGGTAGTAGCAACCAAGGACGATGTCCTGCGAGGGAACGGCGATGGGCTGGCCCGACGCCGGAGAAAGAATGTTGTTGCTGGCGAGCATCAGCACAGCCGCCTCGATCTGCGCTTCGGGCGAGAGAGGGATGTGTACGGCCATCTGGTCGCCGTCGAAGTCGGCGTTAAAGGCCGTGCAGACGAGCGGGTGAATCTTGATCGCCTTGCCCTCGACGAGCACAGGCTCGAAGGCTTGTATGCCGAGCCGGTGCAGAGTCGGCGCGCGGTTCAGCAAGACGGGGTGCTCGCGTATGACCTCTTCGAGTATGTCCCAGACGACAGGCTCCTGCCGGTCAACCATCTCGCGCGCCTGCTTGATCGTCGCGGCGTAGCCCTGCTTCTCAAGCTGGTTGTAGATGAACGGCTTGAACAATTCCAGAGCCATCTTCTTCGGCAACCCGCACTGGTGGAGTTTGAGTTCCGGGCCGACGACGATGACGGAGCGGCCCGAATAGTCAACGCGCTTGCCTAGAAGATTCTGGCGGAAGCGTCCCTGCTTGCCCTTCAATGTGTCGGACAGAGACTTCAAGGGACGGTTGTTGACTCCGCGCAGCACGCGACCGCGCCTGCCGTTATCGAAGAGCGCGTCAACAGCTTCTTGAAGCATACGCTTCTCGTTGCGCACGATGACTTCGGGCGCGCGAAGCTCCATCAGCTTCTTCAAGCGGTTGTTACGGTTGATGACGCGACGATACAAGTCGTTCAAGTCGGACGTTGCGAAGCGCCCGCCGTCTAAGGGCACGAGCGGGCGAAGCTCCGGCGGGATGACCGGGATCACGTCGAGTATCATCCAGTCGGGGCGGTTGCCCGACTTGAGGAACGAGGTCACGACCTTGAGGCGCTTCGAGAACTTCAGCTTCTTCTGCTGCGAAGTCTCTTCACGCATCCTCTGTCGAAGCTCGACCGAAAGCTCCTCGATGTTGACCGCGCCGAGCAGTTCCTTGATCGCCTCCGCGCCCATGCGCGCGACGAACTGGCCCGGATAGTCGCGCGTGAGTTCGCGGAAGCGCTCGTCCGTCAGAAGCTCGCGCTCCTTTACGGGAGCGTCGCCCGGATCAATCACGATGTAAGACTCGAAGTAGAGAACCTTCTCAAGCTCGCGCAAAGGGATGTCGAGCAGGTGGCCGATGCGCGAGGGCAAGCCTTTGAAAAACCAGACGTGCGAGCAGGGAGAAGCGAGTTCGATGTGGCCGAGCCGCTCGCGGCGCACCTTGGCCTGCGTAACCTCGACGCCGCACTTGTCGCAGATCACGCCGCGGTGCTTCATGCGTTTGTACTTGCCGCACAGGCACTCCC
>DATINM010000011.1:0-10495 GCA_035474235.1 Pyrinomonadaceae bacterium
CTGCGGTAATACTGTATGCGAATCTTCGCGCCGTCCTGCTGCTTTATCTCTTCAGCCATTTCTAAAACCTCGTTATCGAGTTCAAAGTTTCAAGTTCAAGATTCAAAGTTGGGGACGAGGTTCTTAACTTTGAACTTTGAATTTTCAAACTTTGGACTAAAGCTCCTCGACCTGCTTGCCGCGAAGCCGCGCCACCTCGAACGGGTCTTTCATGTTCAGGAGGCCGTCGAAGGTCGCGCGCACGACGTTGTGCGGGTTCGCAGAGCCGAGCACTTTGGTACGAACGTCGTGGACTCCGGCGGCCTGCATGACCGCGCGGACGGCTCCGCCCGCGATGACGCCCGTGCCCTCAGACGCAGGCTTCATCAGGACTCGCCCCGCGCCGTGCTCGCCTATGATCGGGTGCGGCAGCGTGTTGTTGATGAGAGGCACGCGTATCAGACTCTTCTTCGCCGACTCGATGGCCTTCTTGATGGCGACGGGGACTTCGCGCGCCTTGCCCGTGCCGAAGCCGACGTGGCCCGCACCGTCGCCGACGACGACGAGCGCGGCGAAGCTCAAATTCTTGCCGCCCTTGACGACCTTCGTCACGCGGTTGATGGAGATGACCTGATCTGTCAGGTCAAGCCCCTGAAACGGAATTCTCTGTCTCGGTTGACGCATCGCTTACCTTTCTCGAAACCTCTCAGGCGGCGGCCTCGTCCGTAGTCTCGCCCGCAGCCTCTTCCTCTTCGCGCTCGTTCTTGTTCAGGCCCGCCTCGCGCGCCGCGTCGGCGAGGGCCTTGACGCGGCCGTGGTAGCGAAAGCCGCCGCGGTCGAAGACTACCGACTCGACGCCCTTCTCCCGCGCTCGCTCGGCAATCGCACGGCCTACGCGCCGAGCCGCCTCGACGTTTCCGCCCGTCGAGCCGCGCAAGTCCTTCTCGACCGAGGAGGCCGAGGCGATAGTCACGGCGCTCTCGTCGTCGATCAACTGCGCGTAGATGTGATTGAGGCTGCGGAATATTGCGAGCCGCGGGCGCTCCTGCGTGCCTCGAACGCGCCGGCGTATGCGCGTCCTCACGCCACGTCTTACAGCCGCTTTGTCTTTCTTTGCCATTCTCTTTCGCTCCTTAGCCCCGCGCCGTACCGATGCGACCCGTTCGCAAGGGGTGATTCCCCGTCGGGGGAACCGCGAGACTAAACTTGAAAACTATTTGCCGGTCTTTCCGGGTTTCAGCTTCAACTGAACGTCGGCGTAGCGCACGCCCTTGCCCTTGTAAGGGTCGGGCCTTCGGAGGTTGTGCATCTCCGCGGCGACCTGTCCGAGCTTCTGCTTGTCGATGCCGGAGAGCGTCAGCGTCAACTGGTATTGCTGTATCGAACCCTTTGTCGCGACGCGCTCAGACTTGACCTCGATGCCTTCGGGCAGCGGAAACTCTATCGGGTGCGAGTAGCCCAAGCTGAAGACGATCTTCTTGCCCTGCACGTCCGCCTTGTAGCCGACGCCGACAACGTCCATCTGCTTCGTGAAGCCTTCGGTCACGCCGACGACCGCGTTGTTGGCGAGCGCGCGCGCAAGCCCGTGCGCCGCTCGGTCGTCGTCCGACGCGCGCTCGGCCTGCAACTGGTCGCCTTCGAGCTTGAACTTGATGCCTTCCGGCACGGGCGTCCGCAGAGTGCCTTTGGGGCCCTTCACCTCAAGCTCGCCGTCGCGGATCGTGACCGTGACGCTCTTCGGGACGGTGATAACTTTCTTTCCGATACGAGACATAGCTTTAACCTTCGGTTAAGGTTTCGGGCATCAGATTTTGGGTGCTGGTAAAAGCAAATGTCCAGCACCTAAAACCCGGAACCCGACACCTAATAAACTTGCGCCAGCACCTCGCCGCCGACGTTCTCGCGGCGCGCGCGCTTGCCCGACATCAGGCCGCGCGAGGTCGAGACGATGTTGATGCCGTAGCCGCCCAGCACCTTCGGAATTTCGGTCGCGCCCATGTAGACGCGTCTGCCCGGAGTCGAGACGCGCGAGAGGTGCGTGATCGAACTCGAACCGCGCGCGTCGTAGCGAAGGAAGATGCGTATCGTTCGCCTGACGCCCTCGCCCTTCGTGACGAAATTATTGATGTAGCCCTCTTCCTTTAGAATGCGTGCGATCTCCAGCTTCAGCTTCGACGCCGGGATGTCAACGCGCGAGTGCTGCGCGGCAATCGCGTTCCGCATCCGCGTCAGTATGTCGGCAATAGGATCAGTCATTACTCAAACTCCAAAAACAGTTCTCAGTTTTGAGTTTTCAGTTTTCAGCCCGTCGAGTTTCAGCGCCGCGCTCCGAAGGCTTCCGGCTCTTGCTGAAAACTCAAAACTGAAAACCGAAAACCGCTCTCACCAACTCGACTTGACGACTCCGGGAATCTGCCCCTGGAGCGCAAGCTCGCGGAAGCAGATGCGGCACAGCTTAAACTTGCGCAGGTAGCCGCGCGGACGCCCGCAGCGTTGGCAGCGCGTGTAGGCGCGCGCCGAAAACTTCGGCTTCCGGTTCGCCTTCGCGATCAAGGACTTCTTTGCCATGTCTGTTCTCTTCTCTCTCCGGTCTTACTGTCGGAACGGCATTCCGAGCGCTCGCAGGAGCGCACGCGCCTGCTCGTCGTCGCGCGCGGTCGTGACGATAGAGATGTTCATCCCGCGCGTCTTGTCCACCTTGTTGAAATCAATTTCGGGGAAGATCAACTGGTCGCGTATGCCGAGCGTGTAGTTGCCGCGTCCGTCGAAAGCTTTGGGGCTGACGCCGCGGAAGTCGCGCACGCGCGGGAGCGCAATCGAGACCAGACGGTCTAAAAACTCGTACATCCTGTCGCCCCTGAGCGTGACCATCGTGCCTATCGGCATACCCTGCCGGAGTTTGAACGAGGCGATGGATTTTTTGGCGCGCGTCGTAACGGGCTTCTGCCCCGTGACCGCACGCAACTCATCCGCGCCCGTGTCAACGATCTTGGCGTTGCCGATTGCCTCGCCGAGTCCCATGTTGATGACGATCTTCTCAAGGCGCGGAATCGCCATCCTGTTCTCGATGCCGAACTCCTTCGCAATCGCCGGGGCGATCTCTTTCTGGTAACGCTCTTTCAGTCTTGCAGCCATTACTCACTCCGTTTTCGGTTTTCGGTTCTCAGAAGAGGTCGTCCGGCTTCTTGCTGAAAACTGAAAACCACTACTCTCTGTCCAGAGCCTGCCCGCTGCCCGAAGCGACGCGAATCTTCGAGCGGTCGCCGGCAACATCGTAGCGGACGCGCGTCGGCTTGCCGTCCGCGGGGTCAATCAATTGTACGTTCGAGATGTCAATCAGCGCTTCCTTCTCAAGAATGCCGCCGCCGCGCCCCGCCGCGGGGTTCGGGCGCTGGTGACGCTTGATCATCGCGACGCCTTCGATCCTGACCTTGCCTTCGCGCGGTCTGACTTCGAGCACGCGCCCGCGCTTGCCACGGTCGCGGCCCGCCATGACGACGACCTGATCGCCCTTCCTAATCCTCGCGCGTCTGTTTCCTGTCTGTGCCATTTCTCAAATCACCTCCGGCGCGAGCGAAACGATCTTCATGAAGTTGCGGTCGCGGAGTTCGCGCGCCACGGGGCCGAAGACGCGTGTGCCGATTGGCGTGTCGTCCGGCTTGATGAGCACGCAGGCGTTCTGGTCGAAGCGTATGTATGTGCCGTCCTTGCGCCGGACTTCTTTGACGGTTCGGACGACGACCGCGTTGTGCACCGTGCCTTTTTTTACTGCGCCGTCGGGCGCGGCCTCTTTGACCGTCACCTTGATCTTGTCGCCCAGAGAAGCGCGCGTCCGCGTAGTCGAACCGCCGACGGTCTGAATCATCTCGACCCTGCGCGCTCCCGAATTGTCCGCAACGTCCAAAGACGTTTGCATCTGGATAGCCATTGCTCACTCCGTTCGAGTGATGAGTGACGAGTGACGAGTGATAAGTAAAAACCTTCTCTTATCACTCATCACTTATCACTTATCACGGCTCTTACTTCTCCGCCTTCTGAATGATCTCGATGACGCGCCAGCGCTTGTGCGCCGAGAGCGGTCGCGTCTCGACGATGCGAACCTTGTCGCCTATACCGGCGCCCTGCTCGTTGTGCGCCATGAACTTCGACCTGCGGCGGACGTAGCGACGATACTTCGGGTGCTTGACGAGCCGGTCAACGCGCACGATGCAGGTCTTCTCCATCTTGTCCGACGCCACGACGCCGATCTTCTCCGAGCGCCGGCCTCGCTTGCCCGCGCCGGTTCCGGTCGAGTCGCCCGCCTGCGCCTCAACGCTCGCCGCCGGGGCCTGCGCCGGGTCATCGCCGGTCTTCGTCGTCTCGGCAGCGCCCGCGTCGCCGGTCGTCGCCACTTCTTCTTTCGTCTCTTCTGCCATCACAACCTCAATGCGGAACGCGGAGCGATGAATGATGAATTGAAGGCCGCCTTGCCTGTCATTAACTCATCACTGCCGCATTCATCATTCAACATTTACTTCGCTGCCAACTCGCGTTCGCGCATCATCGTGTTTATGCGCGCGAGCGACTTCTTCTCGCGGCGGACGGTCTTTACGGCGTCCACCTCGCCGAGCGCAAGTTTGAAGTTGAGGCGGAAGAGCGACTCCTTCAGCCGCACCGCCTCTCCCTTCAACTCTTCGTCCGTCATGTTGTGCAGGCGCTCCAACTCGTCGTGTCTCTTCATAAATTAAACCGCGCCCCCTTCCTGCTCGGCCCGCGTGACGAACTTGCACTTGAGCGGAAGCTTCTGCGCGGCGAGCGCCATCGCCTCGCGCGCCATCGCTTCGGAGACGCCCTCGATCTCGTAGAGTATGCGACCCGGTTTGACGACCGCGACCCAGTGGTCTGGTGCGCCCTTGCCCTTGCCCATGCGCGTCTCTGCGGGCTTCTTCGTGATGGGCTTGTCGGGGAACATGCGAATCCAGATTTTGCCGCCGCGCTTGACGTGGCGCGTCATCGCGATACGCGCGGCCTCGATCTGCCGGTCGGTGATCCAGCCCGGCTCCAGAGTTTTTAAGCCGTACTCACCGAAGCTGATCGCTGAACCGCGCGTCGCAACGCCCGTCATGCGTCCCTTCATCTGCTTCCGGTGCTTAACCTTCTTCGGCATCAACATGATGAATGCACCCCAAAATAAGTTTTGCGTGTCAAGTATTGGATGCTTGTAAAAACTTAAGGCTAAAACCCTGCACCCAAAGCCCTGCACCTTTTATGATCTGCCGCCGCCACCACCACCGCCGCGCGGGCCTCGTCCGCCGCGGTCGCCACGCGGGCCGCGCGGGCGGTCTTCGCCGTCGCGGTCGCGTCGCGGGCGACGCCCGTCGCCGCGCTCGGCGCGAGGCTCGTTAATCGGGTCGGGCTGCGTGCCGCGGGCCATCGCAGCCTTCGGGTCTAGAATCTCCCCGCGATAAATCCAGCACTTGACGCCGATCTTTCCAAACGTCGTGTGCGCCTCGGCGAACCCATAGTCAACGTCGGCGCGAAGCGTGTGCAGAGGGAGACGCCCCTGCAAGTGCCACTCGCTGCGGGCGATCTCCGCGCCGTTCAGACGGCCTGAGACTTTGACCTTGATGCCCTGCCCGCCGAACCTGAGAGTCTCTTCGACGGCCTTTCGCATTGCGCGGCGGAAGGCTATTCGCTTCTCCAACTGCGCTGCGATCTTCTCGGCCTGCAACTGCGCGTTCAGTTCCGGCTTGTGAATTTCCTGAATCGAGACCAGAACTTCCTTGCCCGTTCGCGCCGCGATGTCGGCCTTGAGCTTGTCGATCTCCGCGCCCTTGCGACCGATGATGATGCCGGGCCGCGAGGTGTAGATGATGAGCTTGAGGCGATTTGCCGCGCGCTCGACATCGACGTGCGAGACGCCCGCGCCCGCAAACCGTCCCTTCATCTGCGCCTTGAGCTTCAGGTCTTCGAGAAGGAAGTCGCCGAACTGCTTTTTCGCGAACCAGTGCGAATGCCAGTCCTTGTTGTAGCCGAGGCGGAAGCCGTATGGATGAACTTTCTGACCCACAATATTCTCCTGAGTCTATTCGGTCGTCTCTTCAGCGATCTTCTCCTTAGAAGCGCGCTTCGTAGCCTTCTTCTCGGCAGCGGGCTTATCGGAAGCCGCGGCCTTCTTCGCGCCGCCCTTGCTTCCGGCAGCCGCGGCTTTCGGCGAAGCCTCCTTCGCGGCCTTGCCCGCCGGAGCCTTGCCCTTCGCCTTCGCCGCGCCGTCGCCCGACGAGACGAGGACGGTCACGTGGCAGAAGTGTCGCTGCTCGCGGTAGGCGCGGCCCTGCGGCGCGGGGCGCACGCGGCGTCGATGCTTGGTCGGCCCCATGTCAACGAAGCAGGTCTTGACGACCAGTTCGTCCGGGTCAACCGCGACGTTCTCGCGCTCGGCGGTCTCGGTCGCGTTGGCGATGGCCGAGCGCAGGCACTTCTCGATGCCGCTGGCTGCGCGCTTATTGGTGAACTGCAAGATCGCCAGCGCCTCGCCCACGCGCTTGCCGCGTATCATGTCAACGACGAGCCGCGCCTTCTGCGCCGACCCGCGTAAGTATTTCGCACTCGCTCTCGCTTCCATGCTCAACCTCTGTTATGAGTGATGAATGTTGAATGTTGAATGTTAAGAAGCAGGCTGCTTTTAATTCATCATTCCGCATTCATCGCTCATCATTTACCTCGCCGGCTTCGATGTCTTCTCGGCCTTCGTGCCGGAGTGTCCCTTGAAGGTTCGCGTCGGGGCGAACTCGCCGAGCTTGTGGCCGACCATGTTCTCCGTCACATAAACGGGGATGTGCCGCTTGCCGTTGTGGACGGCGAAGGTCAGGCCGACGAAGTCGGGTGTGATGGTCGAGCGTCGCGACCATGTCTTGATCGCGGGCGGGCGAGAAACGCCGCTGCGAATCTCCTCGACCTTCTTCTCCAGATGCCGGTCAATGAACGGGCCTTTTTTGACTGAACGTGCCATGTCTCTTTGCTCGATTCTCTCGCAAAGGGTTTTGGGTTTTGGGTTTTGGGTTTTGGCTTCAACCTAACACCCAGCACCTAGCACCCAGAACCCGTCTTTACTTCACTCGACGGTCGCGCACGATCATCTTCGAGGTGCGCTTGTTCTTGCGCGTCTTGTAGCCGCGCGTCGGCTGTCCCCAAGGCGTCACGGGGTGACGACCGCCGCTGGTTTTTCCTTCGCCGCCGCCGTGCGGGTGGTCAACCGGATTCATCGCGACGCCGCGGACGTGGGGACGGACGCCGTGCCAGCGCGTTCGACCGGCCTTGCCGTAGGAGACGTTCTCGTGCTCGACGTTCCCGACCTGTCCGACGGTCGCGTAGCAGACGACGGGCACGCGCCGGACTTCGCCCGAAGGCATACGAACCTGCGCGTGGTCGCCTTCCTTCGCCACCAACTGCGCGAAGCCGCCTGCGGAGCGAACCAACTGCCCACCCTTGCCCGGTCGTAACTCGATGTTGTGAATCTGAGTTCCCAGAGGGATGTTGCGAATCGGGAGCGCGTTTCCGGGAAGGATGTCTGCATCGGGGCCGCTCATCACGGTCTTGCCGACTTCGATGCCCGCGGGCGCGATGATGTAGCGCTTCTCGCCGTCGAGGTAAGTGACGAGCGCGATGTGCGCCGAGCGATTCGGGTCGTACTCGATCTGCGTGATGCGTCCGGGCACGCCCGTCTTGTTGCGCTTGAAGTCAACGACGCGGTAGAAGCGCTTGTGGCCGCCGCCGCGACGGCGCACTGTAATGTGGCCGTTGTTGTTGCGCCCCGAAATCCTCGTCTTCGGCTCAAGCAGAGACTTCTCCGGCTCCGCGCCGGGCGTTAGCTCGTCGCGTGTCAGGTAAGTCTGGTAGCGGCGCGAGGGCGATGTCGGTGTCAGTTTCTTGATGCCCATAACTTTCCCAGTTTTCAGTCTTCAGTTTTTAGTTTTCAGTTTCGTCTTTCAACCGTGCTGCTCGCCTCTGACGTATCGCTCCGGCTGAAAACTGAAAACTAAAAACTGGAAACTAGATGCTTTCGCCGTAGTCGAACGGCGCTTGGCCCGCTTTGAGCGTGACGTATGCCTTCTTCCAGGAGGGCTTGCGCCCTTCGTGGCGACCGCGCCGCGCCATCTTGCCCAAGTAGTTGATCGTGCGAACCGTGTCCACCTGAACGTTGAAGATTCGCTCGACCGCCGACTTGATCTCAGGCTTCGTAGCGTTGCAATCGACGCGGAAGGTCAGGAGTTGCCGTCCATCCTGCGACTCTTCTTTCGCGACGAGCGCCTTCTCGGTGATGACCGGCGCTTTGATGACATCCCAGATCGTTCTCATCTGAAACCTCGTGAACCGTTAACCGTTAATCGTGACGAGATAAAACCGTTCTTACCTGTCACGATTTACGGTTCACTGTTTACGGCTTTTAAGCCGCTTCTTCTTCCTTCGTGTTCTCTTCCGCTTCTTCGTTCGCGACGGAAGCGCCCGACTTCTTCGGGTCGAGTTGCGCCTGCAACTGCTCCGCAGCGGAGCGCGACATAACGAGCTTCTCGTGATAGAGCACGTCGTAGATGTTCACGCCGCCCGCGCCGACGACCTTCGCGCCCTTCACATTTCGCGCGGCGAGCAAGAGGTTGTCGTTGTCAATCGTGTCAACCACAAGCGCCTTGCCTTCGATGCCGAGCGCCGCCAAAGCGCCGACGAACTCTTTGGTCTTCGGCTGGCCGAGGACGAACTCCTCGACGACGACGAGGTTGCCTTCGCGCAGACGCTCGGAGAGTGCCGAGCGCAGCGCGCCGCGCCGCATCTTCTTCGGCATGTCGTGTGACCAGTCGCGCGCCTGCGGCCCGTGGACGTTGCCACCGCCCTTCCAAAGCGGCGAGCGGATCGAGGCGATTCTTGCGCGCCCCGTACCCTTCTGCTTCCAGAGCTTTTTGCCGGAGCCGGACACGTCGCCGCGCGTCTTCGTCCCGACGGTGCCCTGACGCGCGCCCGCCAGATAAGCTTTCACGGCGGCGTGGATCAGCGACTCGTTCAACTCCGCGCCGAACACGGCGTCGGACAACTCGAAGTCGCCGACCTCTTCGTTCTTCAGATTGCGAACCTTGACGGTAGGCATTTCCTTTTCACTCCATCACTGCCGGGGTCGTTTGGCCGGGCCGCGCGGGAATTAAGTCACTCCTGCCAGAATTCCCACGCGCCTCGGTCGTGCCCCCCGGCACGAAACTTACTTCGCCGCTTTGCGGACGACGATCACGCTTCCGTTCGCGCCGGGCACGGCCCCGCGAATCATCAGAAGATTGTTCTCGGCGTCAACGCGCGCGACCGTCAGACCCTTGACCGTCACGCGCTTGTCGCCCATGTGCCCCGACGAGCGCGTGCCCTTGATGACGCGCGAAGGATAGGCCGACTGGCCTATCGAGCCGGGCTTGCGGACGTTCATCGAGCCGTGGCTTTCCGGGCCGCGGTTGAAGTGGTGGCGCTTGACAGTCCCTTGAAAGCCTCGACCCTTCGACTTGCCAACGACCTCGATCCGGTCGCCCTCTGCAAACTGGTCAACGAGAACCTTGTCGCCGACGCTTACCTCGCCGTCGCCTTCGACGCGAATCTCTTTCAGAACGCGCGTCGGCGGTGTGCCCGCGCCGGTCTTCTCGAAGTGACCCTGCATCGGCTTCGTCACGTTCTTGAGCTTGACGGGCCGGTCTTCGACGAGACCCAACTGCACGGCGTCGTAGCCGTCTCTTCCGGCGGCGGACTTCTTCTGCACGACGACGCACGGCCCCGCCTTGACGACCGTCACGGGCGTTACCGTCCCGTCCGCCGCGAACAACTGCGTCATGCCGACTTTCTTACCGATGATTCCGTTAATCATCTCGAACCTCAAGTTCAAAGTTCCGAGTTCAAGGTTCAAAGTCGAAGGCCAAAGCATTGAACTTTGAACCTTGAACTCGGAACTTTGAACTATGCGTTCTAGCTTCTTCCGAACGCCTTGATCTCGACATCAACGCCCGCGGGCAGGTCGAGCTTCATCAAAGCGTCAACGGTCTGCGGCGTCGGGTCGAGTATGTCCATCAGCCGCTTGTGCGTGCGAATCTCGAACTGCTCGCGCGACTTTTTATCGACGTGCGGCGAGCGGAGAACCGTCCACTTGTTCTTCGACGTGGGCAGAGGTATCGGCCCCGCGACGCGCGCGCCCGTGCGCTTCGCCGTCTCGACGATCTCCGACGTTGACTGGTCGAGCACGCGATGGTCGTAAGCCTTAAGTCGGATTCTGATCTTCTCGTTCAGCATTCTTTTAAGCCTTCAGCTTTCAGCACTACGGTCAAAGCCCCCGGCGTTCGGTTTCGACCGGAGGCCGAGGACTTGTCAACTGCGACTACTCGACGATTTCGGAGACGGTGCCCGCTCCCACCGTCCTCCCGCCTTCTCGAATGGCAAACCGCAACCCCTTCTCCAATGCTATCGGCGTGATCAGTTCAATCTCCATCGCCACATTGTCCCCCGGCATCACCATCTC
>DATINM010000012.1:0-9620 GCA_035474235.1 Pyrinomonadaceae bacterium
CTCCTCGGGGAGGAGCTCCTTCTCGTTGATCGTGCCGGCGAGATCACCCGGATCGATGACCACGTAGGACTCGAAGTAGAGGATCCGCTCCAGGTCGCGGAGCGAGATGTCGAGCAGGTGGCCGATGCGCGACGGCAGGCCCTTGAAGAACCAGACATGAGAACACGGAGAAGCCAGCTCGATGTGGCCCATGCGCTCGCGGCGTACCTTGCTGACCGTGACTTCGACGCCGCACTTATCGCAGATCACCCCGCGGTGCTTCATGCGCTTGTACTTGCCGCACAGGCACTCCCAGTCGGTGACGGGGCCGAATATGCGCGCGCAGAAGAGGCCGTCGCGCTCCGGCTTGAACGTGCGGTAGTTGATCGTCTCCGGCTTCGTCACCTCGCCGTGCGACCAGTGGCGAATCTTTTCGGGCGACGCGAGCGAGATGCGTATCGCCTCGAAGTCGGGCGCGAGTTGTGTCTTCTCTTGCTGGAATCTGAACACGGTATTTATCTCCGATTAAGTAAACCGTTGACCGATAATTTGCAGGCAGCCGACTGAAAGCATGGCTCGCCTCGTTCAAACAATTAATCAACATGGACGGACAGGTGGACAGGATTAAAGAGTCGGATTTAAGAATTTGAGATTAGAGATTTCAGATCTGAAATCTCTAATCTTTCATCCTGCCCATCCTGTCCATCCATGTTAATTCTTTCTCACTCCGACGGCCCGCTGGTGGCGACGACGGGGCGGCCCGTGCCGTCGCCGTCTACCTCGCCCGCGGCGGCGTTTTTGTCTATCAACTCGACATCGAGACAGAGCGCCTGTAATTCGCGCACGAGGACGTTGAAGGATTCGGGCAAGCCGGGGTTAAAGTCGGCCTCGCCCTTCACAATCGCCTCGTAAATCTTCGACCGCCCGGCCACGTCGTCCGACTTCGCCGTGAGCAACTCCTGAAGAATGTGCGCCGCGCCGTAGGCTTCGAGCGCCCAGACCTCCATCTCGCCGAAGCGCTGGCCGCCGAACTGCGCCTTGCCGCCGAGCGGCTGCTGCGTAATCAGCGAGTAAGGCCCGATTGAGCGCGCGTGAATCTTGTCGTCCACGAGATGCGAGAGCTTGAGCATGTAGATGTAGCCGATTGTCACCTTCTGCTCGAACGGCTCGCCGTTCAGACCGTCGTAGAGGACGGTCTTGCCTGAGTCGCTGACGATCTCGGGCAGTCCCTGCGCGCGCAGCGTCTCGCCGGCGCGTTTGATCATGCCCTTGATCTCAGGCTCGGTCGCGCCGTCGAAGACCGGCGTCGCGAAGTGGAGTCCGAGCACGCGCGCCGCCCATCCGAGGTGCGTCTCAAGGATTTGCCCGACGTTCATTCGCGAAGGCACGCCGAGCGGGTTCAGAACGATATCGACGGGAGTGCCGTCGGGCAGGTACGGCATGTCCTCTTCGGGGAGTATGCGAGCGATGACGCCCTTGTTGCCGTGGCGTCCCGCCATCTTGTCGCCGACCGAGAGCTTGCGCTTCATCGCGATGAAGACCTTAACCATCTTGATAACGCCCGGCGCGAGTTCGTCGCCCTGCCGGAGCTTGGCGATCTTCTCCTCGTAGATGTCCGTAAGGATGCGAATCTGCCGCTCGGTTCTATCCTCGAAGTCTTTGACCTCTGCGATGATGTCCGCCGCGCGCGCGCCCGCGAGTTGAGCCTTGCGCAGAGCCTTCGGCTCAAGTCCGGCGAGCATCTCGCGCGTGATCGTCTCGTTCTTCGGAATGCGAACCTCGCGCTCAACCGTCAGGTCTGTCGCGAGCTTGCGCCCCTCGAACAGTTCGTAGATGCGCGCGTCGCGCTGCTCGCGAAGTATGCGCATCTCGTCTTCGAGGTCGCGGCGCAGGCGATTCTCCTCGTCCATCTCGATTGAGAGCGAACGCTGATCGCGCTCCTGACCTTTGCGCGTGAAGACCTGAACCTCGACGACCGTGCCGTCAATTCCCGGCGGGCACACCAAGGATGCGTCCTTTACGTCGCCCGCCTTCTCGCCGAATATTGCGCGCAGCAGTTTCTCTTCCGCCGTCAACTGAGTCTCGCCCTTCGGCGTGACCTTGCCGACGAGAATCGAGCCGGGCTTGACCTGTGCGCCGATGCGTATGATCCCACTCTCGTCGAGGTCGCGGAGCATGTTCTCGCCGACGTTCGGGATGTCGCGCGTTATCTCTTCCGGCCCCAACTTCGTATCGCGCGCTTCGATCTCCAATTCTTCGATGTGAATCGAAGTGTAGTAGTCGTCTTTGACCAGACGCTCGCTGACGAGTATCGCGTCCTCGAAGTTGTATCCGCGCCAAGGCATGAAGGCGACGAGGACGTTTCGACCGAGAGCCAATTCGCCGCGATCTGTGCACGGGCCGTCGGCGATGACCTGACCTTTGGCGACGCGCTCGCCGATCTGAACAATCGGACGCTGGTTGATGCAGGTGTTCTGATTCGAGCGCTTGAACTTCGTCAGAGTGTAGATGTCCGCCGTCACCTCGCGCGAGATCGTGCCGTCAACGTTGTGGTCTGCGCGCACGATGATGCGCTCCGAGTCAACGTAGTCAACCACTCCGTCGCGCCGCGCCGCGACGACCGCGCCGGAATCGCGCGCCGTTACCTGCTCCATGCCGGTTCCGATGTAGGGCGACTCGGCGCGAAGAAGCGGAACGGACTGGCGCTGCATGTTCGATCCCATCAGCGCGCGGTTCGCGTCGTCGTTCTCTAAAAACGGGATGAGCGAGGCCGCGACCGAGACGAGTTGTTTCGGCGAAACGTCAACGTACTCGATGTCGTCGCGGTGCGCGTTGATGAACTCGCCCGCCTTTCGCGCGGCGTTGCGCTCGTTGATAATCGCGCCGTCCTCGCCCAGTTCGATGTTGGCCTGACCGATGACCCACTTGTCCTCTTCCCACGCCGTCAGATAGAACGGGTAAGGCTCGTACTCGGCCTTGCGCCCGTCTTGGCCGACCTTGCGATTGGCCTTGACGATCTCGTCTTCGGTGACGTGGTCGTCGGGCTTGTGCTTCGTGTCGCCGCCGTTGATGACGCGGACGTACTCGACGACTCGACCGTCCTCGACCTTTCGGTACGGCGATTCGATGAAGCCGAACTCGTTGATGCGCGCGAAGCACGAAAGGCTTGAGATGAGTCCGATGTTCGGGCCTTCGGGCGTCTCAATCGGGCAGATGCGACCGTAGTGCGTCGGGTGAACGTCGCGGACTTCAAAGCCTGCGCGCTCGCGCGACAGACCGCCCGGCCCCAACGCCGAAAGCCTCCGCTTGTGCGTGATCTCGGAGAGCGGATTGGTCTGATCCATGAACTGCGAGAGTTGACTTGAGCCGAAGAACTCACGAACGGCAGCCGTCACGGGCTTGGCGTTGATGAGATCGCGCGGCATCGTCGTCTGCATCTCCTGTTGTATGGACATCTTCTCCTTGATGGCGCGCTCCATTCGGACGAGTCCGATACGGAACTGATTTTCGAGAAGCTCGCCCACCGCACGCACACGTCGGTTGCCGAGGTGGTCAATGTCGTCGGCGAGGTACTCTGCCGTGTTGCGCCGCATCTTCAGGAGGTACGAGATGACGCTGACGAAATCCTGCGCCGAAAGAAGCGGGTCTTCGATGCGCTCGCGCTCCGGCCTTCCCATCTTGATGTTGAACTTCAGGCGACCGACGCGCGACAGGTCGAACTTGCGGTCGTCGAAAAACATCCCCTCGAAAAGTTTGTAGGCGGTCTGCACGGTCGGCGGGTCGCCCGGTCGCATCTTGCGGTAGATTTCCAGAAGCGCGTCCACAGGCTTCGTGATCGCGTCCTTCTTCAAGGTCTGCGACAGCACGCCGCCCAGATCGTCGCGCTCGGGGAAGAAGACGGTGAACGACCCGACGCCCGCCTCCGCTATCTCCTGTAGCTTCGCGAGCGTTATTTCGTTGTTGGCCTCGACGACCACGTCGCCCGTCTCTGTGTTGACAACGTCGGCGAGCGCGTAAGCGCCTTCGAGTTGCTGCGAGTCAACCTCGACCTCTTTGATGTGCGCCTTGCGAACGTCTCGGAGCGACGACGAGGTGATCTTCTTGCCGGCCTTCACGATGGCTTCGGTAGCGCCGCGCCCTTTCAGGTCGCTCTCGATCTTCATGCCGACGAGGTTTGTCGGCCCCTCTTCGGGCACATGGACGAAGAGCCGCCCGTCCTGCACACGAATCTCGTCGCCGATGTAGAAGGCGTGTAGAATGTCCTCGTCTGCGAAGGAGGCGTTCCTGACTGCCTCTTCGAGTTGCGAGTCGGAGCCGAAGCCTTTCGGCTGAAACTGCGGGTTGAGCCAGATGCCGAGCGCGCGAAGGAAGATGCTCGCCAGAAACTTCCGCTTGCGGTCAATGCGGACGTAGAGAAGATTCTTCTGGTCGTACTCGAACTCGACCCAGGAGCCACGGTACGGGATTACCTTCGCGAGATAGACGGGCGACTTCTCGAAGAAGACGCCGGGCGAGCGGTGGAGTTGCGAGACGATGACGCGCTCCGTGCCGTTGATGATAAAGGTTCCGTTGTCGGTCATCAGCGGAATCTCGCCGAAGAAGACCTCTTCCTCTTTGATGTCGCGGATGGATTTCGTCTCGGTCTCCGGGTCTTTGTCGTAAACCGTCAGGCGAATCTTGACCTTGAGCGGCACGCTGTAGGTCATGCCGCGTTCCTGACATTCCTGCTGGTCGTGCTTGTGCTTGAGTCCGACGGGTTCGCCGCAGTTGTCGCACAGCGTCGGGCGGACGGAGTTGAACGTGCCGCAGTTGTGGCACAGAGTCTCGCCCGGCGTGAGCGGGTCAACCTTGACGAGCGAGCCGCAGGATTTGCAGTTCGCGCGCAGATAACGCAGCCCTTCGAGACGACCGCACTTGCACTGCCAGTTGCCGATGTGGTACTCGACAAAATCGAGTTCGGCGGTCTGTCGGAAGTCGGAAATCGGGAAGACCGAGCGGAAGACGGCCTGAAGTCCCGCAGGCTCGCGCTCTTCCGGCAACAAGTCCATCTGTAGAAAACGGTTGTACGAGTCGCGCTGAATCTCTATGAGGTTCGGGATGCGTACAGCCGTCTTGATCTTCGAGAAGTCGTGGCGCGTGGGCGGCTGGCTCACGCGGCGGCCCGAGCCGACGGCGCTCATCTGTAATGGATTCTGAACCGGATTTGCAGACATCGGAAGTTCCTTCAAAGCTGTCGGCCATCAGCAGTCAGCCTTCAGCCAAAGAGTAATTAAAAGGACTTTTTAACGGCGTTTCGGTCTCAGCCTGCTGATCGCTGATTGCTAAACGCTGATTGCTATTTTAGAGACGCCAAAGCGCGGCCAGAGCACACAAGTCTCCGACCGCTTCTTTTACGAAAGCGGTTAAGCTTTATCAAAGTTTTCGGGAGTACCGACAGCCCCTCACTACTCCCATACCTTAGCCGCGCGGGCGGCCAACTGTCAAGAAAGGGTGCCGGGTTTTGGGTGCTAGGTGCTGGTTTTGTTTTCACCAGCACCCAGAACCCAGCACCTAAAACCGATTACTTCACCTCGACGGTCGCGCCGGCTTCGGTGAGCTTGGTGCGGATGGCCTCGGCCTCGTCCTTCGCGACGCCTTCCTTGACCGGCTTCGGCGCGGCCTCGACCAAGTCCTTGGCCTCCTTCAGACCGAGCGCCGTGATCTCGCGGACGACCTTGATGATGTTGATCTTCTTGCTGGCGTCGAACGCCTGAAGGATCACGTCAAACTCGGTCTTCTCTTCCGCCGCGGGAGCGGCCTCGCCACCTCCGCCGCCAGCCGCGGGCGCAGCCGCGACCGCAGCCGCAGCCGCTGAGACGCCGAACGCCTCTTCAATCATCTTCACCAACTCAGACGCTTCGAGCAGTGTCTTTTCTTTCAAAGCGTCAACGATTTCCTGATTTGAAAGTGCCATGTTTACCTCTCATCCTCCTAAGAAGGGTTCTAGTGTTGCTGTCCGTGTTCATGATTCGCAGCAGGAGAACCCACGGAACGCCGCCCGTTGCCCGTTGCATCGCGGGCCAAGGAGAGCGTTCGAGGCGAACGACCTGACAAATCGTCCCGCCCGTTTTCCGCGTCCGGCTGACTCTTCTTCATCGCGGATTGAAAAAGGCGTCGCCCACATCAATCCGCAATCCGCAATCTAAAATCCTCAAGCGCTTTTCGTCTCGCCCGCCTGTCTGACGACGACGGCGAGATTGCGCGGCACGGCCCCGATGATCGTCGCGAGCCGCTGCGCCTGCGCGTTGATGAGGAACATGATCTTGGCGATCAACTCCTCCTTCGACGGCAAGGTCGCGATGGCCTCGACCTCGCGCAGCGCGACGACGCGCCCTTGAACGACGCCCGCCTTGAACGTGAAGACTTCCGGGTTGTCTTTGACGAACTTCGAGATCGCCTTCGACAACTGCACGGGGTCGCCCTCGGCGAGCGCGAGCGCCGTGACGCCCTTGAAGTGATCCGCCGCCTGCTCGAAGGGCGTGCCCTCGGCGGCCTTGCGCGCCAGAGTGTTTTTGACGACCGAATAGCTCACGCCCGCCTCGCGCAGCTGGCGACGCAACTCCTGATCCTTCGCCACCGTCAGCTTGTTGAAGCCGACGAGCATTCCTGCGGTCGCCGCCTGAAACTGCTGCGAGAGGGCTTCGAGGTCTTTCTGCTTCTGCTCTCTTGTCTTCATAACTTTTTCACCCTCTCCTTACTTCGCGTAGGCCGTCTCGTCGAGCAGCACGCCCGGACTCATCGTCGCGGCAAGGTTGACCTTCTTGACGTACTTGCCCTTCGCCGTCGAGGGCTTCGCCTTCACAACGGCGTCGAGGAGCATCTGCGCGTTCTCACGAAGCTTGTCCGGCTCGAAAGAGATTTTGCCGATGCCTACGTGTATGACTCCGGTCTTGTCAACGCGATACTCGACCTTGCCCGCCTTCGTCTCGCGGACGGCGGTTGTAACATCGAACGTGACGGTTCCGGTCTTCGGGTTCGGCATCAGCCCGCGCGGGCCTAAGATTTTTCCAAGCTGGCCGACGAGGCGCATCATGTCCGGCGTCGCGATGACGGCGTCGAAGTCGAGCCAGCCGCCCTTTATCTGGTTGACCATGTCCTCGCCGCCGACGAAATCAGCGCCCGCATCCTCGGCCTCCTTGACCTTCTCGCCCTGCGCGATGACGAGCACGCGAACATTCTTGCCGACGCCGTGCGGCAGCACGACCGTACCGCGCACAAGTTGGTCGGCCTTGCGCGGGTCAACGCCTAACCACAACGTCAACTCGACCGTCTCGTCGAACTTCGCGAAGGCTATCTCCTTGACCTTCGCCAAGCCCTCTTCGAGCGTGTGTTTCTTGCCCGGCTCTATCTTCTCGAAAGCCGCGCGATATTTCTTACCTTGCTTCGGCATTAAACTTCCTCCGAGGTTCAAGCGGGGCCGTTCGATTGCGAATCGCGGAATTCGGATTGCGGTTAGCAGTCCTCATCCTTGGCCGAAATTCGCTCGCCGTTCGCCCCTCCCTCTCTGGAAGGATGAAGGATGAAGTGAAAGGCCGTCGTCAACGGTCGCTCATTCATCCTTCCGCCTTCTGCCTTCATCCTTCGATGTTGAGTCCCATGTTGCGCGCCGTGCCTTCGATGGTCTTGATGGCCGACTCTAAATTAGTCGTGTTCAAGTCCTGAAGTTTGAGCTTCGCGATCTCTTCGATCTTGGCGCGCGAGATCGAGCCGACCTTCTCCTTGTTCGGCTTGCCCGAACCCTTCGCGACCCCGGCGGCCTTCTTCAGAAGGTCTGCCGCGGGCGGCGTCTTCGTCTCGAAGGTGAACGAGCGGTCGGCGTAAACCGTGATGACGACCGGCACCTTCAAATCCGGATCCATCTGCGCGGTCTTCGCGTTGAAAGCCTTGCAGAACTCCATTATGTTGACGCCGTGCTGGCCCAAGGCAGGGCCGATAGGCGGCGCGGGGTTCGCCTTCCCCGCCGGGACTTGCAGCTTGATATAGCCTGTAATTTTCTTAGCCATGACTCAGTTTTCAGCTTTGAGTTCTCAGTTTTCAGTTGGCGGCTTCTAGCAGTTGCTGAAGACTCAAAACTGAAAACTGAAAACCGACTACTCGTCTTCGGTAAACGTCACCTTCTCAACGTCGAGGAAGTTCAACTCGACTGGCGTCGAGCGCCCGAAGATCGTGACAACGACCTTGAGCGTTGACTTGTCGGCGTTGACCTCTTCGACCTTGCCCGTGAACGAAGCGAACGGGCCGGACTTGATTCTCACGGTCTCGCCCGACGCGTATGTGAACTTCGGCTTCGGCTTCTCCTGCGCCTCCGTCACGTTGTGGACTATCTGATTCACCTCGTCGGGCGTCAGGGGCGTCGGCTGCTGGCCGCCGACGAAGCCCGTCACCTTCGGCGTTGACTTGATCAGGTGGAACACGTCGTCGGGTATGTGCCCGCGGTCGTCGCATTCGATCTGCACGAGCACGTAGCCGGGGTAGAACATCCTCGACGACTCGACGCGCTTGTTGCCGCGCATCTCGACTACCGTCTCGGTCGGGACGAGCACTTCCGTTATCTCGTCGGACAGTTCGGTGTCGCGTATGCGAGCCTTCAGCGAGTCGCGCACCTTCTTCTCGTGCCCGGAATACGTGTGTAGGATGAACCACTGCTGCATGACTTGACTCTTCCTTAAGAGACGCCAAAGAGACGGTGAATCTGATCGAACAGGAATGCGAACAACTGGTCGGCGGCGTAGAGGTATGTCGCGAAGAAGATGACGGCGATGACCGTTATGATCGTCGTGTTCCTGACCTCGTGCGCCGTCGGCCAGGTCGTGCGCCCCAACTCCGAGCGAACGTCGCGCACGAACTTGCCCGTGCGCGCGGGGAAGCTGTCGCGTGTGCGCTCGGCGAGCGCGCGCTCGCGCCGCGCCGGACGCCCCTCCAATCCTTCGCCGAACCGCGCCATGCGCGGGGCCGCGCCCGAAGCCGAGGCCGTCCCCGTAACATCCTCCGGCTCGTCATGGCTCGCAGTCATCTGATCTTCCTTCCTCTTCGACACCTGACCTTACTTCCTTCCAGACTTCCCTTTCGGGCGAACAGGGGTATCAGGATTCGAACCCGAACTTTCGGTTTTGGAGACCGACGTGCTAACCGTTGACACTATACCCCTCCGCAAAAAGGATGAAGACGGAAGGATGAAGGATGAAAAAAGCCGTTGTGCTTAGCTTCATCCTTCCGCCTTCATCCTTCCTACTTGGTTTCCTTGTGCGACCTGTGGCAACGGCATCGACGGCAGAACTTCCGAAACTCAAGGCGCTCCGGTTTCGTCTTCTTATTCTTAGTCGTCACGTAGTTACGGCTCTTACATTCCGTACACTGCAATACGATGTTGTCACGCGGCATAAGCTCACCCCGAAAAATTTGATCTCAGAAATTCGACTCGCGACTCGACGATGCGGCAACCGCGACTTGGAATCGCCGGGCTACTCGACGATTTCGGAGACGGTGCCCGCTCCCACCGTCCTCCCGCCTTCTCGAATGGCAAACCGCAACCCCTTCTCCAATGCTATCGGCGTGATCAGTTCAATCTCCATCGCCACATTGTCCCCCGGCATCACCATCTC
>DATINM010000013.1:0-25492 GCA_035474235.1 Pyrinomonadaceae bacterium
ACTCGGCGGCTGTTCCAACGTAGTCCCCTGAACGTTGACCGTGCAGGGCGTCGTCGCAACCCCGTTCGATGCAAGGCAGGTCGCCGCGTCGTTGATGCCCGAGACGACAACCAGCGTCGATGTCCTCGGCCTCAAGTCGGCTATCCCGGACGGAGCGGGGAAGGTCGAGAGGTCAATGATGCGGAAGCGAAGACGCGTGACGTTGCCGCCCGTGTTGTTGATGATGCGCTTGCGTATGTCGAGCGTGCCGAAGGTGGAGTTGTTCGCAGGGTCTGAAGTGAAGTCTCGAACGCGGTTCGGTGCTGACGACGCCCCGACCGTCGAGTCCACTGTCGGCCCCGAGAATTGCGAGTTGCGAACGATGGGCGAGGACAAATTCTCCGGCCCCGGCGCACCTAATCGCTGCCCCGCGCCCGCCGACGTGCCGTTCGTGTCAACGAAGATGAAGTCCGCGGCGTTGTTATCCGTGTCCTTCGGCAGTCCGCTCTGCGGGCAAGGCCCGAAGGTCGTGATCGAGCCGCCCTTGCCGCACATGTCTCGGACGAAGGCGTAGTCAATCGAGAAGGGCGTCAGAGCCGGATAGCCCGTTCCTTCTTTGTAGAGCGTGTTGGCCTCACTCGTCGAGCCGACCGCATCCAGCCGGTTCGCCAGTGTGAAGGTCGTCGTGCTGCTGAAGAGTGCGATGCCCGCATTGTCGGGAATGTCTGTCGTGTAGGTTGCATCGCCCGTGGCGTTCGGCGCTTCCGGCGTAGGAGTCCCGCCGTCGAGATTCGACTGCGAACCGCCTGCCGTCTCGATGCCGGAATCATCCGAAGCGCCCGAATCAGACGAGAGCGCACGGCGTCCATGCTTGGCCTCGCGAATGTTGGTCGAGGGCGTGCCGCCCGACGTGGGCGAGTTGCCCGCCGGGTAGTTGCTCAAAGAGTAGCCGACCGAGTTGACGCACAGGAAGTGGCCGCGGGCAGGTATGACCGTCCCGTTCGGAATCGTGCAGCGCAGCACGCCGTCGGAGGCCGCGACGCCGTAGCCCGCCGAGGCATCAGTCGCGCCGACCGTGTGCGGCGAGCCGGTGTTGTTGTAAATCTCTATGAACTCGTTCTGCGCGCCGTTCGGGTTGGGCCCGCGCAGGCGAAACTCGCTGATGATGAGTTGGCCTGCGCTCACGGGCGCGTCGTCGTTCGTGATTGTTAGAACCGCGGAGTTGGGCGTGCCGAGCGTGGGGCCGCCCTGCGGGTTGTTGAGTTGGAAGTTGACTGTCTCGTCAGGCTCGAATGTCGTGTCGCCCTTGACGGTGATGGTGATGTTACGGGATGTAGCATCGCCCGCGTTCCAGTTGAGCGTGCCCGTTGAGGAAGCGATGGTGTAGTCGCTCCCAGCCGTGGCCGTGCCGTCCGTCACCTGAAAATCAACCGAGACGTTGCCGTCCGAGCCGCCGACGCGGTTGACGACGGCGTTGAACGTGTGGTCGCTGTTCGTCTCGCTGTCGCTGTAGGTGGCCGAAGAGAACTGGAACGTGCCGGGCTGAACCGCCGCGGATTCGGCGAGCGTCCAGTCGGAGAAGGAAGAGACGCCGTTGATTGTTGCCTGCGTCGTCGTCGGCGGCGAAGCGGGCGGGATGTTGTTGATGAGCGTGCCGCCGTTGTTCTTGACGAAGACGTAGTTGGCCGCCGTCCCGACAACGTCGGTCGCGAGATAGTTGAAGGTCAGGTTGGCGACATCGCCGCTGATGTTGTTCGAGAGCGTCCAGTATCTTTGCAAGGCGTTCGTGCCGGAGATTTGCGGCATCTGGCCCTGAATGGCCTTGACCGTGAAGTCGCCGGGATACGTGCCCGCAGTGGAGTTGACGGTGACGGGCGAGAAGCCGTTGGCCGTGCCGACCTCGAAGGTCTTGCTGGCAGCCGCCGTGTAAACCTTGTTCAGATTGCCGATGACGTGGCCGCTCGTCCGGGTGACTGTGCCCGCCCCGCCGATGATGACGGTGTTGTTGTTGGTCGTCAGGTTGCCCGCCGTGAAGGTGAGCGTGCCGGTAAACGTCAGGTCGCCGCCCGCGAGGACGGCGCCGCCGTTCGGGTTGCTGATGGTCGCGTTAAGGATGGTTCTCGACGGCGGAATCTCGACGCTCGTGGTGCGCGGCGTAGGCTCCTGCGCGTAGAGAATCGTCTGCCCGGCCGTGCCGATGTTGAAGACGGGCGCAACGTCGAAGTTGCCCGCGGTGTTGACTCCGCCCGTCAGTCCGTACTGAATGACGCCGACGGTTGCGCCGCCGTTGCCGAGGGTGATCCTGTTGCTGTTTGTGATGTTGCCCCGGAAGAAGTTGACGCGCTGCGTGATAATGGTGCCCGGGCCCGCGATGGTCATTCCGAGCGGGTTGTCCATCGTCAGGTCAACGGAGCCGGACGCGGTGACGATGGTACATGTGCCGTTGCCCGCATAGGTCTGCGCGTTTGTGCCGTTGCCGAGGAAGTAGAAGCGCGCGCCGCTGGTCGGAACGGTAATCGTTCCGTTGTTTGTGACCGTATCGCCGATGATGAGCCAGATGTTGGCCTGCGTGTTGACGGTCGAGCCTGCGGGAATCGTCGTGTTGAGCAGCGTGTTCGTCTGCGACGTGAACAGGACGTTCTTGGCGTTGGTCGTGTTGTCGATGACGAGGTTCGGCACGTTTCCGCGAATGCGGAAGTCGAAGTTTCCGGCGTTGCCGGTCGTCGCGGCTGTGCCGACGTTGAGAGTGCCGCCCGTGACGTTGGCTACGCTTGAGACTTGATAATCGAGTCGGTTGGCGGCGGTCGCGTTGGAGTTGATCTGAATCAGGTTGATAGTGCCGCCGCTCATGTTGAAGATCGAAACGGTGGAGGTCAGGCCGAAGGACGCGACCAGCGAGGAAGCGTTGCCGACCGTCGAGACGTTGACCGTGCCCGCCGTCTGCGTGTATGTGACGGCGTTGGCCGTGTTCAGGCGTCCCGTGAAGTTCGTCGTTCCGCCCTCGATGATGAAGCTCGCGCTCGCGCCCGCGCCCATCGCGTTGCCGGAACTGGTGCCGACGTTGAACGTGCCCTGCGAGATACGAAGCAGGCCGTTATTCGTGGGCGAGCCGTTCTGCCCTGCGACCGTGAAGTTCGGGTTGTTGAGCCAGAAGCCGCCCGTCGCAGGAATAGTGTAGGCGGCGGTGGTGAAGACGCGGTTCGTCGCGGTGAACGTGCCGGATATTTTCAGCGTGCCGTTCGTGATCGTCAGGAAGCCCGCCACGTCTGTGTTGACGCCCTGCACGGTGAGGTTGGAAGCGGTTAGCTCAATCACAGAGCTTGCGTCTGTGCCTTTGTTAACGGTCAGAGAGCGAAGGTCTGTCGTCGCGCCCGTGCCGCCGAAGGTGTTGTTGGTCGCGGCGGTAAAAGTGATGCCTGCGCCCGCAGTGTTCGTGTTGGTGCTGAAGTCAAGCACGCCGTTGTTGGTTAAATTCCCGCCAAGCGAAAGAGTGTGCGTCGTGACCGTGCCGGTCGTTGCCGACTGGAAGACGCCGTTTGCGGCGATGGTGACGTTTGTGCCGACCGTGAGCGTGCGCGCGGTCGTCGAATCCCATTGCAGAGTCGCGGGCGTGCCGCCCGTTCCGACCGTGACGGTGAAGGCGACAGCAGCCGTGTCAATCGTGACGGTCGCGCCATCTGCAATAGTCACGTTGTCGTTCACGGTGGGCACGACGCCGCCAGCCCAAGTCGCAGTCGAACTCCACGGGCCGCCCGCCGCGGTCGAAGAGATGTTGCCCGCCGCGTTGGTCGTCACATTGTTTGCAAGGACGCTGCTCAAAGCGCCTTCGGTGACGGCCTGCACGCGATAGAAGTATTGCGTAGCGGGAAGGACTGTGTTGTCCGTGAAAGAGGTTGCGTTGGCGGCGGTCTGCGTTAGAAAGTTGAAATTTACGTTGTCGGTCGAGCGATAGATTACGAAGCCAATCTCGTTGGATGAAGTGTCCGTCCAGTTGAGCGTGGTCGTGACGGCGGCCGTGCCTGTGAAATTGAGTCCCGACGGAGCGTTGGGTACGTTTGGCGTAAAAATGTATGACGTGCCCGCGGAGATGGCGTTGGTCTGCGTGTTGTTCGCCGTCGCGTAAGAGACGGTATTGCTCGTCGTCGTGACGCTTGCGAAGTTTGTCGATGCGCCGGATTGGAGGCCGACCGAGTATCCGCCGTCAACGGCGTTCGCAGCCTGAATCGAGCCGTAAACGAATTGGATAACGCCGGTCGTTTCAAAAAGCCAAATTTGAAAAGTGCCGTTGCCCGCACCCGCGCAGCCAGCGCCGCGCGTAATCTGCATGTTCTGCCATTCGACGATGAGCTTACGATTCGGCGCGCTGCCAGTCACCTTGAAATGAGCCTTGCCGTTCGTGCCCGTGCACATGTCGTCCCAGTAAGCGCCAATCTTCGGCGCGTCGGTCGTCGAGGCAAGGCTGTTTGTGAAGCCGTTTGAGACGACAGTCCCGCCCAGACGCATCAGGCCGTTGGCGTTGACGGAGAATTGCGTCTGGCGAACCCCGTCGTACCAATAATCGAAGCCGATATTCGCCACCGACGAAGGCGTATCGTCCTGCCCGGCGGCGACAAGCTGCGTCGTCCCCGAACTCATATCTTCGAGCGAGACGCCGGTCGTCGCCGTGAACGGGTAGCTCGCCGCTGTGACGGCTTCCGGCCCCGGATCAATCGTTTGCGCGTTAGCCTCATCCTTCGTCGCGTCCTCTGGCTCACTGCTATTCATCCCTTTTAAAGAGATGCTCGTGGCCTCGGATGTTTGGGCGGGATTCTGTGCCGAAGGCTCGGAGTTTGTTTGCATGAAGGCGTGCGTGCCGGAAAGAGTGGCGACGAGCGCGCAGGCGGCGATGATGACGAACAGACGCATGTGGCGCGTCAGGGCAGGGCGGATGTTTTTCATTAGGGCGACTCCCAACTTATGTCCGGCGTCATGTAGCGCCGGGGTTGACAGAATGCCGCGTGGAACGAATGCGCCGCGTGGCGAGGTTGCAGCCGGTTCTTTGTGCAAGCACAAGCGCGGCGGCCGTGTGCGCGAGCGGTGGACAGACTACGTCGGCGAGGCGGCGGTATGAGGGATTCGCTGAAGACGGCATGCGAGCCTGTCTTTCAGCAGCGATCTATTTCCTTGTCCTTGTTCGCAGTAATGCGGCGGAAGCGTTTGCCGCAACTGAAGTGAAAGACCCATTCAAGGATTTCGCGAAGAAAGCTAGTTGAAGGCGGGTCGTTTGTCAATCCCGAACGCTCCGAGAATCATTAGCACACGAGTGCTTGAACGGAAGGAAATTCAACCGAGCGAACCGGAGACATTGACCCTCTCAAACACGCGGTCGCGCGTGCCCTGTGCGATTCGTCTGAGGGGCCAGATGTCAACCTTGAGTGCTTCGGCGTAATGAAGCAGCGGGTCGCCCGCGGGCGTCTTTACGCCGAGGGCTTCGAGCATCGTCGAGTCGAAGGCCGAAACCTCTGCCGCTCGAAGCGGCCAGGGATCGTGGAAGATTCGGCAGCGGTAGAGCCTCTCCCTGTTCGCCGCGTAGAGGCAGTAGCGCTCGGTCAGGAAGAAGGCGAGCGAGTCCGGCTCCGACTGCGCGAGCGGCTCGCCGAAAGTCCACGCCGCGTCGAAGGCGGCGGGCGCGTCCGGCTGTGCGCGCTCGGAGCCGTACCTGATGGCTCGCCCGTCCTGCCTGAGACTCATGCGCGCGTTGTGGTACGGGAGGAAGAAGAACTCGCGAGCGCCCCAAGTGGCGAGCGTACTGTTGATGTCGAGCGAGAAGAACCAGACACCCGGCACGCCGTCGTAGTGAACGTAAGTCCGCACGTTCAGTTCGAGGAATGAATTCAGGCCGGGCACAACGGGCGTGAAGTAGGGCCGGACGCCCCACATCGCAAACGGCACGACGCCGACCCATGCCTGACCCTCGAACGTGTCAATCGAGAGGCTCGGCGGGATGAGCGGGCGAAGAAGCGAGGGCGCAAGCGGCCAGTGCATGAAAAGGAGCTTGCCCCACCACTGCCGCATGAGCGGCAGGCCACGCGGTCGCCTGCGGATCGAGAGTCGGTCGATGAAGTGGCTCGTCATGCGGCACTCGAAATTTCACGCGCCACGCGAGCGGCGGCGTTGGCGTGCGTTGGTGTATAGTTTGACATCGCGGCGGCGGGAGTCGAATAATGCCCGCGGTCGCACGGGCGTCGAGCGAGAAGCGCACGCCGTAAATCGCAAGCGAGTTTTTATCATCAAATCAGTTTCGTGAACAGTGCCCCGTCGCCGCAAACCGGAATGAAGTACACCGCCCTTCTCGTCCTCCTTCTCTCGCTACAACTCTGCACGCCCGCGTCGCAGGTCAGGAAGAACTCGAAGGCCGCGCCGCCCTCGAAGTCCGTCTCCACAGCCGAACGCACGGTCGTCTGCATCGACCCCGGCCACCCTTCCGAGGTCGCGAGCGGCAAGAACGTCCAGAACGGGACGAGCGAGACGCACATTGACTGGGCCGTGGCGGCGAAGCTGCGCGACGCGCTCGAAGCCAGAGGCTACGAGGTCGTCATGACGAAGACCGATGAGGACGAACTCGTGCGAAACAAAGACCGCGCGCTCGTCGCCAACCATGCGCGGGCGGCGCTCATGATTCGCCTGCACTGCGACGCGAGCGAGGAGCGCGGCTACGCGATTTATTATCCAGACCGTCAGGGACGCGCGAAGGACGGGACGACCGGCCCTTCGCAAAACGTTATCGAAGAGAGCCGCCACGCCGCCGAGTCAGTCCACGCAGGGATGGCCGAAGGCTTAAGCGGCGCGCTCAACGACAACGGCATCAGAACCGACGACCAGACGAAGGTCGGCCACGAGCAGGGCGGCGCGCTCACAGGCTCGATCTTTTCAGACGTTCCCGTCGTAACGATAGAGATGGTCGTGCTTTCGCAATCGCCCGACGCCGACTTCATCAAGACGGACGCCGGGCAGCAGCGCATGGCCGAGTCAATCGCCGACGGCGTTTCGCGCTTCGTCGGCCCGTCGAAAACAGTTCCGTCTCGCAAAGACCAGTAATCTCCCGAACGAACGCACGAAAGGAGCGTTCCCCGATGTCGAACATCCCCGAAAAAATCATGCGCGCGGTAGCGGCGCTCGCGCTCGTCCTCGTCGTAGCCGCATCTTGCGCGGCGCAGGACTCCGACGCTTTCAAGAAGATTGAGGCCGTTGACTTCTCGAAGCAGAAGGTCGCGCGCGAAGAGTTGAAGGACTTGGAACTGTTGGAACTTTCGCTGCTGCGCGGCGTCGTCTTCGGTCGCCACGGTCGCGTCTTCAAGGAGCGCGACATACAGGCTTACTTGAAAGACCGACCGTGGTACAAGCCCGACCCGAACTTCAGCAACTCCGCGCTCAACGACACGGAGCGCGCGAACCTCGACCTGATCCGAGAGCTTGAAGCAGACAAGCACGACCAGATCGAGCCGGGCGACCTGCGCTGGTGGCAGGCGCGCGAGATGACCGAAGAGAATCTCGGCACGCACTCCTCAGCCGAGTGGCACGTGCTGCGCGCCGAGGTCGAGGCCATACACGGTCGAAGCTTTGACGACGAGCCTTGGCTTCAACAGTATTTTGAAGACCGCTACTGGTACAGGCCCGACCCGAACTACAACCCGCGGCAGCTTTCCGCGACCGAGCGGCACAACCTCTCGGCCATCGACGCGGCGCAGCGCAAGCAGCGACACGCGGCTGTCTCGCCCGGCGACATGGAGTTGTTCGAGAACCGGCTCGTCACGGAAGAGATGCTCCGCGGCCTCAGCCTCTACGAGCTTCGACTCCTTCGCAACGAAATCTACGCGCGCCGCGGTCGGCAGTTTAAGACCGAGTGGCTCTCGCAGTATTTCTACAGCCAGCCGTGGTACGACCCGCGCGACGACAACAAAGAGCCGGAGTTGTCGGACGCCGAGAAAAAAAACGTCGAGACTATCGTCGCATACGAGCGCAAGGTGAAAGATTCTCTGAGCACGCAGCCCGTCTCGCAGGCGCTTTTGGAAGGGATGTTCCTCGAAGACGCGCGCAAGCTTCGGAACGAGATCTACGCGCGCCACGGCAAGGTCTTCAAAGACAAGTGGCTCCAAAAATATTTCGCGAGCTTCGACTGGTACAAGCCCGACCCGAAATACACGGACGCCGCGCTGACACCCGTCGAGCGGCAGAACGCCGCCACGATTGCAGCCTACGAGAAGAAGGCTACGAGCGTGATGGCAGCGGTCGAGGGTTGATAAGGCCAACATGAGTCCCGCGTGACGGGACAGAAAAGCAAGGATGAAGGCGGAAGGATGAAGGATGAAGCGAAGACAAGCTGCTCTTACTTCATCCTTCCGCCTTCCGCCTTCATCCTTTAATTTATGAATTGCCCGAACTGCAACCGGCCCGTGCGTGAAGGCACGCTGTTCTGCACGCACTGCGGCACGCGCACGGCGCACGGGCGCGCGCCGCTTGAGGAGTCCGTGCCGACGGTCGAGCGCGGCGGCGCTGAGGCGATACCGCCGACCATCATCGCGACAGACCCGATGATAGGGCGCGTTCTGGACGGCAAGTACGAGATCGTCTCCGCGCTCGGCGCTGGTGGAATGGGCGCGGTCTATCTCGCGCGCCGAGTCCTGATCGGCGACGATGTCGCGGTCAAAGTCCTTCACACGAAGTTCGCGGGCGACGACACCTTCGTCGAACGCTTCCGGCGCGAGGCACGCGCAGCCGCACAACTCCATCACCCGAACGTCGTCACCATACACGACTACGGCGAGTCGCGCGGAGCCGAAGGCTTCGCATACATCGTCATGGAACTCGTTCGCGGCGAATCGTTGCGCGACATGCTTCGGCGCGAGGGCAAGCTTGAGACGACGCGCGCCGTCTCGCTGATGCGCGACATCTGCGCCGGAGTCGGCGCGGCCCACCGCCGCGGGATCGTCCACCGGGACATCAAGCCCGACAACATCATCGTCATGCCGGCGGACGAGGACAGCGCGACCGAGCGCGTCAAGGTCGTTGACTTCGGCATCGCGAAGCTACGCGACATGGCGCACGACGCGACGCTCACGGAGGCGGGCGCGATGGTCGGCACTCCTTTCTACATGTCGCCGGAGCAGTGCAAGGGCGAGCATCTTGAGGCGAGCGCCGACGTTTACTCTTTGGGCGCGCTGCTCTACGAAATGCTCGCGGGTACGCCGCCCTTCGTCGCGCAGTCGCTTACGGGCATCATACTCAAACACATCAACGAGCCGCCGCCGCCGATGCCGCAAGACATTCGCGTGCCGCCCGCGCTTCAGGCCGCGGTCACGCGCGCTCTCTCGAAAGACCAGAGCGCGCGACAGACGGACGCGACCGAGTTCGCGCGCGACATTCAGGCCGCGGCGGCGCAAGCCCCGAACACTTCGGCCATCCCTCCGACGCAGCCGACCGCCGCGATCTTCGACGCCTCGACTCGACCCTCGCCGCCCGCACAGCCCACCCAACAAAATTACGGCGACGCGCTCCGGCAGAGTCAAGGTGGAGCGCAGCGGCAAGTCTACGTCGAGCGGCAAGACGCCGCCGCGCGGCAACCGCAGACTTACAACGCCCCGCCACAGCCGCAGAGCTTCGCCGCGCCACAGCCGCGACGTTCGCGAGCGCCGCTCTTCATCGCGTTGGCCGTCGTCCTCATCTTCGTCGTCGGCGGTCTCGCGGCGGTCGGCCTCGTGCTTCTGAGCCGGAGCACTGGCAGGCGAGAGCCGAGAGGCGAGATAAATCGCGCGTTGCCCGCGAACGACGCGCGCCGCAGTGATAACAGATTCGAGCAGGGCACAGGCTACAACGCGAACGCCGGCGCGACCGCAAACACCGGCACAAGCGCGAACGCCGACGCTCGCCGCACTGCGCCGCCCGCGAATGAGAATTCAGACGCGGACGACGACGACATATCCAACTTGCTTAACGAAGAGATACCCGCAGAGAGCGACTCAATGCAGCACGCCGAGCAGAAGATTCTCAAGGGCGAGCGGCTTGAGCGCGGCGACCTCAACGGCCTGTCGGACGCGCAACTGCGCGCGCTGCGAAACACGATCTACGCGCGCCACGGTCGAACCTTCCGCTCGCCCGTGCTGCAAGCCTATTTCCTGACACGCTCATGGTATCGCCCGCGCACAGACTACAACGACCGCATGCTGACGGCGACCGACCGTGCCAACGCCGAACTCGTCAAGGCTTACGAGGAGAGCGGCGGCTAGTCTTTCTCTACGAAGCGGCTGGCGGCGGGACGCCGACTGTTTAAGGGTTGACTGCGGCGTGGAGCGAGCGCCAGGACTGTTGAAGGAGTTCGTCGATGCGCTTCCAGTCTTGTTCGGTGACGCCGCCCTGCTCGGCTTTCGAGTCGCGTATCTCCATCGCTTCGGCGCGGAGGCGCGCGTGCTCCATCAAACGCTCCGCGGGGACGCGATAGATTTCGGAGGCGAGCGAGGCGAGCGCGCGGTCGAGGTCGCCGGGGGCGTGTGCGGCGCGCTCGCGATGTACGATCCACCATTCGAGTTCGAGGCGCGCGGCGCGCTCCGGGTCGAAGTCTGTGTCGGAGACTTCGCGAATTGATTTGTAGAAGCTTAAGAGGTCGGGGAGCGCGCGCTCGTAGTCTGCGCGCGAGTGGCCGTCTTTGAAGACGAAGGCAGCCTTCGCCGCGCGGTAGGCGACCGCGTTCGAGCGCCACAGAGGGAGACGGTACTGTTTGCGAAGAAGCTGCGCCATCTCGTTGAAGAGTCGCACGCGCTGGCGGCTGTAGTAGCTGCGCCACATCTCCGTTTCGAGCCGCGCGACTTCGTCGGGGTCGAACTCGCGCAAAGAAGTGCGGCGCGGCGCGTAGAGATCGTAGGCCACCCACGCGGCGAGCGCGACGACGAGAGCGGCGACGACGAAGAGCAAACGCCTGCCCCTGCGCGTTCGTCGCACGGGTTTCGCTTCGGCGGTCATGGTCGCGTTCGACATTTTCTAACGTCCTTCTTTTTCTAACGTCCTTCTCATGAGTCTTCGCTCTTGCTCTTAACGCGCCAAATCTCGAAGCGTTCTTCGTCGAAGCCTTTGAGTTGCACCTCGACTCGCTCCGCTGCGAGGCCGCTCGCGGCGTCTTCGAGGAATTCGGCGACTTCCGGGTCGCCGTACACGTCGGAGCTTATGACGCAGTCTTCTCCGGTCGAAAGTGGTTCGAGGCGCGCGGCCATGTTGACGTTCGAGCCGAAGTAGTCGAGCCGCTCGTTGAGCGTGACGGCGATGCAGGGGCCTGCGTGAATGCCCGCCTTGAGCTTGAGCGGGCGCATCCCTTCGGGCGGCGATGCGAGCGCCGACTGCGCGGCGATGATTGCGCGCAAGGCCGGGGCCGGGCGCGGGAACGCGGCCATCACGGCGTCGCCGATAGTCTTGACTATCGAGCCGCCTTCGGCTGCGATTGCGTCGCGCAGAACGTCGAAGTGGCTCATCACCGCGCCGAAGGCTACAGAGTCGCCGATCTCTCGGTAGAGTTGCGTCGAGCTTTTGAGGTCTGTGAAGAGTATTGTCATCTGGCCGACGCTTATCTGCTCGCCGGGGCGAAGCGCCTCGGTCGAGAAGAGGTCGCGGAAGAGTTGGAGCGCGGTTACCTCGGCGGCGGTCGCGGCCTGATCGCCCCAAGCCATGCGTTCGAGAATGAACAACTGCTCATCATTGGTCGCGTTCTCGAAGGCGAGCGCCGGTCGAGTCGAGAGACGCGGCTCGTCGTCGGGCCACTTCGAGCCGTCCGCGCAGAGCGTCAAGCTTCGCGCTCCGTCGGCGACGACGAGCACGGCCTGCCCGCCTTGAAACGACGGCGTGCGAAGGCGGTGTCGCCCTTCTTCGAGAAGAGGCGTGACCTCGCGCCGCTCGCCCGCGGGGATGAGTTGCTGGACGACGACGTGCGGCGTAACCTGCGGGCCGCCGACGCAGAAGTCGCGCACCTCTACGTTTCGCACGGCGCGGTTCGGACGGAAGACGACCTCGACCGAGCGGTCGAAGTTGACGCTGAAGTCGATATTGCAACTGTCGCAGTGAAGATTGGCGCTCACGTCGCCGAGCGTCGCCGCCGAATCCTGCGCGCCGCGGCAGAGCGGGCAAAGGAGTTCCCAACGCAGGTCCAGAAGTCCAGCGCGCGTGGCCTTCAGGCATAGTTCGAGCACGGTGCGGCGCGCGCCGCCCCACGAGTCCGCGAGCGCGTAAGGCCGAAGTCGCGCGAGCGTGAACTCGTCGCCCGACTCAATCGTCTCGGCGAGGCGCGAGACGAGGCGCGCGTCCTCGCCCGCGTCGAGGAGTTTGCGGCGCAGCGAGTCGAGCAGCGCACGCTCCTTCGCGGCGAGCCTCGCGGCTTGCGCGCCTCCGCCCTGATGCTCGCCGCTCGCTGCCTCTTCGTCATAACGGCGAAAGACCTCCGCGAACTTGCGGCGCGAGACGCGCCCGACCTGCACGGGGATGACCGCGCGACCGAGCGCGCCGCGCGGACGTGCCCAGACCTGATAGACCAGATGCGTGCCGCCGCCTTCGCGCTCGCGCATCTCGGCCTTGACGCGCGCCTCTGCGACGGGCCCCGTCTTGTAGCGGCGCACGACGCCGAAGCGGAACGGGCGAACCCACTCGAACGGCTCCTCCTCCCACTCGACGCCGACGCCGAGCTTCGACAGGCGCAGACGCCTACGGTTGTTTTTGCCCGGCGTGTCTTGCGCGTCGGTGCTCGTGACATCGGGAAGTCCGGCGTCGCGGTTGAAGCGGTTTGTGTCGGTGACGAAAGGCCAGAGCGCCTGCGGACTCGCGCTCAGGTCGTACTCCCATCGATAATGAAACTCTCTCTTCGCCACGCTCACTCTCGTTCGTCGCCGGGTTTAGTCCGAGGTTCAACTCAGCGCCGACCCGCTCTCTTCGACGGCGGCATTGAAGTGACGGCGCGCTCCTTGGTCGCGCTCGTTCCGCCGTTCGGCGCATATTCTTTCCGCGCCCGAACTCCGAGTCAACAACATTCTCTGCCGCGCTTAACATTACGTCGCGGCTGGGCGCGACGGATTTGAGAGACACGCCGGGAGAAAGTTGATGACAGCGACGCCGCCATTTGATACGTTTTGGCAGCAGTCGAAATTGATCGAGGGAAGGAGAACGAACATGGCTTCAAAGAAGTCTGCTAAGAAGGCGTCGAAGAAGGGCGGCTCGAAGAAATCTGCGAAGAAGTCCGGCGCGAAGAAGTCCGCGTCCAAGTCTGCCGGCAAGGGCGGCGCGAAGAAGAGCGCGGCTAAAAAAGGTGGCGCTAAAAAAGGCGGCGCGAAGAAAGGCAGCGCTAAAAAAGGTGGCGCGAAGAAAGGCGGAGCCAAGAAGGGTGGCTCTAAAAAGGGCGGCGCTAAAAAAGGCGGCGCTAAAAAAGGCGGCTCGAAGAAGTCGGGCGGCAAGGGCTTTCTCAGTAGGGCCAAAGCCATCGCCGCCGACGTTCTGACCGGCGCGGGTGCGGGCGCTCTGATCGGCGCGATCAAAGGCGGCGTCGAGCAGGTCGAAGGGGCCGCAGGGATAGAGGGCGAGCACAAGACGCCGGACGAGCAGGGCGGCGGGAAATAAAGTTAAGAGGGTTTTGGGTGTTAGGTTTTAGGTACCGGGTGTTGGCGAGTTGAAATCGACCAGAACCCAACACCCAAAACCTAACACCTAACACCCAAAACCCTTTCTATCTTCCTCAGTCCTTCCGCCGCTTGAAGAAAACCGCGTTAGGAGTATTCAAAGGGTTGGGCCGGATTTCGGGACGGACTTCGAGCGGGCCTGCGCCCACCATTTCCCACCCGTCCTGTCCGAGCTTGGCTACGGCCTTCCCGAAGGCGTTGCCGCCCACGCCTGCCTCGATATCCTCGGTTCTGACTCCGTCGCCTTTGAAGTAAGCTATCCAGTACACGAGGCGAACCGAGCCGGGGTACTGCGCCTTCAAGACCGCACAGTATTCCCACTGAACATCCGAATCACTCGGCGCGGCGTGCGCCTGAACGGTCTGCTGCGCAAGCAGTGAGCCGCAGAGCGCGTGCACCATCGCGCCGACGACCAGAGCCAGCGCGAGCGTCAACAGCAGATGCTTTCTGTTCATGCTTCATCTCCCTCCAAAAATAGCGACCGACTGTCGAGCATGTACACGCCGCAGCCGCGAACCGGTGCCGGAAACGAGCGTTGAAAATGGCGAAGGGCCGCGGACTGTTCGCAGCAGCCCGTGGCCTTTCGCAAGACGTTTAAAGTTTATCGTGCCTGCTTCCGGCCTTTCGCCGCGTTCACCGACGATTACAACGCGCCGGCTGAGTGCGCGGCGCTGACGGCTGCGCCGATGATCGCCGTCTCGTCGCTGGTCGGGACGATCTCGAACGAGCTTCCTTGCAGCGGACTCATCTTCACCATCTCGTGAAGGTATGCGTCGAGCAGATTCGTCTCGACGAACTTCGCGTGCGGGCCGGAGATGAAGAACTTGCCGGGGCCGCCCGCGTGTACGCTGTTTGCCGTGGCGGCGGCGAGCGCGCGGTGCCACATCTTCACGAACTCGACGCAGCGCTGATCGCCCTCGCGCGCGTGCGCGAAGACCTCTTCGGGTTCGAGGTCAAGGAAGCGCAGACGCATCGCGCGCCTTCCTACGATGCCTTCGAGATGGCCGACGCCTCCGCAGCGGCAGAACGTCTCCTTCGGGTCGAGCGAGACGACCGCGTGCCCGTTCTCCCAGACGCCCTCGGCGAGCGGATAGCGACCGAAGCCGACGCCGCTGCCCAAAGCCCAGACGCGTATGAAGTTGTCGAGGTGTCCGAGCGTCGCCGCTATCCCTGCGGCGATTGCGTCGGCGTCGTTGAGAATGAAGACGGGAGCGCCGAGTCCCTTCGCGGCGAGCAGCGACATCAGTTGCTCGCCGAGCCTCTGCCCCTTCGACTGCTGCAAGTTCGGCGAGTCTTCGACGACGCCCTCGCGGATGATGCCGGGGAAGCCGACGCCGATTGCCGCGACATCGCCGCCCTGTGCGACCTCCTGAATCTGTCGCGCGATGCCCTGCGCTATCTCGTCGGCGGGCATCGCGGCGAGCGAGTCGTACTCGCTCTGCGTGTCCGGGAAGACCCGCTTCGCGCCGACGAGTTGGTGCTCTTCGACGAGTCCGACCGCTATGTGCTCCATCGCCATCACGCCGATTGTTCGCGTCATCTCGTCACCCTCTGTTTTAAGTTCAAGGTTCAAGGCTCAAGGTTCGAGGTTCAAAGTTTGAAGTCAGGCTCCGGAACCTCGAACCTCGAACTTTGAACTTAACCTCCGAAGCGCGTCAGCTTGTTGAGGCCGTTGAAGGCCGCGGCCTTGTAGCACTCGGCGAGCGTCGGATAGTTGAAGACCGTGTTGATGAAGTATTCCATCGTGCCTTTCAAGATCATCACGGCCTGCCCGATGTGAAGAATCTCGGACGCGCCCTCGCCGATGATGTGGACGCCCAAGACTTCGCGCGTCTCGCGGTGGAAGATGATTTTCAGTCTTCCGGTCGTGTCGCCGCGAATCTGCCCGCGCGCGATCTCGCGGTAGAAGGCGACGCCGACCTCGTAAGGCACATCTTCGTCCGTCAGTTGTTCTTCGGTCTTGCCGACGAATGAGATTTCGGGAATCGTGTAGATGCCGTAAGGGTAGTTCGCCGGGTCGGAGTGGAACTGGCTGCCGAAGGCGAGTCCGGCGGCGATGCGTCCCTGCTCCATCGAGACGGACGCGAGCGAAGGGAAGCCGATAACGTCGCCGACCGCGTAGATGTTCGGCTGCTTCGTCCGGTAGTCCGCATCGACGCTGATGCGACCGCGCGCGTCCGCTTCGAGTCCGGCGGCTGCGAGGTTCAGGTCGTCAACGTTGCCCTGACGACCGACTGCGTAGAGCAGCGCGTCGCCGGAGACTCGCTTGTTACTCTTCAGATTGGCGACGACGCTCCCGTCCGCCGTCTCTTCGACGCCCGCCACTTCTTCATTCAGCCTGAGCGTCACGCGGTTGTCGCGCAGGTGATAGCAGAGCGCCTCGACAATCTCCTGATCGGCGAAGCTCAGAAGCTTCGGCATCTTCTCGATGAGCACGACGCGGACGCCGAGGGCCGAGAACATCGACGCGTACTCGACGCCGATGACGCCGCCGCCGACGACGATGAGCGACTTCGGCAGTTCCGTGAGCGAGAAAATCTGGTCGCTGTTGATGATCGTCTTGTTGTTGATGGGGACGTTTGAAGATTCGGCGGGGCGCGTGCCCGTCGCGATGATGATGATGTCGGCCTCGTAGTCGTCAGATTGCCCGCGCGCGCTCTTGACTTGCACGTGATGAGGGTCTGTGAAGCTGGCCGCGCCGAAGAGAACGTCAACGCCGTTGCGTGAGAGTTGCGCCTGCGTTACGTCAACCTCGGTCTTGACGACGTGCTGCACGCGGAACGAGAGATCCGCGATGGTGATGTTCTCCTTCACGCGGTAGTTCATGCCGTAGATGCTCTGGTACTGGTAGCCGGACAGGTGCATCACGGCCTCGCGCATCGACTTCGAGGGGATCGTGCCCGTGTTGATGCACGCGCCGCCGACGACCTCGCGCTTCTCGACGAGGGCGACGCTCTTGCCGAGCTTCGCGCCTTGAATGGCCGCGCGCTGTCCCGCCGGGCCGGAACCGATGACGATCATTTCGTATTTTTGCATTGCTTATACGGCGCGACTCCGCCGACGCGAGTCCTTCGGCAGCCGCGGGGGCCGGGCGACTAAATTATGTACGAGCGAAGACAGACTCTATTCTCCCGCGTGTAAATGTCAAGAAGATTGTTCGCGGGACGGCGTTGGAGTCTTGAGCAGTGAAAGTGTTTAGAGAGGAGTTGTGTTGCCTTTGTCTCTGGCGAGGAGCTTCGACATGAGCTTTTGCAGGCGGTCGAAGTCAATCGGCTTTGTCAGGTAGCCGTTAAATCCTGCGTCGAAGGCGGCCTGCCGGAAGCCGTCCGTGTCGAAGGCCGTGAGCGCGATGACCGGAACGCTCTGCAACTCGGCCTCCTCGCGTATGCGGCGCGTCGCGGCGAGTCCGTCCTGCTGCGGCATCGCGATGTCCATCAGAATCAAGTCGGGTCGCGCCAGCTTCGCCACCGAGAGCGCGTCCGCGCCGTTCGTCGCCGTGACGACGCGGTAGCCCATGTCCTGAAGCGAGAGGCTTATCAGGATGATGTTGTCGCTCATGTCGTCAACGACGAGCACGGTCTGGCCCGTCTGTTCAGGACTCGGCAGGTTGTACGTCATGCCTTGCATTATCTCCCACCAGCGCGAAACGCTCAAACCCCGAACGCGGACAAAAAGTTGAGGCCCGGCTGCGCTCTCCCCTTCACAACCGAGCCTCACCTTATTTTCACCGGAGCGAAAGCCCCGATGATTTGTCTCTCGCGAGACGCTTTGAAGATAAACAATCAGCGTGCCATGCGTGCGAGAGAAAGACGGAGACTCTTGAGCATCATGTTCGCCTTGATTATCACGTCGGCGGGATGGGTGAGCCGGGCGAGCTTGTCTGAGCCGTGACGAAATCGTCGGCGGCCTTAACCAAATGGGTCACGAGCGCGGAGTCGAAGGGATGACGGCTTTCGAGCCGGAAGACGGAACGGACGCGAGGCTCAGAGCATGTACGTCCAACTCTCCTGCCCGTTGACCATGACGACGATGCGGACGCCCGCGGCTTTGAGCGACTCGCGAAGACGGCGGTTGCCGAGCAGTTGATTTCCGACCTCGCGCGTCAGCGTCGCGCCCGTCAGCGAGAGCGTCGTCGTGCGCGCGTCGCCGCTGAGCGCGGCGTGGACTCTGTGGCCGCTCGCGGAAAGATTCTGTGTCACTTCAGAGATGGCGGCCTCGTGCGACGGCGCGGTCGCTTTCGCGTTCGAGGCGTTCGCGCCGCTCTCGGATTTTGGCAAGGGTGCGGACGCGGGCGAGTTCGACTCAGACGGCGGGCCGGTCGCCGCGCCGCCAGTCGCGTCGGTTGATGCCGGCTGCGCTGTCTGGGTCGAAGAATTCCCGGAGCGGGTCGCGCCGGTCATCGTCTGGCCGGGCTGTGCGGAGATGCTTCCGAGCAGCGCCGCCCGCGCCTGTGAAGATGTGTTCGCCTGCGCCGATGCAGTCAGTTTGGTTTCGGCGGAAGGAGTGACGGCGGGAGAATTTACTTCCGCGGCTTTCTTCTCGTTGGTCGAATTCGCCGTCGCAGGCGCGTCGCCGCCGGAGTCTTCCCCTTGCAGACTAGTCCTGTAAAATTCGTAGCCGATACCGCCGACCATCCAGAGGCAGAGGAAGGTCGCTAGTCCGGCCAGCGCCCACACGGTCGAGACGTGGAGGCGTCCGACCAAGGGAATGTCGTAGAAGACACGCACGGCACGCCCGCGTCCTCCGGCTCGTCGCCCGCGCGCGTCCCGGCGCTCGTAGAAGTACATGAGCACGAGAGTTATCAGGATGCCGAGCGGGCCCAAGATGACGCCGACGAGCAGGCCGGGGAGAAAACTCCTCCCGCGCTCCCGTCGCATCCATCCCGTGATCAGGCCGGGCACGACCGCCCAGAAGAAAACGATCAGCAGAGTCCACACCACCATGGCCGACGCTTCAAACCCCCGCTCTCGCCCCGTAAAACTTACGACACCTAACTTTTATCATACATTTTGGCCCGCCCGGCAGCATTTCTTTCAGCGACGCCGTATGAAAGTCGCCGCCGTTTGTTCTTACTATTATGTGGAGAGGTTGAAGGGAAATTCGCGAAAAACACCCGGCGGCTGGCGTCAAAATGTAAACTGTGCTATTTCTTCGCTTAGAGGTCTCTGCCGTCGCGAGCCGCTGCAAACCGACGCGCCTGCTCGCGCATCAGAGAGGGCGGGCACGCGTGACGACTCTTTCGTTAGGCTGCCCGGCGTTTGCGGGGCGGCAGCGGGTTGGCGGGAAGTACAACTGGGGATATTCCGTTTGCATCTAATTTCACCCGTATCAACGGCTTAAGTTACGGGCACGCGGGGGCGGGCGTCACGGTCGTTCAAAAGTCCGGGACAGGAAACAAAACTATTTTGAGTCGCGTATGAGACGCTTTCCGGCGGAGGCGGTGCCGGGACGGGGGGCAGGAGTTGAGCGAGAAGGCAAAGAAACAGGGCTTGGGCATTTTAGAGTCGGGTGGCGAGAAGTTTTTCGAGGGTTACGGCGAGGTTGTGGCCGGCGACGCGGTCTCCGAGCACGACATTGACGACGTTCTTCAGAAGCTCGAAGCCGCGACAATCGGCGCGGTCGAGTCCGACGAGGAGTTGATCTCCGAGGTCGCGTCGCTCGCGGCGTCGGCTGACGCGGAGGAAGAGGGCACGCTCGACGATGTTGACGAGCTTGACCTCTCGGCGGGCGAAGACGAGAAGAGCGCCGATCCTGTGCGCGTCTATCTGCGACAGATGGGAACAGTCCCGCTGCTGACGCGCGAGCAGGAGGTTTCAATCTCGCAGCGCATCGAGCGCGGCCAGATAAAAACGCACAAGGCCATCTCGCGCTCGCCAATCGCGGTCAGGGAACTCATACGAATCGGCGAGGGACTCGAAACGGGCGTGCTCAGCATCCGCGACGTTGTCAACTTCTCCGATCAGGCCGACGTGTCCGAGGCCGAGGACAAGGCCGACGAGTATCTCCAATGGACGCTCGAAGGGGTCGAGAACATCCGCAGGCACTTCAAAGAGGGATTGAAGGAGTGGCAGAAGCTCGCCGCCGAGCAGAAGTTGACGCGCGGCAAGCAGACGAAAAAACTTCTTCGCCTCAAGCGCAAGGTCGCTCGCACGCGGCTCGAAATCTCGCAGGAGATTAAGAACCTCAACATGAAGGAATCCGCTCGCCTGCGGCTGATTGACGCTATCGCCACCGCGCACAAAGAGGTTCGCGGCGTCGAGCGCGAGATCAAGAAGCTGACCGAGAAACTTGAGCACAAACGCATCAAGCCCGAGACGGAAAAAGAATGGAAGCGCCAACTGAGCGCGGCCAAGCGACACGCGAAGAAGATCGAGGAGGAGCACAGCGTCTCCATCGTCGAGATCAAACGCACGTATCAAGCCATCGTCGCCGGCGAGCACGAGACGCAGGAGGCCAAGCGCGAACTGACGGAGGCGAACCTCCGGCTCGTCGTCTCGATAGCGAAGAAGTACACGAACCGCGGCCTTCAATTTTTGGACTTGATTCAGGAAGGCAACATCGGTTTGATGAAGGCCGTTGACAAGTTCGAGTGGCAGCGCGGCTATAAGTTCTCGACCTACGCGACGTGGTGGATTCGTCAGGCCGTGACGCGCGCAATCGCCGATCAGGCTCGGACAATCCGCATCCCCGTGCACATGATCGAGACGATAAACAAGCTCATCCGCACCAGCCGCGCACTCGTGCAGGAGTTGGGGCGCGAGCCTACGACGGAAGAGATCGCGGTGAAGGTTGACATGCCCGTCTCGAAGGTTCGTGCCGTCTTCAAGCTGGCGCAACAGCCCATCTCCCTGGAGACGCCCATCGGCGAGGAAGAGGATTCGCACCTCGGCGACTTCATCGAGGATAAGTCGCGCGTGAGTCCGGCGGATTCGGTCGTCACAACGAATCTGCGTGCGGTGACGGACGCCGTGCTCGCGACCCTGAGTCCGCGCGAGGAAGTCGTCATCAAACTCCGATACGGCCTCGGGCCTGCGGGCGAGGAGCACACGCTCGAAGAGGTAGGAAAGAATTTCGACGTGACGCGCGAGCGCATACGCCAGATCGAGGCGAAGGCGCTCCGCAAACTCCGCCACCCGTCGCGCGCGCGCCTTCTGAAAGCCTTCACCGAAGGCTTGCAGTAAATTCGGCGTCGCGAACCGGAGTTGCGGAAAATTAAACGGAATAGACGGGATGGACAGGATAAAGAGCGACTCTTTTTATCCTGTCCATCCCGTCTATTCCTGTAAATTTTGTTTTGAATTTCGGCGGCGCGCGCGTCTGTTTCCCATTTGCGTTGAATTGATGGATAATCGAATGGAATTAATAAGAAGGAATCATTTAAAGGTGAGCGTGGCAGAGGTAAATAAACCGCAGCCGTCCGACTTAGAGCTTGCGAAGAAGGCCGCCGCCGGCGACGGCGCGGCGTTCGAGGAGTTGTACAGACGACACTACCGGCGCGTCTATGCCCTCACGCTCCGCATGATGGGCAACCCGACCGAGGCCGAGGACATGACGCAGGACGTGTTCCTCCAACTCTTCAACAAGATAGGAATGTTCCGCGGCGAGTCGGCCTTCACGACATGGCTTCATCGCATGACGGTCAATCAGGTCTTGATGCACTTCCGAAAGAAGAGCACGCGCTCGGAACTTCTCACGGACGAGGGCGAGACGCCGATTCAGATCGTGAAGGGGACTGAAAACCCCGGCTCAATGCCGGTCATTGACCGCATCTCGCTCGAAAAGGCGCTTCAACAACTTCCCACAGGCTACCGCACGGTCTTTGTCCTCCACGACATTGAGGGCTACGAGCACTACGAGATTTCCGAGATGCTCGGCATCGCCGAGGGCACGTCGAAGTCACAATTGCACAAAGCTCGTCTCAAGCTGAGGCAATTAATCAGGCAGCAAGCCGCATCTAACTAGCCTTTCGGGGTTCGCCCGAAAGGCCAAAAACTTTGACCACCTCAAGGAACGGCACATGGACTGCGCCCGTAGTATCGAACTGCTCAGTGAATACAGCGCCGGCTCGCTCGGCGACGACGACGTGCTCTTCGTGAAGACCCACCTGTCATCCTGTACGGACTGCAACGGAGTCTTCGAGGATTTAAAAGTCATCGTCGAGACCGCGCTCGCGATGCGTTCCGAGAACGGCATAGCCTACCCGGACGCCGAAATCCTCTGGCAGCGCGTCAGCGCGCGCCGCGTCGTTCACTGAAGCCCGGCTTCAAAATTTTTCCGGGCGGCGGAAACTTGATCCCGCCGCCCTTCAAATCATTTCCCGCGCCAACTCCAAAACGTTCCGCTCGCCCTTGAAGGCGAGCACTCCTGCCACCTCTTCGAGAGGGAACCAGCGCGCCTCGTTCACCTCGTCGTCGTGATCATCCGTGTCGCCCGAACGGTAGCGCATCAGGAAGAAATGGACGTTCTTGTGGAAGCGCACGCGCGCTCCGCGCCCCTTCGAGAAGTACCAGTATTCAATCGTCTCAATCGGCGCGACGATCTCGCACGCGAGGCCCGTCTCCTCGCGGACTTCCCTGAGCGCGGCCTCCTCCGGCGACTCGCCGCGCCCGACCAGACCCTTCGGTAGTTGCCAGCGGCCCTCTTCGCCGACCGAGATCAACGCGACCTCGACCTTCTTTCGCTGTCGCCTGAAGACCACGCCGCCCGCCGAGACCTGCTTCTTCGTCACGAAATCGCTCATGGGTTAAGAGCGTAAGACAAAAACGCGGAGGCGCAAAGGTCGCCCGGTCGTCGCACGACTTCTTTTGCGTCCCCGCGTCGTCGGGGTGAAGTTTGAATGTGTGAATGTGTGTGAATCCGGTTGCTCGTCGGCGTCGATTCAAGCCGCCTTGCGTCGCGGCACGCGCGCAGGTGTCTTGAGACCGAGGCGCTCGCGCAAGCCTTCGCACCTGTCAACCTCAGCCGCCGGGATGCACTCGGCGCAGACCCACTTGCCGTCCGAGTCTCTCATGTGCAGAGTCTCCGACGCGCGGCGGCAGGCTTCACATTTGAATGTCGTGCTCATCGCTTCTCTTAAAACTCCTTTCAAGCGACGCGCGCCATCTGGCGGCGCGGGTCGTACTCGACCTTCAGGTATTGCCGACCGATGAACTTGAGCACGGCGGCGACGTGCTTGCACTCGTAGCCCGGCTCGGCGTTCCCACGGAAGATGAAGTCGGCGCAGGTGCACGCGAGCGAGCGCGTTTCGGGGTCGCGGAAGAGGTGATAGCCGCGCTCGACTCCCGACTCCGATTGCGCGATCCATCCGTAAGGCTCCGCCTCGAAAACTTTGACCCGCTCCGCTCGCGCCGAGCGCTGCTCGGCCGGCGTGAACTCCCCAACCTTGTCCGCACGCTTTTTCTCCGTCGCTTTCATGCGGAGCATTATAGCACGAAACGCGCTCGGATGAAACGCTGTTGCGTGCGTGAAACAAAAGAATCTTGAGCCGATTCACATCGCGCCCGAAGCGTCCGGCGCGCAGCGGCTTGACCGCCCTCGGAGCGGTTCACTAGGATGAACTCATATGAGCAGAGAGACGAGAGGTGCGGGGGGCGTGGCCGAGAAGCCCGGCGAGAAAGAGGGCGAGCGCGTCCGCGCGAAGGAGTCAGGGCGCAACGGCGCGGGCGGCGCGAAGGCCGAGGAGCAGGAGAGGCACGGGCCGCCGCGCTCGGTCGCGCGCGAATATTTCGAGTCGCTCGTCGTAACGGCGATCATGGCGCTCTTCGGCATGACGTTCGTCGTGCAGGCCGTGAAAGTCCCGACCGGCTCGATGCAGAACACCATAGAGATCGGCGACCACCTGCTCGTCAACAAGTTCATCTTCGCGCCCGGCCCCATCCTTCCGTTTCTCCCGCAGCGCGAGATACGGCGCGGCGACATCATCGTCTTCAAGTATCCGGGCAAGTATCAGGGCGAGCCGCGCTTCCGCGACAACGACGACGTGGACGACACCGCGCCGACCAATATCCCTTACAAGACCGACTACGTAAAGCGAGTCATCGGGCTGCCCGGCGACGTGGTCGAGGTGCGCGACAGCAAAGTCTTCATCAACGGTCAGCCGCTCGACGAGCACGTCATCACCGCGCGCAACGGCGACGACAACCCGAGGACTCCTGAGAACGAAAGCGACGCCCCGCTGGCGGTCATCAACAATCCTCCGCCTTCGGCTGAAGATACCTACAACGTTTACTTCGACCCGGAGAAGCATCTGTCAACCCGGCGCTTCGACGGCAAGTTCATCATCCCGGAAGGCCACTACTTCGCGATGGGCGACAACCGGGACAACAGTCAGGACAGCCGCTTCTGGGGTTACGTCCCGCGCTCTGCGATCATCGGTCGCGCGATGTTCGTCTACTGGTCTTACGACCAGAGCGCGCGGAGCAGCGACGCGCCCGTTCCCTTCAACTACCTCGTCGACTTCTTCCGCAACACGCGCTGGAGCCGCACGGGCACGCTCGTCAAATAACTCTTTATTGTCTCGGGGGCGTGAGGCAAGCGGATGTGTTGTCAATCACTTACATGACGCCGGAGGCGTCCAGGTGTGCCATCTGGTTGCCAACGGTCTCAGTAAGCAGCCTCTCGAAGCTCCCCGAAAGGCTCTGCTGCATCTCCGGGAGCACTCTAACATAAACCTCTTTCGTAAAATCCGTCTTAGCGTGTCCCATCTGCCGGCTCACCGTCACGTCGAGTTCGCCCGCCAGAAGCGCGAGCGTCGCGAATGAGTAACGGAGCGTGTAAGGTGTGACCCTCGCCGCGATCCCCGCGCGCTTCGCCAGCCGGCGCAGCCGCCGCGCGTAGATGTACTGCACGTCCGCGGGGCCGCCGTCCGGGGCCGTGAAGATGAGGCTATACTCGCGCCACAGCCCGCCCAACTTAGCGGCGCGCTCGAACTGCCTCTCGCGGTGCGCGACGAGCGCCCGGTGGATGTGCGCCGGGAAGAAGACGAGCCGCCTGCCGTTTTTGGTCTTCGGGTCGGCGAACTCGAACGAGCCGCCCTTGAGCCGGAGCACGACGCGCTCGATCCTCGCCACGCCGCACCCCGACGCCTCGTCGAACGAGACGTGCTGCCAACCGAGGCCGGCAAGCTCCTCGGGCCTGACGCCCGTGAACAGGTGAAAGAGGAAGTCGAGATCGTCGGGACTCTCCGACGCGGCACGGATGAACCTGAGCGCCTCGTCGCGCGTGAAGGCGTGACCCTCGCGCGGCGGCTTTACGGCGGCGGGAGGCTTTATCCCCGCCGTCGGGTCGGAGCGAAGATAGTGCCACAGGACGGCCTGCCGGAAGGCCATGCCCAGCACGGCGCGCACGAGCCGCATCGTCGCGTCGCGAAGCCCCTCGTCCTGCATACGGTTGTAGAGCTGCTGGACGTGGCGCGGCGTAACGCGCGAGAGCGGCAGAGCACCCAGGGCGGGTATGACGTGTTTGGTCACGGCGCACTCGTAACCCTTCAGCGTCGTCGCCACGCGCACGCCGTCCCTTCGCTTTTGCGGCAGCCACTCCCGCGTGAAGTAGTCGGCGACCGTCATCGAGGCTGGCTCGAAGTAAGAGCCGGAATCTACTTGTGCGAGCAGTTCCGTGCAGCGCTTCTCGGCCTTCGTCCGGTTAGTGCCGTGCATCGTCTCCGTGTGGTACTTGCGTGTGCCCGCTCCGTCACGGCCCAGGGGCACGCGGAGTTTGAAGCTGCCGCCACCCAGGGGCACGATTTGGCCGCGCCGCCTCTTCCTTAGTTGCTTCTTTGCGGTATCCATCGAGTATCTCCTTTCGGGTCGGATTTAGGGCCGCAAAGACTATCACGC
>DATINM010000014.1:0-32614 GCA_035474235.1 Pyrinomonadaceae bacterium
GACGCACAGGCGCTTCAGTTCCTGCAAACGCTTTACTCGTCGCTCGCGAACCGCGACCTTCGACGCGCGGCGCTCGCGTCGGTCGCGCGCAACGACGACCGCGCCGCGGCCACCGCCTTCGTCGTCAAGGTCGCGACGCAGGACGCCGACAACGAGCTTCGCAAACAGGCGGTCGCACGTCTCGGCGAGATCGCGGGCGAGCAGGCGCTCGGCACGCTCAGAGAGACCGCGACCGCCTCGGACGCCGACACAGAACTTCAGAAGCAGGCGCTCGCGGCAATCGCCCGCCGTCCCACGTCCGAGTCCGTCCCGCTTCTCATCAACGTCGCGCGAACGCACCCCAAGCCCGAAGTCCGAAGGCAAGCATTCGTCCTTCTCGGTCGCACGAACGACCCCGCCGCGGTCGAGTTCCTCAAGAGCTTTTTGACGAAGTGAAAGGCCGCGGGCGGAAGGTTAGAGGGTGTTGGGTGTTGGGTTCCGGGTGCTGGCAAGAAAGCTGTAAGCGGAACCCAAAACCAGCACCTAAAACCCAGAACCCAACACCCTCCCTTCATCCTTCCGCCCACATCCTTGTAAACTCTCGGCATGGCGATTCTTGAGATCACGGAGTTCCCCGAAAAAGTTTTGAAGAAGGTCGGCGCGCCCGTCGAGAAGTTCGACGCGGAGTTGGAGAAACTCGTCTCCGATATGTTCGAGACGATGTACGCCGAGGAGGGCGTCGGACTCGCAGCGCCGCAGGTCGGACTCTCTCTGCGGCTGTTCGTGATGGACTGCGAGGGGCTGAGGCTCGTCGCCGCCAACCCTGAGATTGTTTCTGCCGAGGGCGAGCGAGAAGGTGAAGAAGGCTGTCTCTCTATCGGCAAGATTCACGCGCCACTTAATCGCGCGGCGCGCGTGCGACTCCGCGCGCAGGACGTTCGCGGGCGCGTCTTCGAGCAGGAGGCCGAGGGACTCGCCGCGCGTTGCTTCCTGCACGAGACAGACCACTGCGACGGCACGCTCTTTATCGACCGCCTCTCGCCGCTGCGCCGCGACATGGTCAAGCGACGCTTCCAGAAGATGAAGAAGTGGCGATGAGAAGGACACGAATGAACATCGCCGCCTCCGGCGCGTTCGACGCGTCGGCGCAGTCTTCCGCGAGTCGTAATTCTTCGGAGCATCCTCCGCTCGAACACCGGCTCAAGCCGCACTTCGCCGAACTCGCCAAGTTCAATTCGACGAAGGCGCTCGAACGCTCGCCGCTCTACGCGCGTTTGCGCGCGGATGTCGAGCGCGTGCTGAGCGGAGTCGAGCGCGGAGACTTCACGACCGGCGACGAAGATGCCGGGGCACACGCGCCAAATGCCGAAGCGCATCCGTCAAACGAAGCGCGCGTGACGGGACAAAATCGTGAGACGAACACGATTCGCGCGACTGCTTGGAACGTCGAGCGCGGCACGCACCTCGAAGAGATCGCGCGCGTGCTCCGTGGGCACGAGTTTGTGGGCCGCAGCGACGTGCTTCTGCTGACCGAGCTTGATTACGGCATGGCGCGTTCGGGCAATCGGCACGTCGCGCGAGAGCTTGCGCACGCGCTCGGAATGGCCTACGCGTTCGCGCCGTGCTACGTGAACTTGAGCAAGGGGAGCGGGCTTGAGAGCGCCGCCGCGGGCGAGAACGCAGAGGCGCTGCACGGCAACGCAGTCCTTTCGCGCTGGCCGATTGCACGCGCTCTCTCGGTCGCGCTGCCGAACGGCAAGGACAAGATGCACGGGCGCGAGAAGCGTCTGGGAAGCCAGCGCGCAGTGGTCTGTGACATCGCTCACCCGTCTGGAAATTTGCGGGTCGTGAGCCTTCACCTCGACGCGCATTCGAGCCAGCGCCACCGCCAACGTCAGTTGAGCGTCGTGCTGGATTTCGTCGAGAGTCTTGAGCCTCGCTTGCCCGTGCTCGTCGGCGGCGACTGGAACACTTCGACGTACAATTCCAGCCGTGCCGCTTACTCCGTCGCAGGCTTCGCGCGCCGCGTGTTGATGGGCGTCGGCAACGTCATGGAGAATCACTATCTGCGTCCCGACCGCTGGTTCGAGCGCGGACTGTTCCGCGAACTCGGGCGGCGCGGCTACCGATACAGTGATTTGAACGAGCCGGGCGCGGGCACGCTCCACTACGACGTTAAGGACTTGGCCGCGAACACGAACATGGGCGAGTGGGTTCCGGGCTGGTGTTTCTGGTGGATCAACTGGGCGCTGAAGGACTACGGCGGGCGCTGCTCGCTCAAGCTCGACTGGTTCGCCGGACGTGGAATAGAACCCGACCCGCAAGAGCCGCCGCGCGTCGTCGGAAATTTACGCGGACGCGAAGGCCGTGTGATTTCAGATCACGACGCGATAGTGCTCGACTTCAGGCTGACAAGCTTCGCCGAGTGAGTTCGGACGAGCGCACGCAAACGTTCGGTGACTGATGCCCGCTGCGTGTCATTCGTCGTCGGACGCAATCGCGGCGTAGGCCGCGCCCGCGGCGAGTCCGCCGAGCGCGTACCAAGCGATTGTCATCAGTTGCGTTTGCGGAGAGTCCGCGGTCGGCTGGCGACCGAGGCCGATCCGTTCGGGGAGGAAGACAGCGCCGAGTCCGGCTGCGAGTCCGAGCAGAGCGCCGTTGCGGACGGCGTCGCGCGAAGGGCCTGCGCCGACAAGGCTGTAGTAGAGCGAGTTCGAGACGATATCGCCGACGAGCGCCGTCTCGTGCAGCGGGACGGGCGGCTCAACGTCAACGGCGCGCATCGTCTTCGCTATCGCGCGCATCCCCAGTACGTCCATTCTCGGCGCGTCGTCAACGTAGCGGCGCGCCGTCTCGTGAATCAGCGTGAGCGCGAACGCGCCCACGAGTCCGCTCCCAAGAGCCTTCAGCATCTTCGTCTGCTCCCTCGTCCGGTCGGAATTTAAGAACGGCCTAACTTCGCGTCCAAGTCTTACCCGTTTAATGTTGCGGAATCTTCACCGCGCGCAGCGTTCGACCGCCGCCCGCTCACGCGCTTCTCTCTTCGATTCTGAACCAGTAGAAGCCGAACGGCGAGAGCGCGAGTTGATAAGCTTGCGCCGTGATGACGGGGAAGCGCGTCTTGCCGAGCATCTCGACGGGCGCGCGTCCCTCGAACTCCGAGAGGTCTAGCTCGACGGGCTGCGCGAACTGCGAGAGGTTGAAGACGCAGAGCACAGTTTCGCCGTCGTACTCGCGCACGAAGGCGAAGATTTTTCTGTTCTCAGGCTTGATGAATCGCATCGTGCCGCGACCGAAGACGTGGTGCTCCTTCCTCACGAGAATCATCTGCCGCATCCAGTTCAGGAGCGACGAGTCGTAGCGCATCTGCGACTCGACGTTGACGGATTGAAAGCCGTAAACGGGATTGTTGATGGCGGGGAAGTAGAGCCGCTCGAAGTCTGCTTTCGAGAATCCGGCGTTGCGGTCGGGCGTCCACTGCATCGGCGTGCGAACGCCGTCGCGGTCGCCGAGGTATATGTTGTCGCCCATGCCGATCTCGTCGCCGTAATAAAGAAACGGGCTGCCGGGCATCGAGAAAAGAAGCGCGTGCAGGAGTTCGATCCGCCGTCGGCTGTTGTCGAGAAGCGGCGCGAGCCTTCGGCGTATGCCGACGTTCAAACGCATACGCCGGTCTTTCGCGTACTCGTTGTAAAGATAGTCGCGCTCCTCGTCCGTCACCATCTCCAAAGTCAACTCGTCGTGGTTGCGCAGAAACATCGCCCACTGGCAGTTCGGCGGAATGCCGGGCGTGCGTTCGAGTATCTCGACGATGGGCCGCCTGTCCTCCTGCCTGAGCGCCATGAAGAGGCGCGGCATGATGGGGAAGTGATAGTTCATGTGAAACTCGTCGCCGTCGCCGAAGTATTCGACAACGTCCTCCGGCCACTGGTTCGCCTCGGCGAGCAGGAGCGCGTTCGGGTGTCGGCGCTCGACGTGCGCGCGCAAGGTTTTCAGGAAGCCGTGCGTCTCCGAAAGGTTCTCGCAGTTCGTTCCCTCGCGCTCGTAGAGATACGGCACGGCGTCTGCGCGGAAGCCGTCAACGCCGAAGTCGAGCCAGTAGTCAACAACGTCGAGCATCGCGCGCTGCACCTCCGGGTTGTCGTAATTCAAGTCCGGCTGGTGGCTGAAGAAGCGGTGCCAGTAGAACCCCTTTGCAGACTCGCACCAAGTCCAGTTCGACTTCTCTGTGTCGGTGAAGATTATGCGCGCGTCCTTGTACCGCTCCGGCGTGTCGCTCCAGACGTACCAGTCGCGCTTCGGCGAACCGGGCGCGGCGGAAGCCTCCTTGAACCAAGGGTGCGAGTCCGATGTGTGGTTGACGACGAGGTCTGTGATGACGCGTATGCCGCGCGCGTGTGCGGCGTCGAGGAACTGTTTGAAGTCTTCGAGCGTGCCGTATTCCGGCAGAACCGAGTAGTAGTCGGCGATGTCGTAGCCGCCGTCGCGCAGAGGTGAGGCGTACATCGGCAGGAGCCAGAGGCAGTCAACGCCGAGCCATTCGAGGTAGTCGAGTTTCTCCGTCAGGCCGCGGAAGTCTCCGACACCGTCGCCGTTCGAGTCGTAGAAGCCGCGCACGTAAATCTCGTAGAAGACCGCATCCTTGAACCACAGCGGATCGTCGAGGAGCTTGCCCTTCTCGGCCATCAGTCCTGAATCCTTCCTTCGCGCCTGGGTTTTCGTTTGTCCCGCAAGATAGCGGCAACGCGGCGGGAAAAGCAAGTAGGAAGTGATGAGTAATGAGTGATGAGTCAAGGCAGATTGCCTTTAACTCATCACTCATCACTCATCACTCATCACTTTCCTGTGGTTATCCACAGACGCAGCGTGCGGAAGGCGCGCGAGATCGATGCCGTCGGGCACGGGGCGCAACTGTTCGCGCCCGTCTCGCGCGGCGCGAGCGATTTCAAAGACAATGCGCCGAGAGAAAAAGGGCGAGACAATTTTTGACAGTCGTGATAGCTTAAGCGCACCCGTTCGCCCGGATGAGTCTTCGTTCAAAAACCAGTTTCGAGTTCGTCGAAAAGATGCGACCCCTCTTGCGTCTCATTCCCGGCCTCGTCAGCATCGCCGCTGCGCTCTCGCTCTTCGTATCATGTCAGAAGTCCGCCCGCACCAATGCGCTCGGCGAAGTGCGCGCCGACGCCGCGACGGACGCGCGCGCTGCGGTCGTGACCTCGGAAGCGCACTGGGACGATTCTGACTCGGACGGCATCGCCGACGCCGAGGAACTTCACACGTTCGGCGACCGCGAGAATTTTAGAACATGGTTTACGGCGATAGCCGAGCAACAGTTCTACGAGCCGAGCAAGGAGTGGAGCGAAGACCAGCGCGACTGCGCGGGACTCGTCCGCTTCGCATGGCGCGAGGCGCTGCGCTCGCACGACCGCGCATGGCTTCTGAGGATGGGCGAGTCTTACGAAGCTATAGCGCCCGACGTTCGCGCCTACACTTTGGAGCGAAGCCCCGTCGGCGAAAAACTCTTCCGCACCGTCGCGGGTTCGTTCGACAAGTCGAACCTCTCGGACGGAACCTTCTCCGAGTTCGCAGACGCGCGCACGCTCAAAGATTTCAATACGACTTTCGTCAGCCGCGACCGCGCGCAGGCTCGCCCCGGCGACCTACTGTTTTTCAATCAACCACAGGCTCAGAAGTACCCTTACCACGTGATGATTTTTCTTGGTCGCGCGCGCACGGATTCCGAAGGCGCGGCGGACTGGGTCGTCTATCACACGGGCGCTTCGCCGCAGGACGCGGGCGAAGTGCGAAAGGTTCGGCTCGCTGTTCTCGACCGGCATCCGGATGCGCGCTGGCGTCCCGTCGCCTCAAACAGAAATTTTCTAGGCTTTTACCGTCTGAAGATTTTGCAATGATTCGCCCGGAGGGTTTATGACCCGTCGCACACTTCTAACGTCCGTCGTCATCTATTTGGCAGCCGCGCTCGTCGTCGTCGGCTTCGTCGCGCTGAGGGTGAAGGCGCGTTACAGTTTCGCCGCGCAGACTGCGCCGGAGTCAACGACAAGCCCGGAGCGGACGCCGGAGCCGCCCGACCCGCACGCAAAGCCCTTCTTCTCGCTTCACACGAACCGCACATACGGCACGACCGACAGGCCGCGCCTCTGGGTCAACTATCGCGGCGTCGAGTCTCTCGACTTCCGGGTTTACAAGGTCAAAGACCCCGTAAAATTCTTCCGTCAACTCGACAACCCGCATCAGGTCGGCGAGGACGAAGAGGAACAGGTCGGCGAGCAGACCAAGCACCCGCCGACGTTTCTCGAACGCCTGCGGCGTTTCAAGAGTTGGGGCTACCAACTCGTCAAGGATTACGTCCGCTTGCAGCTTCAGAACCAGTCGCGAAAAGGTTTCAACCAGAAGTTCCGTCCCGAAGAGGACGACACGAGCTTCCGAACGCGGCTTGACGTTGCCGACTACGCGCGCGTGCCCTTGCTCAACCCCGACCAGATGGTCAGCAGTTGGCGCGAGAAGCTGCCGCCGCTCGAAGACAAGTACGACCGGCGCATGATCACTCTGAGCGACGCGGTAAAGCGCCAGCCGGGCGTCTATCTCGTCGAGGCCGTGAGCGGCGACCTGCGCGCCTTCGGCATCGTCATCATCTCAGACCTCGCGACCGTCGAGAAGACCTCGAACGACGGCTCGATGCTCGTCTACGCGGTCGAGCGCAACACGGGCCAGCCGCGCGAGGGCGTGCAGGTTCAGGTCATACGCAAGAAGAACGACGTGACGAAGGGAGTAACAGACAAGCAAGGCTTACTCAAGCTCGCGGTCGAAGACAAGACGAAGAAGAAGCCGGCCGCGAAGGACGCCGACGAAGAGGCCGAAGAGGGCGACGCGGAAACAGAAGAGGAAGCGACAGGCCAAGACCAGACGACGGACTCTTACCTCGTCATGTCCACGCAGGGCGACAATTTCTCGATCTCCGATCTTGAGTCTTACTACTTCGGCGGCGGAGGCGGCACAACGGACGACGAAGAAGGCGGCGGCTCGCCCGACATGACGAGTTACATCTACACAGACCGCCCCGTCTATCGCCCCGAACAGCACGTCTATTTCAAAGGCATACTCCGCAAGCGCACCGACGCCGGATATAAAATTCCGGCGGGCAAGACCGTCTCCGTCTCGGTCACGGACGAGCAGGGCGCGTCGGTCTTCGAGCAGAACTTGCCGCTCTCGACTCGCGGCACTTTCAGCGCCGAGTTTGACCTGCCGGAAGAGTCCGAAGTCGGCAGCTACACGATCAACGCCTCAATCGGCGACGAGTCGGCGACGGGCACGTTCACGGTCGAGGAATACAAGAAGCCCGAATACAAGGTGAAGGTCACGACGCCGCAGCAGTTTGTCCACGCGGGCGAGCGTGCACACTTCACCGTCTCGGCAAGCTACTTCTTCGGCTCGCCCGTTACGCACGCCACCGTGAAGTATTACATCTACCGCTCGCGCTACTACGGCTGGTGGCAGAAGAGTGAGGGCGAGGACGAGGACGAGTTCGGCGCAGACCCGACCGCCGAAGGCGGCAACAGCGACTACGGAGGCTCAGGCGACGAGATGGTCTCGGAGGGCGACGGCAAGTTGAACGAACAGGGCCGCCTCGACCTCGACATGACCGTGCCGCAGGCCGACCCGAAAGACGATTGGGATTACAGCTACCGGCTCGAAGCCGAAGTCACGGACGCCTCGCGCCGCACGATGAGCGACAGCGCGAGTTTCACGGGCGTTCGCAGCAACACGGTCGCATACGCCTATCCCGACCGCTACGTTTACAACACAGGCGACACGGCGAAGATAACGATCAAGGCCAACGACCGCGATGGACACCCCGTCGAGACGGGCATCAAGCTTACCTTCTTCGAGCGTCGCTGGCAGAAGGTCGTCAAGAAGACAGAGGACGGCTACGAGTACCCGGACTACGAACCCAAAGAGCGCGAGCTTTCGTCCGTCAACGTCCAGACGAACCAGCAGGGCGAAGCGCAGATCGATTACGCGCCTCAGCAACCCGGAGACATCCAGATCAAGACGACGATTGAAGAGAACGGCAAGCCGGTCGTGATGGACGCGGGCGACCTCTGGATCTCGGACAGCACCGGGCGCTTTGAAGACGTTTCATACGAGGGCGAGGATCAGATCAAACTCGTCACGGACAAGAAATCTTACAAGCCCGGCGAGACGGCGAAGATCATGGCGCTTCTGCCGAAGGAGAACGCGCACCTTCTCGTGACGACCGAACTCGACACCGTGCTTAATGTCAGCGAGCAGGACGTGCCGGGCCGTCAGGCGACCATCAAGATTCCAATCGAGCCTCGCTTCGCGCCGAACGTCTCGGTCAACGTCACATACGTCCGCGGCGGCGAGATGTATACGCAGGACGTAACGCTCGTCGTGCCCGCGCGCGACAAGCTTTTGAACCTTCAGATCATCCCGAACAAAAAAGAGTTCAAGCCGCGCGATCCCGTCTCGTACACAGTGCTTGCGCGAAACGGCGACGGCTCGCCCGCGGCGAACGCGGAAGTCTCGCTCGGCGTCGTTGACGAATCCATCTACAGCATCGCGCCCGAAACCGTCGGCGACATACGCCGCGAGTTCTATGGTCGCCGCTACAGTTCGGTGCAGACTTCTTTCTCCGTCAACTACAACTTCTCCGGCTACGCCGGGACGAAGAAGATAGACCTCGCCTCGAACAAGCGGCCGCGGCAACTCGCAGACTTCAAGAACGACAACACGGTCACGCCGCAGGTGCGAAAGATTTTCAAGGACACGGCCTTCTGGCAACCCGCAATCGTGACGGGTGCGGACGGCAAGGCCACGGTCAAGTTCGACCTGCCCGACAACCTTACGACGTGGCGCGCGACGGCGCGAGCAATCACCGCGGACACGCGCGTCGGCGTCGCCGTCTCGAAAGTCGTCGAGCGGAAGAACGTAATCATCCGCGTCGCGACGCCGCGATTTTTGACGGCGGGCGACACAGTTATTCTCTCCGGCATCGTCCACAACTATCTGAAGACGGACAAGGTAACGAAGATCACGATTGAAGTCGGCGGCGCGCAACTCCTCGACCCCGCGCAGCAGACAGTGACCATCCAGAGTCAGGGCGAGTACCGCGTCAACTGGCGCGTGAGCGCGCCCGCGACAGGCGACTTGAAGATCGTCGCGCAGGCGCTCACGGACGAAGAATCCGACACGCTCGAAACTACAATCCCCATCGTCCCGCGCGGATTGAAGAACACGCGCGCCGACTCGTTCGTCTTCTCGGAAGACGACGCGGACAAGGACGTGACCTTCACGCTCCCCGCCAACGCGGACGCGAACTCGCGAACCTTGCGCGTCGAGGCTTCGCCGTCAATCGCGGGCACGCTCTTCGGCGCGCTCGACTACCTGACGAGCTATCCATACGGCTGCACAGAGCAGACGATGTCTTCGTTCCTGCCGAACGTCATCGTCACGCAGGCTTTGCAGAGCGTGAAGACCGCGACGATAAAAGATACGAACGACATCGGCAAGAAGACGCGCAAGGGCCTCAGAAAGCTCTACGCTTATCAACACGACGACGGCGGTTGGGGCTGGTGGAAGGACGACCAGACCGAAGGATGGATGACCGCATACGTCGTTGACGGACTCGTGCAGGCGCAGAAGGCCGGCTACGACGTTGACGCCGACCGTCTCGCGAAGGGGCGCGACGCGCTCAAGAAGATGCTCGACGCGGGCGCGGACGGCAGGGGCGAGATCAACCCGGACGCGCGCGCCTACGCCGCATACTCGCTCGCCGAAGCGGGCGAGACCGACATGAAGTATGCGAACGCCTTGTTCAACAATCGCGCCCAACTCGGCGACTACGGTCGAGCACTGCTCGCTCTCGCTCTGCACGAACGAGGCGACAAGCGCGCGGCGCAGGTCGCGTCGGAAATCGAGCGCGCGGCGAAAGGCGGCGGAAGCGCCGAGAGTTTCTGGAGCGACACGGAGGCGACGGCGCTCTCGGTCAAAGCTCTCGCGCGCATCTCGCCGCAGAGCGAAGTCTTGCCGCGCGCGGCGCGCTGGCTCGTCGGGCATCGTCGCTTCGGCTACTACTGGCTCTCGACGCGCGAGACAGCGTTCGCCGTCTTCGCGTTGATCGATTACTTAAAGGTCAGCCACGAACTCGAAGCAGACTACTCGCTCGAAATCTACGTCAACGGCGAGCAGGTCTTACAAAAGCAGTTGACTGCCGCCGACGCTTCATCGGCGCAAACTTTCAAGTTCGAGCGCAAGGGCACGGATGTCGGCGCGACCGACGACGTGCGAATCGTCAAGCATGGCCACGGCGTTCTCTACCTTGCGACGACGCTCACACACTACACGAACGACGAGCAAGTGGCGGAGCAGGGCGTCCCGCAACTTAAACTGCATCGTGAATACCTTCGACTTAAAGTTATCGAGAAGGACGACGGCACGATGGGTTGGCAGGTCGAGCCGCTCACGGGCGACATACGTTCGGGCGACATAATCGTCTCGCGTCTCCGGCTCGAAGGCGAGAAGGCCGAATACATGATGATCGAAGACCCGATACCCGCGGGCTGCGAGCAGGTCGAGGAGGTCAGCGGCATCGACCTCAACCACGAGGACAAGGATTGGAGCGATTGGTACAGTTCGCGCGAGTTCCGCGACAATCGCGCCGTGCTCTTCCTCGACTACTTCGACGGCAAGGCGCAGTTCCAGTACGCCTTGCGCGTGCAGGTGCCCGGACAGTTCCGCGTCGCGCCCGCGCGCGTCGAGAGAATGTACGAGCCTGACGTGCGCGCGAACTCCGCGAGCGCGGGGCTGACGATACTCGACAAGTAAACAATGCCGTGAGCGGACGGAGGACGGCGCGGAAGAAATTAACATGGGTGGACAGGATGAGCAGGATAACAACCGGATACAGATTTCAAATTTGAGATCTCAAATCCTGAACTTTGTAATCCTGTAAATCCTGTCCATCCATGTTAATAATTTCTTCACTGCAACGTCTGCACGCTCCCACGATGCCGCAAGGCGCAACCTCGCGGCACTCGGCGAAGTGAAAAGGAAAGTCAGAGATGATTAAAGACTCGCTCAGGGACATCGGCAATTCGGCGCGCGGACTCTTCAAAAATCCTTTGGGGCTTCTGCTTTTGTGCGTGCTCTACTTCGCGATGCTCGCGTGCTTGTACGTCTTCTTCGCGACGGGGCAGGCGACGGCGTGGCAGCTAATCCTTTCGGCGTTGACCGCAGTCGCCGCGCCCGTCCTCTTCTTCCTTCTGCAAGCCGCGGTCGCGAACTTCGCGCAAGCTGAGACGACGTTCGGCGCGCTCGTCCGTCGCACGCCGCGCGACTTTCTGAAAGTCTTGCTGCTCGCCCTCCCGCTCATCGCGCTCGCCGTCGGCTTTATCTACCTGCTCGGCAAGCTGCAAGCTCACCTGCCGAAAGTCGAAGAAGCGCAGCACGCCGTCGTCGCCACGACGCTCGCGCCGAAGCCGGAGCCTCTGCACTGGCAGGACGCGCTCGTCTCGTCGCTCTGGCTTCTGCTGCTCGGCATCGTCCTTCCGATTGTTGCCGCGCACCTCTGGCTCTCGGCGGCGCGCGACGGCCTCGTATTTACGCTCAAGAAGATTCACCGCGTCGTCGCACGCGCCTTCGCGCCGCGCGCGGTCTTCATCTACGTCGTCGGCCTCTTCGTCTTCGGGCTGATGCCGTACTTCATGCTCTTTACGCGCACGCCCGTCTCGAACGGCTGGGCCGAACTCTCGCTCTTCACGCTGCGGCTCGCGCTTGCATTCGTCTTCACGCTTCTGGGATGGACGATCACGCTCGGCGCGCTCGCACGCTCGACGCCCCCGACGGAGACTGCCCTCGTCGCCGCGCCGCTCCCCGCCGAGAGCGCGACGCCGCCGACTGGCTCCGTCGTCGCCGAAGCCGAGACGCACGACGCCGCTGCCTGATTCGCGCGATGAATTACCTGAAGGCCACGCTACTCGCCGCGCCTTCGCGCCTTCGCGCGCACGGGCTGGCTCACGCGTGCGTGTGCGCGCTCGTCTTTCTCTCCTGGTCAACGCCGGGGAGTTTGAGCGAGCGTGCGCGCGAGCCGTCGCGCATGAGCGAGGCGGAGGTTGACGCGGAGTTGCAGCGCGCGGCGCAGACGGCGCTCGGCGGGCGCGAGGGAACGATCTTGGTTTTGGACGCGCAGACGGGTCGCGTGCGCGCGGTCGCAAACGCGCGCGAGGCTTTCGAGGAGGCGACGCCGCCCGGCTCTTCGATCAAGCCGTTCACGATGCTCGCGGCCCTGCGCGCCGGCACGCTCGACGAAGAGACGCGCGTCTTCTGCCGCGGTCGCTACGAACACGAAGACTTTAAGATCGCCTGCTCGCACCCGCGCTATCGTACAGCCTTCGGCCCCGCGCAGGCGCTCGCAAACTCGTGCAACTATTTCTTCGCGCGCGAGGCCGAGTCGCTCGACGGCGACGACTACGCGAGGACGCTGCGCGAGTTCGGCTTCGGCGAGCGCACACGCGGAGGCGACGAGCGCGAATCAGCCGGGCAACTGCCGACGGGCAAGCCGGGCGTCCCCGAAATGCTCGGCGAGAGCGAGGCGTTGCGCGTCACGCCCGCGCAACTCGCGACCGGATACGCCGCGCTCTTCAACGGCGGTCGTCTGCTAATCCCTCAGCGCGCGGGCGCGGAAGGATTCACGCCGCGCGTGCGCTCGACGGTCGAGATAGAGCCGAAGCAGCGCGCGCTTCTCGTCGCGGGGATGCGCGGCGCGGTCGCATACGGCACGGCAGCGCGCGCGGGACTCGCGACGCTCGAAGGCGTTTACGTCTTCGGCAAGACCGGAACTTCGACGCCGCAGGACGGCTGGCGCTCGCAGGGCTGGTTCGTCGGGTTCGCCGCGGACAAAATTTCCGGCGACGAAAATTCTACGCCGGGTCGAACCGCAGACGCGCCGCCTGAGCGCGTGCGCCTCGCCGTCCTCGTCTTCCTCAAGCGCTCGCGCGGCGCGGAGGCGGCTGGCCTCGCGCGACCCGTCTTCGAGACATACGCGCGCTCGCTCGCGCGCAACTCGACGAGCGCCGACGCGGACTCTTCATCGGACGCCGACGCGGACTCGCATGAAGCGCGCGCGTCAGGCTCGGCCGACGAGAACGGCCCGGCGGTGCGCGTGCGACTCTCGCACGAGGACAGGACGCTCACGCTCTCGCTCGAAGATTACGTCTTCGACGTGCTGGCCGCCGAGGGGAGCGTCGAGACTGAAGCCGAGGCGCTCAAGGCTCTCGCCGTCGTCGTCAGAACCTACGCGCTCAAGAATCTCGGACGCCACGCGCGCGACCGCTACGACTTCTGCGACACGACGCACTGCCAACGCTTCGCGCACGTCGGCGACGAGAGCGCGCGCCCCGAATTTTACGAACTCGCGCGCCGCGCGGTGACGGAGACTTCGGGCGAAGTCTTGCGCGACCCGCGGGGCGGCGTCGCCGAAACTTACTTCAGCGCGTCGTGCGGCGGTCGCACCGCGGACATCTCGAAACTCTGGGGCGTTCGCGCCGCGCCGCCTTACCTTCGCGGTGTGCGCGACGACTTCTGCGCGGGCGCGAATCAAACATGGACGGACGTTATCCCTGCGCAGCAACTCCTTCGAGCATTGCGAGCGGACGAGCGCAGCGACACGGGCGCGCGTCTCGACTCGGTTCGCGTTGTCCGCCGCGACGAGACGGGGCGCGCAGAGACGGTCGAACTCGCGGGCGAGCGCCGAAGAGTTTTGCGCGGATGGGACTTTAAGATCATCGTCGGGCGCACGCTCGGCTGGAACGTTTTGAAGAGTTCGCGCTTCGACGTGTCGCGCGCGGGCGCTGCGTTCGTCTTTCGCGGGACGGGCTTCGGACACGGCCTCGGACTGTGTCAGGCGGGCGCGCACGTCATGGCCTCGCGCGGCTCGCTTTACCGCGAAATTCTCAGACAGTATTTCCCCGGAACGAATGTCGGCGAACAATTTAATGCGTCGCGAGCTTCTGCGTCGGATGAAGTCCAGACCGTTTCGCACGACTCCGGGGCTGTGCAACTTCAACTCGCGCCGGCGTCGGACGCCGCCCGAATCGAATCGTTCGCGCGCGCGTTCACGTGCTTCGCAATCTCTTCATGCGTCTCCTGGCTCGGCGAAACCGTCGTTGACACTGGCGGCGTCGAGAAGTCGCAAACGCCGCGTGAAGATTTTTCCCCGGCGTCAAAATCCAATCTCAACTCGCCCCGGCTCTCTTTGTCGAGCGAGCACTTCCGCGTGAGCTATCCTGCGCGCGCCGTGCGCGGCGACGTTGAGGCGGCGCTCGGCGTGCTCGAAGCCGCGCGCGCTGACGTGTCGCGCAGACTCGCGGGTGCTTCTCTCGCGTCGGCGATTCCGGTCACAGAGGTCTTCGTTCACGAGACGACGGGCGATTTCGTCGGCGCGACGGGCAGACCCGCTTGGGTCGCGGCGGCGACCGCGGGGCATCGCATCGAGTTGCAGCCGCTCGAAGTGCTCAGGCGACGCGGCGTGTTCGCGACGACACTGCGCCACGAGTTCGTGCACGCCGCGCTCGACGCGCTCGGCCACGGGCGCGCGCCGCTCTGGCTCGAAGAGGGACTCGCGATTTTAGTCGCGGGCGAAGGGCCGCAACTTGCGCGCTCTGCGCCCAAGGATAAAATCCCGGCGGACGAACTCGAACGCGGGCTTGAGAACCCCGGCTCGCCTCAAAGAATGCGCTCTCTCTACGCCGCCGCCTACGCCGAGGTGAGCGCGCTCATACGGCGCGAAGGCGAGTCCGCCGTGTGGCGTCGCGCGATTCAATGAATCAAGAAATCTCGACAGCCCGCGATTTGCTTTCGTCTCTGCGGGGGCGGGATAATCGACGCGCTCTCGTCAATCGATCATGGATGCAGACCGCAGGGAATCTCAGATAACAGAGTCGAGACGTTTCGCGCGCTTCGCGTGGTTCGTGACGGCGCTGACGCTCGCGGTCATCCTCTGGGGCGCATACGTCCGCGCGTCGCGTTCGGGCGACGGGTGCGGCGCGCACTGGCCTTTGTGCAACGGCACGGCGGCGCTGCCGCAGGCGAGCGCAACCAAGACGCTCGTCGAGTTCGCGCACCGCGCGACGAGCGGCGTTGCGTTCCTGCTCGTCGTCGCTCTCCTCGTCTGGGCGTTCAGAAAGTTTCCCAAAGGACACGCGGTGCGCGCGGGCGCGGCGCTCTCCGCGGTCTTCATCGTCACCGAATCGCTCATCGGCGCGGGACTCGTGCTGCTCAGGCTCGTTGCGAACGACGCGTCGGTGGCGCGCGCCGTCTATCTCTCGGTTCACCTCGTCAACACGTTTGTGCTCGTCGCGGCGCTCGCACTGACTGCATGGTGGGCGACCGTCGGCGAGGCGAGGCGACCGCGACTGTTCGAGTTCTTGAGCGGACGGGTCGGGACGGCCATCTTAGGCGCGCTCGCCTTGGGCGTGAGCGGCGCGGTCGCGGCGCTCGGCTCGACGCTGTTTCCCGAAAGCGCGCGGGCGGGCGAAGCAGTGTCGAACTTGTCGGCGGCGTCGCGACTCATGTTCGGCCTGCGCGAGTACAAGCTGCACCCGCTCCTCGCGGTCGTCGTCGGCGCTTACGTCGTTTACTTCGCGGTCACGCTCGCGGCGGCTCGCGGCGGCTCGCGTGTGCGGCGCTGCGCGGCGGCGGTCGTCGCGCTCGTTCTCGTACAGGTCGGCGCAGGACTTCTGAATGCGGCGCTGCTCGCGCCGGTTTGGATGCAGATCGTTCACCTTCTGCTTGCAGACCTCCTGTGGCTCGCGGTCGTTCTGCTCTCGGCTTCGAGCCTCGCACGCGACGAGGTGAGCGCGGACGAATTCGAGCAGGTCAACCTTCGACAGCCCGTCGAGATTTAATCGCACACACAAATCGAACCCACCCGCCGGGCGCGTTCACCAACGAACGTCGTAACGCGCGAGCGAGACGCGCCAGCGGCCTTCGCCGAGGACGGGCACGTCGCCGTCGCGCGTGAGCCGCGAGTCGTGCGGGCGTCGGACGCGGTAGGTGTGGCCCGTGGGCGAGGCGACGTTGAGGACGACGCGCCCCGACTCCGGCTCGAACGCGGCGACCGTCGCCGCGCGCCAGTCTGCGCGGCAGCGGAGCATGAGCCGCGCGCCGACCGGGAGCGAATCGAGCGTCAGGGTTTCGACTTCGAGGGCGGAAAGCTCGCCCGTCGAAGTCGTAGAAGATTCGACGCGCGAAGTTGCAGAAATGTCAGATGGAGAAGTCGCCGGAGTGGCGGTCGGAGAAGCCGTAGAGGGTTCGGTCAGGGAAGTCTTAGAGGATTCGGTCTGGGAAGTCGTAGAGGATTCGGTCGGGGATGTTGAAAGGCCGCCGGGCGCTGCGTCTTTCGACGGCGCTCCGCGCGGCCTCTGTCGCGTCGTGCTCACAGGGTTTCCGAGTCTTCAGACTTCGAGCGGCGAGTCCTCGAAAGGCAGGTCGGGCTGCGAAGGCTTCTCCTTGCTCACGGCGTATGCGCGCAGCACGAGCGACAGGATAACGAACGAAACAACCCCCCAGAAGAGTGCCCAGAAGATCGAAGGAATGCCGGTGAGTGCGTACATATTGCCCGCGTCCGTCTGCACATCCGGATGAAATGAGAGCGTCAGAAGATCGCGCAGGTTGAAGAGTGAATTGAGGACGCACTGAACGGCAAGGAAGCTGACGAGGAAGTTACGGACGCGCGGGCCTGCGTATCGAGCGGCCGCAAGGAGTCCGAGCGTGATAATGACGCCGGAGACGACCGTGAACGGGCTGAACGAAAGGTTCGTGAGCGGCACGAGGAAGCCGAAGACCGCCGTCAGCGCCGCGATGATAACCGCAGAGCCGACGAGCACCGCGCTCGCCTTCACGCGCTTGCGGACGAGCCAGAGCAGCAGAGCGCCGAAGGCCGTCGCCGTCAGGTAGCCCGCGCTTGAGATAAGCATCTGCGAGAAGAAACTGCCCCGCGGCGTCAGCGTCTCGGTCAGGCCGCTCGTGTCGAGCGAGACGCTCAAAGAGCGGACTGAGTTTCCCGTAAGCACCGCCGCGAGCGCGTGGCCGCCCTCGTGTATAAAGGTGACGAAGAGTTGAAACGGGTACGAGACGACCCAAGCGTAGGGCACGTACCAGAGTGCGATGCTGAGCGCGGCTGCCGCGAGAAGCGCCTTGACCTGTGGGCGAGCGTCGCGTGCGATTTGGATTTTCATCTATAAATCTCCGCTGCCTTTGTGTTCTGCGTTCACGCCAACTGATACGACATTCTACTCCGTAGCGTTCCGGCCCGCAATAAACAGTCTTCAATCATCCGTCTTATGTCCCGACATCGGCGGCACACTATTTCGATTCGCCGATGAACACGCCGCGAGATTTTATCAGAGAAGCTATCGGCCTCGATTGTCGTGCGGCAGCAGATTCTTTCGAGATGTATTTCCTTTCACTCGCCGCGCACTGTTAAGGCGGTTCGGGTCATCCGTCTGCAATTAGCTACGGAATCACTCTGGCCGACCGACTCGGCAAATTACACTTTTGAAGTGGCAACTACCCTTAACGTATCAGGAGGAAATATGCATCCGATTTTCCCTCGAAAGTTTCTCTCTTTGTGCCGGAAAGCAGCCTCTGGCGCCGCACTTTCCATAGCATTCACGGCGCTGGCGCTGTTCGCCGCGCCCACCACCTTACAGGCGCAGACAACGGTCGGCACGCTTGCGAACTTCGACGCACTGAACGACACCGGGCAAGAGACGCACGGGTTCGAGATACAACTCGAAGGCATCAGCAGCCGTGACCTTACACGCATCTTCGGCAACTGGGGCGGGACTGATGTCATACGCTACGGTCAGGGGACGGCCACGGACTATCCGGGCGGCGTGTACGTGCGCTGGATGAGTCCGTATGACCCCGGCACGCAGACCTTCACGCAGACTACCCCCGTTCCCGTCAGCCTGAAGACCGTCCCCGGCGAATCGTGCTGGACGTTGGGGATGGGCAGCGCATACTACTCCGCCGGGTGCGAGCATTTCGGCATCAGTTCGACCCGCAACCCGACCAACGCCGTCTATCACTGGCTTGTCGCCGACCCGCAGAATCCGGGCGCGCTCATACCTTTCGGCGGCACCGTGTCTTTGCCCGCGCCGACGTGGACTGTTGTGCAGCCGGCGCAAGCCGGCAACCCGCCCGTCGTCGTCGCCGAGATCGCAGCGCCGCCCGCCCCCGAGCCTGTGTTGCAGTACGGCGACGCGCAGTGGGTGAAAGTCTATAAGACGGAACTGCCGCGCGAGGTTCAACTCGAAGAACTCGTCGGCGACAACGCCGCCGTCGTGCCCGAGAATGCGGCGCAGGCCGAAGTCAGTTGGGACTTGATTCAACAAGACCCGCAAGTCGGGAAACAGAAGCGAAAGGGGCGTCTCGTCAATCAGGGAAATCTGGGTAACGGCTCGCACGCCGTCGTTCGCCGATACGAGTATTACAAGTACTCCGGGGCTTACGACCCCGCGACGCACGAGGCACTGTGCGGCGGTGACGGCAGTTGCAGTGCTCCTCTGGACGGCGAACTCGGCGACGCCATCGGCGCACAGAATGCCGCGGCCAACGTTGCGGTTCCGTCGGTCGCGGTCACGTTGGCCGGCAATGGCGGCGTCTCGTCCGCGGATAAGGTCATCAGTTGCGGCAACAAGTGTTCGGGGACTTACAACCTCGGGACGGTAGTCACGCTGACGGCCAAGCCGGCCAGCAACAACACGTTCGTCGGCTGGAGCGGTGCATGCACCGGCGCGCAACTGACCTGTAGCGTTACCGTGAACAACTCCCTGAGCGTCACCGCGACATTCGCCGCGGCCCCGGCTGCCGGCGGAGGTGGCGGTGCTGCCGGCGGAGGCGGTGGCGGAGGCGCTGCTGGCGGCGGCGGAGGCGCAGCCGGAGGTGGCGGCGGTGGAGGCGGCGGCAAGCGGCCTTGATAGACGAAGCACGCGGGCGTAAGCCGTCTTTGCCAAAAGTGAAAGGGGATGCCGACCTCGTGTGCGGCATCCCCGCTTCTTTTCTGCCGCTGCCCTCACGACGGCAACGCCTGAGCAGACACATTCTGCCACACGCTCTGCGCGTCGGGCCTCGGCTGCGTAATCTTCAACTTCTTCGGGCGCTGGTAATCGAAAGACTTCAGAAGCGAACCCGCATCGAGCCGGAGATGAATCGCGGCGGCGAGTATTGGACGGGGGTGAACTCGCTCTCCTTCGCGATCTGGAAGACTCGGTTCGACACGTTCTCGACGTTGAACTGAAGGCCGACGCCGCGTCGTTCTTTGCGGAACAACTCGACGCCGAAATAGAGATTGGCGACGAGGTGTTCGGGCAATCGCACGAGTCGTTCCTCGCCGCTCGCGTCGGGCAGTGAGGCGGGCGTGCCGCTGCCGTATTCGAGCGCGCCCGAAGCGAAGAAGCCCGTGCGCCGCTCGCGCCAAGTGAGTCCGGCGACGCCCGTGTGAATCTGGTCGAAGGCGGCGGGGCCACGCGTGCCCGGCGGCGCGTCCTCGATTGTGAAGCCGCCGGACGCGGGCGCGGTCTGGAAGGCGCGCTGCGCCGTGTAACTGAAATAGCCTGAGAGTCCGAGCCGCTGAATTTCGGCGAGTTGCGAAGAGAACTCGACGCCGTAAGCTTTGCCGCGCGCGAACGTGGTCGGCAGGAACAGGCGGACGTTAGCGAGTTCGGTGTTCTCGAAAGAGTTCCGGTCGGAGCGCCAGTAGGCCGTGACCCGGACGACTACGCGATCCCGGAACGAGCGGCTCGCGCCCGCCTCGAAGTGATTGCTGAAAGAGATTTGCGGCGGCTGGCCGTCGAAGCCGAGGCGCGACGAGAGCAGGAGATTCTCAATCGGCGGCGGCGAGAAGAAGCGGTTGTACGAAAGATGAATCACCGTGTGCCCGCCGGGCGCGTATGCGAGGTTGACGCGCGGGCTGAATGCGTGCGCGCTCGTCACGAGGCTGTACTGGTCGTAGCGCAGACCCAAGTTAGCGTTGAGATTCTTCGTCACGCGCAACTGATCTTGAAAGTATGCGCTCGCCTGCCCGCCCGTCTCGCGACCGCGAAAGACGAAAGGCTCGACATCGAAATCATCGCCGCGCGGGTCGAAGGAGAAATCTTCGCGAAGCCTGAGCAGCGTCAAGTCAACTCCGGCCTTGAAGGCGTGGCGCGAGCCTGAAGGGTAAATCGAAAGATCGCTCTTCGCGCCGAGCGTCAAGTCGTTGCGCGTGCCCGCGGCCTGAATCGAGGTCGCGTCGGAAGTCGGCAGAAGTCGCGCGCCCGCGAAGCGCTCGTAGAGCGAGGTCGAAAGCAGCGACGAAGAAGAGAACGTGTGATCCCACGAAAGTATCGCCGTCTGCTCTCGATTGCGCTGGAAGAAGTCGCGCCCGCGCCGCTCGTCTTCCGTCGTGTTCGGAAGCTCGAAGTTTGTGCCGTCGCCCGTCGCGACGAGCCGCAGAGAGTCGCGCGTCGATGCGTGGTAGTCGAACTGCACGAAGCTTCGCGCGCCCTTGCCGAAGTCGTGGAGCAGGTCGGGCGTGGGCGTGTTCAGAAACCTCTCGGACTCGAATCCTTGCGCGTAAAGGAAGTAGCCGAAGCGCCGCGTGTGGTCGCCGTATGACGCGGAGATGTTGTCGCGCAGCCGCGTGCCTGCGCCGAGCGAGAGCGTGCCGTGGCCGCCCGCGTCGAAGCCCGTGCGCGTCACGATGTCGAGTATGCCGCCGAAGCGGTTGCCGAACTCGGCGGGGAAGCCGCCCGTGATGACGTTCACGGATTGCACCACGTCGGGCGAGAGTCCGGGCGTGAAAAGTTGGTGCGGGTTGTCGTAGAAGGAGACTCCGTTGATGAAGGTGTTGAGCGAAAGCTCGTTGCCGCGCAGGTGTACGAAGTTGTCGTGTCCGGCGACGCCGCTCGAAACGAAGGCCGTGACAACGTCGGTGAGTTGCGTGCGGCGCGCGGCTGGAAGCGCCTCCAACTGCTCTGCGTCAAGCGTACTGACCGTCGCCGCCTCTGCCTCTTCGAGCAACTTCGTGCGCGCACGCACCGTCACCTGTTCTTTGACGGCGGCGAGCGGCACAAGCTGGAAATCAACCTGGCTTGCCTCGCGCGGCGCGAGCGTGACGGTCACGGCCTGCGCGTAGAAAGCGTCGGCTGTGACGCGCAAGGTGTATCGGTTCGGACTGAGACCCGAGAAAGAGAAACGTCCGTCGGCGTCGGTCGTCGTCGCGGACGGCATCGTGAACAGACCGCCTTCGAGCCTGACGGTCGCGGCGCGCACGGGCGAGTGCGTCCGATTGTCCGTGACCGTGCCCGTTATCCTCTGCTGCGCGGCGGCGCAGACCGGAAGCGCGAGACACGCGAGCAGCGCGAGCGCCGGCTTGAATCGAGATGAGTACACGAAGCGACTCCTTGTTTGCATATACGCCTTCCGCATTCACTCGCGCCTCTTCCAATCGCCCGACTTGCCGCCCGTCTTCTCTTCGAGTCGAACGTCGGTGACGCATATACCTTTCTCGACGGCCTTGCACATGTCATAGACGGTGAGCGCGGCGACCGACGCGGCTGTCAGCGCCTCCATTTCCACACCTGTCTGGGCGTTCGTCGCGGCCTCGGCTTCGATACGGACGCCGAAGTCTTCGAGCGTCGTGCGCACGTCAACGTGCGTGAGCGGAAGCGTGTGGCACAAGGGGATGAGTTCGGCGGTGCGCTTCGCGGCCATGATGCCGGCGATGCGCGCCGTCTCAAGCGGGTCGCCCTTCGGGGTTCGGTGTTCGCGCACGGCCCGGACGGTAGCGCTCGACATCAAAACGCGCGCGCTCGCAACCGCGCGGCGCGAGGTCTGCGGCTTCGCGCTCGTGTCAACCATCGCGACGCGTCCCTCTTTGTCAACGTGTGATAGCTCGTCCATGCTTTTTGAAGTAAAGACTTTTCAAACGTCGTCTTACTTTAACTTGCGGTCGAAGAAGTCCGACGCGGCGCGGTAGGCCGCGAGCCAGTTGCGTTCGAGAAGGAAGTCGTGAACCTCGTCGGGGAAGACCAACTGCTCGAACTCGACGTTCTGCTCGCGGAGGCGGCGCGCGAGATCAACCATCTGGCCGAAGGAGACGTTGCGGTCGTCGTCGCCCTGTATGAGCAGGACGGGCGAGCGCCACTTCGCAATCGAGCCGACGGGCGAAGAGTCGAGCGCGATCCGTTGCGCGTCGTGGCTGCTGTAGTCGATCCACGAAGCGCCGCTGATTCGCTGCGACCAGTCGTGAACGCCGTGCAGGTCAACGCCCGCGGCGAAGATGTCGGAGTCGCGCGCGAGTCCAAGCGCCGTCAGGTATCCGCCGTATGAGCCGCCCCAGAGTCCAATGCGTTTCGAGTCAACGTCGTCGCGGCTGCGCAGGTACTTCGCTGCTGCCAGAATATCCTGATACTCGCTCGCGCCTCGCGCGCCTCGCTTCGGGGCCATTCGGAACGCGCGACCGTAGCCGATGCCGCTCCGGTAGTTCACCGAAAGCACGGCGTAGCCGCGGCTCGCAAGGTACTGATTCATCGCGTAGGCGTTGTGGTAGTAGTACATGTAGTGCCAGCCGAGGAGCATCTGCCGGACGGGGCCGCCGTGCATGAAGACGACGGCGGGCCGATTCGCACCGGCGCTCGCGCCCGAAGGCAGGAAGAGTTGGCCGTGAATCTCCTGACCGTCCGACGCTTTGAAGACGACCTGCCGAGGCTCGACGAGTCGGGAGGAAGGGAAGTCGCGCGGGAGCGCCTGCGCCGCGAGCATACGAGCGTCGCCGCCGTTCATTGTCATCGAGTAAGGCATCGCGGGCGTGCGCGCGTCCGAGCCGAGATAGACGACGTGCGCGCCGTCGCCCGTGACGACCGGACTCCACTCGATCTTGTCGCCGGACGTGAGTGCCGCCGGAGTCCCGCCCGCGGCGTTGACTTGCCAGAGATGCCTCCGATCAACGTCGCCGCAGTTTGAAGAGAAGACGACCGAGCGGCGGTCGGGCGTCTGCGTGACGTGCTCGACCTCGCATGCGCCGGGCGTGAGCAACTGCGCCTCGCCGCCCGAAGCCGGAATCGAATAGAGGTGCATCCATCCGTCCTGCTCGGACGCGAAGACCAGACGGTCGCCCGCCGCCCACTGCAACAACTCCTCGCCCGCGGGCGGCACGGAGTCGTTCTGTCCCTTGCCGCTGCGCCAAACCTCGCGCGCCCTGCCGGTCTGCAAGTCTGCGACGAGTACCGCCCACGGGTCGGGCGCGTCGTCGAGAAATATCTGCGGCTGGTTGCCGAGCGCGGGCCGACGGACGAACGCCAACTGTCTCCCGTCGGGCGACCATCGCGGCGTCGAGTCGCGGTCAACCGAAGGCGAGACGAAGTTGATCGCCTTCGTCGCGGTGTCGAAGACGCCGATGAAGCTATGATCGCCGCGCCCGCTCTCGAACGCGACGTAGCGACCGTCGGGCGACCAGCGCGGCGACTCGCTCGTGCCGCGCGCGTTGAAGAGTTGACGGGCTTCACTGCGCGCGTCTGCGAGCGATGCGACCCAAAGCTGCGCGCCCTTCGAGAAGACGACCAGCGGCCCCGACGGCGACGCTACGGGGCCGTTGCCGTCGCCGAGCGCGCGCACCTGTCCGGTCATCCAACTCACCGTCAAGACTTGCTGCTTCGCGCCAGCCGCGTCGCTCGAAGGGTTCGGCACTTCGCCCGCGCGGTTCTTGTCGCCACCGCGCACGAAGACCAACCAGTTGCCGTCGGCGCTGAAAGAGAGGTCGGTCAACTCCTGCCCGTCGTCTCTGTCGTAATGCGTCAACTGCCGCGCCTGAAACTGCGGCCCCTCGGCGACCCAGACGTTGCGCCGGCCCTCCGAGTCGAAAACCCACGCGACTCGTTGACCACGGCGCGCGGCGACCAGTTCGGATGGAAACGGCGAGCTTAAAACCTGTTCGAGCGTGAAGCCGCCGCCCTGACGCACTGCGGAGGCGTTCGTGCAAAGCAGAAGGACGACGAAGAGTGCGACGAGCGAGCGAGCGGTTTTCATCTTAACCCCGCGGCGAAGAAGAAGGTCGGAGATCGTTCGGATGAGCGACCGTATTGTAGATAAATTTCAAGGGTTGCGCCAGAGACTTTCGACGCGCACACGTCGCGGCCTCGCGGGGCGCGCGACGCGTCCGGGGCGTGTGTGTACTGCGGTGCGTCAACCGGGAAGTCGGACGACGCGCACGACGCTCCCCGCTTCGAGCGTCTTCACGTCGGCGGGCACGACGAGAAGCGCGGTCGCGCGCGCGAAGGCCACGAAGTCGGACGAGCCTCCCCACTTCAGAGGCTCTGCGAGAAGCCGTCCCGCCTCGTCGCTTGACAGTGCGGCGGGAAGATAGCTCGTCCTTCCGGACGCGCCTTTCGCGGCGCGTGCGAGCACCGCCGTCTCTTCTTCGAGCGCGGGCGAGCGAGCGCCCTGCATCGCGCGCAGCGCCGCGCGCGTGAAGAGGTTGAAGGTAACGCTGACGGAGACGGGATTGCCGGGAAGTCCGAAGACAAGAGTCTGCTCGTCGCCGGGCAGTCGCGCGAAGACCGTCGGCTTTCCGGGCCGCAACGCGACACGCTCGAAGAAGATTTCCGCGCCGAGCGCGCGTAGAGCATCCTTTGTGAAGTCGTAGCGCCCCATCGAGACGCCGCCCGAAAGCACAAGCGCGTCCGAGCGTGCGGCGGCGACCTCGATCTCGCGTCTGAGGAGTTCGGGGTCGTCGCCCGCAAACGGCAATCGCTCGACGCGCGCGCCCGCGAGCCGTGCGTAGGCCGCGAGCGAGTATGTGTTCGAGTCGCGTATCTGATCCTCGCCCGGCTTCTCCGAGACGTTGACAAGCTCCGTGCCCGTCGCGAGCACGGCGACGCGCGGGCGGCGCGAGACGGCGACATCGGCATAGCCGAACGAGGCAAGCACGGCCATGCGCGCGGCGTTCACTTCTTCGCCGGCGCGCAGCACTCGCTCGCCCTCTCGTATCTCGCTCCCGCGCGGGACGTAGAACTGCCCCGGCTCGGTCGCGCGTTCGATGAAGACGAACTCGCCGCCTTCCGTCTCGCGCGTCAACTCGACCTGCTGCACGCTGTCCGCGCCCGCGGGCAGAGGCGCGCCCGTCATAATCCGCACGGCCTCGCCGCGTCGAACGACGCCGCGCCAGCCCCGGCCAGCGGCGGCCTCGCCGACGACACGCAGACGTGCGGGCGTCTCGCGCAGGTCTTCCGAGCGCACGGCGTAGCCGTCCATCTGCGCGCGGTCGAAGGGCGGCAGATCGGTGTCTGCCGTCACGTCCCCGGCCAGCACGCGACCGAGCGCATCTTCGAGCGGCACGCGCTCGTGCGCGAGCGCGTGAGTCTTCTCGACGACTATGCGGACGGCTTCCGAAACAGGAATCATAGGGTGCAGGAATTCTAACAGACTCCGAGCGCCGACGACCCGCAAAAGGAGAGGCTCGCCGCGAGACATTGCGGCAGAGCACCGGCGAGAAGCGTTTTCGGATCGAAGCGCGGGCGAGCAAAAACGAATGAGCCTGCCGGGCCGCTCAGGGGAACGGCCCGGCAGGCTTATTCAGTATTCAGGTGCTTGGCGTTTGCGCCGGATGGGCACACGGCCACGGCGCTAAGCTTTCAATCACCTTTTAGCCGTGATGTCGGCGGTGATGACGCCAGTGGTGATGGTGGTGGCGGTGATGCCTGTGGCGAACGGTTTGCGCGAAAACGCTGCTGCCGCAGGATACGACGAACACTAGAGCAAGAAGGGCGCTAAGCTTTTTCATCCGTGAACTCCTTTAAGTTGATAGAGAGCTATAGGAAAGGCTACGTCCAACGCCGAAATAAGTCAATAAAAAGTTGCGCCCCGGTTTGAGATGTTCGGCGGAGCGAGAGGTGGCCGGTTGCTGTTAATTTCGCAGCCAACGGTTTAGACTATAAATCTGTCAAAGGGTTCGGCGTCGGCGAAAAAATCTTAAAGGCTAAGGAGTTTGAAACGGCGATGAAGAAACGTCTATTACTTTTCGTGTCGGCGGTCGCGTGCGCGGCTGCCCTGACCGCGGCGATGGCTCACGCCGCGGCGGATCAGCCCGCGGTCGGCTCGCCCGCGCCCGAAGTCGCGCTCACGAGCAACGAGGGCAGCAAGGTTGATTTGAAGGACTATCGCGGCAAGTGGGTCGTGCTCTACTTCTACCCGAAGGACTTCACTTCCGGGTGCACGCTCGAAGCGCACAACTTCCAGCGCGACCTGCAAAAGTACGAGCAGATAAATGCCGTCATCATCGGCGTTAGCGTTGACACAGCCGAGTCGCACAAGAGCTTCTGCGCCAAGGAAGGATTGAACTTCAAGCTACTCTCCGACGCGGACGCGAAGGTCTCGACCGAGTACGGCTCCGTGATGGAGTACAACGGCGCGAAGCTCTCGGCGCGCAACACCTTCATCGTTGACCCGCGCGGCCAGATAGCAAAGGTGTTCGTCGGCGTCAAACCCGCCGCGCACAGCGAAGAGGTTCTGGCGGCGCTCGCCGACCTGCAAAAGAATTATCACTGAAGCGCCGCGGCCAAAAACCCGAACGAGTCCCGCAGGCGCGACGGGCGCTGCTTGCTTCGAGGCTCGTCCCGTCCGCCGCAGAACCGAAAGCAGATCGAGATGGCAGCGAGCGTCGTAGCGGTCGGCGGCTTTTCGTCGGAGGTCGGCAAGACGACGCTCGTGTGCGAGTTGCTGCGTCGCCTGCCCGGCTGGGAGGCCGTCAAAGTAACGCGCGGGCACTATCGCTCGTGCGGCAAGAGCGCGCACGCCTGCTGCGTCAGCCATCTTCTCGGCGACGAGCCGCTCGTCCGCTCAGGCCGCGCGGAGACTTACGCGCCGGGCAAGGACACGGGGCGCTTCTGGGACGCCGGAGCGTCGAACGTCCACTGGGTCGTCGTCACGGACAGGCAGGTGTGCGAGGGAACCCGCGCCGCGCTCGAAAGGGTGTGCGCGCCGGGGGTGATCGTCGAAGGCAACAGCTTCCTCGATTTCGTCGAGGCCGACTTCGCGCTGATGGTCGCGCGCGCACGGGGCGGAAAGATAAAGCCTTCGGCGCGTCGCGCGCTGCGTAAAAGTTCGGCGCTCTATCTGTCGGACGACGAAGATTCGCCGGGAGACTCGGAAGGACTCGCCGACGCGCGCGCGCGATTCGCGCCGCAGCTTCGCGACGCCGCCGACATGGAGTTGATCGAAGCTTTGCCCGTTTACACGCGCGAAGATTTGCCGCGTCTCGTCGAGCGAATTCGCGCGCACACGCTCGACGCGCTTCGCGCGCCGGCCCTCGCGCGCTCTGACAAGTCGTAGGAGTGAACGCAACTTGGCGGACGATTCATCGAGCACGACTTCGACGACGGCGACGCGCGAGACGAACGCGACAACGCCGACCGCTGCGCGCCAGCCTGACGCGCACGCACCGCGCGAGTCGAGCGCCGGGCGCGGCATAGGGACGCTCGACGAGTTGCTGGACGAGTGCGGGCGTCTGCACGGACACATGTGCGCCGGTCAACTGCTCGGCGCGCGTATGGCCGTCGTCGGCTGCCGCGAGGCTGGCGTCAGTGACCCGCGCGGCGCAGACCGGAAGAAGTTGATCGTGTGGGTCGAGATTGATCGCTGCATGGCCGACGCGGTCGGCGCGGTGACGGGCGCGCGGCTCGGCAAGCGCAGCCTTAAATATTTCGACTACGGCAAAGTCGCCGCGACGTTCCTCAACACCGAGACAGGTGAGGCCGTGCGCGTAGTCGCGTTGGAAGAATCGCGAGCGCTCGCAAACGCGCGCCACCCCGAAATCGAGAGCAAGAAGGAGCGGCAGTTCAAGACTTATCGCGAGGCTTCGGACGAGGAGTTGTTCAAGGTCGAGCGCGTCGAAGTTGAATACAGAGAGACGGACGCGCCGGGCCGCCCGCTCTCGCGCATCACTTGCGCGCGCTGCGGCGAGGGCGTCAACGACGGTCGCGAAGTCGCTGGCGGCGAAGGCGTCGCGCTCTGCCGCCCCTGCGCCAACGGCGGCTACTATCGAAAGCTCTAGCCGCCCGCCACTAAGCTCTAGCCGCCACTCACTTGATGACGAACGCCGCCTTCTGCTTCAAGCTTTTTCCCGCGACCGAATCTCTGGCCTCGATGCTCGCCGTGTAATCGCCCGCCTGAAGTCCCGTCAGAGTTATGTACTTCGCGAAGGTCAGGTGCGGCACGGGTTCGCTCTGCCGCTCGTTGAGTTCGTACTCAATCGGTTTGAGCGCGGCCTTGCCGTCTTTCGTGAGCGTCACAGTGACCTTCACAGAGGGCTTGCCGGTCGAGGCGCTCGCCGCGGCGTTGTAGAGGTCGAAGAAGATTATCAGGTTGTCGGAGGCGCGGAACTCGCGGCTGGGAAGCGGACTGATGAGCGCGCCGCCCTGACTCAAAACGTCGCCCGACACGAGCAGCCCCGTAGAGCGCGCGGGTTCGACGTGTCGGCTAAGCACGGCGTCGGTCATCGAAAAATCCGGGCCTGCTTCCGGCAGCACGAGCTTCTCCCTTCGCGCCGTCATCCTCCCCGAAAGCCTGTCGCGGACGACCATGTCAACGTTGTAAGCGCCCGGCGCGAGTTCCATGTCCTGACGGTAGAAGACGTTGTTGTTGAGAATCGACTGGTACTGCGCTTCGTTCAGAAGAACGTCGAAGCTTCCGCCGAGTCGTGAGAGCACCGCATCCTTGCTTTCGCGGACGACGACGAGCACGTCGAGTTGCATGCGCTGCTTGCCGTCCTTCGGCTCGAACTTCACGGCGTCGTGCGGGACTTCCAAAGCGAGCGGGACGACGTAGCCGCCCTCGCGCCCGCGGAACGGGCTGATCTCGACGAAGAGCGGGAGCGACGAGTCGGTCTCAGGCGCGTTGACGTTCGCCAGGAGCTTCCTCTCTTCGGGCGAGAGCGGCACGATCTGATCGGGCGCGATGGCGTAGTAGCCGGAGCGCGCGATGACCTGAGAGTCGTGCCTCGCCACCTCGATCTTGAGCTTGCGGAACGAGCCGTCGAAGTTCGGGTCGGTGCTCTGGTAGGCGAGTGTGTAGCGCGCGCGTATCTCGTCGTCAACGCGCGCCAGCCCTCTCGCGATGTCGTTCGTATCCTTGATGAACTTGCCGCCCGTGTCGCCCGATATGCGATAGAGCACGTCGTGCTCGCGGTTCAATCCCTCGTAGCGCGAGTAGTCGAACTCGTCCTCGCCGCCCTCGGCGTGCGTCCTCGACTCAGTCCTGCCGCTCAGCACCGAGATGCCCTGAAGCGGCGAAGGCGGCGCGTAAGAGCCGGACTGCGGCGCGCTCGCCTTCAGCCCCGCAGAGTCTATGACGTAGATGGCAACGTCCGCGCGGTTGGCTATGTCAACGGCGCTCTGCACCTGCCATTCGAGCGCCTCCGGCGTGACGAACCCTTCGGAGAAGAGTACAAGCGTCTTCTTGCCGGGGATTGTGCGCTGCGCCTCGCAGATGGCCGCGAGCGCGGCGAGGACGGGGCGCGATTGCTGCTGCGCGAGCGCGGTGCGGAGACGAAGATATTGTTGGAGAACGCGCGCGGCCATCATCGCGGCCATCGCCTGCTCGGCATCGCCCTGACTCGTCGCCGAAGTCGTGTCGGCAGAGTCCGCGCCGCTCGACGCCTCTCGAAGCTTCGAGATGTTCTCTTCGATGTCGCGCTGCTCGAAACCTTTCGACGAAGTCGAGGCCGCCGCGGCCCTGTCAACCGCCGCGACCAGTTTGTCCTTGTCGCGCGTGAACGGCTGGAGCAGTTGCAGCCCGCCCGTCACGGCGAAGAGCGCGACCATGTCGGTGTCCGCGACCTGCTCGCGTATGTACTTGACCATGCCGTCGCGCACGCGCTTCATGTTCGCGGGGTCTGTGTTCAGCCCGTCGAGCACGAGCGAGATGATGTTTCGCGGCATCGCGCCCTGCGCGCGCGAAGCGGGCTGCGGAGAGCCTGCGGGCCTTGACGCTTCGACGTTCGTCGCCGCCGCGCCGCCGTTCGTTTTATTCGCGAGCGGCGGGTTGAAGAACTCGACCTTCTGCCGCACGCCGTTCTCAAAGACCGTGAAGTCCTCGGCCTTGAGATCGTTGACGTAGTTTCCACGCTTGTCCTTGACCGATACGTCAACGTTGACGAGGCGCGAACGCACCGTCACGACCTCGTCTTCGTCTGCCTTCTGCTGCGTCTTGCTCTGCTGCGACTGCGTGCGCGCCGCGCCGGAGGCCAGAGAGACAAGGACGAGCAGACGCAGCGGCAGTCCCGCGCGATGCATCCAACGCGAAGAGTTTTTGGCGGACATCCATTACCTCCATGTGGTCGGCTGAACTCGGTCGGAAGCTTGCCTCTCGACAAAGCGAGCGCGGGAGTACAGTATAGCCCCCGCGAAGATTTTGACGAACGCTGCGGAGGGCGGATTGCAAACGTCGAGGCGAATGAACACCCGGCCACTTCCGGCGGATTCTACGAATGGGTAACGTAGTTAAGAGAATTCTGGCCCTCTCGTTCCTTCTGACTTTCGCACTCGCCTATCTCGCGGGGACGCGGCCCGCAGGCGGTCGCGCGCAGACGCCTGCGCGCGATGCCCTGTCGAAGTGGCGACCCGCGCGCGACTACTCCGGCATCCCGTACGTCGGCGCGGGCGCGTGCGCCGAGTGTCACGCGAAAGAGTCCCGAACGCAGCCTTCGACGCCGATGGGCCACGCCTCGGAGCGCGCAGACGTATGCGAAGTCCTGAAGTCGCGCGCGCCTCTGACTTTTCGCAACGGCCCGTACAGCTACCGAATCGCGCGCGACGGCGACCAAGCAATTTACACCGTTGGCGACGGCACAAGTACGATCTCAGAGCCTGTACTCTTCTGCTTCGGCGAGGGCGTCGCCGGGCAGACCTACGTCTTCCGCCACGGCGGCACGTTCTACGAAAGCCGCGTCAGCTACTTTCAATCAATCCAGAACCTCGACATTACTATCGAGCATCCGCGCGGCGTCCCTTCGTCGCTCGGAGACGCGCTGGGCCGACCGATGAGCGCGGAGGCGGCGCAAGGCTGTTTCAACTGTCACACGACGACGCCCGCGGGTGGCTCGCGCCCGCAGTTGGAAGGGGCCGCGCCCGGCGTCAGTTGCGAAGCCTGCCACGGCCCCGGCGCGCGTCACGTCGCGGCGGCGCGCGCGAAAGACTTGAGAGACCCGCAAATCTTCAACCCCGCGAGCCTCGACGCGCTGGAATTGTCGCAGGAGTTCTGCGGCGCGTGCCATCAGAGCTTCGACTCGGTGATGTCGCTTGAGAATCAGGGCGGCGCGGCCAACATACGCTTCCAGCCCTACAGAATCTTCAACAGCCCCGGCCACCTCGTCAACGACAAGCGCATGAGTTGCACGGCCTGTCACGACCCGCACGACCGGCTTCAACACGACGAAGCCTTCTACGACTCGAAGTGCATGGCCTGTCACCTCTCGAACTCGAAAGAGCCGAAGACCGCGTTGCGCTCCGCGCCCGCCTGCCCGTTGAGTACGAAGCAATGCGCCTCGTGCCACATGCCCAAGGTCGAACTGCCGGGGATGCATTTCAAGTTCACAGACCACTGGATTCGCATCGTCAAAACGGGCGAGCCGGTGCCGAGGTGAAGTGATGAGTGATGAGTGATGAGTGATAAGAATCTGTTGGCTGTTGGTTGTTGGCTTTTAGCTTTTAGCCAAAGTCTAAGAGCTAAAAGCTTCTGTTCTTTCTTATCACTCATCACTCATCACTCATCACTCATCACTCATCACTTGAGCGTGAGCTTGCCGCGCAGTTCGATCTGGTCGGACGAGCGCCCGACGAGTACGTCGAAGTCGCCGGGGTCTGCGCGCCACTGCTTCGAGTCGGGGTCGTAGTAGGAGAATGAGCGGCGGTCGAGCGTCACCGTCACGCGGCGCGACTCGCCGGGGCGCAAGCTCACTTTCGAGAAACCTTTCAACTCCTTCGCGGGCCGCGCGACCTTCGAGTGCGTGTCGCCGACGTAGACTTGGGCAACGTCGGCGCCCTCGCGCGCGCCCGTGTTCTTCACGTCGAAGGAGAGTTCGTAGAGCGCGCCCGTCGAAGCGTTAGCGGCGGGTCGCACCGTCAGGTTTGAATACTTGAAGGTCGTGTAAGAGAGTCCGTAGCCGAATGGGAAGAGAGGCTTCGTGCCATTCTTCTCGTAGCCGCGGTAGCCGACGAAGACGCCCTCTTTGTACTCGACGCGTCGCGTGCCGTCTGCGGGGTAGTAGCTGTCGTGGACTAGGTTGTCTTCCCAACGCCGCTCGAACGTGACGGGAAGCCGTCCCGAAGGATTCACGTCGCCGGAAAGAATTTCGGCAAGCGCCGTCCCGCCCTCCTGACCCGGATACCATGCTTCAATCAACGCCGGGACGCGATCAATCCAGCCGCTCATGTCAACGCCGCCGCCCGAAGTGACGACGACAATCGTGTTTTTGTTCGCGGCGGCCATCGCTTGAATCAACTCGTCCTGACCGGGCGGCAAACCGAAAGTGCGGTCTGCGCCCTCGCTTTCTGTTTCC
>DATINM010000015.1:0-2669 GCA_035474235.1 Pyrinomonadaceae bacterium
GCGTGGCTTTCGTCTTGGCGTCTTTAGTTTTTCGTTCGTGTCAGTAGTTCGTCAGAATGCTCTGAGGCTCGAAGCCCATCTCGCGAAGCCTGTCGCGCGTCTGCGAGATCATCTCGCGCGAGCCGCACACAAGCGCCACGGGACTTCCGAGTTCGGGCAGCACGTGGTCGAGCAGCGACTGTACGTAGCCGGTCGGCCCGGCCCACTCGTGGCCTTCCGGGCGCGAGACTACCTGCCGGAGTTCGACGCCCGCCGCCTTCCACGAGTCGGTCTCGTCTCGATAGCAGAAGTGGTCTGGCGTGCGCACGCCGTAGAGCACGAAGACGCGCCCGAACTCTGCGACGCGGCGCAGAACCGAGCGCAGAGCCGAACGCAGCGGCGCGACGCCCGTGCCCATCGCGACGAAGACGAGATCTCGGCCCGCGAGCGCCGGAAGGTCGAAGCCGTGTCCGACTATCTCGACGAGTCGCAGATGGTCGCCCGGCCTCAACTCGTAGAAGGCGCGCGCGGCGGGGTCGTTCGACAGCTTGACTAGAAACTCAAGCTCGTCGTCTTCGGGCGCGCTCGCTATCGCGAAGTACGCGCGCCCCGCGCCCTCGACTTCGAGCACGGCGACCTGCCCCGGCTCGAACTTGAGGTCGTGTGTGTCGCGCGCGCCCGCGGGCAGAACGTCGAACGCGCGAATCTCTTTCGCCTCTTCGTGCACGCGCCTGACGACGAGCGCGCGCGCCTCTGCTTCAGCCATGATTCCTTCCGCGGCGGATTCGATTTCGGACTACTCGACGCGAGTTTATCGCAGCGCCCCGCGCACGGCAAAAAACGGTTTCCGGTTTGCGGCGCGCGAGGCTTGTGCTAAAACAGTCGCCGTCTTAATCATCTCAAAGCGTTCAGCCGTTCAGCCGTTCAGCTTTCAGCCTTTTTCAACGGGGCCGTCAGAGTCGAAGGACAAGGGCATCGCCTGAAGAAGCCGAAAGCCGGCTGCTGAAAGCTGACCGCCGACGGCTTTCAAAAATGCGTCGCTCCCCGCTGCTGGTCATCTTCGTCACGGTCTTCATAGACCTCGTCGGCTTCGGCATCGTCATCCCCGTCCTGCCGTTCTACGTCGAGGGGACGAAGTTCAACGCAAGCCCGCGCGTGGTCGGGCTGTTGTTCGCGTCCTACTCGGTCATGCAACTCATCTTCACTCCCGTACTCGGTCGGCTCTCAGATAGGTACGGTCGGCGTCCGGTGCTCTTTCTCTCACTCCTCGGCACGAGCCTCGGCTTCTTCATACTCGGTTTCGCGACGACCGTCTGGATGCTCTTCGTCGGTCGGATCATCGACGGCATCACGGGCGGCAACATCTCGACGGCGCAAGCCTACATCGCCGACGTGACGACGCACGAGAACCGCGCGAAGGGCATGGGTCTTATCGGCGCGGCCTTCGGACTCGGCTTCGTCTTCGGGCCTGCAATCGGCGGCGTGCTGAGCCGCTGGGATGTGAATGTCGGCGGCCTTCACATTCCCGGCATCAGCGTGCCGCTGGTGTTTGCGGGCGCGTTGGCGCTGGCGAACGCGACGCTACTCTACTTCGTTCTGCCGGAGACGGTGACTAAGGATCACCCGGCGCGCGCTTCGGCAGCGACGGGGCGCTGGTCGCAGCTATTCAAGGCGCTGCGCAGTTCGCGCCTCGCGTTCGTGCTGGCGACCTACTTCCTCTTCGTCGTCGCCTTCTCGATAATGACCTCTTCGTTCGGACTCTTCACGCTCTTCCGCTTCGGCTTCGACGCGCACGACACGGGATGGATATTCGCATACGTCGGCGTCATCGGCGCGATAGTTCAGGGCGGACTCATCAAACGGCTCGTCAAGACGTTCGGCGAGCCTGCGCTCGTCGTCGCGGGCGCTCTGCTGTTCGCGGCGAGCCTCTTCGTGATTCCGCTGACGGGGCCGCAGACCGGACTCGCGCTGCTGCTCGTTGTCGGCGCGGCCTTCGCCGTCGGCAACGGGCTGGCGACTCCTTCGCTCACTTCGCTCGCCTCGAAGAGCGCCGGCGCGGGCGAGCAGGGCGGCGTGCTCGGCGTGACGCAGTCGGTCGCGAGTCTCGCTCGCACCGTCGGGCCGCTAGTCTCCGCGGCGCTCATCTACAGCGCCGTCGCGCAAATGGGCTTCGACCGCAAGCCACACAACATGAGCGACCACTCGGTCGCCGCGACCTTCTGGGCCGCAGCCGCCATCATGTTTCTGGCCTTCCTGCTCGCAATCTACTTCGCACGCAAACACGCCGCCGAGTACAAAGATACGTCCGCAGTGGCTTAGCTACACATTAAGCCGGACTGGTTAAAGGCTTCACACCCTCTATGGCTTCGCAACTTTATCGAACGCACACTACACGTTTAGTCTAATCGCTGTTCAGAGGCTTTTTCATACGTAGGCGTACGCTCGCGATGCCTTTGCGTCAGCGGTTGTCATCCTTCGGGAACTTGACGCGGTCGGGTTCGGCGTTGAGGCGTGCGAGCATCTTCTTTATCAGGCGGGTCTTGACGCGCCCGGCCTCGCGCGGCTGGACGAGGTAGCGGACGGTCGCGTCGATCCACGTGTTCTGGTTTACGCGGAAGATGACGGATGGGTGCTCGCGCACCTCCAACTGGTTGACGGGCGTCTGCGCGAGCAACTCTCGATAGACTCGT
>DATINM010000016.1:0-12884 GCA_035474235.1 Pyrinomonadaceae bacterium
GGAAGCCAGCTCCATCTTCGTATCCGGCTCCGTCCCCTGTCAGAAGTACCGCAGTAAGCGGTGGATGAATATCAGCCAACGCGCGAAGCATATGCACTTGAAGACACTGATCTACTCCTTGCTCTTTGCCCGATCCGCCTCCACGCTCATATAGCTCAACGGTAACACCCGAACTCCGAAGTCTTTTCCACACACTATCTAACTCAGGTGGGACTGACCCAACACAAACTCCTTTATTAACATTTCGACCAGCACGAGCAAGGGTGAAAAGGTTATCAAAATGGACTCTTACATCCCGTTCCGCATAAAGTCCTTCACGACGATTAGCTACATATTTAGTTGGTATGAAGATATTTGAATTGTCCCAAAATATATAAACGTCACTCATAATCTAATCCCTCGCGTCGCAAAGCTATTCAGCCGCCGTTGCCTCGCTGTTCTCCTGCGAGCGTCGAAGGCGTAGGCGGGAGATGCGGCGCTCGTCGGCCTCTAAGACTTCAACGTCGAGGCCGCGGAAGTTGAGGTGCGTGCCGGGCTGTGGGACGCGGCCTGATTCGTTGATGACGAGACCGGCGATTGTCGTGAAGTCGTCGTCTTCGATTTCAAGCCCGAACAGGCGCTCGATCTTTCCGACCTCGGTCGAGCCGAGCACGTCGTAGTATCCGTCGTTCGCTTCGACTATCTCGACGATCTCGTCGCTCTCTATGTCTTCATCCTCGATCTCGCCGACGATCTCTTCGAGTATGTCTTCGACCGTCAGGAGTCCGGCGAGTCCGCCGTATTCGTCAATCACGAGCGCGAGTTGGACGTGCGCCTTCTGCATCTCTTCAAGCAGTTCGTCAACCGACTTGGTTTCGGGGACGAAGTAAGCCGGACGAAGCAGAGGCTCTATCAGGTCGTCCTCGTGCCCTTCGGCCCACGAGACCAGAAGGTCGCGGACGTAGATGATTCCCGCCACGTCCTCGACCTGTTCGCGATAGACGGGCAGGCGCGAATACTTCGACTCGATCATCACGTCGCGCGCCTCGCGCACGGTGGCCGCGAGCGGGAGCGAGACGATGTCTGTACGCGGCGTCATCACCTCGCCCGCCTGCGTGTCGCCGAACTCGATGATGTTCTGTATGAGTTCGCCCTCTTCCTCTTCGAGTATGCCCTCGTCCTCGCCAACGTCTATGAGCGCCTGTATGTCGCTGCCGTTGGTGTCAGCGCCTGCGGCGGCGTCCGCGCTCTCGGCGGCGACTTCCCCGGCGGTCTGCGTCATGTGAACCGCCGTGCGGCGCGCGCGTTGCTCGACGATTGTCTGCCGGGGCATCGCCGCGAGCGAAAGCACGCCGTAGAACGGGCGATAGAACGGCAGGAGCGCGAGCAGCACGCGCTCAGGGTTGCGCGAAGAGATCAGGCGCGGGATGACTTGGCGAAAGACGATGCTCAGCGCGAGCGCGATGAAGAAGGCGAAGAGAAGGAAGCGACGCTCGGCTCCGAGCAGTTGGAACGAGACAGAAGTGACGAGCACGACTACGGCGACGAGCACGACCTGAATCGCCGCGTTGAGCGTGAAGCGGAATCGCGGTCGGTCTTCGAGAATTTTGCCGAGGAAGACGACGGTCGGCGTCGGTCGCTCGTCGCGCTCCGCGGTCAGACGCCTGAGTCCAACGTCGCTCAACTGCCCGAACGCCATGTCAACCGTGGCGAGGAACGCCAGAGCGACGAGCAGCGCACACGCGAACGCGATTTCTAACTGAGTCTCCATAAGAGCGGTGAACAGTAAACCGTAAACCGTGACAAGATTCAATCCTCTCGTCACGGTTCACGATTTACGGCTCACGAAATTATATGCCAAGACGGCGTCGGAGTTTGAGTTCGAGCGCGTTCATCTCGCCGCCGTCGCGTTCGTGGTCGTAGCCGCATAGGTGCAGGAGTCCGTGCAGGATTAGCTGCGCGACCTCGCCGTCGAAGTCGAGCCGGTGTTCCGCGGCCTGCCGCGCGGCCTGCTCCGCGGAGATTATAACGTCGCCGAGGCTCAAGCCTTCAACCCTTTCAAAATCGTCCTGCTCCGAAGGGAACGAAAGCACGTCCGTCGTCCCGCGCCTGCCGCGCCAGCGACGATTAAGCTCACGCATCGCTCGATCCGACACGAAAGCCACCGTCACGCCCGCGCCGTTCGAGGGAACGACTTTCAGAGCCTTTGCCGTGAACGCACGCCAACGCTCGCAATCAACCGGCGTTTTGCGCTGCCTGTTGACGACTTCGACCATTTGAACAAGCCAAACGCTTCAACATTCCAACAAATCGTCAATCCACGTTTAGCCGAACGGCAAATGTACTGGCGTTACAATCGCGCGTGCACGCAAGTGGAGGTATCGGCATATCAATGGCCGCCTTTGTGTTTAAGGTCAGAGGTTGCCCTTGCCCGTCTGCGACTCATAGGCTTTGATAATCATCTGCACGAGGCGGTGGCGCACGACATCCTTCTCCGTGAAGTAAACGAACTCGATGCCCTCGATCTTCGAGAGTATGCGTTCGGCCTCGATAAGTCCGCTGCGCTTGCCCGTAGGCAAATCAATCTGCGTTACGTCGCCCGTGATGACGGCCTTCGAGCCGAACCCTATGCGCGTCAGGGCCATCTTCATCTGCTCGCTCGTCGTGTTCTGTGCCTCGTCGAGAATGATGAAGGCATCTGCTAACGTGCGGCCCCGCATGAAGGCCAGCGGCGCGACTTCGATGATGCGCTTCTCAAGCATCTTGGCGACGCGCTCGGCGTCCATCAGATCAAAGAGCGCGTCGTAGAGGGGCCGAAGGTACGGGTCAACCTTTTCCTGAAGGTCGCCGGGAAGGAAGCCGAGGCGCTCGCCTGCCTCGACCGCGGGGCGCGCAAGCACGATGCGGCTGACCTGCTTTTGCGTCAAAGCCTGCACAGCCATCGCGACGGCGAGGTAAGACTTGCCAGTGCCCGCCGGGCCGATGCCGAATACAATGTCGTTGGATTGAATCGCCTCGATGTAGCGCCGCTGGTTGGCGGATTTGGGCGCGACCTGTTTCTTGCCCGCGGGGTTGAATCGCGCTTTGGTGAAGTAGTCGCGCAAGGAATAGGCGCGGTCTTCGGCTATCTGCGCGAAAGCCTCGCGAAGTTCTTTGTCCGTGAAGTTCTTGCCCTCGCGGAAGAGCGCGGCGAAGTCTTCGATGATGCGCTCGGCGGTCTCAACGTCCGCAGGGTCGCCGTCAAGCGTCAGGTCTTGGCCGCGCGCGTCAACGCGCACGTCGAGGAGTGATTCGAGGTACTTGATGTTCTGGTCGTGGACGCCGAAAAGCGTCTCGACCGCTCGCGGCGGAAGCTCGATCTTCTTCAAAAGTCGCTCTCGTCTCCTTGTCGCGGTGAAAGCCCGAAGGGTGCGCGGGCCGTTGGAATAAAGGGCGGGGCAACTCTCACTTTCATATCGCGTTCGACGCTACAACAACGCGCGGCGGAGTGTCAACGGAGTTGGGGAAAATGAAGCGGGCGGGAGCGGAATTTCGGGTTGGATGTGCGAAGCGCCGGCCTCCGCGCCTTGACACTCGCGTGCACGCTCCATATACTTTTCGCTTTGCGTTCAGGGTCGAATTCTTCGCCGTGCGCGCCTTCAGTTAGATTAAACGAAGTGAATTCAGACGGAGCTAAATAAAGAGATGCCGAATCACAAGTCAGCCGAGAAGCGTGTGCGCCAGAACGAGAAGCGTCGCGAGATCAACCGCGGCCACCGCAGCAAACTTCGCACGGGTATCAAGAAGCTTCGCGCCGCGCTCGACGGCAGCGACGCGGGCGCGACGCAGGCGCTCCTGCCCGAAACGATTTCGCTCATAGACAAGGCCGTCCAGAAGGGCGCGCTCCATCGCAACGCCGCGGCGCGCTACAAGTCGCGTCTGACGCTGCGCGCCAACGAGTCGGCGCAGAAATAAGCGAGCCGTTTCAAAATACTGGTTTATGCGGGGCGGGCCGAAGACAATCGGCCCGCCCCGCTTTTTTCCGCGCGCGCGCGCCGCGTGGAAATGAGGTGACGCATGACGCATGAACGCGAGCCTTTCTTCGGCAGCGACGAAGAGGTCTTAAACGTAGTCGGCAAATTCGAGTCGTGCGAGTTCGCGCCTACGCAGTTCAAGCACCGCGAGCATCTGACCGTCGCGCTCTGCTATCTGCTCCGGCTCTCCGATGAGGAAGCCTTGGGACGAATGCGGCAGAGCCTTTTCAGATTCGTCGAGGCACACGGAATAAACCCCGGCCTCTATCACGAGACTCTCACGCTCTTCTGGCTCAAGCGCGTGCGCGCCTTCATCGAATCCGAGGGCGAACGTCGCACGCTTGCGGAATTAGCAAACGCGCTCGTCGAGGCGTGCGGCGATTCACGCCTTATCTATGAATATTACAGCAAGGCGCTCGTTGATTCGGATGACGCGAAGAAGGGCTGGGCCGGGCCGGACTTGAGGCCGCTGGATTTCTAAAACGCTCTGCGATTCATCTCTCGACTCGTCAGGCCGACAACTCGCAGACGAGCATTTCGAGTTGCACGCGCGCGCCCTTTTCGCCGCCGCCTCCGAGCGAGGTTTTGATGGCGAGGTCTGCGTCGGCGATGCGACGTATGCGGCGCGCGAGTTCGTCGGAGTCGGTGCGCCGCGCCGTCGCGAGGAAGCCCGCGCGTTTGCCCTGCGGCATCGGGACGAGGCGGAAGACCTCTTCGCTCGGCGCGCCGCGCGACATCAAATCTTTGGCGAGCGCGAGCCGGTGGAAATTGCTTGCGAGCAGGCCGATGAGCATGACCGGCTCCGCGCCGTCGTCGAGCAGCTTTCGTAGAGTTTCGAGCGCGCGGCGGCGGTCGCGTGCGATGAGTTGGTCTGTGAGGTCGAAGTTTGAAAGCTCGCGCGAACGCCCCACGAGCGCGTCAACCGACTCGATAGAGATGTAGCCTCCGGGCAGCGCCGCCGTTGCAAGCTTCTCAAGCTCGGTCGCCAACTGGCGCACGCTCGCGCCCGTCAGCGCGATGACGTGACGAAGCGTCCTCTCGTCTGCGTTCGCGCCGAGATGCTTCAACCTCTCCCTCGCCCACGCGGCGAGGTCAGAATCTTCGAGCGGCGCGAACTCGACGCTCGTGCAGGCTTGCAGAAGCGTCTTGCTGAGCTTGCGACGCTTGTCGAGTTCGTCGGCGACGAAGATGAGAACGGATGTTTCGGCGGGGCGCGTGACGTACCTGACGACCGCCTCCTCGTCCTGCTCGCGCAGCCGCGCGAAGTCCGCGACGCGCACGACGCGGCGCGACGCCATCATCGGCAACTGCTCAGCCGCAGCAATCGCGTGCTGCACGTCCGCGCTTGCCAGACTAAAGCTCGACTCGTTGAACTCGCGCAGCGCCGCTCCCTTCAACGCCGCGTCCGTGACCGCGCGCACGGCGGCGTCGCGCAGATAGTTCTCCGGCCCGAACAGGAGGTAGAGCGGCTCGACCTGCCCGCCCTTCAGCCTTCGCCAGAGTTCTTCTCGCGTGATTGTGCCCATAAAGCTTTCAGCATTCAGCGTTCAGCAGTCGGCCGTTAACGAATTGTGCTGCGTGTGAATTGTCTTCCTTCATTTGCTGCGGCCAGATGTTTTCACCGCGGGCGAACGGACATGAAAAGCTGAGTGCTGATTGCTGACCGCTCGCTCAAGGCTCGTCGTTTACGCCGAAGCCGTTGACGAGCGTGGAGACGAGGCTCTCGGCGAAGCTGCGCGAGAGTCGCTCGACCGCGGGGTCTTCCTCGTTGAAGAAGGTGCGCGGGTCGTCGGTGAACTCGTACTCGCCGCGGAAGACGTAGTCCTGATTATCGTAGAGCACGCGGTTCGTCACCTGATCGCGCACCGTTACGGCAGCCGTTATCGTGACCTCGAAGATGCGCGCGCGCCCCTGACTGTCGAGCAGCACGCCGTAGAATGCGAAGCTCTTGATCGTGCCGTCAACGACGGCGTCCGCGCCTTTCGGATCGCTCTGAACCTTCAGACCTTTGCCGCGCTTCGTGATCTCCTTCATCACGGCTTCGGTGAAGCGCGACTCGACCTTGTATCGCAGCGCCTGATTCTGGAAAGCGGGCACGGCGATTGTGCGTATGTGCTCCGGCATCCCAGACTTCGTCACAGGCTTGTAACCACCGCAGCCCCGGAAGCCCGACGCGAAAATAGTCAGACCGGCGAGAGCGACCACGCTTAATATTTTACGGCTCGGAATCATCTACGATATTGCACCTTGTGAACATTTGAGAGCGGGACGCAGCACGCGATACTGACCGGCCGTTCTGTGCGAAACGCCCTTTACCTGAGCGATCCAATCAGCAGCATGAGGCCGATGCCCGCGTAGAACAAACCGCCGAGACAGGCAAGACCGCGGAAGATTATTTCGTCCACCGCCACTTGCTCTTTCAGCCCGAACACCGCGAGCGGGGCTCGCCTGAACCACCAGCCGACTTTTCGGTTGAAGATGAAACAAAGAAGGCCAAGGAGAATTGCGAAGACTCCGCCGACCATTCCCGGCAAGACAATTCTCATCATTTGCATGTGCCCTTTGCTCCTTTCGTCTAAGCCTCTGTATTCTGCACTTTTTTTATGGCGTCCGCCACGCGCACCGTTTCGACCGCCGCGCGAACGTCGTGGACGCGAACGATTGAAGCGCCATTCAGAACCGCCGCCGCGACCGAGGCCATCGTGCCGTGTACGCGTTTGTTGACCGGCACGCCGCCGAGCAGGTGGCCGATGAAAGATTTGCGCGAGGTTCCGATGAGTATCGGGAAATCCGGAAACTGGCGGACGAGTTCCGGCAGCTTCGCGATCAACTCGACGTTCTGCTTCTGCGTCTTGCCGAAGCCTATGCCGGGGTCGAGCACGATCTTTTCGCAGCGGACGCCGCGGCGCTTGGCCTCCTCGATGCTTTGACGCCAGCCTTCGGAAACCTCTTTGATGATGTCTGGGACAGGCTCCTGCTTGTGCATCGTCTCGAACGTGCCGCGCGAGTGCATCAGTATCAGCCCCGCGCCGTAGCGCGCCGCAACGTCGGCGAGCGTGGGGTCGAAGCGAAGGCCGGAGATGTCGTTGACGATCTGGACTCCCGCGCCGAGCGCGACGGCGGCGACCGAAGCCTTCGTCGTGTCAATCGAGTAGGGGCCGCGATAGTGTATGAGTTTTATCATCACGTCGAGGTACTTCTGTACGCGGCGAATCTCCTCCTCCTCCGAAATGTTAGACGCGCCCGGCCTCGTTGACTCGCCGCCGATGTCGATGATGTCCACTCCGTCCTGCGACATACGGTCGGCGTGATCCCATGCGCGCTTTCGCGTGAACCAGCGCCCGCCGTCGCTGAAGCTGTCGGGCGTCAGGTTGATGACGCCCATGACGAGCGTGCGCTCGCCCAAGCGGAGCGTGTGCCGCGGAAGTTTCCATTCACGCGGATTCATCCGATTCTCTGAATGCTTTCCTTCAATCTTATGAAGCGTCTTGATTCTCCGACGGAGAGGTCTTTGCCTGAAGAGAAGGCTCATGCACGTCAAACTTCCTTCGGCCTTCGCAAACTCCGAGACGTTGACCGTGCGCACGTCGAAGCCGCGGTCGGCCAACATTCGCGCCGTTCGCGGGAATTCTTTTCCGACAAGCAGACTGTTCCCAACGCGCAGGATGTTCGCGGCGAAAGGCTCGGCCTCGTCAACCAGCAAGACCTCGCAGCCGAACGAATCAATGTCAACCATGTCGGGATTAGCGAGTATTGTACGGTTGTTGAGGGCCGTACAACCCGTCTTCAGGTGCAGACAGTCAAACAACCCGACCGCGCACACATGGTAGCCGTGCGGCGCGACAAGTTCTCGCAAAGCAGTAAAGCCCTCCCAGTTGGTGCGCGACGAAAAGGCGACGAAGAGCGTACGCCCGACGCGTATCATGTCGCCGCCTTCGAGCGTCGCGGGAGATTCTATTCTCACGACCTTACGACGAAAGCGCGCAATCTCCGGCTCGATCATTTCAACCTCCGCGCGGCGCGACTCGACGCCGGGGCGCGTAATGACAGCCAACTCATCGAGCACTATGGCCGTGTCTTCGACGAAGACGCTGTCCGGCAGTTCGTCAATCGGCGGAAGCGTGATGACATGAGCGCCGCAATTCCTCAATGCAGCGCAGTACGCGCGATGCTGCCGTTCGGCGCGCGCGATCTCAATCGGCTCGCGTTCGCGGTAAGTCAGTTCGCACGCGCCCAGCGAACGAGCAGGCTTTCTCGTCAGAGCGACGATGTCGAAGGCTTTATTCACGGCTCGAAAACCGAAAGGGCAAAAGGGAAAAGGGGAAGAGGCTTAAACCTTTTCCCCTTTTCCCCTTTCCCTTCTGCCCTTACCCTTATGCCGTCGCGGGGTTGCTGCCCGTAATCGGCGGCAAGATAGGCTTCAGAGGATTCGCCGAAGGCTCCTTGAGTTGCGGGCGATCCTCGTCGTCTTTGTGCGGGGGCGTGTCGTCGTCGAGCGGGAGTCCGGCGATGATGCGGCGTATCTGCACGGCGTCGAGCGTCTCGCGGTCTAAGAGCGTCTCGGCGAGTCGCACCATCGTGTCGCGATTCTCCTCGATGATGTTGCGCGCGCGGTCGTACTGCTCGCTGACGATGTACTTGACCTGCTGGTCGATCTTTATCGCCGTGTCTTCGGAGAAGTCGCGATGCTGCGCGATCTCGCGCCCGAGGAAAATCTGCTCCTCCTTCTTGCCGAAGGTGAGCGGCCCCAGATCGCTCATTCCGTACTCGCAGACCATCGCGCGCGCCAATTCCGTCGCGCGCTCGATGTCGTTCGACGCGCCCGTCGTAATGCTTCCAAGGAAGACCTCTTCGGCGAGACGCCCGCCCATCAGGATGGCGATCTGTCCGAGCAGGTATTCCTTCGAGTAGCTGTGGCGGTCGCCTTCGGGCAACTGCTGCGTGACGCCGAGCGCCATGCCGCGCGGGATGATCGTCACCTTGTGGACGGGGTCTGCGTTCGGCACTTTCAACCCGACGAGCGTGTGCCCGGCCTCGTGATAGGCGGTGACGCGCTTCTCTTCGTTGGTGATGACCATCGACTTACGCTCAGCGCCCATCAAGACCTTGTCCTTCGCCAACTCGAAGTCCGGCATCGAGACGAGTTTCTTGTTGTATCGCGCGGCGTTCAGCGCCGCCTCGTTGACGAGGTTCGCGAGGTCTGCGCCGGTGAAACCGGGCGTGCCGCGCGCGATGACCTGTATGTCAACGTCTTCGCCGAGCGGAATCTTGCGCGTGTGGACTTTGAGTATGCCCTCGCGCCCGCGAACGTCCGGGCGCGGGACGACGACGCGGCGGTCGAAGCGACCGGGACGAAGCAGCGCCGGGTCGAGCACGTCGGGCCGGTTCGTCGAGGCCATGATGATAACGCCGTCGTTCGACTCGAAGCCGTCCATCTCGACCAGCAGTTGATTCAGAGTCTGCTCGCGCTCGTCGTGTCCGCCGCCGAGTCCCGCGCCGCGGTGGCGGCCAACGGCGTCAATCTCGTCAATGAAGATGATGCACGGCGCGTTCTTCTTGCCCTGCTCGAAGAGGTCGCGCACGCGCGATGCGCCGACGCCGACGAACATCTCTACGAAGTCGGAGCCGGAGATCGAGAAGAACGGGACGTTCGCTTCGCCCGCGACGGCGCGCGCCAGAAGTGTCTTGCCCGTGCCCGGAGGGCCGACAAGCAGCACGCCTTTCGGAATGCGACCGCCGAGCTTCTGGAACTTCTGCGGCTCCTTCAAAAACTCTATGATCTCTTGCAGTTCTTCCTTCGCCTCGTCAACGCCGGCAACGTCCTTGAAGGTGACGCGCTTCTGCTGGTTGTTCAGAAGCTTCGCGCGCGACTTGCCGAAACTCAGAGCCTTGTTGCCGCCCGACTGCATCTGTCGCAGCATGAAAATCCAGAAGCCCACGAGCAGCAGAACCGGCCCCCACCAGACGAGTATCGACCAGAAGAGTCCCCCCGCGGCTGGCTCTTCATAAACTTCTTTGACCTTCTGCTTGCCGCTCTGGTCTTTCTCGCGGGCGGCCTTCATCAGGTCGTTCTTGGCTGGCTCGTTCGAGAGCTTCGTGTGCAACTCGTTCTTCGCCGTATCGACGGCGACGACCTCGCTCTGCTTGACCGTCAGCTTCTCTATCTGGCCCTTGTCAATCCGGTCGTAGAGTTGGTTAATGTCAACATCCTTGGCCGCGGCCCCCTGCTTGTTTACGACGAACTGGTAGAGCATGACCGCGCCCACGAGGATGAGCACCCATAAAATTAGTTGTCTGGCAGTTGAACTCAAAATTCTTCCACGCCTCCGACGCCGATGATAACCCATCCGGCGTCTTTTGTCGCTCTCCCGAAAACCCTCTCCGCGGCCTCGCGGGCCGCCGCCCGCCCCGCTCAGGCGAATCAAGCTCTATACGACTGCGAGGCTCACTTTGGATGCTCCCGGCTCATCCGAAGTTGTGCTGCCTCGCGACACGCGACCCCGTTTCGATTGTAGGTTTCGCAGCCGCCTTTTTCAACCTTTTTCACTGCAAGAGGCTGCACGATTCGCCCGCGTTAACGCTCATCCTCGCGATGAAAGATGAGAAGCCCGCGACGGCGTTCGACGCTGCTTCCGCCCGGAAGTTCCGCGACGCGACCGCCGCGCGTGCCTTCGAGAAGCTTTTCGACGGCGGAGACGTGCGCGAACTCGATGCGGCGTAAGTCTCCGCGCCCGCGCGCGAGCCACTGCCGAAGCGCTCGACGCCGTAGCGCCCTATGCGCCGACGCCAACGCCTCGACTCGCAGAGGCCAAGCGCCTTCGTCCTTTTCTACGTCATTCATCCCGGCTTGAGTTTTCGCGTCTGCTTCTTCGAGCAGTTCCGAGGCTAAGCGTTCGAGCGCGTCGGAATCTTCGCGCATGAGTTCGGCGGCGCGAGCGAGCGTGCGGGCGGCGCGCGGGTTAAGCGTCTCAAGCAGCGGCACGAGACGACGACGCACGCGCACGCGCGCGAAACGCTCGTCCTCGTTCATCTCGTCGGAGCGAAACTCGACGCCGCGCGCGCGGCAGTAGCCTTCCGTGTCCGCGCGCCGCGCCCAGTTCAACAGTGGGCGACGCAGGAAGATTCCGCTTCCCTCTTCGGGCGTTCCATCTTCGAGCAAGCGTTCGGGACGCATCCCGCCCGCGCCGTCCGCGCCGCTCCCGCGCAGGAGTCGCAGCAAGATCGTCTCGGCCTGATCGTCGAGCGTGTGCGCGACGAGCACGGACGAAGCGCCGCACCCGCGCGCGACTTCAGATAGAAACTCGTAGCGCGCGCGCCGCGCCGACTGTTCGAGGTTGTCTCGATCCTCGCGCGCACGCTCGCCCACGTCCGCGCGACCCGTCACGACATCGAAGCCGTGCGCGCGCGCCTGTTCTTCGACGCCGCGCGAGTCCGCCGCTCCCTGCTCGCCGCGCAGGCAGTGGTCGAGGTGCGCCGCCGTCACTTCGAGTCCGAGCCTTCTGGCCTTCAACAACTCCGCGAGCGCGAGCAGAAGCGCCGTCGAGTCCGCGCCGCCCGAGACGGCGACGACAACGCGCTCGCCGCGCACGGCCCACCCAAGCCGACGCCACTCGGCAAGCATCCGGCGCGCGAAGCCGCTCAACTTTTCACCGCCGTCTCTCACGCAGCATTCATCCTGAAACAACCAGCCGGCACGGCGAGTCGCGACGTTTCGAGTTGATTCGGCGCGGCGACTCCCGCTCACGCTCACGCGATTATCATCGTGCCGGTGCCTTCGTCCGTGAAGACTTCGGAGAGCAAGGCGTTTCGTGCAGAGCCTTCGATGATGTGTGCGCTTCGGACTCCGCGCCGGAGGATTTCGGTGATGCTCTGAAGCTTTGGGATCATCCCGCCCGTCGCGACGCCTTCGCTTATGAGCGCCCCGACGCCTTCCGCCGACAGCCGCGAAATCTTCGACTCGCGCTCGCCCTCGCGCAGGTAGATGCCGTCAACGTCCGAGAGCATGACGAGCTTTTCGGCCTGAAGACGGACGGCGATCTCGGCGGCGATAGTGTCCGCGTTGATGTTGAAGACGCGCCCCTCGTCGTCCGCTCCGAGCGAAGAGACGACGGGCATGTATTCGTGGTCGAGCAGCACGCGAAGCAAACGGTCGTTGATCTCCAAAACGTCGCCGACGTGCCCGAAGTCAACGTGCTCGCTCTCGCCCGTCGCGCGGTTGAAGACCTCCTTCGGCGGACGGCGCTCGGCGAGGACGATGTTGCCGTCAACGCCGGAGATGCCGACGGCCTCGACGCCGCGGTGGCGGAGTGCGGCCAGAATGTCGGTGTTGATTTTTCCGGCGAAGATCATCTTCGCCATGTCGAGCGTCGCGTCATCCGTGACGCGACGACCGTTGATTATGGTCTGCTCGACGCCGAGTTGTTCGGCAAGCTCGGTCAACTGCTTCCCGCCGCCGTGGACGACGCAGATACGTATGCCGACCTGATGCAGCAGCGCCAACTCCTCGCACAGCGACGCGAGGTTCGAGTGATCCTCCGTCACCTTCCCCGAAAGCTTCACCACGAACGTCTTGCCCTTGAACCGCTGGATGTAGGGCAGCGCCTCACGCAGAAGGTCTAGCCGCTGCTGCTGTGACATCTCATCTCTCCCGAAGAAAATTTAACATGGATGGAAAGGATGAACAGGATTAAGAAGTTGAAATCTCAAAATCAGCCTTGCACAAATATTCAGCGGAAGTTGCATAATAAACCTCTATGTACGGGACAAAAGGAGAATAACTCTCCTGAACTGAGCGCGTTTAGTGCGGCTCTCCAAGTTGAATAAAATGCGCCGCAAGTAGTCCAGCCCATGCCGGAACAAGCTCTTCCATCGCCGCCCGTGCTTCTTGACGCG
>DATINM010000017.1:0-16099 GCA_035474235.1 Pyrinomonadaceae bacterium
CGCCTACGCCCCTGCGCCAAAACCTGCCCCTCAGACTCCGCGCTGCGACTCCCGTTGTTGTCGTGCTTTTCCATCAATCAAGAGGCCGCGCGTTCAGCGCGAAGGATAAAGGCGGTAGAGCATTAGATAGACGACGACGCCCGTGATGGAAACATAGAGCCAGAGCGGGTACGTCCAGCGCGCGATTCGCCTGTGCCGTATGAAGTCGCCCCGCAGCGCACGCCGGAACGTGATCGTGACGAGCGGCACGATTGCCACGGCGAGGGTCACGTGCGTAATCAAAATCGTGAAGTAGAGCGGGCGCACGAACCCTTGCCCCTTGAAATGCATCGAGCCGTACTGCGCGTGATAGACAACGTAGGAGATCAGAAAGAGGCCGGAGACGACCAGCGCCGAGATCATGCACGCGCGGTGCGCCTTCACGCTCCCGCGCAGTATGAAGAAGAGGCCGCAGACCAGCAGCACGAAGCTCGTCGCGTTTAGAACGGCGTTCAGGTGGGGCAGTATTGAGTCGTTCATAAAACGCCGCGCGACTCAGCCGCCCCGCCGCCCGCCGCCTTCCCTTTCGCCAGCGCCTCGCGCCCCGCGTCCGTGAGCGAATAGAAGTCGTTGCCTCGCTCTTCGAGCAGGCCGCGCCCGACGAGATTTTCGACTGCGTAGAAGACCGCGCGTCGTGCGTCGGGGTCGTTGCCGCCGGCCTCGAACAACTCGTGCAGGTCAAGCGCATCCCTCCCGATCTCGTCGAACATTCCGAGCACTTTGAGGAAGATGTTTTCGGACGCGCTCACGTTTCGGCCTTCTTCTTTGGAGGGTGCGCGGGCTTTGCGGCGACCTTCTTCTCGCTCAGTTCCTCGTAGCCGCAGCGCTCGCACTGCCACGCGGGAAAGACTTCAGAGGGGTCGCTCGCGCTCTGATAGACCGCGCGATCCGAAGGGATTATCTTGCCCCCGCACACGGGGCAAGAGCGACCGCGTATCGTCTGCCTCTCAACGTCAACGGCGGGTACGAGTTCATCTGCCATGTTTGTTATTCGTCTTCCCCTTCGCCGCCTTTTCGCTTCTTGTAGGCGAGCGCGAAGATCGAACAGAAGATCGAGACGGGCGGGATGAGCAGGACGAGGATGGCGAGATTGATCGTCCGCGCGCTCGAATCGTTCCTGTTTTCGAGCGCCGTCCTGCACAGAGGGCACTGCGCGAGCGCATTCGTCGCTACGAATAACGAGACGGCGACTAGCGCGAGCGCCGAAAAGATGCGTCTGAAAATTTCTCTCCTTCTGTTCATCACTTTCACCTCATTCGGACGGCTGCGCCGGCGCTTGCGCCGCGGGCCGAGTCGCTCTGAGCTTGAGCGTGCGCGTGCTGTCGGGGAATACGATGAAGAGCAGGCAGATGCAGATCACAAGGGTCGGGACGAGCGTGAGCACGAGGCTCAGGCGCTCGAACTTCAGGTGCATGAAGTAGGCGACGATGAGCGCGGCTTTGACGAGCGAGAGTCCCATCAGAATCGTCAGGAAGATTCGCAGGTCGTGAATCTGTATGTAGGCCAGAAAGACCTCGATCACGGTCAACGCGAGCAGGCCGACGAGGACGTTCATGAAGAGACGCGTGCCGCCCTCGAAGTGTACGTGCTCGGCGGCGCGCGCGGGACTCAACTCGTCGCCGACAGAGAACGGGTGTATGCCGCGCTCGCGCAGCGTAAAGGCCGGAATCGAGATGAACGTCAGCGCGAGCAGAAGGCAGACCGCGATGAAGAAAAGGTTGTCAATCGTCAGGAAACTTCCGGATGCCGCCGCGCTCTTGCCCGCGAGCACGAGGAAGCCGGCCGCGAGCAGAACGCACGCGCCCATCAGAATCATGTCCGACTTCTTCAACAAATTCCTGATCGAAGCTTCCGCCATAACTCTTCCACTCCTTTGAAGGGCGTCGCGATTTAGAGAGCCTTCCGCCTTGCCCAGTGCCCTCACGAACTCTAACGTCAACAAAATTTCCAAAGGCTTTCGACGCTAATTCATCTTCACGGACATCAGATAAATCAGCGGGAAGACGAACATCCATACGAGGTCAACGAAGTGCCAGTAGAGTCCGCTGATCTCAACGTCTTCGTGCCGCGTCTTGCCGATGCGGAGCGCGACGACGCCGAGATATATGACGCCTGTGAAGACGTGGAACATGTGAAGACCGGTGATCGCGAAGAAGCTCGCGCCAAAGAGCGGCGGGGCCTGCGGCCAGTTCTTCGCCCATTCCTCCGCGAACGTGCTGCCGGGGCGCAGGCCGAAGGGCCGAAGCCCCTCCGAGATCAGGTGGTTCCACTCTATCGAGTGAAGGATGAGGAAGGCGGCCCCGCCGAGCATCGTCGCGCCGATCCAGCGCCGTGCCGACTTAAGTTTGTTCGCGGCGGATGCGCGCACGGCCATGACCATCGTGAAACTCGACGCGAGAAGGAAGAGGGTCATCGTCGTCGAGAAGATGATGCTTGGGTAGAACGGGAACGGCGTAGGCCACTGGTCGCTCGCGGCGCGCGCGTAGGAGTAGCCGACCAGAAGCGCCGAGAACGTCATCGCGTCCGACACGATGAAGAGCCACATCCCAAGCTTGCGGTGTCCGACTCGATAGGGGAGCGCGCCGCCGTCCCAATCCGTCGGCGCGAGCCGTCCGACCTGAGCTTCTGTGCTCAAAGATTCACCTCCACAGGAAAAGTAGAAGGAAGAGAAAGACCCAAAGCCCGTCCATGAAGTGCCAGTAAATCCCGACCGCGTCCGTCAGCGCGCGCTTCTTCAAGTCCCCTTGCGGCCCGACCGCGCGCCGCGCGTAAACGTAGAGGAACGCGAGCGCGAGTATCCCGCCGAGAAGGTGCAGGCCGTGCAGCCCGGTCAGCACGTAGAAGAAAGAACTGTGCGGGTTCGACGCGAGATAGAGTCCCTGCGAGACGAGTTGACGCCACGCGAGCAACTGCGACGAAAGAAATCCTAGTCCGAGCAGCAGCGTCACGCTGAGCCAGAGTCTATATGCGCTCTCTTCGACGTGCGCGAGCGCCGCCTTCGCACGCGTGAACGTCAAACTGCTCGCGATGATGAGCGCCGTGCTCAGGTAAACGAACGACGGCATCGTCCCGCCGTGCCAGTCAACGGATGTCGGCATCCCCGAACGGACGACGTATGCGCTCGCGAGCGCCGTGAACATCATCAGAATTGAGGCGATGCCGACGAGTATCGCGATGCGATAGCGGTCGGGCGAAAAGCCGCGCTGGTTCTCGCCGCCCGGCCCGCCGGGGCCGCCGCCGTTAGGCCCTTTCCCGTTTCCACCGCCGCCGCGAGGGCCGCGCCCGCCCCGACGCCGCGATGTCGCGATGTCGAGGACGCTCTCGGTCTTCGTCGCAGTCTCTCTGTTACCCGTGACCCTCGTTGCCATTGCCGTATCCATGCCCGTTACCTTGCTCGTCCAGTCCCGCCGCGACGCTTACGTTCGCCCCGGTTTCGTCCGGCGTCGTCTGCATGACGTAATCGTCGGGCGCGCCGGGAACGCCGAACTCGTATGCGCCCCGGTAAACCGTCGGGGTCTTGCCGCCGAAGTTGTCGTGCGGCGGTGGTGTGGCCGTCGTCCATTCGAGGGTCGTTGCTTCCCAGGGGTTGTCGCTCGCGCGCTTGCCCTTGAACATGCTCCAGAAGAAGTTGACGACGAAGAGGACTTGCACGATTGCCGTGATGATGACGGCCCAAGTTACGAAGTGAATGAGCGGGGGCGTAGAGGAGAGGAACTTGTAGATCATCACCTCCTGCCCGTTGACTATCTCGTAGAACTGCGCGTAGCGGCGCGGCATCCCGACGATTCCCATCGCGTGCATCGGTATGAAGATCGCATAGACGCCTATGAATGTCGGCCAGAAGTGAATCTTGCCGAGCGTCTCGTTCATCATCCGACCGAACATCTTCGGAAACCAGAAGTACGTCCCTGCGAACATCCCGAATATCGCCGCGACGCCCATCACAAGGTGGAAGTGGCCCGGCACGAAGTACGTGTCGTGCATCGAGAGGTCAAGCGACGACTGGCCCAAAACGAGTCCCGTTATGCCGCCCGCGACGAAGAGCGAGACGAAGCCGATTGCGAACAGCATCGGCACTGTGAATCTTATCCGCGCGCCCCAAAGCGTTCCGAGCCAGTTGAACGTCTTTATCGCAGAGGGCACTCCGATTGAAAGCGTCAGAACCGAGAAGGCGGAGGCCGTCATCGGCGACATCCCGCTGATGAACATGTGATGGCCCCAGACAAAGAAGCCCAGAAGCCCGATGGCGAACATGGCGAAGACCATCGCGCGGTAGCCGAAGATCGGCTTGCGCGCGAAGGTCGAGAGGATGTGCGAGGTCGCGCCCATGCCCGGAAGTATGGCGATGTAAACCTCCGGGTGTCCGAAGAACCAGAAGAGGTGCTGCCACATGATCGGCGAGCCGCCGGCGTGGTCAATCACGGTCGTCCCGTTCGACAGACCGCCCGGCACGAAGAAACTCGTCCCCAGATTCTTGTCGAGGAACAGAAGCACGCCCGCCGCGAGCAGCACAGGAAACGAAAGCAGAGCCAAGACCGCCGTCGTGAACCAAGCCCAGCACGTGAGCGGCATGCGCATCAAAGACATCCCGCGCGTGCGAAGGTTCAGGAGCGTCGTGATGAAATTCAGAGCGCCCAAGAGAGACGCGACGCAGAAGGTGGCGATGCTTATGATCCAGAGATTCATCCCCATCCCCTGCCCCGGCACGTTCAGAACGTCGCCGATGGCGGAGAGCGGAGGGTAAGCAGTCCAGCCGCCCGTGGGCCCGATGACCGTGCCGCCCGAAGCGAATATCGCGCTCACGAGCACGGCGAGTCCCACGAACGTCACCCAGAACGAGAGCATGTTCAGGACTGGAAACGCCATGTCGTCCGCGCCGATTTGAATCGGGAGGAAGTAGTTTCCAAAGCCGCCCTGCGGCGCGGTCGTCAGCACGAAGAAGACCATCATCGTGCCGTGCATCGTGACGAGCGAGAGATAGAACTCCGGCGACATCACGCCGCCCGGCGCGCCGAGCGGGAAGATTTTGCCGAGTATGGGCCACGCGTGCCCCGGCCATGTCATGTTCATACGCATCAGCACGGACATGACCAAGCCTATGAGGACGGAGAAGAGTGCGAGCAGGAGATACTGTATGCCTATGACCTTGTGGTCAATGCTGAAGACGTACTTGCGTATGAAACTCGTCGGCGGCCCGTGGTGGTGCGCTCCGGCGGCGTGGTCGCCCGCGTGCCCTTCCGCTTCGTGGGGATCTTCGGCTTCTGCCATCTTCGCAATCCTCCGTCCCGACTCGTCGCCGGGCACGCTCGCGTTTCGGGTTAGTAAGTCACAGGGTATTTTTTGACGAGGTCGCTCACGCGCTTCTGGAAGTCTGCCTGCTGAAGCGTGATGACCGAATTGTACTCGTCTTCGGGGAGGACGAGCATGTATGCGCGCATCTTGTAGTGCTGTTGGCCGCAGAGTTCGGCGCAGGCTATCTCGTACTGCCCGACCTTCGTCGGCGTGAAGTGGACTTTGATGTCGAGTCCGGGCACGGCGTCCTGCTTGAACCTGAGCGGCGGAACCCAGAAGCTGTGCGTCACGTCGCGCGAGGTGAGCGTCAATTCGACGGCGCGGTTGACCTGCGTGACGAGCGTCTGAAGAACCGTGTCGTCTTTCGCCGACGGGTCTGTGTCGTCGAGTCCGATGTAGTTCAGCGACTCGTCGCTTATCTTCTTCGGGTCTGTGCGACCGAACTTGCCGTCTGCGCCCGCGTAGTGGAAGTTCCACTGGAACTGCTGCGCTACGACGATGACCTTTGCGGCGTCGGGCGGCGCGGGCGTCATGTGCAGGCTCCACCACACGCGCTGTCCGAGTAGCGCGAGCGTGATGAAGACGACCGCCGTCACGACCGTCCAGATCATCTCCATGCGGCTGCTGCCGTGCGTGTAGACGGCGCGCTCGCCGCCGCCCGTATCGCGAAAGCGCCAGACCGCGTAGCCGAGCGCGACCTGCGCCGAGACGAAGGCGATGCCGACGACGATTATGGTCAGCATGAACTGACGGTCGTATGCTGGGCCGTGCTCGGAGATGGCCGCGGGGAACCACCAGCGCCCGTCCACGAACATCCAAACCGACAGAATGGTCATCACCCAGAGGAACGCCGCAAGCGCACGACCCATGAAGCCTCCTAAGCTTTCAGCATTCGGCGGTCGGCCACTCAGTCAAACCCTTAACCAAGAAGGCCGCGGGCTGCGACTGAATCATCCGACCTTTGAAGGAGCAAAGCTGATAGCTGAAAGCCGAGTGCCGACAGCTATCATTTGTTGAAGACCATCAGCCCGAAAAGCACGGGCAGGTACAGCACGGACGCGAGCAGGAGTCTGCGCGCGCCTTTCCGAGTGTTCGAGAGGGCGGCGTGCACACTCGCCGCGAGGAAAAAAAGTCCGAGCAGAAATGCGCCGAAGAAGTAGATTGCGCCGGTCGTCCCCAACGCCGCCGGGAAGAGGCTGACCGGGATTAGAAGCAGCGTCCAGATGACAATCTGCTGCGCCGTCAGACGCCCCGCAGGCTCGACCACAGGCAGCATCAGTATGCCCGCGCGCGCGTAGTCTTCGCGGTACATCCACGCAATCGCGAGGAAGTGCGGGAACTGCCACGCGAACAGGATCGCGAAGAGCGCCCATGCCTCCAGCCCTGCGTGTCCCGTTGCGGCAGTCCATCCCATCAGCGGCGGCATCGCGCCCGGAAAAGCTCCAACGACGGTCGAGAGCGAACTGCGTGTCTTGAGCGGAGTGTAGAAGAAAAGGTATCCGGCGATGACAGTGAGGCCGAAGGCCGCGGTCAAAAGATTTACGGAGAGCGCGAGATAGAGTTCGGCCCCGACCGTGAGCGCCGCGCCGAACAGGAACGCCTGCGAAGGGCTTAGCTTTCCGGTCGGCAGAGGGCGCGAGAGCGTGCGCCGCATTCGCCCGTCGAGGTCGCGCTCCATGAACTGATTAAGCGTCGCGATCCCCGAAGACAGAAGCGCGATGCCGAAGAGTGCGTTCGCGAGCGCGAGGTAGTCAACCTGCGACTTCGAGCCGAGGCAGAAGCCCGCGGCGGAAGTCAATACAATCAGGAAAGTGATTCGCGGCTTCGTCAACTCGACGAAGGCCGCGAGCTTTTCGCGGAGCGCGAGCGGCGATGCTTCGACCGCGACCGGCAACTCCGAGTTCGTTTCTAAAACCAACTCCTTCATGGATACGTGACGCCTTCTCCCCCCGGTCTAATTCTGAATCACTGCTGCCCCATGCCGGGCATGGGGATTTCGAGCGCAGGCAGGGCGAGAAGCGAGCCGCCCTCTACGTTCTCAGCCGTCAATTGCGTGAACGTGAAGTTCTGCTCCTTGTGCTCGCTCGGCGCGACCGTGACGGTCTGCGTCAATCCTTGCGGGTACTTCTCGTGCCATGCGACGACGGTGTAGGTTCCGGGCGGCACGCCCTTGATCTCGAAGTGGCCGTCCTTGTCCGTGACGGCGAAGAACGGGTGCGCGAGGACGCCGACGTATGCGCGCATCCAAGGGTGCTGATTGCATTTGACGGGGATGACCGTCTCGGCACGCTTGAACTGCTTTGTGATTGGCGCGGAGCCGTTCGGCTGGCTCTGGTTGAACTTGTCGTTGAGCTTGGCGTCAACGTTGACGTTGTGCGTCGTCGCGTCTGAATTGACGATGAGGAAGTTCTGGTTGACCTGCACGCCCATAACGTGCGGGACGTAGTGGCATCCGTGCTGGTCGAGTTCCGCCGCTTGCGCGGGCGGGTCGAACTTGAGGCTCGCTATCGTCTTGTCGCCGGCCTTGCCGTCCTTGACGTAAACAAAAACGTTCTGCAACTTGTCGCCGTTGGCGACGATGTCTTCGGCGTGCGCGTCGGGGTTCGATGAGGCGCAGACCGGGTCTGCATCCATGCTGATGGGTTTCGGCGCGGGCGCGGTGCCCGTGAAGTTGACCGTGCCGACGATTGAGCCTTCCTGCCCCGTCGGTTTATACGGCGTCAGGGCAACGTCGGCGGAGTCGTCGCCGCCCGCGCCCGATGCATCCTCCTCGTCGTCGGCGCTCTTCGAGCACGAGAGCGCGAAGGCGAGCAGGCAGAGCGCGGCGAGCAGCGCGACTAAAAACCGCGCGCGGTTTGAACGCATTACGAAGACCTCCTCAAAGGGAACCTGAGCGTATGATAACGCGAATCTTTCACGGCGAGAAATCACGCGCGCGGCACGAGCACCGAAGCCGACTGACGCCAGCGCTCGCGCCTACGCCACTTCGCGGTCGGCGCGCGCGCCGAGACTTGAACCCTGCGCTTCGGCGATGCGCGGCTCGCGCTCTGTTTGGGCGCGGGCGGCGAGTGCGAAGCTACCGGCGCGTTCGGCGGTGTCGGCGTCGTGCCGCTCGGCGCGGGCGTGTTCTGAACCGCGCGCGCGCGCGCCTGCTCTTCCGGCGTCAGCGAAAGAAGATAGCGCACGAGCAGACGCGCGTGATCGCCCTGATAATCCTGAAACTCTTTCTCCATGCCCGGCGGCGGCTGACTGTTGAAGACCCAGCGTTCGCCGTCGCGATTGAACAACCCCGAAGGCATCGCCGTGCCCGGCATGATGCGCTGCGGGTCGAGGAGCCAGCGGAAAGTCCAGTCCTGCTTCAGACGCGAGCCTGCCTGCAAGAAGTTCGGAGCGGTCGCCGTCGCGTCGTGCGTCGAGTCGCCGGTCATGTGGCACTTCAAACAAGGCGCGGCGCGCGAAGTGAATATCGCACGCGCGAGGTTTCGCTCGCCGTCGGTCAGCGGCTCAAGGTCTTGCTTGATGTACGGCTCCTGCTGCGCCGAGACTGCGAGGAAGAAGCGGACGAGCGTGCGAAGCTCGTTCGGCGAGAAGCTGAACGTAGGCATTCTCACGCGCAGGTACGTTCTGACTCCGTTCCGGTTCTCGCCCGGCTGCGCGTGCAGCGCCCCTAAAACGTCCGCCGCGGCGGGCTGAGACTGCGATGCGTTCGACGAAGACTGCGCGCCGCCGCCCGGCCCCGACTGCTTGTTCGACGCGCTGCCTTTTCCCTGCCCCGTGTCGCTCGCGCCGCCCGCGGGCGGACTCGCGTTAAGCTGGAGTCCGATGTTATGACATTGCTCGCTGCCGTTGCTGAGCGAAGGGTCGCAGAGGAATCGCAGAAGCCAGTTCGGATCAACGCGCGCGCCCTCGGTCATCAGACCCGGCGGGAGTTGCTCTCTTCCGAGTTGAATCGCGCCGAGCGTGCCGCCCTCCTGATACTGCGGCAGCCCTGAGAGCACGGACTTCTGACCGACCTGCACGTTGTGACAACCCATGCAGTTGTATTTCTTGATGATCCACCAGCCGTCCTGAATCGCCTTCTGCTGATCGGTCGGGTCGTAGAAAAGCGAAGTCGGCACGTTCGCTCCGTCGCCGCCGACGCTTCCCATGAGGAATGTTGTGAGCGCCGTCCTCCACTCGTCTTTCAGGTACGGCTTGGGCATACGCAGATGCTCGCGCGGGTCTTTCTCCTTGCCTTTGTCGTAGATGCTTGGGTCTTCGAGCTTGTGCTCGAAGAAGCCCCTGTGATCGTACCATGGCACGCGCTGCTTCGTGCGCGGGTCGATGACGGGCTTGCCCGTCGCGGAGTCAACGCCCTCTTCCGCGGGCTGCGTCATGCGCGCGAAGTCGAGACGTTCGAGCGGCGTCGAGCCTTCGGCGGTCAACTCCTTGCCGATGCGCTGTTCTTCCTCGAAGCCGCGTATCTCGTGACAGCCCGCGCAACCATACTGCTTGATGAGCGCCTTGCCCTTGTCGGCGAGCGCGGGGTCGTCCATGAAAGAGGCGTCGGCGTACTGCGGGGCTTGCGAGAGCGAGAAGAGATATGTCGCGATGTCGCGCGAGTCCTGCTCGGACAGACGGAAGTTCGGCATGACCGTCATGTTCTGCACCTGAAGCTCAGCGCCGTCGTTCGGGCAGCGCGAATGCTTGTTGGTGTCGAAGACGAAGGGTTGGCCGTGCTTCGAGTAATCGTCGGGCGTGAGATCGCGGTGCTCCTTCGGACAGTAAGGGGCCCAGCGTTCGCGCGGGTTGTGAATCCAACGGACTGTGTAGTCGAAGTTCTCCTTCTCGCCGACGCGAGTCAGGTTTGCGGCGAACTCGCCGCCGATCTTCTGGTCGCCCTCGCCTATCGAGTGGCACGCGAGACAGCCGCGAGTCTTGAACATCTCTTCGCCGTGCGCAGCGTCGCCGCGCTGTTCGGGCTGTACCTGTCCGTCGGAGCCTGCCTGCCAGATGTAGGCCGCAATCGCCTTGCGCTCGTCGGTCTGCTGTGAGGCGGGGACGATGTTGCCCTGCGCGAGTTCGCCCTTGTCGTCGCCGGAGATGTACCAGAAGGTCGGCATCTTCGTCCCGGCGCGGAACGCCTGCGGGTTCTGAAGCCAGACGGGAATCCACTCCTTTCGCAGTTTCAGCCGAACGTCTTTCAGATTCGGCCCGACCTTCTTCTGATCCTGCATAAGGTAACGCGCCTGCGTGTTTAGCTGGTCGAGCTTAGCCTCGATCTGGCTGTTCGTGACGATCAGGCTCTCGGCCTGTGCGAGAAGTTGCTGCGCGCGCTCGTCCGAGACTCCGGGCGCGCTCGACTCGGCCTTGTCAACCTTGGCCTCGTGCTCGTTCGCCGTGATCTCGTCTTCGAGTTGCTGGCTCAGTTGCCGCGTGTTCGTCAGCGAGTCGGCCTCGCGGTCGAAGCCCTCGTAGCGGTGGCAGCCGACGCAGCCGCGCTGGTAGAAGAGGTCTTTGCCTTCGGTCAGGACTGGCGCGCCCTGAAGCACGCGGTCTGCCGCGTGACACTGGTTGCAGCCCGCCTCCATGTTCTCGCGCGTGAACAGAGGGTAGAGCCAGAATTTATTTTCGCCGTGCGCCTTCTCGACCGAAGTCGTCGCGCGACCGTTGCCCCAGTGACAACTCGAACAGCCGAACCTGTCGGGGTCGTGAACCTTGAGCAAGTCCGGGTCGGGGTGGCTGACGAAGGCGCGTGCGAGCGAGTCGGGGCGGCTCAGGCGGCCCCGGCCAGCGGGCATCATGTCGGCGGCGCGTATCGGGATGACCGAGCGAATGCCGAGGTGGCACGACTCGCAGCGGTCAACGATCATGTCGCCGTTGACGTTGATCTGCTTCATGCCGAAGTCGAACTTCTCGATCTCGTTCTCCTTACCCTTCACCTGCTGTTCGGTCGCCTCGGTGACGTTGTTCTTCAGGTAGTCGTCGCGCTGCTTCAAAAGGTCGCCCGAAGGCTTGAGGAGTTCGCCCTTCTTTGCGAGTAGCTGCCCCTTCTTGTCCTTCAGCGAGACGTACATGTCCTGAAGCTGGTCGAAGTTGTAATCGGCCTTGACGAGCCTGCCGCTGCCGTCGTCGGCCGGGACGGCGACGGCGACCGTCTTGCTCTTCAGATCGTCCACCTCGCGCTTGCGCGCGGGCTTGTCCTTGTTCGCCGCGACCTCGACGCGGTAGCTTGCGACCGCGATGCGACCGCGGCGATCCTGAAACGTATCGGAGATGGCTGCGAGCTTCGCGTCAATACCGCCGACCTGCCGGTCTATGTCGTCTATCTGCGGCTTGACCGAATCCCTTGCGGCCTGTGCCTCCCGGTCGAGCCGCTTGTACTCGTCGCTCGCCCTGATCTCGTCCTGCGAGTGGAAGCCGCGCTTATCAAGCCGCTTCAGGTAGCGGTCGAACCGTTTGACGTAAGACTGCTGGTAAGATTTCCACGGCCGCATCCCGTAAACTTCGTCGTAGAGCGACCAGACCGTCACGCCCGTCAGAAGCAACGCGCAGACGAGCATGATGCCGCTCGTCGAGACGCTCGTAATCGGGTCGGGCGCGGGCGCGTCAGGGGTTTCTTTCTTGACCAGCTTGCCGGTGTCAGGAGTCTCAGCCACGAACTTTTCCTCCGCTCGCGTGTCCCTCTTAGACGTTGAACCAGGGCGTGACCCAAATGTACTTGATCGTGAACAGAAGCCGGAGCAGCAGCTTGATTGGGAACAGGAACAGAACCGAGATGGCGAAGAACTGGAACGTCAGATATTGAAGAAGGCTCGTGCGCGCGAGCAGTTTCGTCTGGAACTCGCCCGGCGTCTTTATCCAAGTCTTGAATCGCCCGAACGAGGTCAAATCAGAAAACTTCGGCGCTGTCCTCGTCATCAGAAGGTGGAAAAATATTCCGCCGACGAGGAAGATTACGCCGACGACCAACGCACCGAATATCCCCTTCATCCATATGAGCAGGTCTGGATGATTCTGGAAATTCTCCGGAACCATCCCAAGTATTTCGTGCAGGTCGCGGTTGCGGTCGAAGACGACGGCGCTGTGATCCCAAGTCTGTCCGGGCCAGAACCAAATCCACCCGGGCCCGCGTATGAACGTGCCGATCAGGATGAGGATGACCCACATGAAGAAGCCCCAGAGGAACATCGAGATCGCGAACTTCCTCTGCTTCCAAGTGTAGTAGCCGTTACCCAAAGGGTTCGAGTCAACGTATGGGAAGACCATCAGGCCGACGATGAGCAGTCCCGGCATCACGACGCCCGCGATCCAAGGGTCGAAATAGACGAGCATCTCCTGAAGTCCGAGGAAGTACCACGGAGCCTTTGACGGGTTCATCGTCAGGTTCGGGTTCGCAGGCTCTTCGAGCGGCGCGTTGATGAGGATTGACCAGACGAACAGCAGCACGGTCACGATGACGGCGGCGAGGAATTCGATGCGGACGAGATACGGCCACACGTGAAGCTCGCGCGCCCAACCCGGTCGCCACGGAAGCGTCTTCCGGTAGTGAGTCTTCGCGAGTTGCGGGTCGGCCTCAAGCTCCTCTATGAGCCGGTCGTTTTCGCTCGACTGGCGAAGACCCAGCCATGTGAAGAACGCGACGAGCGGGATGAGCGCGACAATCGGGATGTTGTCGGGCGCGGAGGCGATTGACCATAGCTGATGCCAGTCGCTCACGTTGAGCGCCCAGACGATGACGACGACCGCAAGCGCGACGAGCAGGATAAGCCCACGGCTCAGCCTGAAACGGCTACGCCCCTCAAGTCTCGCAACGTTCTCCATATCCCGAACCTCTCCGCCGCGTTTTTATTCGCCCCTTTGAACTTCCGAATCCCTTGCGTTCGACCTCGTGAGCGATTGGTTGAGGACTTCTCCCGTCGCTCGACGGATAACACACACCGCTACTTCCTGACCGCCTTCATCTCCGATTCGAGCATGACGGGCGCGGGGCCGGAGATGCCTCCGTCCTTTCGTATGCGCCAGAAGTGGACGGCCATGAAGATTGATGCGACGAGCGGGATGCCTATGCAGTGCCAGATGTAGGAGCGCAGCAGCGCGTTCGCGTCAACAATCGAGCCGCCGAGCAGCCCGAATCGAACGTCGTTGAACGGCGTCATCCCTAGCTGCGGCCCGAACGGGCCTTCGCTGCCGAAGCCGGGCGTGGCGCGCGCCATGTTCGTCCCGACCGTGACGGCCCAGAAGCCTAGCTGGTCGTCGGGCAGCAGATATCCCGTGAACGAGAGCAGCATCGTCAGCACGAGCAGCACGATTCCGACGCACCAGTTGAACTCGCGCGGGCGCTTGTACGAGCCGGTCAGCACGACGCGGAACATGTGAAGCCAAGTCGTGATGATCATCAGGTGCGCGGCCCAACGGTGCATGTTCCGAAGGAGCTTGCCGAACGGAACGTCGTGTTCGAGATAAAGAATGTCGCGGAACGCCTGAACCTTCGTCGGATGGTAGTAGAACATCAAGAGAACGCCGGTGAAGGTCAGGACGATGAAGAGGTAGAACGTTATGCCGCCCATGCCCCATGTGAAGTTGTAGCGCGTCGCGTCGCGGTTGACCTTCGCGGGATGCAGGTGCAGGAAGACGTTCGAGAGAATCGCAAGGCTTCGATTGCGCGGGTCTGAGCGGTCGTGCGAGACGCGGAATATTGACTTCCAGAGTTGCGTCTGCTGCGGGTCTTTGTAGTTCTTCGCCTCGGCCTCGGCCCTCTCTTTGAGGGCCATGGCCTGAGCGCGGGCTTTTCCGACGAGGCCCGCGCCGCTCTCTTCGGCGACCTTTAAGTCCTTACCACCGCCGCCGTTCCCAACGGGTCGTTCAGGCTCCATTCGATCCTCCCCAAGCCCAAAACCTTAACGAGAAAGCAGACCCGCCTTGTTCGTTTGTTCGTCCCTGTTCGGTCGTCAGTCGTTCATGAAACTCGGATGAATGCACCTTCGTCGTTGAAGCGGTCGGTGCCGCCCTTCGGCCAATCGTAGAGCTTGCCCGTGTTGACGACTACCTGCCCCTCGGAGTCGAGGTGAACGTCGGCGCGATCCATCGGGCGCGGCGCGGGGCCCTCGAAGTTGATGCCCTCGCTGTCGTAGCCGCTGCCGTGGCACGGGCACTTAAACTTATTCTCGCTCGCCTTCCAGTCGGGCGTGCAGCCCAAGTGTGTGCAGCGCGCGAAGATGACGAACAGGCGTTCGGTGTTCTTCACAACCCAGATGCGATGCTGCTGCTGAAACTTCGTGTCAACGCCGAGCGCGTAGTCGCCGGGGAATCCGATTCGGAACGTGCTTGGCGGCTCGGTCAGCGTGCGCGGAAGGAAGAAGCGCAGGAACATCAGGAAGTCAATCGCGAGGAACGAGAAGACGCTCGCCCAAACGATTCTTCTCCGAAGCTTGTTGACGGGCGGGTCGGGCGCGCTCTGAACCAGAGGCCCGGCGGGAGGCTTCGTCGCGACGGCCTTCGTCACGCCTTTGTTCAACGCCTGAGTCGGAGTCGAGGCCGTCTTCGACGCGCCCGATGCGGGCACGGCGCGCGCTGCCGCGGGTGTCGCGGCGGGCACTTCCTTGCCGGGCGCGTCGCCCCTTGGCGCGGCGTCCGCGACCGTGTCCGAAGAAGCGAGTCGCGCGGCGGGCGGCACGACCGTTTTCTCTCTGACGGGCCGAGCCTCGCGGCTTGCAACGTCGCCCCTCGACGCCGCGAGCAGTTGGTTGACGGACGGTTTTCCGCCGTCGCCTCTATCGTTCCCCGTTTTGCCCCCTTGTTCTTCGTTCGGAGTGCCGGATGCACTCTCGGCGGGCGGAGTAGGATTATCGTTCTGATCCACGCCGCGTCCTCCCTTCAGGGTTCAGCTTTGACTTGGAGACTCTGGTCAACAAGCCGGCGGATCGGGGTGCACAGGTCACGCGCGGACGGCAAGCGACGCCGAAGAGCTTTAGGCTCGACTCCCGCGTGTTGATTCAAGTGCTTTTGCGTGACATGAAGTGCGCCGCGCACATAAAAGCGTATAAAATGGCGTCGGCTTCGACGCATTTATACTCTGTTCAGCCCCACGCGCGCAACATTTATTTTCTACAACGAGCGCGCAAGTCTTCGACCCGACGTTGATAATATTGCGCTCTGGCTTTCTTCCCGCTCGACCGCGAGGCAAGCAAACGATGGCTTCAAAACCACACGTCATCTTCTACACGAAGCCCGGTTGCCATCTCTGCGAAGACGCGGAGCGCGAGATCGCGAGCGCAGGCTGCGCGGGCGAGTTCATCTTCGAGAAAGTCAACATCCTCTCAGACCCGGAACTCCAACGTCGCTACGGCGCGGAGATTCCCGTCGTGCTCATCGACGGCGTGCACGCCTTCAAATACCGTCTGACCGCCGCCGACTTTCGACGCGCGATTCGACCTGAGCGCGTGTGAAATCAGTAGCGCATCTTGAGCGGTCGAATTTGCCTGCTTCGAGCTATCTGAACCTCTGCCTGTACTCGTCCGAGGAGATGAAGGCCCTGACCATCTCCGCCGCACGGAAGTCGCCGCCGAAGGAGTCGAGCTTCGCGAGCCAGAAGTCATAGCCGCTGAAGTCTGAGTCGGGCGATGCGTCGGGATCGCGTCTAAGATACCCGAAGAACTGCATCAGGACGAAAGCCTTGTCGAACTCCGACTGCTGCAAGCTCTGACTCTCAGCCACGCTTCTCAGAGCCGAAGCCCTCCCTGCTGTATCGCCCGCACCGTAGGCTGTGATTGCTGACTGTCGCTCGGAG
>DATINM010000018.1:0-117375 GCA_035474235.1 Pyrinomonadaceae bacterium
CTGCCTTGCATCGAACGGGGTTGCGACGACGCCCTGCACGGTCAACGTTCAGGGGACTACGTTGGAACAGCCGCCGAGTCAACTGAACGGCGGAGGATTCAACTCGACGCTCTCCGCCGGGACTGTGACTTTGGGGACGCCTCTGGCGAACGGAGCGTCCATAAACGTCCGCTTCCTGCTCGGCATTCAACAGACCGGCAACTTCAAATTCTTCGTCAACGTCGAGGCTCTGCCATAAAAGAGGCCCGCGCCGCGCACGCAACAGCGGCGGCGCATTGACAGAGGAGGCGCGTGAATCACAATACTCACGCGCCTCCTCTCCATTTCAAGTCTATTTCGTATTATGTTCGCGGCTGCGCCCGTTCCCAAAGGCGGCGATAAAAATTTACTTGACTCGTTCGTGCGTCTGACCTATTTTCTAAGCCGCTTTCCGGGTGCTGAACAATTCGCGAGACGGGGCCGGTTTCGTCCCGTCCTATCTTTGAAAGCCTAGGCTCAAGCGTCTGGCTTTTGGCCGACGCCGCACGTTTTCATTGCAGTCGTCGCCTTCTGCGCCCACGGAACGGCGCGCACGCGTGCGGGCCGCACCTTCATGCAATCCTCAAGCGGGTTTGACCCCGAGCCGCTGCCTTTGGCTCGCGGGCGAAATGTTTTCTTTTTGCAGTAATCATCGCATCACCGACTTAACGGGTTTTGACATCCGACGGGGACGGTTCTAATGAAACGTTTGCACGGACGCTCGAATAACCGCAGGCGTTGGGCAGCCCTCTGCCTCGCGCTCTTCCTTCTTTTGCAGGCCGCACCGCACAGCGCGTTCGCCTCTTCGGGCGAAGACGACGCGGACGCGCCGCCGTCAAAGGCCCAGAGGAACGAGGCGCTCGTCGAGTCGCTCCTCGACTACTTCTTCGGCGCGCAACAGCAGGCCGCGCCCGCCACGCAAGCCTCGCCGACGCCCGCGCAGGCGCAGCCGTCGCCCACGCCGGGCGCGGGCGCGAAGGGCGAGGCGAAGCCTTTGCAGTACCCTCTGCCCGACTGGACTCCGCTCGGACACGCCGGCAGGAAGACGGTCAAATCGAAGGACGAAGCGAGCGAAGAGTTCATCCCGATGCCCGACCGCTGGCGCTTCCCTTTCCCGCGCTACCAGCGCTACAACCCTGACATGAAAACGCCCTGGGTGACGGGAAGTACCTTCGACCCGTACAACCAGAACGTTCTCAAAGCCGACTTCCCAGTCTTCGGCAACCACACGTTTCTGAATCTGAACTTCCAGAGCGCGAGCAACCTGAACCCGCGCGTCGTCGCCGCGAACGGGCGACACGAGCAGTTCTTCACAAACCAGAACTTCGTCATGGGCGCGGAGATTTTCAAGGGCGACACGGTCTTTCAGCCGAAGACGTGGGCCTTCCGCATCACGACGGTCGCCAACGTCAATTTCCTCGCAAACAACACGCTCAACCCGTTCGACTCGAAGCGCGGCACGGCACGGCTCGCCGTCGAGGAGGCGTTCGTCGAGCGGCGGCTCGCCGTCGTCAGCCCGAACTTCGACTTTCTCTCGTTGCGCGTCGGGATGCAGAACTTCAACTCGGACTTCCGCGGATTTCTGTTTCAGGATAATCAACTCGGCGCGCGTTTGTTCGGCACTCTGAACGCGAACCGCGACGAGTTCAACATCGCTTACTTCTCGATGCGCCAACGCGACATCACCTCTCAGCTACACAGCTTCGACAACCGCCACCAGAATGTTTTTCTCGTCAACTGGTTCCGGCAGGACTTCGGCAAGAAGGGTTACACAGCGCTCTTCAACTTCGTCTTCAACAACGACGAGGGAAGATTCACGGGCGACCAGCACACCCTGAACGTCGCGTATCTGGGCTTCCACGGCGACGGCAAGTGGGGCAAGCTAAACGTTGACCACGCCTTCTACTGGGCGCTCGGCCACGACGCGTTCAACCTTCGCGCCGCGCGCCCGCAGACCATCAACGCGCAGATGGGTTCGTTCGAGGCGGCGCTCGACCGCGACTGGGTTCGCTGGCGCGCGACCTTCTTCTACGCTTCCGGCGACGGCAATCTCAACGACAACAAGGCCACAGGCTTCGACTCGATTCAGGATAATCCGAACATCGCGGGCGGGCCGTTCCAGTTCTGGACTCAGCAGCAGACGACTATTGCGGGCCTCGGATTTTTCAAGAACAAGTTCAGCCTGCTGCCCGACCTCCGCGACAAGTTCGACAACCGCGCCAACTTCGTCAACCCCGGACTGCTGATGTGGAACGCCGGGGCCGACTTGCGTCTGACGCCGAAGCTCAAGATGGTTACGAATCTCGCATACATGCGATTCGCGCGCGCAGGGATTCTTCAACAGCTAACGCACAATACGTCCATCACGGGCGGCATCGGCACGGACGCGAGCTTCGCCTTTAAGTATCGCCCGTTCGAGAACGAAAATCTTTTCCTCGTCGCGGGCACGGCAGTTCTGTTCCCGCAGGGTGGCTACGGGCGCTTGGTGCAGAGCACGCGTCCGCTCGTCTCGCCGACCTTCGCCTTTCAGGTCGCGTTCTAGTTTTCAAACGGGTCGCACGCTAAGAACATTCTTCGGACAAACATAATGAAGACCGCCAGCAATCATCCGCACACGAAGCGTCAGCAGTTGTTCAGCATCCTCGCGGTGCTCGTCGTCTTCGGCGTCGCCGCCTTCGCGTTTCTCCCCGTCCATTCCGCCGGGCTTATGAGAAACGCATCGAAGTCTGCGGAGCCGCCCGCCGCGTCTTCGCCGTCGTCTTCCGAAACTTCCGACGCGGACGCGGACGCGCCCGCCGAGGTTGAGTCTCAGCAGGAAGGCGGCGGCACGCCCGCGCCTTCGGACGGCTGCGCGAAGTGCCACACAGGCATCGGCGACCCGCACCAGACGAAGATTCGCAACGGCCCGTCGTGCGTTGACTGCCACGGCGGCAACGGCATGGCGACGACGAAATCGGAGGCGCACACGGCCAAGCCAAAGCACCCGGACAAGTGGCCGTCATCCGCCAACCCCACGGAGACTTACACTCTGCTCAACAACGAGAACTGGGATTGGATTCGCTTCGTCAACCCTTCAGACCTTCGCGTCGCGCAGGTCACGTGCGGCAAGTGTCACGAGCAGTACATCAAGAGCCTTCAGAAGAGCGCGATGACGAACAGCCCGCAGGTCTATTCGACCGCGCTCTACAACAACGGCACGCTGCCGACTAAAAACGCAATACTCGGCGAGAACTACAGCCCTTCGGGCGAGCCGCAGATCGCGCGCACGATCCCGCCGCCCACGCCGCAGGAGACGAAAGAGAAAGGCATTCTTCCCTTCCTCTTTCCGTTCCCCAGATTTGAGATCGGCCAGCCGCTCTCGGTCGCCTTCTGGCGTCCGTTCGAGAGCGGCGGCGGCCCCAAGTCCGAACTCGGCAACCCGAACGGTCAGGACGTTCCGGGCCAGCCCGACGTGACACTCTCGAACCGCGGCTACGGCACGCAGGCACGCGTTGACCCCGTCATCCTCGGCGCGCACAAAGTTCGACTCAACGATCCCGTCATGTCGTTTATGGGCACGAACAACGCGCCGGGCGACTACCGCCAGTCGGGCTGCGCCGCCTGCCACGTCATCTACGCGAACGACCGCTCGTACTACAACTCGGGCCCTTACGCACGTTTCGGCAACCGCGGCTACACAGCGCCCGACAACCCCGACCCGAACATCCCGAAGAACGAGTCGGGGCATCCCTTGGAGCACAAGTTCACGAAGTCTATCCCTTCGAGCCAGTGCATCACCTGCCACGTACACAACGGCAACGGCTTTATCAACACGTACCTCGGCTACATGTGGTGGGACGAAGAGACCGACGGCGAGTTCATGTATCCGAAGCAGCAGCACAACCCTACGCCGGAGGAACTCGACGAAAAAGGACGCTTCAACCCGGAAGAGGCAGCCGCGCGCGGCAAGTGGGGCGACCCGGACTTTCTTTTCGAGGTCAGCAAGCTCAACACGCAGATGCGCCACATGCAGGTCTCGGACTATCACGGCCACGGATGGATGTTCCGCCGCGCCTACAAGATGGATCGAAAGGGACAGTTTCTCGATAAGGACGGCAACGTCATCCCGTATGACGACCCCGATCTATACGAGCACGACGACAAGCCCGGCAAGGCCGTCCACCTGAAAGACATTCACCTCGAAAAAGGCATGCACTGCGTTGACTGTCACTACACGCAGGATAATCACGGCACGGGCAAAATCTACGGCGACCGCCGCGCAGTCATCGAAGTAAGTTGCGAGGACTGCCACGGGACTGTGAACAAGAAGGTCACGGCCTCTTCGATTCGCACGTCCGGCTTCGGCGCGCCCGATGGCGGCAACCAGATGAATCATCCGGCGCGCGGCAATCCTTTCAACCGCGCACGCTTCGTCGAGCGCGACGGCAAACTTTATCAACGCTCGATGGTCGAGCAGAACGACCCTGCGACGGGCAAGCCTTTGGAGTGGGAAGTCACGCAGGTCATCGACACGATCACGCCCGGCAACCCGCACTACAACGCGAAGTCCGCGCGCGCGAAGACGATACTTCGCGACAACGAGACGTGGGGCGCTGTTCCAACCGACACGAAGCAACTCGCGCACGACGCCTCGCGCGTCTCGTGCGTATCGTGTCACTCTTCGTGGGTGACGAACTGCTGGGGCTGTCACCTCTCGGCTGCGGTCAACACTAAAAAGCCGCTGCTCCATGAAGAAGACGGCGAGGAAACGCAAGTTTATCCTTCGTACAACCCGCAGGTGCTTCGCACGGACGGCTACATGCTCGGCATCGACGGCTCTGTGCAGGGGCACAAGGTCATGCCCGTCCGCTCTTCGAGCGCCGTGACGGTGAGCGTCACGGACGGCACGCGCGGCGTCGCCGTCAACCACGCGCCGACCATCTCAAGCGCGGGCTACAACGGCAACGCATTTAACACGCATCCGCCGCACACGGTTCGCGCCACCGAGACGAAGACCTGCACGGACTGTCACGTCTCGAAGAATAACGACAATAACTCGTGGATATCGTCCGTGCTGATGCTCGGCTCGAATCAGGTCAACTTCATGGGGCGGTACATCTACGTCTCCGAAGGCCATGAAGGACTCTCCGCCACGATGGTCGCCGAGCAGACCGAGCCGCAGGCCGTGATGGGCACGCACCTCCATCAAATCGTTTACCCCGATTGGTACGCCAAACACGAGGCGCGCGGAGGCCGACTTCAGGAGAACTACGCGCACCGCGGCTCCGAAATAAATCAGTTGCAGCAGTACGGCGAGTTCCTTCTCGCGGCGGCGGGCAAAAACGGCTTCGTCGTTTACGACATCGCCAACGTCGCCGACAAGGACTTCAGCCAGCGCATCGTCGATTCGCCGTTCTCGAAGTTCGGGCAGAAGCTTTACGTCCGAACGAAGGACGCTGCCGGCGTCGCCGTCGGCTCGCCCGCGCCGCTCGACCCGCGCCGCAATCCCGGCGAGACCGAAGAGCAGAAGAAGTGGCTTGAGTTAAATGAGGAGCAGCCCGTCGCGCCGCTCTACGGCTACGCGTTCATCGCCGACCGTCAGGAAGGTCTCGTCACGGTCAACATCAACACGCTGACCGACGGCGTGAATCTCAACAACCATCTGAAGCGCGGCGCGACCTACAACCCCGAAGGAAAACTCTCGAACGCGCATTCGATCAACGTCGTCGGCAACTACGCCTACATGCTGACCGACCACGCGCTCGAAGTCGTAAACATCAGCGATCCTTTGAACCCGCGATGGGTGAGCGAAGTCGCTTTGCGCGATCCTCGTTCGCTCGCCGTGCAGTTCCGCTACTGCTTCGTCACAGCGGCAGACGGCCTCGACGTGCTCGACGTGACCGACCTCGAACACCCGCAGACGCTGCCCGCTTCGACGCTCGCGCTTCGAGACCCGCACGGCATCTACATCGCGCGCGAGTACGCATACGTCGGCGACGGCGCGGACGGCCTCGCAATCGTTGACATCGAGCACGCAGACCAGCCGAAGCTCGACCAGCTATTCAACGACGGCGGCAAACTGAACGACACGCACGACATCAAGGTCGGCATGGCCTATGCGAGCCTCATAGGCTACGTCGCCGACGGCAAGAACGGCCTGAAGGTCGTCGAGTTGACGAACCCGAACAGCGTGCCCGGCAACATGGGCTACAGCCCGCGTCCCGCGCCCCGCGTCGTCGCATACTACCCGACGAAGGGCCCCGCCACGCAGGTCTCCGAAGGCTACCGGCGCGACCGGGCCGTTGACGAGAGCGGCAATCAGGTAGCCATCTTCGGTCGCCGCGGCGCGCGACCCTTCAACTTTGAAGAGATGAGGCGAATGTATATTCACGACGGCAAGCTCTACACCGTCACGGACGAACCCGGCCAGCCGACCGCGGGCAAGACCGCGCAAACGGGCACTTGGGTTCAATCGCTCTCGCGCCTCTTCGGCTTCAATCTCGGCTGGCTCGGCCTCGTCGCCGCCTTCCCCGCCGCGTTCGTCTGGCAGAGAAAGCGGCGCGTGCGGCAGTAACCACAACCTTCGTTCATCAACCGAAGCGGCGCGACTCCATACGAAGTCGCGCCGCTTCGCGTTCTCAAAGCACTCGACGGACTCACTCTCAGCACTCCGGTATCGCTGCTAGACTTTCAAACTTCAATCCTTTAATCTCAGTTGTTCGTCGGATACGCGCGAAAGTGGCGGAATCGGTAGACGCGCACGGCTTAGGACCGTGTGCCGAAAGGCGTGGGGGTTCGAGTCCCCCCTTTCGCATTGGGATTCATCGAAAGCGAAAATTGATCGAAAGGATGCCCGCACTCTCATGAGGGATGAAGGCGGGATTCGTGTCTATGAAGACAGAGGTTGTTGACGTTTCTCCGACACGCAAGGAGATAAAGATCGAGATTGGGGCCGAAGAGGTGCGCGCCGAGTTCGACCGCGTGACACAGGAGTACACGCGCGGCGTCGCCGTGCCCGGCTTCCGAAAAGGCAACGCGCCGGCTGCGGTCGTCCGCACGAGATATAAGAAGGACATACAGGGCGACGTTTTGAAGCGGCTCGTGCCCGACGCCGTCGAGCAGGCGATAACCGAGAGCGGCCTACAGGTCATAGGCCAGCCCGACGTTCATCTCGACAACGAGGGACTCGACAAGTTCGGGCAGGAGGCCGTCACGCTCCACGCGCACGTCGAGGTGATGCCCGAAGTCAGTCTCGGCGAATATAAAGGCATCGAAGCCGCGCGTCGCACCCGCCCCGTTGACGCTGAGGCGGTCGAGCGCGTCATCGAAAACCTGCGCGAAGCTTCGGCCTCGCTCCAGCCGGTCGAAGACCGCGCCTCCGCCGAGGGCGACACAGTGACGGTTGACGTGCAGGGTCGCTACGTCGAGCCGCCTTCGGAAGAAGACATCAACGTCGAGGACGTTGACGTAGTGCTCGGCGGCGAAGGCGTGCTGCCCGACTTCACAGAGAATCTGACGGGCGTGCGCGCCGATGAGGTCAGGACTTTTACGATCTCGTACCCCGAAGACTTCAACGCGAAGGGACTCGCCGGGAAGACGATTGAGTACACGGCGACCGTCTCCGCAGTTCGCCGCAAGGAAGTGCCGGAGATTGACGACGAGTGGGTGAAGAGTCTGGGCGAGGAGAATGTCGAGACGGTCGAGAGTTTGCGCGAGCGCGTGCGCGAGAATCTCTCGAAGAACGCCGAGCACGAGTCGGAGCACCACCTTCGCGACGAAATCCTCTCGCGCCTCGTCGAGCAGCACCGCTTTGAAGTGCCGGAGACCATCGTCTCGTATCAGGCAAACCAGATTCTTCAAACGATGCTCCGCGACATGATCGCGCGCGGCGTTGACCCGCGCGGCGCGGACATCAACTGGGAGGCCATGCGCGACGTTGTGCGCGAGCGCGCGGGCGACGACGTGCGCGGCTCGATGCTGTTGGAGCGCGTCGCCGATGCCGAAGGGTTAGAGGTCACGGACGACGAGGTCGAGACCGAGATTCAGGCGATGGCGGAAGGCTCGCGGCAGTCGGTCGAGCAAGTGCGAGCCGCCTTGACAAAGCAGGGGGGCGAACGTAGCATCGCCGACAGGTTGCGCAACCGCAAAGCGCTCGACTTCCTCGTCCAGCACGCCAACGTGCGCGAAGAAGAATGGCGCGACGAAGCCGACGAAGAAATGACGGTTTCGGGCCAAGCCGGTGCACAGGTTGAAAGCGAAGAAACGAGCGCCGCGGCGGCAGCCGAAACGGGTTCGACCGAAGGCGCGGGCGGCCAGACGCAGGCCGGCGAAGAGAAGCGTTGACGCTCTCGACGAGTGGCCGGCTTGCGCCGACGTTTTAGCGGAATCAAAATTCAGAGATTGGAGATTTTGAAATTTCAAATGCGAGTTTGGAGTTTCGGGTCTCCAATTTTGATTTCAGTGCAGAGGTCGCCATCGTCTCCCGCGACGAGAGATTTTGCCGGAGAGAAGTTTTGGAGAAATTCAAGATGAGCAGCATTACAAGTTACATCCCCAATCCGACCGTCTTCGAGCAGACGCCGCGCGGCGAGCGATATTCGGATGTCTACTCGCGTCTTCTGCGCGACAACATCGTCTTCCTCGGCACGCCGATTGACGACACGGTAGCCAATCTCATCATCGCGCAACTGCTCTTTCTCGAAGCCGAAGACCCGGAGAAGGACATCAATCTCTACATCAACTCGCCCGGAGGCTCTATCACCGCGGGCATGGCGATCTACGACACGATGCAGTTCATACGACCCGACATCGTGACGATCTGTCTGGGCCAGTGCGCCTCGATGGGCGCGCTCCTTCTGACCGCGGGCGCGAAGGGCAAGCGGTTCGCCCTGCCGAACTCGCGCATACTCATACACCAGCCTTCAATCGCGGGCGGCATCGGCGGGCAGGCGAGCGACATCAAGATTCAGGCCGAAGAGATCATAAGGATGCGCGAGTTGACTTCGAGCATCATCGCCAAGCACACGGGCCAGCCCTTCGAGCAGGTCGAGCGCGATGTCGAGCGCGACCGAATCATGTCTGCGATGCAGGCGAAGGAGTACGGCCTCATTGACGAAGTAATCACTCATCGTCAGTAGTAGCCGCGCCGCGAGCGACCCCGTCTCACCGCCATTGCGCCCCGGCGCTCGTTATGTGATACATTGAAAGTGCGAGTCCGGCTGCGAAGCGAAAATCGCAGCCGGACATTGACATCCCTCGGCATTCGTCGTAGAAGACTTGCGGCACGCGGCTGCGCGTGCTCTTGAACCCCACTAGGTTTCGCCCTTAATCGAACTCGGAAGTTAGCCCTCGAAAACTATGGTACGCCGAACTGACGACACGTTGCGCTGCTCGTTCTGCGGCAAGTCGCAGAACGAAGTCAAGAAGCTGATCGCGGGCCCCACCGTCTATATCTGCAACGAGTGCATTGACATCTGCAACGAGATCATAACGGACGATCAGCAGGCCGAGGCCGTCGCGTCGCGCCCGCCGCTGCCGAAACCCGCCGAGATAAAATCCTTCCTCGACGAGTACGTCATCGGGCAGGAAGAGACTAAAAAGCGTCTGGCCGTCGCCGTCTATCAACACTACAAGCGCATCGAACTCGCGCGCAGACGTAGTGATGTTGAGATTCAGAAGTCGAACATACTTCTCATCGGCCCCACGGGAACGGGCAAGACCTTGCTGGCGCAGACGCTCGCGCGCATGCTCTCAGTCCCCTTCACCATCGTTGACGCGACGACTCTCACCGAGGCGGGCTACGTCGGCGAGGACGTTGAGAACATCATCCTCAAACTTCTTCAGGCCGCCAACGGCGACGTTGAGCGCGCGCAGCAGGGAATCATCTATATCGACGAGGTGGACAAAATCTGCCGCAAGGACGAGAACCCGTCTATCACGCGCGACGTTTCGGGCGAGGGCGTGCAGCAGGCTTTGTTGAAGATTCTGGAAGGGACGGTGGCGAACGTCCCGCCGCAGGGAGGCCGCAAGCACCCGCATCAGGAGTTCTTCCCCGTTGACACGACGAACATACTCTTCGTATGCGGCGGCGCGTTCGTCGGATTAGAGAAGGTCGTCGAGCGCCGCACGCGCAACAAGTCGCTCGGCTTTCAGGCGACGGTCAAGTCATCCGGCAATCGCTACTCCGACGCGCTCGCGTCCGTGCAGCCCGAAGATTTGGTCAAGTACGGACTGATCCCCGAGTTCGTCGGTCGCCTCCCCGTCACGGGCGTCCTGCACGAACTCGACGAGGGCGCGCTCATGCGGATACTCACCGAGCCGAAGAACGCGCTCATCAAGCAGTACCAGAAGAAGTTCGAGTACGACAACGTCAAGCTGCGCTTCTCGGAAGACGCGCTCAAAGCCATCGCGCATCAGGCGGTCGAGCGCAAGGTCGGCGCGCGCGGCCTGATGATGATCATGGAAGAACTACTTCTGGACGCCATGTACACGATGCCCTCGCAGAAGCGTATCAAGGAGTTCGTCATCACGCGCGAGATGGTCGAGCGACGCCGCGCGCTTCCGGGCGAGCTACTCACCGGCGTTGACGAAGCGGCGTAAAATAAGGCAAAAGTAAAAAGGTAAAAGGCAAAAGAGAAAGCCGCCTGCTTCTTCTTTTGCCTTTTACCTTTTTACTTTTGCCTTATCTGTGGCGCGGTCGCGCGAAATGTTTTAGAATTGAGTTCGACAAGAGGCGTGCGCGAGACCGGAAGCAAACGGCTCGCCCTCGTTCCAACTACGGTCTCGAAAGAAAGCTCTCTCGATTTATGGAAGAATATTCTGACCGCACACCCGCTGACATACTTCGGCTGCCGATGGTGCCGATCCGCGATGTCGTCATATTCCCTTTCACGAAGGTCGCCTTCAAGATAGGGCGTCCCGGCTCGGTGCGCGCGCTCGAAGAGGCGTTGGCCTCCGACCGCACGATCTTCCTCGCCACACAGCACGACGCCTCGATTGACGAACCCTCGCCCGAACAGATTTACACGGTCGGCACGATAGCGCGCATACTTCAGGCGCAGCGGCAGGAGAACGGGCAGACCAAGGTCGTCGTCGAGGGGCGCGAGCGAGCGACTACGATCCGCGTTGACAACGACAACGGCGCGTTCACCGCGACCGTCCGGCGCGCGCCCACGGCAAACGAGTCCGGCCCGCGCGTTGACGCCCTCATGCAGCGCACCGGACAACTCATCGAGCAGCACATCAGGCTAGCGCCGGAGATGCAGACCGACGCGCTGCAAACGGCGCTGCGCAACACAGACCCTTCACACCTCGCCGACGCGCTCGCGTCGCAACTCAAAATCTCCGTCGAGGACAAGCAGGGGCTTCTCGAAATCTTCTCCGCCTTCGGGCGTTTGCAGCGTCTGGTCGAACTGCTCGAAGTCGAAGTTGACAAGCGGCAGCTAGACCGAACCATTCAGGCGCGCGTCAAGCGGCAGATGGAGAAGGCGCAGAAGGAGTATTACCTCAACGAGCAGATCAAGGCCATCCACAAGGAACTCGGTCGCAAGGACGAGAAGGCCGAGATGGAAGACCTGCGCAAGAAGATCGAAGAGGCCGGCATGACCGAGGAAGCGAAGGAGAAGGCCATGCAGGAACTCCACCGCCTCGAAGCCATGCCGCCGATGTCGGCTGAAGGGACGGTCTCGCGCACGTACATTGACTGGCTTCTGAGCGTGCCCTGGAAGCAGAAGTCGAAAGAGATTCGCGACATCAGGAAGGCCGAGGAGGTCTTGAACGACGACCACTTCGGACTCGAAAAGATCAAAGACCGCATACTCGAACACCTCGCCGTCCGCCAGTTGGTGAAGAACCCGAAAGGCTCGATCCTCTGCTTCGTCGGCCCGCCGGGCGTCGGCAAGACAAGCTTGGGAAAATCTATCGCACGCGCGACCGGCAGAAAGTTCGTCCGTCTCTCTTTGGGCGGCGTGCGCGACGAGGCGGAGGTTCGCGGCCACCGCCGCACATACATCGGCGCTCTGCCCGGCCAGATAATTCAGATGATGAAGAAGGCGGGCACGGTCAACCCGCTCATACTTCTCGACGAGGTTGACAAGCTCGGCGCAGACTTCCGCGGCGACCCGTCGGCGGCACTGCTCGAAGTCCTCGACCCGGAGCAGAACAACACGTTTCAGGATCATTATCTCGACGTTGAGTACGACCTCTCCAAAGTCTTCTTCATCGCGACGGCGAACGTGCTTCACACGATACCGCCCGCGCTGCAAGACCGCCTTGAGATTCTGCGTCTATCGGGTTACACCGAGCGCGAGAAGCTTGAGATAGCGAAGCGCCATCTCGTGAAGAAGCAGGCCGAAGGCGCTGGACTTCGCGCCGAGCAGGTCGAGTTCACAGACGACGGCATCCACGAAATCATACGCCACTACACGCGCGAGGCGGGCGTCAGGAACCTTGAGCGAGAGATCGGCTCTTGCTGCCGAAAGGTCGCGCGCAAGCTCGTCGCCGGGACGCCGAGCGAAGATTTCAAGATGACGATAACGGCGGAGGGCGTCCGCGAGATGCTCGGTCCCGTCAAATTCCGACAGGCCGACATGGCCGCCGAATCGGAGGTCGGACTCGCGCTCGGACTCGCGTGGACTGAGGTCGGCGGCGAGGTCTTGCAGATCGAGGCGACGCTTACGAACGGGCGAGGCGGCGTCACGCTGACGGGCAAGCTCGGCGAGGTGATGCAGGAGTCGGCGCAGGCAGCCTTGACCTGCATAAAGGCCCGCGCCGAACGTCTGGGGATGAACCTCGAATTCATACGCAAGCGCGATCTTCACGTGCACATCCCCGAAGGCGCTATACCGAAGGACGGCCCTTCGGCTGGCGTGACGATGGCGACGGCGATGGCGTCGGCGCTCGCGCGCGTGCCCGTGCGCCGCGACGTTGCGATGACGGGCGAGATAACTCTGCGCGGGCGCGTGCTGCCCGTGGGCGGCGTTAAGGAGAAGCTGCTCGCGGCGCATCGCGTCGGCGTCACGACGGTTCTCATCCCGAAGGACAACGAGAAGGACATCGAAGACTTGCCGGAGGACGTGCGCGCGGTGATGTCGATTCAACTCGTCGAGACGATTGACGAGGTTCTTTCGCTCGCGCTCGAAGACGCTTGCCCGACAGACGCGGGCGCGACCGACGCGTCGGCGGCTCCGCCCGTCTGGACGACCGACCAGCCGTCAGCGGGCAGCACGCAGACTCTGTCGGAGTAACTTTCATCAAGGGCGCAGAGGCAAAGGGAAGCCTTCGGCCTCTGTGCGATGTTTGTCCGACCAACAAAGAAGGGGCGAGTCTTTCGCGTGAAAGACTCGCCCCGGAGTTTTTGACTGTCTTAACTTCATCAGACCCAAACAAAATTTATAACGATTGTTCCCGACTTCGAGAGAGGCGCATACGGGCTGGCAGCAGCGTGTAAGGGAAACTTCTATCCGGCACAAGCTTTCAATCTCACGCCGACAGTCTAATAGTTCTTCGCGCGAAGAGTCCGCCGCGCGCCGACGCCCTTCAGTCGCCGCGTCGGACGAGGCTCGCGGCGACGACCATCAGTTCCCCCAACTCGACCGGCTTCGGCACGTGCATCTGGTAGCCGGCCCTGAGCGCCTGCAAGCGATCCTCGACGCGCGCGTAGGCCGTCAGGGCGATTGCGGGCACGCGCCCGCCGTCTTCGGGCGGCAGAGCGCGGACGCGACGTATCAGGTCGTAGCCGTCCTCGCCCGGCATCCCGATGTCGCTTATCAAAAGGTCTGGACTCTCCTTCTCGATGGCCGCAAGCGCCTCCTCGGTCGAAGCCGCGGTCAACACTCGCGCGCCGCTTTGGCCCAAACCCACCCGGAGCATCTCGCGCGTGTCCGGCTCGTCGTCAACCACGAGCACCTTCAACCCGTCCAGCCTATCGGGGTATTCGTATGAGCGCAGCGTCTCTCTGGCCGCCGGATGGACGCGCGCCGCCGACGCCTCTTTCTGATAGATGGGGACGACCGGGAGCCGCACGACGAAAGTCGCGCCCTGCCCTTCGCCCGCGCTCTCGGCTTCGACCGTGCCGCCGTGAAGCTCTACGAGATGGCGCACTATCGAGAGGCCGAGTCCGAGTCCGCCGTGATGCCGGGTCGTTGACATGTCGGCCTGCCGGAAGCGGTCGAAGACGTGTGGCAAAAACTCAGGCTCGATGCCTGCCCCGTTGTCGCTGACGACGATCTCGACGTGCGAGTTAACTCTCTCCAACCTGACCTGCACGCGACCGCCGCGCGGCGTGAACTTGATTGCGTTCGCCAGAAGATTCCAGACAACCTGTTGCAGCCGGACGGGGTCGCCCGCGACGGAGGCCAGCCCCGTGTCCATCACCTTCTGAATCCGTATCTCCTTCGCATCGGCTGCCGGCCTGACAGCCTCGATGGCAGATTCGATGAACGAGCCGGGGTCAATGGCCCTCACGTCGAGGCGGAGTTTGCCGGTGATGATGCGCGACACGTCGAGCAGATCGTCAATGAGTTGAGCCTGCGAGCGCGCGTTGCGCTCAATCGTCTCAAGCGCCTTGGTCGCGCTCCGTTCGTTGAGATGTCCGGCGCGGAGCATGTGCGCCCAGCCGAGCATCGCCGTGAGCGGCGTGCGAAGCTCGTGCGAGACCGTGGCGAGGAACTCGTCCTTCAGGCGATTCGACTCCTGCGCGTCGCTGTAGAGGCGTGCGTTCTCGATTGCGACCGCCGCGCGCCGTCCAAGGTCTTCGGCGAAGGCCAGATCGGTCGCATCGTAGCGGCGCTTCGATTCCGCCATCACGAACGTGATCGCGCCGAAGGTCTCGCCGTGGACTGAGAGCGGGATGAGCATCGCGGACGTGAATCCGATCTCGCGCATTATCAAGAGGTGCTCTTCGTCGCGCGCTGCCGCGGCCAGCATCTCGTCCGAGATCTCCGCGTAGAGTTCCGGCTCGCCTGTCCGAAGTACGTTCGGCACGCCGCGCCAGTCGTCCGGGTCGGGCGGATACCGGCGCTGTAGTTCCTTTGCCCACTCGACCTTCGCCGGGTCTGAGTGCGCCACGGCGAGACGGTTGATCGACTTCCCCTCGCCGAGCATGTCAACGCCGCACCAGTCCGCGAGGTCGGGCACGGCGAGCCGGGCGACCTGCGCGAGCGTCGTCTCGTAGTCGAGCGAGGAAGCGAGCAGCGTGCTCGCTTCGGCGAGCAGTTTGGCGCGACGCTCGGCGGCCTCGGCGACGGCGCGCATACGGCTCTGCTCTTCGTACAACTCCGCCGTGCTGATCGCAGACCCGGCGAGGTTTGCGAGCGCAGAGGCGACGCGCACCTCCGTCTTGTCGAACTTGTGCGGGCGGCGATAGTAGAAGGTGAGCGTGCCGGAGGCGTGCCCGTGAATGCGTAGAGGGACGACCAGAATTGATTTGATGCCCTCGGACTCGTACAACTCGCGCCGCGTCGCGAGCAGCGACAACTCCGTCACGTCTTCGGCGATGACGGGCCCGTCGAGCACGTAGCGCGGCTGCTCGTCTTGACTAGTAATGCTCTCGTCGTAAGCCTCCGACATCCCGGCGGAAGAGACTATGTGCCACACGCCGCTTTCGGGCTTCTGCCGCCAGATGGCGTATGCGTCGGCTGAGATCATTCGGCGCGAGAGGTCGAGTATGGCGGGCTGCACGGCTTCGAGCGACAGCGAGCCGAGCAGCACGCCCGAAGCCTCGACCAGAAGCCCCAGACGTTCTTCGGCGCTTCGGTGCAGGTCGAGCGCGACTTCGGCCTGCGCGCGCGCCTGCCGCTCGCTTTCGAGTAGCTGCTCGCGCTCCTTCGAGGCGCGCCGCTGCTCGTCCACGTCCGTGTTCGTCCCCAACCAGCGCACGATGCGCCCCTGCGAATCATGCAACGGGCTTACGCGAGTCAGGAACCAGCGGAAGGAGCCGTCCGAGCCTTTCAAGGGGAACTCCATCTCGAACGGCTCGCCCGATTCGAGCGACACGCGCCAGCGCTCCAAGACCTGCGGTAGCATCTCCGGGTCGTGAACCTTCTGCCAGCCCCAGCCCTCCATCTCCTCCGGCGTCGTCCCCGTGTAGTCGTACCAGCGCCGGTTGTACCAGAAGATGTGCCCGTCGGCGTGCGCCATCCATGCGAGTTGCGGGATCGAGTCGGCGAGCGTGCGTAGTTGCGCCTCGCTCTCGCGCAGCGCCTCCTCGGCTCGCTTGCGCTTGGTGATGTCCTGTAGGACGGTCAGGACAAACGCCTCGCCGCCGATCTCGATCTGCTCTGCCGAGACCAGCCCGACTGCCTCGCTGCCGTCGCGTAGGCGGAAGAGGCACTCGACGTTACGCACCTGCTCAGACCGGCGCAGCCTCGCCAGCCCCTCTTCGCGCTCCTGCGGCTTGGGCCACAGGCCGAGTTCGATGGCGCTTCGTCCTATCGCCTCTTCACGCGCGTACCCCGTGAACTCGACGAAGGTTTCGTTGACCTCGATCAGTTTTCCGGTTTTGAGCGACGAGATCGTGAGGATAAGAGGGCTTGCGTTGAATGCTTTGGCAAAGCGCGCCTCGGATTCGCGCAGGCGTGCCTCGGCGTTCTTGCGCGCGGTGATGTCGAGCGAGAGATAGAGCACGGACTCCGGCCTGCCGTCGCCGCCCGTCAGAGCCGTCCACGTCACAAGCAGTTGTCGCCGCCCCTTCGGAAGAACGATCTCGATCTCGTCCGATTCGCTCCGGCCAGTCGCGAAAACCCGGTCGAGAATCGGCCCCACGACCTCGTCTGCATCGGGCACAACCTCGCGGTGCGTCCGTCCTATGAACTGCTCTTCGGGAATGCCTGTGAGTTCGCACGTGTACCGGTTGACGAGCGTGAAGCGGTGATCCGGCCCCTCCAACACGCCGACGGCCACGGGCGCGCCTTCCAGAACGTGGCGCGAGAAGTCGCGCTGGCGCTCGGCCTCGGCGCGCGCGGCCTGTTCGCTCGCCAGCAGCAATTCGAGTTGCCTTCTCGACTCGCGCAGGTCTTCTTCGGCCTGCCTTCGCTCCGTTATGTCGCGCGTGAAGCAGCGCGTGTGGACGAACCTTTCGCCGTCCCACATCACGTTCGAGTTGATGAGCACGTGCCGGATCGAGCCGTCCCTGCACCTGAGCCGCGCCTCGTAATTGCGGAGCGTCTCCTTGCATGAAAGCCGGTTCAGCATGTCGTTTATGACAGGCTCGTCGGCGTGAAACTCGGCGATGTGGTGGCCGACGTACTCGTCTCGCGTGTAGCCGAGCAGGTCGAGTTCCGCCCGGTTGGCCCACAGTATGCGCCCGTCGCCACCGACCCAGTGCAGCCCCACGGTCGAATTCTCGAAGAAGTCCGTGAGTTCCTTCTCGTGCTGCCGGAGCGCCTCCTCGACTCTCTTCCTGTCCGTGATGTCTCTGGCGATCTTCGACGCGCCGATGATCGTCCCGTCGGGCCCGCGAATCGGCGATACCGTCAGCGAGATATCAACGAGCGTTCCGTCCTTGCGAACCCTGATGGTCTCGTAGTGCTCGATGCGCTCGCCGCGCCTTAGCTGCGCGAGTATCGAAGGCTCCTCGTCCATGTGGTCGGCGGGGATGAGGATCGTAACGGGCCGACCGACCACCTCCTCCGCCGTATAGCCGAAGATGCGCTCGGCCCCTTTGTTCCAACTCGTGATCGTGCCGTCGAGAGTCTTCGAGATGATGGCATCGTCCGCCGACTCGATGATGGACGCGAGCCAGTAAGCGGCCAGTTCGTCGTCCCGCAACGCGGCAGACGAATCTTTCGCGCTTTTATTGTCGGGCGAATCTGCCGGCGGAGACGCTAAAGACATACGCACACTTCAGGCGAAATCGGTCGAGACCGACGGCGGTGGAAATTTAGGGGGATGTCTGTCTTTGCCAAGCCTCGAACAATATTAACACGACTCTGACGCGGCGGAATAAGTCGTCAACGGGATTTGTCGAAGCTTCGTGTGGTCGCGTGTGGACGAATGAGATCAGGCACGCGTCTCCGGCACGGGCGGCGGCTTTCAGGAACGTCCGGCGGCGAGCCAGAGCGCGAGATTGCGGACGTAAGTTTTTATGTCTTCGAGTTTTTCCGGCTCTCTCTCGATCTGGTCGCCGGGCGGCTCGGCCAGAAAGCTTGGGCAGCCCGCCGAGGTGTCCCAGTTGTAGTCAACGAAGTGATGAAAGCTCGACTCCGCTACGGCACGCCCGCAAGTGTTGCCGTGTCTGTCGTCGGCCTTCTCGAACGCGACCATCAGGTTGAACGGGCGACCCGTGACCCGGCTTCGCCCCGTCGCGACGACGCGCGCATGAGTCTCGCCTTGGGGCACGCCGACGCCTCCCTCGTGCGGGTGCGCCGGGAAGTATTCGATCACGCTCGAAGGCGACTGATGAGGTTTACGCAGGAGTTCGTGCACGGGCCCGGCAGTCTCGACTCTCTGATAGTCGCCGTTGCTGCCCGAATGATAGTTGGGCCAAGAGATCGTCTTCGTGTCCTCGTCGTCGCGCTCGCGGCGCGACTCGTCCGGGTCTTTGTGTCTGCTGTGGAAGAAGTGCGCGCGCCCGACGCCTCCGAGCGTGCAGAGCGACGAACCCAAATCCTGATGGTCGCGCGTCGCGAGTATGCCGCCGCCGCGTTGTCGAAAGCGCGTGATGCCCTGACAGTCCGAGACGCTCAGCCCGTCGCCCGCGTCAACCGCGAAGAGCCAAAGCTCATCGAAGTCCGTCGCGTCGAGACGGCAGAGAACCTCGTCGTCGCCGTCCGCGTTCGTCTCGCGGTCGCGCGCCACGACTTCGCAGAGCGCGTGCCCATCGTCGCCCTTCAGCGAAGAGAGATGAGCGCGCAGCAGAGAGAACCTGCCGACGTTCCAATCGTCTTCGACGTGCGGGATTGTGGTTTGCAGAAGAATGCGAATCGGTCTGCTCATGATTTGCTTTCGGTCGGGATCGGTTTACCGGCAATGCTCTCTTATAACCCATCTCAACGCATTCTTCACGTCTCACGCGCGGGCCGGCGGGCGAGGCGTGAGGCGCGACGGCGGATAACTCGTGCCCGGCGCGCCTCGCCGCCCGTCGGAGTTTATTCCCCCGATGCTTTCTTGGACTTCTCCGCCGTCCCCGGCTCGGCCATCTTTCGGTGCTGCTCGGCGAGCACGCCCGAAGGTGTGACGGCTGCGGCGGTCGTCATCAACTTGTTCTTCCAGCCGCTGACGACATCGCCCTCGCCGGCCAACATCGCGTCGAAGCCGTCCTTCGCGACCTTCGCCGGATCGTCCTTCTCCTCGGTGCCGACCTTCGTGTCCAACATGTCCGCGCGCTCGAAGAACTCTGTGTCGGTCGCGCCCGGCATCAGGCACGTCACGGTGATGCCTGTATCCTTCAACTCGTTTCTTATCGCGAACGAGAACGAGTCAACGAACGCCTTCGTCCCGTTGTAAACCGCCTGAAACGAACCGGGCATGAAGCCCGCGACCGAACCCGTGATGAGTATGCGCCCCTGCCCGCGCGCCCTCATGTCGCGCCCGACCTTCTGTATGAGATAGACGGTGCCCGTGATGTTCGTGTCTATGACGTGTCGCACCTCTGCGAAGTCCTGATCGAGAAATGCGCGCCCGAGGCCGTGGCCGGCGTTGGCGAGCAGAGCATCGACGGGCCGCCCCTTTGTAGCGGCGTAGAGAGCATCAACGCCTTCGGGTTTGGCGAGGTCTGTCTCGACCGCGTCAACCTGTGCGCCGAGTCGGCGGAATTCCTTTACCGCCTCTTCGAGCGAAGTGTCGGCGGCGACGACGAGGTCGTAGCCGTTCTCCGCGCAGAGCTTTGCGAGTTCGTAGCCGATGCCGCTCGAAGCGCCTGTGACGACGGCGAGCGGACGTGTGTTTGCTGACATTTGATAATCCCCCCTTGGAAGTTGGCCGTAGCCGGATTGTCTGTTTGCCGTTTACGTTCGCAGGTCTTATCTTTGTTGATAACTTTGCTCTATCTGTTATCTAAACATCAAATTTAATTGTCTCGCGCGCGCGAGGGCGCGGGTAATCGAACGCGCGCGGCTCAGAAGGAGGCGGCGAAAGACGGATGAATGCGAGTCGGCTCGAAGCCTTCAGCGACGGCGTGATCGCGATACTTATCACCATCATGGCGTTCGGAATCAAAGTCCCGCACGGCGCGGACTGGGCGGCGGTGCGGCCACTCGTTCCCGCGTTGCTGACGTACGTTCTGAGCTTCGTCTATCTAGGCATCTACTGGAACAACCACCACCACATGATCTACGCGACCGAGAGCATCAACGGCAAAGTCCTTTGGGCGAACCTGCACCTTCTGTTCTGGCTCTCGCTCGTGCCGTTCGCGACGGGCTGGATGGGCGAGAACCACTTTGCGCCGCTGCCGACCGCCGTATATGGCGTGGTGCTGCTGCTCGCCGCCGTCTCGTATTCGCTTCTTCTGAGGGCACTCATCAAGCATCAGGGCCCGGACTCGAAACTCGCCTCCGCCGTAGGCGACGACAGGAAGGGACGTGTCTCGCTCGTGATTTACATTCTGGCGATACCGCTTGCGTTTGTGAACCAGTGGATTTCCGCGGCGCTCTACGTCGTCGTCGCCGTCATATGGTTCATCCCCGACCGTAGGATCGAGGAGGAGTTGAACGTCGAGTCCGCCGAGACGGAAGCGGCGGAATGAATTCGGCGGCCTGGGTGTTTTTCAAATGAGAACAAACGAAAATAATTTATCAATGGTACTTCTAATCTTGCTGGTCTTCGCGCTCGGCTGCGGGAGTTCGTATCAAGGCGTAAATGACGCTGACACCAAAGTGGAACGCGGCAGGTTGAAATTCGCCCAAAGCGTGATCGATCTGCACACGGGAACGGCCCCCATCTACCGCAGCGTCAGACCGAGCTTTTTCGTCAACGGCAAACAATGGACACCGGCGGGCGACGAACATCTCGCCGACAGAATAAACTGGTGCGACACAAGCCCGAATCCGAAGATTGAAATTCTTAGGTGCTTCGGCGATTCGAGCGAACGATACAACACGACTTACATCCTTCGGATGAAGGATGATAAACCTGAAGTGCAAAAGATTGACGAAGGGACGGGCAGCGTCTGGATTGACGACGACGGACGCTGGTTGTTGTTTAGGAAGCTCTTTTTGAACGTCGAAACAGGCGAGAAAATCGAGGTCAGAGGGATGCCGTTCGCCGACGAAAAGGACGGCTCCGCGCCTGTTCAATACGTCGTCGGCATTTCGCCCGACAAGAAAACGATTGTGGCGATGCCCGACAACTCTACGCACGCGGAAGGCTCGGAGGAATTTCTTACCCTCTGGATGATTGACGCGGAGACGGGCCGAGTCGAAAAACGAAAGGTCAGCTTCACAAAAAATCCGTGGCTGAAAGATTATAAAGGGCCGGAAAATAACATACAGCCGCCGCCCGCCGCGTCGAAAAAGTTTCAGTGGGTAAAAGACCAGCAAGGTAAACTTCAACCGGCGTTGTAGTCGCCGTAGCCGGAATCATCCGACGCGCCGTTTCGGTTTCGTCGTCCGTACCCGTCGGCATCAAAACCTTCAATCGCATTAAACTCACAGGATGAGCAAAGGAAATAGCAAAGTCGCCGTTAAGCGTACCAGAACAGGATTGGGTTTATTCGCGCTGGAACCAATCCCGGCTTGGAAGCGGATCATCGAATACACCGGCCCGCTTATTTCAAATGAAGAAGTGGAGAGAAGAAAGTCTGGCAAATACTTTATGGGGATCAACTCGAAGTGGTCGATTGACGGCAGCCCGCGCGATAACACCGCACGCTACATTAACCATTCATGCAGGCCGAATGCTGAAGCCTATATTTCCGGTCGCCGTGTGTGGATATGGTCAAAGCGGGCCATTAAGGCCGGCGAGGAAATTACTTACGACTACGGCAAAGAATATTTCGACGACCATATAAAGCCTGTGGGCTGTAAGTGCGAAGCCTGTATTGCCCGGTAGGAATCAATATCATTAACCTCACAACCAAGCCTAGCCCCGCTTCTTATCCGGCCTCGGTGTAAAGCCACGGCTCTCCGGTAGTTTCTTAACGGGGGAAGAATGGCCTTGTTCCTTACCCGTAGGCCGCTCCGCAATTTCCTTCCGTACAGATTCCTTCAAACGTTTTTTCGCCTTCTTATTCATAGAAAGATTATACAGTAGCCAGTTAATCCAACAACAATGAAGGCTTGAAATCGCAAGAGCGCAGGCGCTTCCGACAGCTTCCGGCAAAGAGTCGGGTGAATGGCACTAAACTACTGCGGGAGTCCTGTGTCCTTTATCAACTCGGCGAAGCGCGGGTCTGAGCGCAGAGGGTCGAGGCGATGATCCACCTTGATAAAGGCTATTGAGTTGTCGCGCTCCTGCAAGACCTTCTCGAACCACGCGAGCGCCCGATCTCTATCGCCGAGTCCCGCGTAGATAATCAGAAAAGAGTAGGGCGGGACGTAACGCTTCTTCGACTCGCGCTCCAACGCGGCAAGCATCTGCCGCGCTTCCGTCTCGCGGCCCGCTATCGCGTATGTGTAGCCGAGTCCGACGGCCTGCGTCGCGTCGCCGCCGCGCATACGTAAGACCGTCTGGTATTCCGCGACGGCCTCGTCGTAGCGCCCCGACGCTTCGTAAACTTGCGCGAGCCAGCGATGCGTGAGCCAGAAGGTCGAATCCATTTCGAGAACCTTCCTGAAGTGTGCGACGGCCTTGTCGAACTGCCGCGAGTAATAAAAAGGCGTGCCCACCGTCACGTTCGTGTAGAGCGAGAGCGGGTCGAGTTGCAGCGCGCGCCGGAACTCGCCTTCGGCCTCGTCGAACCTGCCGAGCGAAACCAGATACCAGCCGTACCACTGGTGCGCGCGCGAGTAGTCCGGGTCGAGTTCGATTGCGCGACGGAACTCGGCTTCAGCGCCGGGCCAGTCCCACTCGAAGCGGTGCTTCACGTAGCCGAGCGACGTGTGCGCTTCCGCCAGAGTGTCGTCAAGCTCCAGAGCCTTCAACGCCGCCGAGCGCGCCTTCGGCATGATCTCCTGCGGGGGCAGTTCGTCGAGTATGCCGAGCGTCGCGTAAGAGTCGGCGAGTCCCGAATAGGCGAGCGCGTAGTTCGGGTCTTCGATGATCGCATCCTCGAAGTAGCCGACAGCCTTCTTTATGTCCTCCGACGTTCGCTTGTTCCAGAAGTAGCGCCCCTTTATGTATGACTGATACGCCTCGGTGTCTTCCGTGTAGTGCTTCGTGAGCTTCTGCTTCTGCTCGACGTTCAGAGTGGGAAGAAGTGCGCGGACGACCTGCTCGGATATACGATCTTCGACGGCGAAGATGTCGGTGTACTTCTCGTCGAACGTGTCGCCCCACAGCGTCGCGCCGTCGCCCGCGCGCATGAGTTGGACGGTGACGCGTATTCGGTCGCCCAACTTCTGCACGCGACCGTCGAGCACCGAGTCAACGCCGAGTTCGCGTCCCGCAGCGCCGGGGTCTTGCGCGGCGTCGGCGAACTTGATGATCGAGCTTGTCGGGCGGACGTTGATCTCGCGTATGCCGCTCAGCTTGGTAATCAGCGCGTCGGTCATCCCCAAACCGACGTACTCGTCATCGCCCTCCGCGCCCAACTGCTTGAACGGCAGGACGGCGATTGATTTGACCTGCGCGTTCGCGCCCGCCGTCGCCGCTGCGCGCTTCGAGCGAACCGCGAAAAGGTAGTAGCCGACAGCGAGCACAGATACGAAGACGAGCGCCGCGACCGCAAGAGCCTTCCGGCTCCTTACGAAAGCCTTTCGACCTCTTCCCCCGCCCGCCGCGACCGATGCGAACGCGCGCTCGCTCGTCGCGTCATCGGCGCGCGGCGCAGCGGCGGCTTGAGAGCTTTCAGCTTCGGCTTGAAGAGTCTCCGGTTCGACGAACGGCGTTGAAGGCCCGGCTGCGCGTGCGAACTCGTTTTGCTCCGCCGCGCCTTCGTCCGCGACCGAAACGCTTTCGGCCTTTGCGATGGTCTTCGGCACTTCGTCGTCGGGCCAAGACTCTTCGACGCTCGCGATGAAGCGATAGCCGAGGCCGGGCACGGTCGCGATGTACTGCGGAGATTCGCGCCGCTCGCCGAGCGCCTTCCTGAGCGCGGAGACGTTCTGCGTGAGATTGTTCTCCTCGACCGAGACGCCGGGCCAGACTCGCTCCATCAGGTCGTCCTTCTCGACTAAACGCCCGCCGTTCTCGACGAGAACGAGCAGCGTGTCGAAAGCCTTCGGCGTGAGCGGCACGATCTCGCCGCCGCGCAGAAGACGCCGTTTAAGAGCGTCCACGCGGAAGGGGCCGAACTCGTAAAAGTGCTTCGCCGTCCTGACCATCGGCGGCCTCTGAGGCGTGCCTTTCAGAAATTCTTTCAGAAGGTTTCAGAACATTTCAGCCAGTCTCTAAGGACTCCCCGGCCACTCGGCGAGTATTGTCGGGCGCGTTCGGGGCGGGTGTTTCGAGAATCTCTTTCGGGAGAGTCCTGTTGGGCGGCGCTCATTATATTCGCCGCCGCAGGGCGGGGCAACAAATTCGGCGAACCGGCGAAGGCCGTCTGACACCTCGGCGGCGCGTGGGAAAGTTGAGGGGCGAAGATGAGAAGGTTGACGACGAGGTTGATGATCGCGCTGGCCCTTTCGTGCGCGCCGCCGTTCGCTCACGCCCCGCGCGCGCAGGGCAAGACGCTGGCGCGCGCGGGACAGAAGAGGACGCGAGCCGAGAATCATCCGAAGATTCGAGAGGCTATCGTCGCGCTCGAAGCCGCGAAGGCCGAGTTGGAGCAGTCGGGCGGCGACTTCGGCGGGCACAAGGCCGACGCCATCGAGGCTGTCAACAACGCCTTGAAGCGTCTGCGCCTCGCGCTCCAGTTTGAAAAATACTGAGGTCGGCGGCGGCACGCGCGAGTCGTGCGCCATGACAGAAAGGAAAGAGAGGATCAGTAGTATGAAAAGCAGTGGCATGAAAAGCAGATACGTTTTATGCGCAATCGCGATACTGTCATTCTGTCTCTCGTCGGCGTTCACAGCCACAGCGCAAAAAGAAAGGAAGACGCAGACGGCCTTTCCGCCGGGGCCTTGCCGCCAGAATACGAGGGCTTGCTTTCAACGAATCAACACGCAGATCGGTCAACTGCGCGCATACGTGCGCCATGCCAAGCCGGGCAGCGAGGTAACGTTCAACCCGCAGCCTGACCCTCCCGGCGACCCAGACCCCTGGTATCGCCGCGCGCACGAGGCTTATATCACTCTCCATCAAGAGTTCGCAGACCTGTCCGAGAGCAGCCCCTGGGGACGATCCAAGTGGACTTGGTCGCAGGAACAGATTCACAACTGGCAGAGCACGGTCGGCGATGCACAGGACAAGTTGAACAATCTCTCGCTGCCGGCGTTCGGGCGTAATCGCGCCTCAATCAACGAGACGCTTGACGCTTTGAGCGCGTCGGTGCGGCGGCTGTCGGACTCGCTCACGATTCCACCAATCCGAAAGTGAAGCGGAGGTGCAAATTATGTATAGCCCGATCAATCGTGATCGAAGCGCGCGCGGCGGCTTGGAACGTCGTCGCGCATGCCGGGTCGTCGCGCTGGCCGCGTTCGTTTTCAGCATGAGCACGCCGGTCATCGCTCAACGCCCGGTCGTCGAAACGAAAGCGCGGCAAGAGCAAAGGATCAAGGAGCTACAGATAAAGCCGCAGGGCAATTCGTATACGACGATCTATTACAAGAGCGACGGCCTGAACATCGAAGCATACTTCTACAAGCCCGCGGGTGAAGGCCCCTTCCCGCTCGTCATCTACAATCACGGCTCGCGCTCCGGTCAGGAGCACACGGAGATTCCATGGCGGATCATCGCGAACATACTCGTTCCGCAAGGGTACGCCGTGCTCGTGCCGGAGCGGCGCGGTTACGGCAAGTCGGACGGGCCCACCTACGACGAAGAGGTGCAGGGCGACCGTGGCGAGCGAATGATGAAGCGCTTCCGCGAGGAGGCCGGAGACATCCTCGCCGCCCTCGACTACCTGAAGCAGCACCAGCGCGAGGCCGGCGCGAGCGCGAATCGTCTCAACCCGTTGCCCTTCAAGATTGACTTCAAGCGCGTCGCACTGATGGGCTGGTCGCACGGCGGCGTCACTTCGATTCTCGCCGCGAGCGAGCGGCACGAATTCGTCGCGCTCGTCGATCAGGCGGGCGGCGCGCTGACGTGGAACAGCAGCCCCGTTCTACGGCGCGAACTGCCCGACGCCGCGGCGAAGACAAAAGTACCCGCGCTCTGCATGGACTCGGAGAACGATGCGACGACCGAGGCGGCGAGGACGGTCGGCGAAGCGATAAAAAATTCCGGCCAGTGGGAGAAGACGATCATCTACCCGCCGTTCACGCCGACGAGCAACCCGAGCAACGTCGCGCCCGGCCACCTTATCTTCGGGCAGGGAGTCTCGATCTGGCAGGACGACCTGCTCGCGTTCTTGAAGCCGCGTCTTTAATCAAAAAGGAGAGTTGACATGAAGTTTCGTTTCGCAATAGCAATCGCAATCGTCTTGCTGGCGGCGGCATCGCGCCCGGCATTCGCGCAGGGGACGGTCATGACTTTCATTGTTGACGGCGTGAAGCGTCAGGCGCTCGTCTTCGCGCCGAAGGAGACGAAGGAGAAAGCGCCGCTCGTCTTCGCATGGCACGGCCACGGCGGCAACATGCAAGGCACTTCGCAACTGATGCACGTCCAGATGCTCTGGCCGGAGGCCATCGTCGTCTATCCGCAGGGGCTGCCGACGGTGAGCGGAGGCGACCCGCAGGGGCTTCATCCGGGCTGGCAGGCCGAGGCCGGGACGAATGGTGATCGCGACCTCAAGTTTTTCGACGTGATGCTACAGAAGCTTCACCAGCAGTTTTCTGTTGACGACGAGCGCGTCTATTCGATGGGCTTCTCGAACGGAGCGTTCTTCAGCTACCTTCTGTGGAGCGCGCGCCCGCAACCGCTCGCGGCCTTCGCAATCTGCGCGGGCAAGCTGTTTCCTTCCGACCACCTGACCGAGCCGCGCGCCATGCTCGCCATCGCGGGACGCAGCGACCCGAAGGTTCTTTTTCAGGATCAGCAACAGTCCATCGACACCGCACGCCAACTCGATCAGGCGACGGGCGGCGGAGTGCCGTGCCCCACGCCGAGCGGCGCGCCCGCCGGGACTCAGTGCACGCGCTACATTTCAACGCTCCATACGAACGTCAGGACGCTCGTCCATCCGGGCGGCCACGTCTATCCGGCTTGGGCCTCGGGGCCGGTCGTCGAGTTCTTCAAAGAGCACAAGCACCCTTGAGTTCGTCCTGCGCGAGCAGTCAACGAGTTTTGACTTGAGACTCGCCGTTCCGGGTTCAATTCAAAAGCGGCTTGCGGAGATTCGGAACGCCTCCGCAAGCCGCTTTTTTATCGCCGTGCGCCGGGGCGGTGCTGGAATCAATGCGCGTCAGTCGGCGGCGGCGGGCCCGCGTCGGAGTCCGACCTCCCGCGGTGGCCTCCGCGTCTTCGCCAGTCGTCGCGCATCTGCTGAAACTGCTGCCACTGTTCGGGCGTCAGAACTTTCTGCAAACGCTCGTCGGCCTGACGGCGTATCTCTGCGACGCGCGGCTCCGACTCCTTGCGAAGCGCCTGCAACTGCGCGCGCGTGTCACCGAATATCTGCTGAACCTGCGTCCTCTGATCCGAGGTCAGTTGCAGGCTGTCGAGCATGTTAGCGAAGTTGCCGTTGTCCGAACCGTTCGCCGCGCCGACGTGAACCCAAGTGCGGTAGGCGTTCAGCGCGAGCGCGCCCGCGGCGAAGCCGAGCACGAATATCGCCAGCGCCGCGACGCGAACCTGCCAACTAGTCTTGCCGATCTTGTCCATAATTACCTTTCAGCGCTGTCGTCTGTCGCATACAGAGTGTTAATCACCTGCCCGTAAGACATCTGGTCGTCGGCCTGACTCGACTGGCCGAGGATGACATCCTCCGCGGAGTAGGCGCGACCCGTCTGCGCGACATCCTGCTGCGACTGCTGCGGCACGATGAACGTCAGCGCCGCGAGCGCGGCGGTCGTCGCGGCCATCGTCGAGAACAGAACCCCCGCCGACCGCCAGAGCCGACCAAGTGACCAGAACTCGATTGCCGCCGACTGCCGCTCGCGAAGCGCCGCGAGCACGCGCGTCTGAAAAAACGGCGACGGCTCGAACGCCTCGGCCGCCCCGGCCTTCAGCATCAGCGAAGAGACGCGCGCGGCCTCGAAGGCCCTCTCGCACTTCGCACAAGTGTCGGCGTGAGATCGCATCGAGGCCAACTCGCTCTCGTCAAAACTGCCGAGCGGTGCCGCGTCCAGCTTTGCGATGATGTGTTCGTCTTTCATCTCTCACCTGCGCTTTCAATTCCCCTGCGGGCTTTGCGCCCGCCGCGCGCGAGCAATTTCTCGACGGCCTCGCGCATCCGCCTGCGCGCACGGAAGGCGCGCACCTTTACGTTCGACTCCGACCAGCCCGTCAACTCCGCAACGTCCTTGACCGAAGCGTCCTCGCCGTCGATCAACATGAGAACCATACGGTCTTCCGGCGACAACGTTCCGAGGACGCGATCCGTCAGGTCTGCGGCGACGACCGCACGCTCCGCCGCGCGGTGACGCTCGGTCGCAACGTCGGCCAGCTTGCCGTCGAGCCACGCGGTTTCGTCCTCCGACATGTCGGAGACCGTCATCTCCGGGCGACGCTTCGAGCCGCGCAGTTGGTTCAGGCACGTGTTGGCCGCAATCTTCGCGAGCCAGCCTTCCAGTGAGCCACGCCCCTCGAAGCTTTCGAGTTGCGTGAACGCTTTGAGAAAGACCTCCTGCGCCACCTCTTCGACCTGCTCGCGCCGCCGGAAGAACCGGCCCGCGACGCGGAAGACGCGAGGGCCATAGCGCCGCATGATCTCCGCAAAGGCGGACTCGTCTCCCGCGCGCGCGAGGCGCACCAGTTCCGAGTCGGACTCCTGCTCAAGCTCTTGCGGCAGTAGCGCTCCTTTTCAAAAGTGGGCGCGCGGCGGACTCGCTCCGCCGAGGGCACGAGCCGGGTGCCCGCCGCGCTGGTCTTCCGGGGTTACTGCTGCTGCGACTGTCCCTCGGCCCTGCGCGCCTTGAACTGCTCGCGCATCTGCTCGTGCTGCTGCTTGCGCTGTTCGAGTTGCGCCTTCTGATCCGGCGTCAGAACCGCGAGCATGTCCTGATGGAGTTGGAACTCCGCGCCCATCAGCTTGGCCTCGATGGCGGCGGCTTCGGTAAGCTTCTGCGTCGCCAGCGCCTCGTTGAACGTGCCGCCCGACTCGGCCTGCCGAAGCTCCTGATGCTTCGCGCGGAGTTGCTCACGAAGGGGCTTCGTGCTCTGCGCGAAGCTCTGGTGCATCTGCTCAAGCTTCGCCTTCTGGTCGTCGGTGAGATTAAGGCCGCGGAACATCCCGCCGCCGAAGTGTCCGCCGCGCGGGCCTTCGGCGTCGTCGCCGCCGCGCCCCTGCCACTGGCCGTGCTGGTGGCTCTTGTCGCCGCCCGTCCCGTTCTGCGCAAGCGCTATGGGGGCAGCGATTGCAATCGCCGACAGCCCCGCGATTGCAAGCGTCTGTATCTTTCCGAGTTTCTTCATCTTTTTATATCGCTCCTGAACTTCCATTGATTTCTGCCGGGAGAGCTTCCCGAATCGAAGGACACCGCGCCGCGCCGCCGGGTTACAAACGCCCGCGAACGTAACCGCTGCGGGGGCGCAGGTGTCTAAATATTAGGATGGGATTGTAAAGCTTTTTTCTCATTTTGGAACTAGGATGACGCGAATTTAAGAAAAGAAAGCGTCACGCGGGGGAAAAGGACGATGGAGCGAATCAAGTCAATTCTCGGCACGAAGAAGCGGATCGCGCTGGTGCTCGGGGCGGCGGCGGTCGTCGTGGCCGCGGGCTTCTACTTCTGGGGCAACAACGCCAGCGCAGCGCCATACATGACTTCGAGGATCGAGCGCGGCAACCTCCGCAACACCGTGACGGCGACGGGCACGCTTCAGGCCGTCACGACCGTTCAGGTCGGCAGTCAGGTTTCAGGGACGATCTCGGCCCTCTACGCCGACTTCAACTCGAAGGTCAAGAAGGGACAGGTCATAGCGCAACTCGATCCCTCGATTACGAAGGCGCAGGTTGAGCAGGCGCGCGCCAATCTTCAGCAGGCGCTGGCGCAGGTGCAGCAGTCCCGCGCCACGGTCTCGCAGACGCACGCCGGAGTCGCCGCGTCGCGCGCAGGTGTGAGCGACGCACGCGCACGCTCGCTCGCCGCGACCTCGACGACGCAGAACCAGCAGGCCGCGGTCAACGCGGCGCAGGCGAACGTCAACGTGCTCAAGGCCCAACTCGACGACGCCGCGAGCTACCTGCGGCAGGAGCAGGCGTTGCTTCAGAACGGCGTCATCGCGCAGCGCGAGTACGACACGGCGCAGACGAGCTACAAGACCGCCGAGGCCAAATACAATCAGGGACTCGCCGAGTTGAATATGGCGCAGTTGAGCGCGCAGTCGGCTTCGAGCGCGGGTCAGGCTCAGGCCACCGCGCAGGTCGAGCAGGCGCAGGCCCAGACTCAGCAGTCGCAGGGTCAGGTGCAGGGCGCGGTAGCCTCCGTGCAGAACGCACAGGCGCAGGTCGAGCAGGCGACAGCCGCGCTCCAACTCGCCGAACTGAATCTTCAGCACACGACGATTACGTCTCCGATTGACGGCATCGTCGTTGACCGCCCCGTCAGCGTCGGGCAGACCGTGGCCGCGAGCCTTCAGGCCCCGACCCTCTTCACAATCGCGCAAGACCTGACGCAGATGCAGGTCATCGCCAACATCGATCAGGCCGACATCGGACTCGTCGAGCAGGCGAAGGGCGCGAGCTTTGCGGTCGATGCGTTTCCGGGACAGGAGTTCAAGGGCACTATCGAGCAGGTGCGGCTCAACCCGCAGACCGTGCAGAACGTCGTGACCTACAACGTCGTCATCAACGTCGGCAACCCCGACCAGAAGTTGAAGCCGGGCATGACCGCGAACCTTACCATCACGATTGACGAGCGCAACGACGTTCTCAAAGTCCCTAACTCCGCGCTCAGGTTCACGCCGCAGTCGTCCGACCAGAGCGGCGGCGGTGCAGCGCGCGGCAACGGTGGCGGTGCTTCACGTCGAAACGCGAACCAGCAGGCGGGCGGCGCGCAAGGCGGCAACGGCGACGCGGCGAACGGTTCGACCGACGGCTCGGCGCAGCAGGACGAGCGCGCGCAGTTCGCGCCTTCGACAGCGCCCGTTCTGCCCGGTCAACTCAGACGCGTATGGATTCTCGGCCCCGACGGCAAGCCGCAGCAGCGTCGCATCCGTGTCGGGCTGACCGACGGCACTTCGACCGAGGTGGTCGAGGGCGACGTGCACGAGGGCGACGTGGCTATCACGGGTCAGAACATCACGAGCGCAAGCAAGTCGCAGAACAGCAACGCGCAGGCCGCGTCACCCTTCGGCGGAGCGCCTCGCATCGGCGGCGGCGGGCCGCGCGGCGGGCGATAATCGCCGCGAGCCTTGAAGCGACGACAGCCGTCGCGGGCGACGAGCGGCACGCGGCGGCTGTCATCCACTCGAAGATTCTGTTCAGGGAGTTTGAGTCATGCAAGCGACGATTGAAGTCGGCAGACAGGAACACGAAGCGCAGGACGCAACGCTCTCGCGCGACGAATCCGCGCAAAAAAAGGAAGCGCGGCCCGTCATCGAGTTGGAAGGCATACACAAGACCTACACGATGGGCGATGTCGAGGTGCACGCCCTTCGCGGCGTCTCGCTCGCGATTCGCGAGGGAGAGTTCGTCGCGATCATGGGCACTTCGGGGTCGGGAAAGTCAACGACGATGAACATCATCGGCTGTCTCGACCGCCCGACGCGCGGCACTTACACGCTCGACGGTCAGGACGTGTCCGAGATGTCGAAGGACGAGCGCGCCGACATACGAAACCGAAAGATCGGCTTCGTCTTTCAGGGCTTCAATTTGCTTTCGCGCACCTCGGCTCTCGAAAACGTCGAACTGCCGATGCTCTACGCAAACATCGATGCAGCCGAGAGGCACAAGCGCGCAATCGAAGCGCTACATTCGGTCGGACTCGCCGGACGCGAGCAGAACCATCCGAACCAGCTTTCGGGCGGACAGCAACAGAGAGTCGCAATCGCGCGCTCGCTCGTCAATCACCCGGCGCTCATTCTCGCCGACGAACCGACGGGCAATCTGGACTCGCGCACGTCCGTCGAGGTGATGGAGATTTTCCAGCGCCTCAACCGCGAGCGAGGCATCACGCTCGTCCTCGTCACGCACGAGACGGACATAGCCGAGTACGCGAGCCGCGTCGTCGTCTTCAAGGACGGCAGGATTAAGAAGGACTATCGTGTAGCTGCGCCGCGCAACGCAGCCGAAGAGTTGAAGAATCTTCCGGCCATCGAAGACGACGATGACGAGTGAACAGGTTTCGAGCCGGGAAGTTCTAGATGAGAACGATGAGGACGAAAGTCAAAGGCAAAGGCGCGGAGGTCACGGAGGTCGCGCAGGTTTATCATACCCCTAATACGCTTCATATCTCTGCCGCGGCCCCGTGTCCCCCGCGCCTTTGCCTTTGACTTTCGCGCCCTTGAACGGGCGTCAGGATTAAAGCCATGAACGTATTAATGATCGTCCGCATCGCATTCCGCGCGCTGGCGCGGAACAAGACGCGCGCAGCGCTGACCATGCTCGGCATCATCATCGGCGTCTCCGCCGTCATCGTGATGGTTAGCATCGGGCAGGGCGCGCAGGCCAGCGTGCAGGCGCAGATCGCGAGCATGGGTACGAACCTTCTGTTCGTCACCGCCGGAGCGCAGAACGTCGGGGGAGTGCGCAGCGGCACGGGCGACAACGGCACGAACACGCTCACGGTCGAAGACCTCGACGCCATCAAGCGCGAGGTTCCGAGCGTCTCGATGGTGAGTCCCGTCATCAACACGCGCGCGCAACTCGTCGTCGCCAACCAGAACTGGAACACGTCCGTACAGGGCGTGAGCGAGCAGATACCCGACATACGCAAGTGGCCCGTCGCCGACGGAGCGTTCTTCACAGACTCCGACGTGCGGAGCGCCGCGCGCGTCATCGTCGTCGGCCAGACGATTGCCGACAACCTCTTCCCCGGCGAGGACGCCGTCGGGCAGACCGTCCGTGTCTCGAACATGCCTTTTCAGATCGTCGGCGTGATGGCTCGAAAGGGGCAAGACCCGCAGGGGCGCGATCAGGACGACACGGCGTTCGCGCCCTACACTTCGGTGCAGAAGAAGCTTCTGGGCAACACGCGCGTGCAGATCGCATACGTCTCCGCCGTCTCGCAGGACGCGACCTACACGGCGCAGCAGCAGATCGATGAACTCCTGCGCCAGCGCCACAAGCTCGCGCAGGGCACGCCCGACGACTTCACCGTCCGCAACATGACGGACATCGCCGAGGCAGCGAACGAAACGAACAGCATCATGACGATTCTTCTGGGGAGCATCGCGGGCGTCTCGCTGCTCGTCGGCGGCATCGGCATCATGAACATCATGCTCGTCTCTGTGACAGAGCGCACGCGCGAGATCGGCATACGCATGGCGATAGGCGCGCGTTCGTCCGCCGTGCGCTCGCAGTTTTTGATCGAGTCGGTCGTCTTGAGTCTGACGGGCGGCTTCATAGGGATATTGCTCGGCGTCTTCGCCTCCGTCGTCGTACCCTCGATGCTCGGCTGGCCGACGCTGGTCTCGACCGCGTCAATCGCAGGCTCGGTCGTCTTCTCGGCGGCGGTCGGCATCTTCTTCGGCTACTATCCCGCGCGCAAGGCCGCCGCGCTCGATCCGATTGACGCCCTGCGCTACGAATAGACACTCACACGCGAAAGCGCGCCCGCCGCGACTCTTGAAACGACGAGTCGCGGCGGGCAGCTTTGGACAAATATTCAATGGAAGTTGCATAATACCCTGCCTGTCATTCATTTATGCACTGCTTATTCGCTCGATCTGAATATTTGTGCAAAGCGGCGGGCGCATTCTCGACGGCGCGAACACTTCGAGGGGACGACTATGTGACCGCCGCCCGCTTTCGTCAACAGAATTTCGCGCGGCTCCCGGCTCACTTCGGCGCGATGCGATGCGACGGTCGACCGACGTGTATGTGCGGGCCCGTGGCCGTGCCCGGAATCGCGTAGCGGAACGCGGTGAAGGGTATTCCGCCCGCGCGCAGATACTCCATCAGCGCGCGGCCCTCGACGCTGTCGGGGCTGAGGCCCACGTCCATCGCGTTGTGATGGTCGAAGCCCCAGCGGTCGTGTACGGGCGACTGGCCGAACGAACTGATCGGAAGCTGCCGCGCGAACCTGCCCGCGAAGAACTGCTCGACAGCGCCCGCCTCGGCGAGCGACCACGGGCGCGTGCCGCCGTAGCGAATGTAAGCGGTCGTCGTTATCAGCCCGCCCGCGCGCGCATACGTCTTCGGCGGAGTCCGCGCCGCGGCCTCTTCGGCCTGCTCTTCGACAAACACGTCGGCGATCTGCTCGTCGGCGCGCTTCAAGCTCTCGCGCAACGCTTCGACCTTCGCGCGCGCGTCCGACGCCGCGGCCTCCTCCTTTTCAAGCTCGTTCTTTGAGACGAGTCCCTGCTCGTAAAGCTCCTTCGTCTTCGACGCTCGGTCGTCGGCCCTCGCCACCCCAGCCTCGTAGAATGGAAGCAGCTTCTCAAGGCTCGACTTGTAATCCTTCGTCGCCTGAACCAACTGCGCGCGCAGACGCGCGAGGTCGCCCGCCGGGTCGCCCGTAGGTTTCGCCTGCTGCGTCGCCGGCTGTGCCTTCCGATTCTTCGAGACGGCGCGCGACTTCTGCGCCCCGCGCGCGACCGCGACGCCGAAAGTCACGAAGACGGCGAGCGCCGGCGCGGCGCGCACAACCGCCGACGCGAAAGCCTTCTTCGACGCGAGTCTCATGCGCTCACTTTATCAAATCTTCGCTCGCAAAGGCTTTTTGTCGCGCGCGTCTCGCGAGGCGAACTTTTTTAATCGCCGTATCATCTTCTCTAATCTATAATCGCCAAAAACCAGTTCGCCTGTAGTCAGGCTGGTATCGAACACAGGGGGAGAATATAATGGGCAGACGCATCTCGACAGCGCCGGGGCCGCGGTACGTCGCCGTCGTTATCACTCTGATCGCGCTCGCATCCGCGTCCGCATCCGCGCAGAGCAGACCCGCTGCGCAGCCGTCTCCGCTCCCATCCCCCTCCCCATCGCCCACGCCGCAATCAAAGCCGGCGCGCTCGCTCGAAAGAAACTTCGTCAAGAACATACTCGATGATCAGCGCGCCATCTGGACTTCGCCGCTGCGCGCCGACGGCGGCGACGCGAAGTGGCTCGTCCCTTTGGGCGGCGCGACCGCGTTGCTTCTCGCCACCGATCACCACACCGCGAGCGAGATGGCCGAGGGCAGTTTCATGTCAACGCGTATGAACCTGAGCAGGGACGTAAGCTACGTCGGAAGCCCGTATGGTACCAGTCTGATCGCCGCGACCTTCTACATGGTCGGTCGCGCCAGACACGACAGGCGCGCGAGGGAGACGGGAATTCTCGCCGCCGAGGCCATGATAGACACGAGCATCGTCGTCGGAGTCTTCAAGGCGTCGCTGCGCCGCGCGCGCCCGATGGAGGATGATGCGCGTGGCAAATTTTTCAACGGCGGCGCGGCCTTTCCTTCCGGTCATTCGAGCGGCTCATGGGCGCTCGCGACCGTCATCGCAAACGAGTACGGGCACGACCACAGGCTCGTCCGCTACGGCGCTTACGGGTTCGCGAGCGCGGTCGGCATCGCGCGCTTCACGGGGCGCGCACACTTCCTCTCAGACATTCTGGTCGGCAGCGTCATCGGCTACAGCACGGGGCGTTTCGTCTACATCAAACATCACGACCCCAGCCTCGACGAAGACTCGAAGGGGATCAAATCCATCGTGCGCTCGAAATATTTTCCCCTGATCACGCCGAGCTACGGCGCGGGCGGGGGGCGCGGGCGCGACTACGGCGTCGCGCTGGCGTGGAGTTTCTGAGTCCTTGATGGTATAAGCTTCCGGTCGGAAATCTGAAGACGGGCCGTGTCATCGAATCCTCGCGCCGCACGGAAATTTCCAACGCCCGTCAGCTAACGCGGCGCAACTGCGAGCCTCCCGCCGCGCCGCCCGCAAGTCAGACTAAATGCGAAGTCCAAACTTCCCCATTGCCCTTCTGTTCCTCGCGGCGTCGGTCTGCGTGTTCGCCGCCGTCCCGTGTTCCGGGCGTCAGGCGTCGAGCGCCGCCGCGTTGCGCGTGACGGTCGCAGACGCGAACCAGCGCCCCGTGCCCGGCGCTCTCTGTTCGCTGCTGCGCGACGCGGGCGACAAGCAGGCGGTCGCGTCGGCTTCGACCGACGAGCAGGGTGTCGCCACTTTTCAGTCGGTCGCGCCCGGCTCGTACACTCTCAGAGTCGAGCGCGAGGGCTTCGACCCTTACGACAAGAGCGGCGTCGTAATCAGACAGGATTCGACCGCGGAGGCCGAGGTCGCGCTCGCGGTCGCGCGCGTCTCCGAGAGCGTCACTGTCGAGGCCGCAAGCGGTGTCTCGACGAGCATCGAGGCCGGCGCTTCCACTCCGGCGGCGAGCTTGCAGCGACAGTCACTCCAACGGCTTCCGCTCGCGACCGCGCGCGTTGACGAGGCGCTGCCGCTCGTGCCCGGCGTCGTGCGCTCGACGACCGGCGAGATAAGCATCGGCGGCGCGGCTGAGCAGCAGAGCGCGCTCATCGTCAACGGCCTGAACGCCGCCGATCCCGCGAGCGGAAATTTCCGACTCAACCTGCCCGTTGATTCGGTCGAGGCCGTGCAGGTCTTCCAACATCCTTACACGGCGGAGTACGGCCAGTTCACCGGCGGCCTGACGAGCGTCGAGACGAGGCGCGGCGGCGATCACCTGCACTTCGAGTTCAACGACTTTCTCCCCGACCTGCGAATACGCGCGGGCAAAATTCGCGGCATCGCCGACGATTCGCCGCGAGTGAACTTCAACGGCCCGCTCGTCAAAGACCGCGCATACTTCTCGCAGTCGCTCTCCTACACTTTCTCAAGAACTCCTGTGCGCGGCCTCTCGTTCCCCTTCGACGAGACGAAGACCGAGTCCGTCAGTTCCTTCACGCAACTCGACCTCGTCTTCGGCGGCGGCCACACAGAGACCTTCACCTTCGGCTACTTCCCCGAACGCGACACCTTCGTCGGCCTCGACTTCTTCCGCCCACAACCCACGACGCCGAACTACAAGCAGCGCGATTTCGTCTTCGGCGCGCGCGACAACTACACGCTCGCGGGCGGCCTGCTCGAATCCGCCGTCTCGTTCAAGCGCTTCGACTCGAACGTCTGGGGTCAGGGAACGGACGAGTTGACGCTTACGCCGACGGTCGAGCAGGGCAACTACTTCGCGACCGAGGGTGGACGCTCTCACCGCTTCGAGCTAATGGAGGTTTACACATTCCCCGCGCGCGCGTTTCTCTCCGGCACACACGAGTTCAAGATCGGCTTCGACTTCAACAGCGTCCAGAGCCGTATGACGATTGACGCGCGCCCCGTCAACGTCACGCGCGAGGACGGCACGCTCGCCGAGCGAATCATCTTCAACAACTCGCGACTGATACGCGCGCACAACCGCGAGTACGTCGGCTTCATACAGGATCGCTGGCTCGTGCGCCCGAACCTCTCGTTCGACTTCGGGCTGCGCTACGAAGACCAGCGCATCGCCGACGAGAGCAACCTCGCGCCGCGTGCCGGTCTGGCGTGGTCGCCCTTCAAAGGCGAGCGAACGGTCGTGCGCGGCGGCGCCGGACTCTTTTACGACAAAGTCCCGCTCAACATACGCAGCTTCGCGCGCTACCCCGTGCGCACCGTGACGCGCTTCGCAGCGGACGGCGCGACCGTGGTTGACAGTGTCGAGTTCAACAACGTGCTCGTCAGCACAGCGCCCGTCGAGCCGCTCGACTTCACGCGCTCGAACCGCGAAGCGGGCTTCGTCCCCGAAAACCTGAAGTGGAACGTCGAGCTTGATCAAACGATCACGCCCCGGCTCATGCTCCGCGTCAACTTCACCGGCAGCCGCACCGAACACATATACGTCGTCAACCCCGAACTCGACTTTCGTGGACAGAGCGCAATCGTTCTTCGCTCGGCGGGCAGCGCCACCTATCGCGCGCTCGAACTGACGGCACGCCTGCTGCTAAAGGAGAAGAAGCCGGGCGAGGCGATATACGTCTCCTACGTCCGCTCGCGTTCGCGCGGCGACCTCAACGACTTCAACACATACTTCGGCGACTTCGGCTCGCCCGTCATACGCCAGAACCAGTATTCAAATCTGCCCTTCGACGTGCCGAACCGTCTTATCGCATGGGGCACGATAAACCTTCCGCGCCGCGTAAGCGTCGCGCCCATCTTCGAGGCGCGCAGCGGCTTCCCCTTCTCCGTGCGCGACGCGGGACAGAATTTCGTCGGGCTTCGCAACTCCGACCGCACGCGCTTTCCCCGTTTCGCCGCGCTCGACATGGAGTTGGCGAAGGAGTTTCAGTTGACGAAGAAGTACGGCGTGCGCCTGTCGGTGCGCGCCTTCAACCTGACCAACCACTTCAACCCCAGAGACGTTCACGCCGACACGGCAGACCCGCAATTCGGAAAGTTCTTCGCCTCCTACCGGCGCTACTTCACCGGCGGCTTCGACATACTTTTTTAGAATCCACGCGAGCGCGAGGGCCGCCGCCGGACGAGCGTGACCGTCGCGCGGCGTTCGTAGTAATCTTCCCGTAATCTCAAAGCAGCTAGACTAGCCTTCAACCGAGCAAGCGTCGAACCAACCGGAGGGGAATTATGAACAAGGGTATTTCGACGGCGGCGAAAGTGCGACGCGCCGCTTTCGTTCTCGCTTTAATCGCGTGCGCGTCTGCGTGCGCGTCCGCGCAAGAGTCGCCCACGGCGCAGCCGTCGCCTACGCCCACGCCGCAAGCGAAGCCCACACCATCGCTCGAAAGCCACTTCGTCAAGAACATTCTCGACGATCAGCGCGCCATCTGGCTCTCGCCCTTTCACATGGGGCGCGGCGACGCGAAGTGGCTCTTGCCCGTCGGGGGCGCAGCCGCCCTGATGTTCGCCACAGACCGGCAGACTGCGGGCGAGGAGGAGGAGGGCGGGCCCGACTCGACGCGCTTGAAGATAAGCAAAGACGTGAGCCGCCTTGGGAGTTTATACGCGACGGGCGGAATCGCCGCCGCCTTCTACTTCGTCGGTCGCGCGAAGGGCGACGCGCGAGCGCGCGAGACGGGACTGCTCGGCGCGGAAGCTCTCGTTGATACCGGCATCGTCGCGACCGTTTTAAAGAGCGTCGCGCGTCGGCAGCGCCCGCCCACCGACAATGCGAGCGGCGAATTCTTTTCCGGCGGCACCTCGTTCCCTTCCGGGCACGCGATAAGCGCATGGACGCTCGCCGCGGTCGTTGCGAGCGAGTACGGCCATCGCCGCCCGGCCCTTCGCTTCGCGGTGTACGGACTGGCCGCGGCGGTCAGCCTCTCGCGCTTCACGGGCCGCAACCACTTTCTCTCGGACGTTCTGGTCGGCAGCGCAATCGGCTACACGACGGGGCGCTTCGTCTATCTCAAACGCCACGACACGACGCTCGATGACTCCGAAAAAAGCCGTTCCGCCCTTCGCTCGAAATACTTCCCCGCAATCGCGCCGCGATTCGGCGGCGACGGCACGCGCGACGGGCGCGAGTACGGCGTCGCGCTCGCATGGGACTTCTGATGCGCGTGCTGCTTGTCGAGGACGACCCGCGCATCGCGCGCTTCATCTCGCGGGGCTTGCGCGAGCAGACCTACGCCGTTGACGTTGCCTTCGACGGCGACGACGCGCTCTACAAGTCTTCGGTCAACGACTACGACGCCGTCGTGCTCGACGTGATGATTCCGGGGCGCGACGGCTTCGAGGTCTGCCGCGAACTACGCGCCGCGGGGTCGAGCGTTCCCGTCATCATGCTGACCGCGCGCGACGCCGTCGAGGATCGCGTGCAGGGACTCGACACAGGCGCGGACGACTACCTCACAAAACCCTTCGAGGTCGCAGAGCTTCTCGCGCGTCTTCGCGCGCTCTTGCGGCGCGGCCACGTCGTCCGCCCCGAACGCATCCTGGTCGCCGACCTCTCGATCAACACGCGCGCGCGCTCGGTTGCGCGCGGCGGTCGAAGGATCGAGCTTACGGCCAAAGAGTATGCCCTGCTCGAATACCTCGCGCGCGAGCGCGGGCGTGTGCTCTCGCGCGCCGAGATTGCCGAGCACGTCTGGGACGAGAACTTCGATCCGCTCTCGAACCTGATTGACGTGAACATCAACCGCCTGCGCCGGAAGGTTGACGACGGCTTCTCGCCTCCGCTCATACACACGCGGCGCGGCGCGGGCTACCTTCTGGCCGCGCCCGAAGATTTACAGAAGCCGTGCGCCGGCGGCGACGCGGGCGAAGACGGCGTGGACGAGGAAGAGCCGGGAGACGCTCATGCTTGACTCGACGCGCGCACGCCTCACGCTCTGGTACACGTGCGTACTCGCGCTCGTGCTCGTCGTCTTCGCCGCAGCGACCTACGCATACCTTTCGCGCGCCGCGCGCCTGCGCACCGACCAATCGCTCGCCGACGCCGCCAACTCGCTCGCGTCGAACTTCGCAGCCGAGACAGAGGACGAAGGGCAGACCGACGAAGAGTCGGCAGCCGAGGTGACGCGCGATTTCAAGTTCGACGACCGTCAGGCGTTCGTCTTCGACGCCGAGCGCCGCGTCGTCGCCGCGTCCGCGCCGCCCGGCGCGACGGGCAGACGCCCGTGGCCTCAGACGGACACGCTCGCGCGAAGCTTTCTGCCCTTGCTCGACACGTCGGCGGGTTCGGGGCGCGCATACGCGACCGTCGTCGGCACGCGCGAGGGGATACGCGCCTTCGCCGCGACAGTCCGTGGGCGCGCCGGTACTTACACGCTCGTCGTCGCGCGCCCTCTGCACGACGAGGACGAGGAGCTTGAGCAGGCGCGCGGCGCGTTCTACGTCGCAGTGCCCGTCGCGCTGCTCGCCGCGAGTCTCGGCGGCTACTTCCTCGCGCGCAAGAGCCTCGCGCCCGTCGCCGAGATGGGAGAGCGCGCCGCGCGCATCACGGCGTCGAACCTCGGCGAGCGACTGCCGGTCGCAAACGCACAGAGCGAACTCGGTCGCCTCGCAGTCACGTTCAACGAACTGCTCGCTCGCCTCGACCTCTCGTTCGACCGCCAGCGCCGCTTCATGGCCGACGCATCGCACGAGCTTCGCACGCCCGTCGCAATCGTCTGCGGCGAGTCCGAGGTCGCTCTCTCGAATGACGCGCGCAGCGCCGATGAGTATCGCGAGTCGCTCTCGATTCTTCACGACGAGGGCCGCCGTCTGACGCGCATCGTCGAAGACCTCTTCACGATTGCGCGCGCCGATGCAGGGCAGTACGAGCCTGCGAGCGAAGCCTTCTATCTCGACGAAACCGTTGGCGAGTGCCTGCGCGCCGTCCGCTCGCTCGCCGCGCGGCGCGGGGTCGAGATTCGACTCCGGCATTCGTGCGGCGAGTTGCCGACGCGCGGCGACGAGGGACTGGTGCGGCGCATGATCCTCAACCTGCTCGACAACGCGATCAAGTTCACGCCGCCGGGCGGCGAGGTTCGCGTGGAAGTCGGTCGCGCCGGCGCGGGCTACTTCGTGAGTATCACAGACACGGGCGCTGGCATTCCGACCGACGCGCAGCCGCACGTCTTCGAGCGCTTCTACCGCGCCGACCGCGCACGCGCACGCGACGGCGAGGCGGGCGGGGCCGGACTCGGCCTCTCGATAGCTTCGTGGATCGCCGAGTCGCACGGCGGGCGCGTCGCGCTCGAACGCTCAGACTCTACGGGCAGCACTTTCGTCATCACACTCCCGCACGCACGCTGAATCCGAATAGTCATCCCGCGACGCTTATAGTAATCTTCCTGTAATCTTTAACCGGGTAAAATCGGAGTAGAACACAGTCCAGCCGGGGTATTCGTCGGACGCACGGTGCGGTTACGTGTGCTATCCCGTTTTAAGGAGAAGTCAGATGAAACGCTTTCTACTGCTGATCTCGATTACGACTGCCGCACTGACGGCGGGAGCGTACACGACTTCAGCCTCGACGGCGACGCGACAGGGCGGAGAGGCGCAGGAACAGCAGAAGCTCGCGCGCGAAGCGAAGGTAACGAAGGAAGCGGCACAGGAGACTGCGCTCAAACGCGCGCCCGGCAACGTCGAGAGCGCGGAGCTTGAGCGCGAGCACAGGAGGCTCGTCTGGTCGTTCGACATACGCAACTCGAAGGGCACGATCACCGAAGTGCAGGTGAGCGCCATCACCGGGCGTGTCGTGCGCGTCGAGCACGAGAGCAAGAAGCAGGAGGCCGACGAGAAACGGAAAGAGGCGCACGAGAAGCACTGAGTACTAAGTTCGGCGTTGCCTGTTTGCAAAAGGCAATCTCACATATTTTTTTTCGAGAGGAGCGCGGCAGGCGGTCGCGTCTTTTCACATCGAGTCTCAGGTGGGGCGGCAAGGGTGTCCGGGTTCGTGAGGGATAAGCGAAGGGCTGAGGGCGCGGCGCTGCGAATCAATCGTGTCGCGCATCTGCTACGCATCTTCTCGATAGCGGCGACCGCCGCGACCGCCGGACTCGCGCACGCGCAACAGCCTTCGCAGCCCGCGCAGACCCAATCGCCCGCGCAGACTACGGCGCAGCCGCAGCCCTCCGCGACGACGCAAGCGCCGCCTTCGAGCACAACGCCGCAAGCATCTCCGTCGGCTTCGCCCTCGCAGACGGCTTCGCCTTCGCAGACGCAAGCGCCCTCGCAGACTCAAACTCCGTCGTCCAACGGCCCACAAACCAACACGCCTTCAGCACAGACGGCGGGCGCGACATCGCTCGACGAAGTTCTGCGGCTCGCCAACGCTCAGGTTTCAGGACTACAGCAGGCGCAACTCAACGAGCGCGTCGCGACGGAGGATGTTCGGCAGGCGCGCGCGGCTTTTCTGCCGAAGGTGACGACGCCGCTCGATTACATCTACACCTCGCCGACTCTGGACAGACCCTTGGGCGAGCCGCGCACGCAGAGCTTCATCGCCAACAACGCCATCGGCGAGTATCAGGCACTCTTGAGCGTCGCGGGCGACGTTGACCTCTCGGGCCGCCTGCGCGCGACGCTCGCGCGTGCAAACGCCTTACTCGACGCCGCGCGCGCGGGCACGCAGGTCGCGCGCCGAACTCTCGAACAGACGACCGTCGAGGCTTATTACGGCCTCGCTCTCGCCGCAGCCGAGCGCCGCTCCGCGGAGTTGAACCTCTCGGCGGCGCAGGAGTTTGAACTCATCACTTCGCTTCTACTGAAGGGCGGCGAGGTCGCCTCCGTTGACCTGACGCGCGCGGAGTTGCAGACGAACCAGAGAGAGAACGAGCTTGAGCAGGCGCGCGCGAATGAGACGGTCGCGCAGGACGCCGTGCGCGTGCTCGTCGGCTACGATCCGGCGCGCACGGTCACGGCGACAGACCTCTCGACGCTCACGCCGGCGCCCGGCGAGGTCGAAAGGTTCACCGCGGAGATGACCGCGCGGCGACCCGAACTCGCGCAGTTCGACGCCGAGCGCCGCGCCGCGGAGCAGGACATACGCATCGCGCGCGCCGACCGGCTGCCGCAACTCTCCTACACCTTGAACGGCGGCTTCGACACCGACTCGATAAAATTTCCGCGCCTCAGAGAGCACACAGGATTCTCCGCGGCCGTTCACGTCGTCATCCCGGTCTTCGATTGGGGCGCGACCCGCAGCCGCGAGCGTCAGGCGCAGACGCGACTTCAGATCGCCGAGAACGAACGAGCACAGGCCGTGCGCGGCTTCGCGCAAGCATTCAACTCTGCTCGCGTGCAGGCTCTCTCGGCTGCCACGCGGATCAAACTCGCGGAGTCGGGAGTGAAGCTCGCGCAGTCGAACCTCGATGCTTCTATCGCGCGATACCGCGCGGGCGAGGCGCAGATCGTCGAGGTCACGGACGCGCAGACGACTCTCGCGGCGCAGCGCCTCGCGTTCTTTCAGGCGCTCTTCGATTACCAGATCGCGCTCGCGCGTCTCAGACAGGCGGCAGGACAATGAGCCAAGACCCGGACGAAATCAGAGACAGGCGCGCGAACGCCGACGACCCGCTCGCAGCCGACGATCTACCTCCGGGCGACGACGCGCGCCATCGCCGAAGGACGACGCTAATCATCGTCGCCGTCGTCGCGCTGCTCGCCATCGTCGCGGTCGTGCTCATCCTGCGCGCACGAAAGGGCGCGGCTGCCGATGCGGCTGACGAAACATCCGTCGTCGTAAGCGTCAAAGTCGCGAAGGCCGAGAAGCAGTCGATAGCGCAGCAGGTCTCTGCACTCGGCACGGTCTTCCCGCGCGACACGGCGCAGGTCTCGCCGAAGATCAGCGCGCAGATCAAGCAGATGCCGCTCTGGAAGAATCGCGTCGTCCACGCCGGAGACGTTATCGCCGTCCTTGAGTCGAGCGACCTACAGGCGCAGCGCAACGAGGCCGCCGGCGCTCTGAACGAGGCGCGCGCCGCCGCGCGCAGCGTCGAGACCGGGACTATCCCGCAGAACAACGCGCAGGATCAGAAGGCTCTGCGCGACGCGCGCGCCGCCGCGGATAACGCGCGACGCGTCTTCGAGCGCCGGCAGGCGCTCTACAACGCGGGCGGCATCTCGAAGAAAGACCTCGAAGCGTCGCAACTCGACCTGACGAAAGCCGAAGATGATTTACGTCTCGCCGAGCAGACCATCACGCTCCGCACGCAGGCCCTAAACCCGAACGACCGCGCGCAGGCCGCCGCGAAGGTCGCGCAGGCCGAGCAGCACCTCGGCTCGCTCGACGCGCAGTTGTCATACGCGACCGTGCGCGCGCCCATCAGCGGCATCGTAACCGATCAGGCGCTCTACGAGGGTAGCTTCGCCGCCGCGGGCACGACGCTCGTCACGATTGCCGACACGACGCGGGTCATCATCAAAGCGCCCTTCTCCGACACGGTTGCCGCGCAGTTGAAGACGGGCGACGCGGCGACCGTCGCGCCGACGGACGTGCCCGGCGAAAGCATGTCGGGACAGGTCACTCTCATCAGCCGCTCGGTTGATCCGGCGAGCCGGACGGTCGAGGTCTGGGTCACTTTGGAGAACGGCGCGGGGCGGCTTCGCGTGAACGGCGCGGCGCAGGTCACGGTCGCGGCGAACGCGAAGCAGGGCGCGGTGGTCGTCCCCGCCTCCGCCGTCACGCTCGACGCGACGAACGCCGACGAGGGAACGGTGATGGTCGTTGACGACTCGTCGGTCGCGCACGAGACGAAGGTCACGGTCGGCATACGAACGGGCGACCGTGTGGAAATCGCTTCGGGACTCGAAGGCGGCGAAACCGTAGTCACAGAGGGCAACTACTCTCTGCCCGACGGCACGAAGGTCGCCGTGGCCGAAGAAGGCGACGAAGACAAGAAGGGCGACGAGGACGACAAAAACAGCAAGGACGATACGAGCGACAAGAACGACAAGGCCAAAAGCGGCGACGAACAAAAAGGCAGCGAAAAGAAAGTTGACGGGGGCGCGAAGAAGGACGAGCCATGACGCTTGCCGGACTCATATCCGAGCAGAAGCGCGCGGTGCTCGTCCTGATCGCGCTTCTTTGCGCCGCGGGCCTCTACGCCGCGTGGGAACTTCCCATCGCCATCTTCCCCTCGACCGACTTCCCTCGCATCGTCATCACGATTGATAACGGAGTAGTACCGGCCGAGCAGACGCTCGTCTCCGTCACGCGCCCCATCGAAGAGGCGATGAACGGCATCCCCGGCATCAACCGCATACGCTCCACGACGCAGCGCGGTTCTTGCGAGGTTGACCTCTTCTTCGATTGGAGCGTTGACATCAAACAGTCGCTCCAACTCGTGCAGGCACGGCTCTCGCAACTCACAGCGCAGCTTCCGCCGGGCGCGGAGATTCGCAGCGTTGACCGCCTGACCTTCGCCGTCTTCCCCGTCGCGGGCTACAGCCTGACTTCCGGGACGCGCGACCCGGCATCGCTGCGAGACATAGCGAACAACGTCGTGCGCCCGCGGCTTGCGCGTCTCGCCGGAGTGGCGACCGTCAGCGTCGCGGGCGGCAAGGTGCGCGAGTATCACGCGACGATTGATCCGCAGCGCCTTGCGGCGCACGGCGTCTCGACGCAGCAGGTTACGGACGCGGTCAAGAACTCGAACATCATCGCTTCGCCGGGGCTTATCGAAGAGAATCACCAACTCGAACTCGCGCTCGTCAGCGGTCAGGCCGTGACCCCGGATCAACTCAACTCCATCGTCGTCGCGACCGTCGCAGGCGCGCCCGTCAAGCTCGAAGACGTTGCGACCGTCGCGCAAGGGTTCGAGCCGCAGTACACGATAGTCACTGCGGACGGCCTGCCCTCTGTGCTTCTGAACGTCAACCGGCAGCCCGACGCCAACACGGTCACGGTCGTTGACGAGGTGACGGCGGAAATCGCTGCGGTGCGCCCGCAACTGCCGAAGGACGTTCGCGTCGCGACCTTCTACGACCAATCGCTGCTCGTGCGCGAGTCGATGAACTCCGTGCGCGACGCCATCATCATCGGCCTTCTGCTCTCGGTCATAATCCTCTACGCCTTCCTGCGAAACTGGGGCACGACTTTTGTCGCGATACTCGTCATCCCCGTCACCATACTCATCACCTTTCTAGCCATGTGGCTCGTCGGACTCTCGTTCGACCTGATGACTCTGGGCGGCGTCGCGGCGGCCATCGGGCTGGTGATCGACGACGCAATCGTCGTCGTCGAGAACATCTACACGCATCTGGCGCGCGGCCAGTCGAGGCGCGAGGCCGTCCAGAGCGCGATTTCGGAAATCACGATCCCGATCATCGGCTCGACGGTGACGCCCGTCGTGGTCTTTCTGCCGCTCACGATTCTGACGGGCGTCACGGGCGTCTTCTTCCGCTCGCTCGCGCTGACGATGGCCGTCGCGCTTCTCACCTCGCTCGTGCTCGCGCTCTCGTTCACGCCCGTACTCGCCGAGCGGTTCGTGAAGGCGAAGCGAAAGGACGTTGGGATTGAGGGCGAGGCGAACGCGCTGCGCGACGGCGACGAGAGCGAGATGCGCGCCGACGACCGCGAAGAGGAAGAAGAAAAGGGCGGGCGCTTTCTGAGCGCGATCATACGCCGCTACGAGTGGGTGCTCGGTCACGCGCTCGACAATCGTTGGCTCGTCCTCGTCATCATGGCGTGCGTGCTCGTCGGCGCATACCTTCTCTATCGCGGACTCGGCTCGGAGTTCCTGCCTGCGTTCGACGAGAGCGCGTTCGTTCTGGACTACACGACGCCGCCCGGCGCTTCGCTCGAAGAGACCGACCGGATGCTCCGGCACATCGAGCAGATGCTGAAGGAGACGCCCGAAGTCGAGAGCTACTCGCGCCGCACGGGACTTCAACTCGGCCTCCAGATCACCGAGCCGAACACGGGCGACTTCCTCGTCAAGCTCAAACCCGGCCACGAGCGACCGACCGAAGAGGTCGAAGCAGACCTACGCAAGCAGATCGAGTCGTCCGAGCCTACGTTCCAGTCGGTTGACTTCGCGGGCATACTCGTTGACCTCATCGGCGACCTGACAAGTTCGCCTCAGCCAATCGAGATCAAGCTTTTCAGCGAAGACGCGGCGGCGCTAGACGCGAAGGCCGACGAGGTCGAGGAGTCCATCAAAAAAATCAAAGGCATCGTTGACACCTTCAACGGCGTGGTGGTGAGCGGCCCCGCCCTCACCTTCCGCGTTGACCCTGAGCGCGCAGCGCGTCTCGGAGTCACCCCGGCGGACATCGCCGCCACCGTTACGACGGCGATGTCGGGCGACACGTCCTCTTCGATCTTGCAGCAGGGCCGTCTCGTCAACGTGCGCGTCATCTTCCCCGCGGAAGTCCGCACGTCGCTCGACGCTTTGCGCGCGCTTCAGGTGCGCTCGTCTTCCGGGACTCTGTTCCGGCTCGATCAGGTCGCCGACGTTGCCTACGACAAGGGGCAGACCGAGATCGACCGCGAGGGACTCAGGCAGTTCGTCGCCGTGACGGCGCACCTCGAAGGGATTGACCTCGGCACGGCGGTCGCGCAGATCAAATCGCAGATCGCCCGGGACGTGAAGCTGCCGCCGGGGATGACCATCGAGTACGGCGGACTTTATCAGGAGCAGCAGTCGTCCTTTCGCGAGTTGACGCTCTCGCTGGTGCTGGCGGTCGTTCTGGTCTTCATCACACTGCTCATCGAGTTCCGCTCGTTCGCGCACCCCGTAGCTATCGTCTCCGGCGCGGTGCTCGCGCTCGGCGGCGTCCTGCTCGGACTCTTCGTGACGGGCAAGACGCTCAACGTCGTAAGCTTGATGGGCATGATCATGGTCGTCGGCATCGTCGCCAAAAACGGCATACTGATGCTCGACGCCGTGGAAGAACATCTCGCGGCGGGCGACCGTCTGCGCGAGGCGCTGCTGCGTTCGGGGCGCAGAAGGTTTCGGCCCGTTTTGATGACTTCGCTCGCGGCTATCTTGGGAATGCTGCCGCTCGCGCTCGCCATCGGCGCGGGCGCGGAGCTTTTGCAGCCGCTCGCAATCGCGGTCATCGGCGGACTCGCCGTCGCGCTCCTGCTCTCGCTCGTCGTCACGCCGACGATCTACGCGATGCTCAGGCGCGATCCGGCGCGCTGAGTTTTCGTCAGGCGTTTTAACTTTGAAGGCGGCGCGGCTGGTTTATAAAGCACGCTCCCGCGGCGACCGGCCGCTCTGCCCGTCTATCCAACTTGTACTTCTCTCTGGAGGTCAAACGATGCGTCAACTCATTCGGCTCTCTATGTTCACCTGTCTTCTGCTCGCCTTCTCGTGCGCCGCGCTCGCGCAGAAGTCGCCTTCGGGCTATCACGTCGTCAAGCAGTACAAGCTTGGCGGCGACGGCGGCTGGGACTATCTCATCTACGACGCGAAGGGCAATCGCGTCTTCATCTCGCGCTCGACGCACGTCATGGTCGTTGACGCCGACACTGGTGCTGTGGTCGGCGACATACCGGACACGCAGGGCGTCCACGGCATCGCGCTCGCGGACGAGTTCGGCAAGGGCTACACGAGCAACGGTCGCGCGAACACGGTCACGGTCTTCGACGTCAAGACGCTCAAGGTCTTAAAGCAGATTCCGGTCGGGCAGAACCCGGACGCGATAATCTACGACCCGGCCTCGAAGCGCGTCTTCACGATGAACGGCAGAAGCAACGACGCGACCGCGATTGACGCGAAGACTGATGCAGTCGCGGGCACGGTCGCGCTCGAAGGCAAGCCGGAGTTCGCAACGTCGGACGAAAAGGGACACGTCTTCGTCAACCTCGAAGACAAGAGCACAATCGTCGAATTGGATTCGCAGAAGCTTACGGCGCTGGGCCGCTGGCCGCTCGCGCCGTGCGAGGAGCCTTCGGGGATGGCGATTGACCGGAAGCACCATCGACTGTTCTCCGGCTGCTCGAACAAGGTGATGGCCGTCGTTGACGCCGACAGCGGCAAGGTGATTACGACCGTGCCCATCGGGCAGGGCGTTGACGCAAACGGCTTCGACGACGGCGCGGACTTCGCCTTTAGCTCGAACGGCGGCGACGCGACGCTGACAATCGTTCACGAAGACTCGCCGCAGAAGTTCACCGTCGTCGAGAACGTGCCGACGCAGAGAGGCGCGCGCACGATGACGCTCGACGCGAAATCGCACCGGGTCTTTCTCGTCACAGCAGAGTTCGGCCCGCCGCCCGCGCCGACGCCCGACCGCCCGCGCCCCCGACCGAGCATCGTACCCGGCTCGTTCACGCTCCTCGTCGTCGGCAAGTGAAGATGACAACGCGCGCGCGAACACTGTTGATAGCCTGCTGCCTCGCGTGCTTCGGCCTCGCGATGATGACGCTTGGGGTGGGGCAGCAGAGGCGCGAGGCATCAAGCCTGTTCCCCGTCGAGAAGGATGGGAAGTGGGGATTCATGGACGCGGGCGGTCGCGTCCGTATCCCGCTCAGGTTCGGCAGCGCCGCCGGGTTCAGCGAAGGACTCGCGCGCGTCACGCTCAACGGCAAGACCGCGTTCGTCAACACTTCGGGCGCGGTCGTCTTCACGCCGCGCTTCGACTCGGTTGGCGACTTCCACGAGGGTCTGGCCTACGTGGAGATCGGCTGGACGACGATCAAGAACATCGGCATCACGGCTGAGCCGGGACGCTGGGGGTTCGTTGACAGGGCGGGACGCCTCGCCATTCCTCTGAGGTTCATGCGCGCGTCCGATTTCTCGGAAGGACTCGCCCCGGTTCAGATGGCTCGACAACTCGGCGAGCGCAGCGGCTTCATTGACCGCAACGGAAAAGTTGTCTTCGAGTTTCCGTTCGACGTGAGTTGGGGATTCCATGAAGGCTTCGCGCTCGTGCGGAGCACGACGGGGACGTTCTTCCTCGACCGCGCGGGCAGGAAATTGCCGACGCCGCAGATTGACGACTATCAGGCGCGCTCCTTCAACGAAGGACTCGCCGCCGTACAGATCAAAGGCAAGTGGGGATACATTGACAAGACGGGTCGCCTTGTCATCCCTCCGCAGTTCGATGACGCCGCCGACTTCTCGGGAGGTCTAGCCGCCGTCAAGGTGTCTGTTGACGAGAACCACTACGTGACCTGCCCGTTAGACGAGCAAGGCTCGACCTCTACGAGCACGAAGCTTCACGGCTACATTGACCGAACGGGGCGCTTCCTCGTCCCGCCGCACTTCGAGTACGCGGGGCCTTTCTCCGAAGGACTCGCCAACGTCTCGAACTGCTCGAAGCCCGCCTTCATCGACAAGACCGGCGCGCAAGTCTTTAGCGTCCCGTTCGACGACGCCTCGCCGTTTCACGATGGCCTCTCGACGGTCATGCGCTTTCAACTCGGCGGCCCGCTCACGGGCTACGTGGACAAGACCGGCAGGATCGTCTGGGAGCCGGCGAAGTAGAAGTAATGACGGCCTGAGCCGCCTCGCGCGGTGTGACACATTTGCCTTCCGGGCAAGAGCGCCACAGCCTCGCGCCCTTCGTCGTCCGCCGCATCTTTCGCACGGCGAACTCGCGCGGTCGCTTTCACGTCTAAGCCTCGCGGATTTGCAGCCTTTTCGGCGCGAAATAAATTTCCACGGCTCGCCGGCTTTCTAAACCCGCTGGAACGCCCGTTGCACTCACCCCCGCCGGGGCGGCCCGAAGGAGCACTTAAAAGTTTGTCTTCCCATGACTCTCAAATCTTCTACGACCCGCGCGGGCGGCGCTGGAAGCGCGTGCGTCGCACATGGCTCGCGCTCGGAGTGGCGGCGACCGCGCTCGCGGCGGTGTTCGTCATAAGCGTCCTCGTCAAGCCCGTTCTGCCGCAACTGAACCTTCGACAGTCGGCGCACATCCCGCACGCGGTTGACGCGCGCACGCAGGTGACGACCCAACCCACGACGCCCGCCGAGGCGAAGGCTCGCGCCGCGGCGGACGAGTTGAAGCAGACCCTTCGGACGACGAAGGTCGTGCCCGCGCGCCGCCCCTCGCAAATCAAAGTCACGCCGCCGACCGGAGCGCAAGCCCAGATCACGACAGGCATAAATCAAACGGCGACGAGCACTCAGCAGGACTCCGCGCAGCCGCAACTCTCGTCGCCCGCGAGCGCGCGAACTGCGTCTCACGTCTCCGACGACGAACAGGCGCAGCCCGCGCAAGTCTCGAACGAGCAGCCGTCAGTGCCTGCGGGCAGGCCGCTCGCCGTGGGCTTCTACGTCAACTGGGACGATTCGAGCTACGCTTCCTTGAAGCGCAACATCAAGGAACTCGACTGGCTCGTGCCGGAGTGGATTCGCTTGCAGGACGGCGACGACCCGCTGGTGCGCGACTTCGCGCCGCAGGCGCTCGACCTTGTGCGCCGCGAGCGCCCCTCGATGCCGATACTCCCGCTCGTACAGAACTACCAGAACGAGGACTGGAACCCGCAGTTGCTCGCGCGCGCGGTCGCGACCGAGCAGTCGAGACAGAAGTTAATCAACGCGCTCTTGCAGACGGTCACGGACAACAAGTTCGGGGGCGTCACGATTGACCTCGAAGAAGTTCCCGCCTCGTCGCAGGCGAACCTCTACAAGTTCATGCAGGAGTTATACGCCGCGTTTCACCAGCGCGGCCTGCTCGTCGCGCAGGCCGTGCCCTACGACGACGACGATTGGGACTATCGCGCATACGAAGCGACGACCGACTATCTGATGCTGATGGCCTACGACCAGCACTGGGCTTCGAGCGCGCCCGGCTCGGTCGCCTCTCAAGGCTGGTTCGAGCAACTTCTCGCGCGGCGTATGCGAGAACTCGACCCCGCGAAGACAATCGTCTGCGTCGGCAACTACGGCTACGACTGGACGAGCGCGGGCGGCGAAGCTCCCGAAGTCACTTTTCAGGAGGCCGTGCTCTCGGCAAAGGAGTCGGACGCCTCGGTCACGTTCGATCCTGCAACGCGCAACCCGCACTTCTCCTACGACGAGGACGACGGCTCGCACCACTCGGTCTGGTTTCTCGACGCCGTGACCGCCTACAACGAGATGCGCGCCTCCGCGCAGTATCACCCGGCTGGCTACGCGCTCTGGCGTCTCGGCTCGGAAGACCCTTCGCTCTGGCAGGTCTTCGGCTCGACCGCACTGGCGAAGCCCGACGGCAGAATAAGCGCCGACGACCTGCGCGACATACGCTACGGCTACGACATCGACTTCGAGGGAACGGGCGAAATCTTAAACGTCGCCGCCGAGCCGAACGACGGGCTTCGCGATTACAAGTTGGACGATGCGACCGGCTACGTCACGACGGAGTCACTCAAGGAGACTCCTTCGAGCTACGTCGTCGAGCGCACGGGCGACCAGCCCGGCCTCGTCGCGCTCACGTTCGACGACGGCCCGGACGCGACGTGGACTCCGCGCGTCCTCGACATACTCAAGCAGGAGCAAGTGCCCGCCTCCTTCTTCATCATCGGCGAATACGGGCAGGAGAACCCCGCGCTCGTCAAGCGAATCGTCGCCGACGGCCACGACATCGGCAACCACTCTTACACGCACCCGAACCTCGGCGAGATGCCGGATCGCGTCACAGACCTTGAACTCAACGCGACCGAGCGCCTGATCGAATCGCTGACGGGGCGCTCGACGATTCTCTTCCGCCCGCCATACTTCGGCGACGCGGAGCCGACCACGTCCGACGAGGTCGAGCCGATAGTGCGCGCCAAGCGGCTCGGATATTTGACCGTCGGCCTGCACGTTGACCCGGACGATTGGGCCACGCCCGGCACGGACGAGATCGTCAAGCGCACGGTCGAGGGCGTCACGAGCAAGAGCACGGACTTCGACCAGCGCGGCCAGATAGTTCTCCTGCACGACGGCGGCGGCGACCGCTCGCAGACCATCGAGGCTCTGCCGCAAATCATTGAGCAGTTACGCGCGCGCGGCTACCGCTTCGTCACCGTCTCTGAACTCGCCGGACTCAAGCAGTCGCAGACGATGCCGGCGGTGCACGAGAACCGCGACGTGTTTGCACGCGCGAACGCCGTCACCTTCTACGCGCTCTCGACCGGCGGCTGGCTCATTCGCTGGATTTTCATCGTCGGCATATTCCTCGGCATCGGTCGTCTAATCTTCATCGGCGCGCTTGCGCTCGCGCAGCGTCTCCGCTCCCGCCGGCGCGAACTGACGCACGCCGGCGAGGGCTTCGCGCCATTCGTCTCGGTCATCGTCCCGGCCTTCAACGAGGAACGCGTCATCTGCAAGACCGTCGAGAGCCTTCTCGCTTCGGACTACGAGCGATTCGAGATCGTCGTCGTTGACGACGGCTCGCCCGATGGCACGAGCGACGTTGTGCGCGAGCGCTTCGCGCGAGAGCCGCGCGTTCGTCTCTTCAAAAAAGAGAACGGCGGCAAGGCCGGGGCGCTCAACTACGGACTCGCGCTCGCGCGCGGCGAGGTCGTCGTCGGCCTCGACGCCGACACAGTGTTTGCGCCGCACACGCTTCGCTCACTCGCGCGCCGCTTCGCCGATCCGAAGATCGGCGCGGTCGCAGGTAACGCGAAGGTCGGCAACCGAATCAACCTTGTCACGCGCTGGCAGGCTCTCGAATACATAACTTCGCAGAACCTCGACCGCCGAGCGTTCTCGACTCTGAACTGCATCACGGTCGTGCCCGGCGCGGTCGGCGCTTGGCGGCGCGAACTGGTCGAGCGCGCGGGCGGTTTCAGTTCCGACACGCTCGCAGAGGATCAGGACTTGACGCTGCGCGTGCGAAGGCTCGGCTACGAAGTCGGCTACGAAGAGGACGCGGTCGCATGGACGGAAGCGCCCGACACGATGCAGGGTCTTCGCAAGCAGCGCTTCCGCTGGTCGTTCGGCACGCTTCAATGCATGTGGAAGCACAAGGGCGCGCTCTTTAATCCGAAGCACGGCGCGCTCGGCTTCATCGCGATGCCGAACGTCTGGGTCTTTCAGATTCTCTTTCCGCTCATCTCGCCGCTGATGGACTTGATGTTCATCTGGACGTTCATCGCCGCCATACTCGAACGGCTGGAGCATCCGACCGAGCACGCCGTCTCGAACTTCGGGCAGGTGGCTTTTTATTACGCGCTCTTCCTCGCGGTTGATTGGGCGTCGGCTGCGTTCGCCTTCGCGCTTGAGAAGCGCGAGCAGTGGAATTTGCTGTGGTGGCTCTTCCTGCAACGCTTCGGCTACCGGCAGGTGATGTACACAGTGATGGTCAGGTCGTTTCTATCCGCCGCGCGCGGCGTCCTCGTCGGCTGGGGCAAGCTCGAACGCAAGGACACGGTCGAATTGGCGCGAGCGAGCGCGCCGCTCGCGCTCGAAACCCCGGTCGAGTAGCCGTCCCGTACTTTTCGCCTTACTTCCAGTCGCCGACGAGCACGAACGGGGCCCAGTAGAAGGGGGCGCTGTAGCGTTTGCCGTTGATCATGTCGAGTCGCGCGGTTCGCATTGCGGCTGTCGGCGACTTGCCCGGGCCCGCCAGCAGGTTCTTGTAGAAATCGGTCATCAGGTCTGCCGTTGACTTGTCGGCGACAGACCAGAGGCTCACGCCGACCGTCGGCGCGCCCGCGTACATGAAGGCGCGCGCGAGTCCCATCACGCCTTCGCCGCGCTTCTCTTTGCCGAGGCCGGTCTCGCAGGCCGAGAGCATCACGAGCGGCGAGCCGAGCCGCAGATTAAACACCTCGTCCGTCCGAAGGAAGCCGTCCGTGCCCGGCTTGTTGCCGACGAGCGAGAGCACGACGCCTGTAAACTGCGGTCGCTCCGTGTTCAGGAGTCCGTGCGTCGCGAAGTGAAGGACGCGGTACTGCCGAAGATCTCGGTCTTCGACGTTCGACTCGTTCGCATCGAGGTCGAGCCAAACGTCCGCCTTCTGGCCCGAAGTGTTCGCGAGGCGTGCGATCTGCTGCGCCTCGGTGCGCGTGCCAGAGAGCCTGACGAGAACGCCGCGCTGCGGGCCCGCGCCGGTGCTCGCCTTGCCCGGCTCGCTGTCGGACACGTCGGCGAGCGCGCTGTCGAAGCTGAGTCCGCGCGCGGCATTGCCGTCTGAAGCTTGCGCGGCTGCGGTCTTCGCACCGCGCGCGCGCGCGTCCGACGAGTCGAAGACCGGGTCTGCGACGACGAGCATCCCGTTGCCCTGCGTTGAGGCGGCGCGCTGCTGTCGTATCGCGGCGACGACCGAAGCGGATGGCGCGAATAAGCTATCGTTGGTCTTCAGAAGATAAGGCAGCGTCGAGAAGTCTGCGGCGGCGGCGGGCGCTGCGGTGACGAGCGCGTGGAAAGGGATGTAGCTGAGCGCGCCGTCGGCGACGACGAGCAGGCGATCATCTTTGAAAAGCGGCGCGGCAGGCTCGACGCAGGACTTGTAAAGAGCGTTCGACACTTGCGCGAACGCAGTGACGGCTGCGGGACTACCCGCCGTGTTGCCGCCGAGCGTGAGTCCGCGCTGCGCGTCCGGCGTCGCCGAGACCATCTCGGTTATCGAGCGCCGCGCGCTCGCGGGGATGATCTGCTCGCGAAGCGCAATCGCCTGCTTCTCGATCTCGGCGCGCGACGGAAGGCGCGAGAGCGTGAAGCCTTCGCGCGTGACGGCGAAAAGATACGAGTGCTCTTCGCCGAGCTTGTATTCGAGCAGAGCGGTCTGGTCGTCGAGAACCTCTCGGCGTATGTCTTCGAGCGCGAGCGGCTTCGACGCGGTCAGCGCTGCATAGCGCGGACTCGCAGAGCGAATCTGATTCTCGATGTCGTCGTAGTCGTTCTGTAGTTGGTTCAACTCCGCCTCAAGTTGCTCGACCGACTTCGTCGGCTTCTCGCCGAGGTTGAGTCCGGTCAACTGCGCGGCGATCTCCTGCTGCCGGTTCTGGTTGTCGCGCTTCTTCTGCAAGAGGTCTGCGGGCACGCCCTCGGTTATCTCCGCGTCCGCCTCGTTCAGCAAATCGAGGAGCGAGCGCGAGCGACCGCGCTCGACGACGCCGAGCGCCTCGGACGCGTATGCGAGCGCGCGCCCGTCGAGCGGCGCAGAGGTCGCGGGCGCTACGGAAGCGCCGGGCACTGAGTTCGACTGCGCGGCGAGCGCCATCTCGGCGAGCGCGCCAGCCGCCTCGTCGAAAACGTCCGCGGTCGTCGCGAGAAAAGTCGCGCGCGCCTCGTCCGCGCGCAATGAACCCTCGCGCTGAGCCTCAATCGTGTCGAGCGCCTGACGGTACGACGAGAGCGCGTCCTCGCGCATCTTCGCGGCCTTCTTCTGATCCTTCTCACCCGCGGCCTGATACCAGAGGCTTCGGCCCGCGCCGCGCTCGGCGGGCCACATCAGATCAAGGCGATTGTCGTCGCGCGCGCCCTTCGCGGCGTCGGCGTAGAGTTTCGCCGCGTCGGCGTAACGGCCCTGCCGGAACGCAACGTCGCCGAGGCTCGTGCGCGCCGCCGTCCGGTAGCGACGCGTCTGTCCAAGCTTGCCGACGAACGAGAGCGAACTGCCGGTCGCAGCGAGCACGTTGTTGAAGTGCGTCTTCGCGTCGTCGAGCCGGTCGTTGAGGTAATCCACTCGTCCCATTCCGAGTTCGTAGGTCGCGTAGATTACAGTCTCGCGGTACGAGTTGAACGGCTGCTTGAGCGTGTCCGCCGTGTCGGTGACGACGCCCGTTACCGCGCCCGGCGTCGAGGTCGAAGGCGTGCCGCTCGTCGCGCCGCGAATGCGACTGCCGATGCCGAAAATCTTTTTCGCGCCCGACTCGGTATTCGACTTCGTGTTCTGCGCGTTCTTCAGCTTGTCCGTGTCGGGCTTCGTCACGCGCATGCGCGAGAAGGCCGCGCGCGCGGCGGCTGCGTCGCCGCGGCGGTACTGCATCTGCCCGATCTTCGCGAGCATGAGGTTGGCGTTGTAGGTTCCCTCCTGCGTCGAGAGCGACGCGGCGAGCGCGCCCTGCTTGCTCTCGCTCGCCGCGAGCGCCGAGTAGTTGTCGTAGGCGGCGTTATAATTCTGAAGCGCGATGTCGTAGCGGCCCTGCCGCTCGTAAAGTTCACCCATGAGGTCGCGCGTCGAGGCTTCGCCAGCCTTGTCGCCTGCGGCCTGAAAGGCTTTCAGCGCGCGCTCAAGATGCACGAGCGCGTCGGCGGCCTTCCCCCGGTGAAGCAGAGAGCGGCCCTGCTCGCGCTCGCTCGCCGCGTCGCTCGACTGTTCGACTTCTGCCGCCGCGGCCTTCATCAACTTCAATGGCGACTCGACGGCGCGGGACGGCACGCCGCCGAGCGCCGACGAAATCAAGAGCAACCCCGCGATAAAACTTTTGACGCAACGCATTACCATTACTCCTTGCCGTATGAATGAAAGCAGGCCATCGAGTCCTGCGCCGACGATAAAAGCGAAAGTCTGAAACCTCAAATTCGTGATTTCAAATTTAAGGTTTCAGACTTGAGGACTTCAAACGCGCCGGGCGTGCGAAACTCTTTCAACCTCGGCGGTGCGGGGCGCGTTCACTTGTGAACGAGCTTGATGACGGTGACGAGCGCGTCGGCGTCGGGCGAACCGGCGACGCGGACGACCGCGGGTGCCGGGTCGTCGCGCTTGATCTTGATGCCGCGTTGCAGGCTCGCGGGCGGAACGGGCTGCGCCTGCAACTGCGCGATCTGCGTGTTCTTCGCCTCGACGACGTGGTGGTCGGTTGCGCCCGCCCTGATGCGCTGCCACTGCTCGGCGGTCGGTCGCCACCCGTACTCGTCGCACTTCTTGCAGGCCGCGACGAGCGCCTCGCCCGTCGGCACGCCTTCGAGCGGGTGACGCGAGACGACGACGTAAACGTTCTCGACCGCCGGGTTGTTATCGAACTCGAAAGTGTATCTGGTGTCCGTCGGGTAAGTCTCGCGGACGTGCGCGTGTGCGACGTTCGCGCCGCCGTCGAGCGCGACGTTCGGGAAGAGCATTCCGGGGTTGCTGTCGTTCTCCGCGTCGAAGACGTAGATGTAGCCTTCGGTGTTCGGTTCGAGCGCGATGACGATGCCGTCGCCGGAATGATATTCGTGTGAAGCGTCAACGGGTATCATCCCGCCCGCGCTGTCCTTCATGTAGATCGTGTAGCCGAGTCCGACGGGCCGCGGCGCGCCGCCGCCCACGCCCGCGCTCGTCTTCAAGGTCTGCGCGCCGGTTTCGGCCATGCCGTCGGACTGCGCGGCGACTTCCGTTGTGCCGCTATTCTTCGAGCCGTTCGCAGTCGAAGGCGTCTTCTTGTTCGAGGCGACGCTACTGCCGGAGGAGTTCGAGCCGGGATTCTTCGACGCGGCGCTGCTCGAATTGCTCCTGTGCGTCGGCGCTGCGTGCGTCGTGTGCTTCTGCGTCGAGCTTGATGCGGACGGGTCGTCGAAGCTGACGCCGCGCGTCGTTACGAAGTCGTCAATGACCTTCTGATCCTGCTGCTGCTGTGCCCGCGCCGCGACGGACGCGCCGCAGAGCAGGAGCGCGACCGTAGCGAGCACCGGGACTGATTTAAAGCGCATTTGAAACTCCTCTGATTTAGAAGCGCCGATTGCTAAGCTGGTTGAAAGAGCTACTTGTGATTAACCCTAACGTCAAAGATGAGTGGATTGTTGCCTGTGGTTGCCGTCTGCGGTGCGGAAACCACGACGCTACGCGCGTCGCCGTCGCCCTTCGACTCGACCGCGGGCGCGTCCGATTTGAACTGCGCGCGGAAGTCTTCAAGCTCCTTGACCTCTGCCGGCGTCAACTCGTGCAGGAATTTGCCGGTCAGGAACGCGGGCGACATCAGCGGCGTCGGCGAGAAGATGAATGTGAAGTCGTCCGCGCCCGAATTCTCGTCGAGCTTGAGTTTCGCCGCGCCGAACGGGAACGCGAAGTCCGCGCCCGCGCCGACGAGGTTCGACTTGAGCGCGCCCGCGCCCTGCGCCGTCAGAAGCGTGACCTGCGCGTTACCGTTCGCGCCGGGGCCGATGATGTAGAGGTAGCCGCGCTCCTTCGGCGTGAAATGAAACTTGAACCACTTGCCGGATTGCAGAGTCGCCGCCGTCTCCGCGATCCTCTTCCCCGCGGGGTCGTCGTTCTTGTCGAACGACTCGAACCAGTAGCTCGCGGCTTCGGCCTTCGCTGCTTCGGCGGGGCGCGCAGGCGTTGACGTGTTCGCCGCCGAGTTGTTCGCCGCAGGCGGGTTCTTGACGACCGGAGCGTCGGGCTTCGCGCTCATACGACTCCACGCGAACCAGCCGCCGACGCCGAGGACGAGCAGGAGCGCGAGCGTGCCGCCCGCGATCAGCGGCCCGAACGAGCGTCGATGCTCCGGCGCAGTGATCGAGACGCCCGCGCCCGGCTGTTGTGCGCTCACGTTCTGTTGTGCGATGCCCGCGCCCTGTTGTGCGGCGAACCGTTGAGGCGCGTTTCGCGTCTCGGCGGGCGGACGAGCGTTCCGGTCTGGTTGCGAGTCGGCTGTGTAGGCTTGCGTCTCGGAGGCGCGCTCGACGACGGTCTCGCGCCCCGCGTCGTAGCGTGCAGCGACGTTGCCGCTCGTCACAGGGCGCTGGGACTGCGCGCTCGTGTCGCGCCCCTGTCCCGCGAACGGCGACTCGAACTCCGAAGTCAGGACGGTCTCGGCGTGGCTGTGCCGTGGAAGATCGGCGCTCGTCTCAGGCGAGAGGCGCGCGGTCGCTGACTCGCTGCTCTGAGACCCTTGCGTGCCGGCGGGGCGGCCCGACCCGGTGACGTAAACCTGCCCTGCGTCGGTCGCGTGAACGCCGCGCGAGCGCGTGTGCGGCTGAAGCCCGAGCGACGCGCGCAACTCGTTTACGAACTCGCCCGCGGTCTGTGGCCTGTCGGCGCGATCCTTCTCCATCGCTCGCGCGACGGCGCTGCTGAACGACGCGGGTACGCCGGGCGCGACTTCGGCGAGCGAAGGGCGCGGCGCGGCGACGTGCTTCTGCCTGAGTTCCGAGAGCGTGCGCCCGCCGTGCGGCTTACGCCCCGCGATAAGCTCGAAGAAGATGACGCCTAAGCTGTAGATGTCTGTGCGCCCATCAACGTCGGGGTTTCCGTCGCGCGGCATCTCGCCCCACTGTTCGGGCGACATGTAATAAGGAGTGCCGAGTATCTGCCCCGCGACGGTCAGAGAGGTCGCGCTCGCGGCGTGAACGTCGCCGGCACCGACTATCTTCGCGATGCCGAGGTCTAAGACCTTGACGATTGTGCCGCCGCGGTCGTCCGAGCCGAGCATTATGTTTTCGGGCTTGAGGTCGCGGTGGACGACGCCGCGCGCGTGCGCCGAGTCGAGCACGTCGGCGACGGGTTCGAGTATTTCGAGCGCCTCTTCGGACGTGAAGCGCCCGCGCCGCTTCAACTCCACGTCGAGCGTGTGCCCCTCGACGTACTCCATAACCATGTAGATCATGCCGTCCGTGCCCGCCGAGAGGTCATAGACCGTGACGGAGTTCGGATGCCGGAACGCTCGTGCGGCCTTGCCTTCGCGCTGGAATCGCTTGAGCCACTCGGCGTTCCCGCGCATCTCTGAGCGAAGAGTTTTGATGACGACCTGATCGCCGAGCAGTATGTGCCGCGCGCGATAGACCGCGCCCATGCCGCCCTGCGCGATGAATCCTTCGATCTTGTACTTGCCTTCGATGACCTGACCGACGATGTTTTCGGGCGACTCCTGCAACACCTCGCCGTCGTGCGGGCAGAAGGTTTCGGTGTCGGCGAACGTGTTGTTACAGGTGGCGCAGAGCTTCATTTGGAATTATCTTCGCTCAAGTCCCGAAGGGATTTTCAAACGCGGGCGGCCCGGTCAACAGTCGAAATACCTTTGGCAGATGAGAAGTCTAACACGGTCGGGCGAACGTGTGAACTTGAAGCGAGCCGTGAGGCGGCGAGCAGCGCGCGGTGAAACTTTTTGCTTGCCCGACCGCTCGACCTTGCATCACAGCCGCAGCTTATCGCTCAATGCCGAAAGCCCTCCGCTTACTCTAAAAGGCAACGAAAACACATCCTGTTTAATCTAAAAAAACGCACGCGCCCGCTTTTGGCCGGCGGCGCTTTCGACCGAAACCTCCCGATATCTCACAAGCGAAAGCGTTCCCCCGCCCGCCGGCGCGTCCGAGGCGGTCGAGTATGAGGCTGAACTCATTTCTGGAGCGACGCTCCAGACCATTCATCTACGTCGCTTGTCTTCTGCTGGTCGTCCTGCTCGGAGTCGCAGACTACCTGAACGGCCCCGACATCTCGCTTCTCGTCTTCTACGCCGTGCCCGTCCTCGTCGCCGCGTGGTATGCGGGACGCCGCGCGGGTCTTTTGACGTGCGCCGCGAGCGGCGTAGCCTACCTCGCCGTGGCATACGCGACCACGGGACACTTCTCGCACCCGCTCATCGCGTACTGGAACGCCGCCGTGCGTCTCGGCTCGATTCTGATACTCGTCCAACTCGTCGCCTCCTTCAAGCGCTCCTTCGAGCGCGAGCGCGAACTCGCGCGAACAGACTACCTGACGGGCACGTTCAACGGCAGGTCGTTCGGCGAGATGGCCGAGGCCGAGATCAATCGCGCGCGGCGACATGCGCACCCGTTCACCGTCGCCTACATGGACGTTGACGACTTCAAGCTCGTCAACGACCGCCACGGCCACAGCGCGGGCGACCGGGTCTTGAAGTCCGTTGCCGACACGATTCGCAAGAACGTTCGCGCCTTCGATACGGTCGCGCGCCTCGGCGGCGACGAGTTCGCAGTCCTCATGCCCGAAACAGGCGAGCAGGCCGCGCGCGCCGTCGTCTGCCGCGTGCGCCGCCAACTGCGCGAGGTCGCGCGACTGCACGGATGGCACGTCACCTTCAGCATCGGCGTCGTCACGTGGGACGCGCCGCCCGCCTCGGTTGACGAGATGCTGCGCGCCGCCGACGACCTCATGTACTCAGCCAAGCGCCTCGGCAAGAACACAGTCCGCCACTCGGTCTCGAACCCGACCGCCAACGCAGCTTAGGTCATGATTGGTCAGGCGGCCCCGGCGCGAAGCCTCCGCGTGACGCTCGGCGCGACGGCTGCTGAACGCGATTCGTTTTGCCTTCGGCGCGCGGCTCGATTAAGCTTCAGACGCTCTCTCATCAACGGATGAGCTTCCCATCGAAACGGCTTGGGCAGAGAACAACTCGTCATCGTCGGCGGCGTCGCAGCGGGACTCGCGTCTGCGATGGAGGCGCGTCGCGCGTCTCAAGACCTCGATATAACGGTCTTCGAGCGAACGCGCGATATCTCCTACGGCGCGTGCGGCCTGCCCTACGTCGTCTCCGGTTTGATTCCCTCTCTCGAACGACTCGTCCTCCACACGCCCGAATATTTCCGCGAGCGACATCGCATCGAGGTTAAGCTCGAAAGCGATGTGTTGGAGATCATGCCCGCCAAGTATGCTCTGCGCGTGCGCGTGCGTGGCGAGGAACGCGAGGTCGGCTACGACGCGCTCGTCGTCGCGACGGGCGCGGCAGCCGTCTGCCCGCCTCTGCCCGGCCACGAACTCGAAGGCGTCTTCGTCCTTCGACACATGCTCGACGGTCGCCGCATGATGCGTTTCTTCGACGAGGCGCGTCCGCAAGCGGCAGTGGTCGTCGGCGCGGGCTACATCGGCCTTGAGATGGCCGAAGGATTCCGCGAGCGCGGATTGCGGACGACGCTCGTCGAGGCTTCCGACAATGTGATGACGACGCTCGGCGGTCGCGCGCGCGACGCGGTCGCGGAAGAACTACGCGAGCACGGCGTCGAAGTCCTTTTCGGCGAGCGAGTCGTCGGGTTCGAGGGAGAGTCGGGCCGCGTCGCACGCGTCTTGACGGATTCGGGGCGCGCTGTCGAGGCCGACGTTGTCTCAATCGGCGTCGGCGTCCGGCCCGAAGTCGCGCTCGCGCGCGGCGCTGGCGTCGAGGTCGGAGAGAGCGGGGCTATCGTCACGGACGAGCGGCAGAGGACGAACGCGCCGGGAGTCTTCGCCGCGGGCGACTGCTGCGAGGTCTTGCATCGCGTTTCGGGCCGTCGCGTGTGGCATCCGCTCGGCCAGCCCGCGGTCAAGCAGGGTTGGGTCGCGGGCGCGAACGCAGCGCGCGGCGACTCTTTCGTGGACGCGCGCTACGCCGGCGTCGTCGGCACGAACGTCGTCAAGGTCTTCCGCCTCGAAGTCGCGCGCACCGGACTCTCTCTGGAAGAAGCGCGCGCCGCTGGCTTCGATGCTTCGGCGTCGGAGACAGAGGCCCATTCGCGCGCGGGCTACTTCCCCGGCTCCTCGAAGATTCACACGCTGCTCGTCACGGACAAAAATGGAAGGCTGCTCGGCGCGCAGATGGCCGCGCGCGAAGGCGTCGCGCAGCGCATAAACGTTTACGCCGCCGCGCTCCACGCAGGGCTGAAGGCCGAAGATGTCGAACGACTCGACCTCGCATACGCGCCGCCGTTCGCGCCGACGATTGACCCCGTAATCCGCGCCGCGCACGAAGCGAAAAAGAGGACTTGAGAGTTGTGCGCGCGTCGCACGATGCAACGAAATGAAAAGGGCATGCGCTCCCGAAGGAGGCACGCCCTTTTTTACTTGCTTGAAGAATCTTGCTTACAGTCTCGCGAAAACGACGACGAGCGTGAAGAGCACGAGCGTCTCGATGAAGACGAGGCCGAGGATCATCAGCGTCTGAATGCGCGCGCTCGCGCCGGGGTTGCGCGCGACGCCTTCAGCCGCGGCAGCCGCGACGCGCGACTGGCCGATTGCGGCGAGCGCCGCCGCCAGCCCGAAGCCGAGTCCCGCGGCGAGCGCCTTGTACTTGTTAACCGAAAAGTCGTTGTCAGCCGCCGCGTTCTGCGCGAAGGCCGGAACCGCCGACGCCATCACGCCGACGACTGCGAATAGAGCCAATCTAAACTTGTTCATGGAATCATCTCCCGTGATTTTCGACCCGACCTCGGATGCTCGTCCATTCTCTCGGTCGTCGCTTCCGGGAGCGCGTGCGCTGTTTATGATTTCGCCTCCACCCGGTATCCACCGCCCCTCTTACAACGGCGCTCCAGCGATGTCGGCACTAGCAGCTTTCAAAACTCGAAAGCTAAGACCTGTGCGCTTCACCCTCCGACGACAGCCGACTCCGAAAAATTCCTCGCGCCCGTGACGGGGCCGAATCTTTTCAGCTTGCGCCGCAACGCGCGCGGGCGCGATTTGCCCGCGCCGCTCGGACGGCGCGCTTCCGTTGAAAAATTTATGCGTGCTCCGGCAGCGTGAAGACGCCGCCGTCCTCTTCGAGCGCCTCGTGCACATCCTCTGCGCCGTGATGTTCTTCGTGCGGCGCGTGCGAGACTTCGCTGATGTATATGATCGAAAGTATGACGAAGATGAACGTCTGCATGAACGCGACGAACAGGCTGAGCGGCATGATGAGAACCGGAAGCAGCCACGGCGCAGCCGGGATCGGTATTCCCCAATTCGCGTGGAGCCACGCGAAAATGTTAGACGCCAGCCCGCCTATCGTGCCGAGAATCTGCTCGTCGCCGAAGAGGTTGCCGAAAAGACGTATGCCGAGCGACATCGGGCGAACGAAGTTGCTTATCAACTCAATCGGGAACAGAAGCAGCGCGAGCCAGGGGATCGGCCCCGCGAAGTGCTTGAGGTGGCCGAGCAGCCCGTTCTCGCGTATGCCGACCGCGTTGTAATAAACGAACGAGGTGACGCCGAGCGCGAAAGTCACCGAGGTCGCCGATGTTGGGGCCATCAATCCGGGGATGAGTCCCATCAGGTTCGAGATGAGAATCAGCACGCCGAACGTGGCGATCACGGGCAGGTACTTCACGCCGTGCGGCCCTACGTTGTCAACGAGAAGATTTCTGATGGCGACGACGCCCGCTTCCAGAGTCATCTGCCCGTAGGTCGGCTCCTCGACAGAGAGCCTGCGCGGCTTCAACACGAGGATGACGACGAACGTGAGCAGGACGGCGGTGACGAACATGACCGTGTACCAAGGCACCGCGTTCTCGACCGTGTACGGGCCGAAGACGTTTTCCGGCGTCGTCTTGAAGTAGCCGAAAAACCACTTCCAGAAAGGGTACGTGTACTGCATCTGGAGATTGTGAACAGGCTCGCCGACGTAGTGGTTGACGAACTGCACGACGGCGGGCATCTGCTCCTTCGCCTCGGCTGCCTGTTCGGCAAACAGAAAGTACATCGCTTCAGATTTCCTCTCGACGTGTGATTGCGAAATAAAACTGCCTGACGCCTTCGGCGAGCAGCGCCGCGACGGTCGCGCACATACCCGCGAGCGTCGCTACGAGCGAGACGAGGCCGAGCGTGACCGCCGCGAAGATTAAGACCGCGACGACGACGTAGCGGAGCACGTATCGCGCCGCCCTCATCCTTGGTCGCGCGCCCGCAGGTGTCGAGCCGAAGACCGCGGCGACCGAAGTGCTCAACCAGTGCAGGTTGAAGACGGCGAGCGCGCCGCCCAGCAACAAGCCCGTCGTCACGCGCCACGGAGCGACGAAGGCGCTCACCAGCACCGCGACCGCCGAAGCCAAGCACGTGTCCCGGAAGATGCGCCGCCCGACCGCACGCGGGTCTTCGCCCGCCGCATCCGGCTCGCGTGCGCGCGTACTGTCTGCGCTCTCTCCCATCACGGAACGGGAGATTTTACACGCCGCGGCGCGCGCCTGTCGAGTCGGCCTGCCGCGCGCCGTCTCACTTGTTAAGCTGCGAGATGATTCTTATGAACTGGTAGAAGCCTGCGACCGCGCCGAGGACAATGCCTGCGATCATTATCCAACTCGTTCCGAGCCAGCGGTCGAGCGCCCAACCAAGGCCCATGCACGCCGCCACCGAGAAGAAGATCGTCAATCCAGCGGCGTAGGCAATGCCGCTGCTGCGCGTCGCCTTCTGCTCTTCGCTTTCCGGCTCTTTTCTGTCCATCATCGTCCGCAGAAGCGACCGGGCGACCAACGCCCTCCGGCGTTTACTTCAACTGCTTGCTCCTTAAATCGGCGAGCATCTTTTCGGCCTTCATCATCTCGACTTCAGCCGAACTCAGTTCGAGTCGAGGCCCGTCCGACTTCGTTAGAAGCTTGTACGCGCCGACGCCCGCGAGCGCGATGACGCCGAAGATAACGAGCCACTTCAGCAGCGCGGCGGCGACGCCGAAAAGCGCTATCCCGCCGACGATTGCCAGAGCCAGCACGAGCAGCGCGAGAATAATCTTAAAGAAAGTCATTGCAGAAAACCTCCGCGAGCGATTCGGGTTTGCCTTCCGGGCATTCAAAACGTTTTACGCTCGCGCGTGCGTCCGCGTTCACGAGACTTTCGCTGGACGGCCCCGCGCCGACCGCCTCGCCGCCGCGCGCTCACCAACGACTGCGCGTCAGGTAATTCTTCGGGACTTCCCACAACTGCGCGCGCCGCGAGTGGCGCATCGAGTCGTGTATGAAGCAGACGTGCGTGCACCAGCATGCGCGCCCGCCGTCAATCGCCGCGAGTTCCGCGCTTCGATTTTCGGACGCCCACAGTGCGCCGAAGTCGTAGTCGAAGTCCGCCAGACCGGCGAACTGTCCGCGCAACTCGCAGGCGCGCACCCGCCCGTCGTAGTCAACGACCGCGGTCGTCTCGCCCGCCGTGCAGGGGAAAGGCCACTCGGAAGCTCCGCCGAAGTTTGCGTGCTGCGTTCGGTAGTGCGTCGTTATCGCGCCGACGTATGCGACCGACTTGACGAAGCGCGTCGCGGCGTCGTCCGCGGCAAACATTCGCTCGCCGTATCTTTTCGTGAGCGCCGAGACGCGCGAGTACAGCGCGGGCAGGACTTCCGAAGGGACTTGCTTGATCGCATCGCCCACCTTCGTCTCGCCGCGGATGATGTTGAAGTAGTGGCCGTCGAGACGGAAGTTCTCGAACATGAAGTCGGCGAGGCGTTCGACCTCCGCGTAGTTCTCTGAGCAGACGACCGTGTTGACGTTGAGGCGGAAGCGTCCGGCGTACTTTTCCTTGAGCGGGTAGAGCGACTCGATGCAGTCGAGCGTGCGCGACCAGTTGCCGGGCACTCCGCGCACGCGGTCGTGCGTGTCGCCGTAGCCGTCGAGCGCGACGTTGAGATAGAGATCAAGCTCCGGGTGAAGGCCGAGAGCGCTGTCAACAATCTCGAAGGTGCGAGCCTTCAGGAGTCCGTTCGTCGGGATGATGACGCGGCGGACGCCGTTGTTCTCGACGAAGAGGCGGATGATCTCCGAGGCGTCGTGGCGGAGCGTCGGCTCGCCGCCCGAAAGCCAGAGGTCTGTGATCGGCGGCATCGTCCGCGACACGCGCTCGATCTGCTCGAAGGTCATGTCGCCGGGCCGATTCAACTCTTCGTGATAGAAACACGTTTCACACCGCGCGTTGCAGCGCGATGTGATAAAGAAGATGACCGTGCCGAGCCTGCGCTCGCGCGCGGTCGAGTGAAGAAGTTGATAAAGCTGTGCGGCCTTGCTAGACATTGTGCGTTTCGTTCGCGACGCCCGAATCGTCTGTGTGGTGCTCGGAAGAGTCTGCGAAGATGATGGCAGTTTCGTCCGGCGATTTCAACTCGTACCCGATGCCGCGCCAGACGATGCGGCGCGAGAGGGCGGCGGCAAGCGAGTTGTAGAGAAACAGCGCCGCCGTCAAGGGCCATAGAAGCATGTGCGCCCAAACGCCCGCGCGGAGTTGCGCGTGATGGTCTTCGAGCACGAGCGCGACGGCGCGCAGGCGGAAAAAAGATTTCCAGACGCCGAGCAGGAAGATGACCGAGACGAGCGCGAGCGGCCACGCGAACGTGAGTCCGAGCGCGGCCCGCGCGCCCGCGAGCGCGAGTCCGCCGAAGAAGACGACGACGAACAGAAGATTCGAGACGAGCACGAAGCGCCAGAGGTGCGGCGCATAGACGCGCGTGATTTTAAGTTGCCGCGTTGTGAACTCCGACAACTCGCCGAACGTGCAGTCTTCGACCGACGCGTTCAGGCACGCGGGCACGAAGCGAACGGGGAGTTCTGCTTCGCGCAGCGCGCGCGTCAGCGCGTAATCGTCCGAGAGCGTGCCGCGCCAGCGCTCGCGGATGTTCAAACGCTCGAACGTCTCGCGCCGCACGGCGGTCGAACCGCCCCAGCAAAAGTTTCGCCGCGCGTCTTCGCCGAGCGCCGAAGCTATGGACGCGTTCCAGACCGAGCGTAGCCAGGAAGCGAGGCCGCCCCGCACCGGAAGAAACCAGCGATAGCCCGTCGCAGCGCCGACCCTTTCGTCGGCGAGCGGCGCGACGAGCGAGCGCAGCCAGTCGGCGCGCGGTCGTGCGTCTGTGTCAACGAAGACGAAGACCTCGCTTCGCGGATCGCACTCTTCGACCGCGGCGCGCAGGTTGTGAACCTTCTGCCCGCTCTCCGACGCGCGGCCCGCGACGAGCACCCGCGCGCGCGCGACCGTTTCGGCGGCGAACACGCGGCTCAACTCTTCTGCGACGGCGAGCGCGGGGTCGTCGGCGCGGTCGGAGACGAAGATCAACTCGTATGCGGGATAATGCTGGCGGAAGAGCGCGGTGAGGTTCGCGCTCAATCCCTGATCCATGCCGCGGCACGGCACAAAGACGGACGCGAATGGAAGGTAGAGCGTCCGCCTCGCTTCAAGCTCGCGACGGAAGAACGCGAGCCAGCGTACGCCCGCGCGCAGCGAAATCGCGCCCTGCAAAAAGACCAGAGCCGCCAGAAAATAGAAGAAGCCCATCCCGCTTCAAGTAGCCCCGGCGCGGCAAGCGCCTCGCTCACCTGATCGTTATTTCTATCGTGAACGGGATTGCGCGCCCGCCCTTCCTCTTGTTCCAGACGGCGATCAGATACTGCCCCGTGTCCGGCAGCGCCCCCGACCAATCTTTAACTTCGAGCGCGCCTTCGACCGCGCCGCTCGGCGCAGTGATCGAGAAGATCGCAAGCCCCGCGCCCGAAGTCACGTGCACGGACATGGTCTGTCCCGCCTTCGCCGTCAGCGCGTAAGTGTAGCCGTGCGCGTTGTCGGCAGTTCCTTTCAGAATCGCCGTCGTCCTTCCCTTCTCAAACTGCACGACCTTCGGCTGGCCGCCGACTTGCGCCGACGCGTCGTGCGCCGACAAAAAAATTGCCGCCCCGCAGACCAGCGCGGCGGCTAGTTTGACGAAGATTTTTCGCGTCATTCAGTCTCTCCTTTTGATTTTTAAGTCGGGCTTAGTTTCGGGCCGGCTTCGTGCGGTCGTCCGGCTTTACCTTACCGTGACTTCGAGCGTGTAGGCGGACGCGCCTTTGCGGTCGCGGTTGTTGACGAGCGTGATCGTGTAGTCGCCCGACTCCGGCAGTTCGCCCGACCAGTCGCGCACGGTGAAAGCGCCCTCGACCGGCGACCCGCCCGGCGCGGTCACGGAGAAGACGACCTCCGGGTTCGACGACGCCACGTGCAGAGACATCGTCTGGCCGCGCCGCGCGCCGAGCGTGTACACGTCGCTGTGCCCGTAGTTGATCGCGCCCTTCACAACGGCGGTCGTGCGCCCGCGCTCGAAGCGTATGCGGCGCTCCGTGACCGTGTCGCCCTGCGCGAGCGCGGCGACCGTCGCGCAGACGCACAGCAACGCCATCGCCGGAAGCGCGCACGCGCGCAGTCTCACACCTTGATTTTTCATCTTCGGATTCTCCTTTTACGTTTAGCGCGGCGGGCCGACGCCGTTTAGAAAGAGCGACGCTTCAGCGCGCGCAGGTCTGTGCGCGTCCGCCGTCAATCGAGTAGGTCACGCCCGTTATCCAGCCGGCGCGGTCGGAGGCGAGAAAAAGTATCAACTCCGCGACCTCTTCCGGCGTGCCGACGCGACCGATGGGATGTGTCGTCTTCGAGCGTTCGAGGAAAGCTGCGTAATTCTCTTCGTTCATGCCGCCACGCCTGTGAATCTCCGTGACGACGACGCCGGGGTTGACGGCGTTGACCCTGACGCCTTTGGGCGCGAGTTCGAGCGCGGCGCAGCGCGTGAGTTGGTCAACGCCCGCCTTCGAGACGCAGTAGGCCAGCACGCCCGGAAACGCGCGCAGCCCCGTCACGCTCGAAACGTTGACGACGTTGCCCGGACGTTTTTCGAGGTGCGGCGCGGAGAGTTGCATGAGATGGAAGACCGAGCGAAGGTTGACGTTCATCATCGCGTCCCAGTCGGCGAGCGTTGTGTTCTCGACCGTCCCGTTGCTGATTATCCCTGCCGCGTTGACTAAAACGTCGAGGCCGCCGAAGCGTTCGACCGTTTCGGAGACGGCGCGCCGCGCGTCCGACTCGTCCATCACGTCGGCGCTTACACGGAGGGCCTCGCCGCCGCGCGCGGCGATCTCGCCCGCGACTTCCTGCAAGCCTTCGGCGCTGCGCGCTACGAGCGCGACGCGCGCGCCTTCTTCGGCGAATCTCGTCGCCGCGGCGCGTCCTATCCCGGATGTCGCGCCCGTGACGAGCGCAGTCCTTCCCTCAAACTCCCTCGCCATTGCGGCCTCCACGTTTGTGCATTCTGGAATTCAACAGGCCGACATCTTAAAGAAGTTAAAAGCTAAAAGGCAAAAGAAGAAGCGGCCCGCCTTCACTTTTGCCTTTCGCCTTTTTACTTTCCTCTACTTGAGCGCGACGGGGACGGCGGGTGCGAGCGCGGAGACGACCGCCTCGGCGGCCTTGATGAGCGGGTGCGGGTATATGCCTATGAAGATGACCGCGACGGCGCAGACGGCGAGCGACGCAGAAAGCGCGGGCGAGATCGAGAGCGGGCGCGGGTCGGCCTCGCGGTCGCCGATGTACATCGCGCGTATGAAGCGCACGTAGTAGTAGAACGAAACGACCGTGTTGAAGGCCGCCCAAGCCGCGAGCCAGTAGTACCAGTTCTTTCCTTCCGCCGCCCCGCGCTGGATGATTCCGCCGAACAGAAACCACTTGCCGATGAAGCCGCCGGTGACGGGAAGCCCGCCCAGAGAGAGCATGAAGATAGCCATCATCAGCGCAAGACCCGGCTCTTTCTGTCCGAGTCCGGTGAAGTCGTCAACCTCGTCGCCGATGATGCCTCGCCGTCGAAGGCTGATGATGACGCCGAACGCGCCGATGTTCATGAATGTGTAAACGACGAGATAGACGACGAGGCCGGTGTAGCCGTAACTGTTCGCCGCGATGAGTCCGAGCAGAAGATAGCCCGCGTTCGAGACGGACGAATAGGCCAAGAGACGTTTCGAGTTGCTCTGTGTGACCGCGGCCCAGTTGCCGACCATGATCGTCACTGCCGCGACGAGTCCCAGGAGAGGTGCCCAGTCAACTCTCATCGCGCCCAGCGCCTCGACGAAGATGCGCGCGAAGAGGGCGAAGCTCGCGGCCTTCGACCCCGTGGAAAGAAAGGCTGTAATCGAGGTCGGCGCGCCCTGATAAGCGTCGGGGGCCCACATGTGAAACGGCACGGCTGCGATCTTGAAGAAGAGTCCGGCGGCGAGCGCGATCATCGCGAGCAGAACCATCGGCCTCAAACTCAGTCCCGCGATATCGGGCGAAGAGACGACGGCCTGCGCCACCTTCGGCGCTATCTGTCCGAGGTTCGTCGAGCCTGCGACGCCGAACAGCAGAGACATTCCGTAGAGAAGTATGCCGGACGAGAACGCGCCGAGCAGAAAGTATTTCATGCCCGCCTCGTTCGATTGCCGCTCGCGCCGCGCGAAACCGACGAGCACGTAGAAGGTCAGCGCCATCAACTCAAGGCTGACGAAAAGCACGATCAGGTCGTACCCGGAAGCAAGAAACATCATGCCGACGGTCGCGAAAAGAATGAGCGCGTAATACTCGCCGCGCTGCTCGCCCTCAACGTCGAGGTAGAGCAGAGAGATCGCCACCGTCAGCGCCGCCGCCAGAAGAAATATAAGCTCGAAGACGACCGCGAAGCCGTCAACCTTCACAGTGTTGTAGAAGCCCGTGAGCGCGCCCGCGTCCGCGCCGGTCAGAATGGGCCAGCCGAGCACGAGAACCGAGACGACTGCGAGCGCGAGTCCCGCGAGCGCGAAGTATCCAGTCCAGCGGCTCAAGCGGCGCGGCAGCAAGACTTCCATCACGAGCGCCACGCAGGCGCAGATCGTCACGATCAACTCCGGCGCGATCAACTTCAGATCGGCAAGGTCGAACAGCGCGGTCGTGGAGGCTTGAAGAAGCATAGGCGTTTTTAAGACTTATCTGCTTTTTTCGACACGGCGAACAGGATCATCACGAATGAAGTGAAATCTACGAAGAATATCATCCTGTCCGCGTAATTGATTGCTCGATCCGTCGCGTTCGCGACCACGGATGCGACCGCAACGCTCTGGTCGTGAGAGATGCCTGCGTCGGAAAGTCTCTGCACAACTTTTTCCATCCCCTGCTCTCCATAAAATCTACGTTGCAAGTAACTCAAATAAGCTATCTGTACTATAAATACAGCAACGAGGACGACTGTTTTCAGGTGTTTTCTCATTGCAAGATTGCCTCTCCTTCCGCCTCTGTATGTGGCTCACGAAGGGGAAGTTGACAAATGTTACTGCTCGATTTGCTGTCAAACGCTTCACCGAGGCGTTCACTTCTCCGCTGTCTGAGGCCCGCGCGTCGCGGTTGGGAACGGGTAGTCGGGGCGCACGTGTTTGACGATTGCGGCGACGGGTTTTTGTATGAAGTTGATGAAGGGCGTCGGATAGACTCCGATCCAGAGCGACATGACGACGAGCGGAATCATGTACGCCCACTCGCGCCCCTTCAAATCCCGCAAGCCTTCGTTCTTCGGGTTCTCGATGTTGCCGAAGAACATTCTTTGATAGAGCCAGAGCATGTAGCCCGCGTTCAGAATGATGCCGAGCGCGGCCCAACCAGACCACCACGGGTTCGCCTCGAACGCGCCCCGCATGGCCAAAAACTCCGAGATGAAGACGCACAGCAGCGGCAGCCCTATCGCCGTCATCGCCATCGCCAGAAAGACCGCCGCGTAGCCGGGCATGACGTGCGAGAGTCCGCCGAACTCGTTGACGGCGCGCGTGTGCCGACGTTCATAAATGATTCCGACGAGCAGGAAGAGCGCGGCGGAATAGATGCCGTGGTTTATCATGTGGAGCACCGCGCCGTTCAACCCGTTCGGGTTCATCGCGAACAGCCCCAGCATGACGACGCCCATCGAGGAAACGGACGAGTATGCGACGAGTTTCTTAACGTCGCCGTCGCGTTTGACGACGAAGTACATCGCCGCGAGCGCGCCGTAGATGATGCTGATGATCGCGAGCACGACCATCACGTTTCGGACGCCGAATGCGCCGAAGTAGCTCTGGTCAATCGCGGCCTTCGGGAAGAGCGGCAGGTTGAAGCGGTAGAAGCCGTACGTTCCGAGTTTCAGAAGTATGCCCGCGAGTATGACCGATCCGGCGGTCGGCGCTTCGACGTGCGCGTCCGGTAGCCACGTGTGGAACGGCCACATCGGGACTTTGATCGCGAAGCCGAGCGCGAAGGCAAAGAAGAGAACGACCTGCATCGTGCCCATCGGAATGACCGAGCCGAGCGACTGCAAGAACATTATGTTGAACGTGCCCGTGCCCGCGTTTTTCGCGATGTCGAAACTGCCCGTGAGCATTCTGTAGGCCGCGTCGTTCCCGGCTATCAAATGTTTCGTCGCGTCGGTGATAGAGCCGACGAGCGCCGCGTCCTGCGTCAGAAAGTACAGCTTGATTATCCCTAGCAGGAGTCCGACCGAGCCGACCAGCGTGTAGAGGAAGAACTTTATCGCCGCGTAGAGCCTTCGCTCGCCGCCCCAGATTCCGATGAGGAAGTACATCGGAACCAACGAAACCTCGAAGAAGAGGAAGAACAGGAACAGGTCGGCTGAGCAGAAGACGCCGAGCACCGAAGTCTGCAAGAGAAGTAGCAGGACGTAGTATTCCTTCTCGCGCTTCTGTATGTACTCCCACGAAGAGAGCGACGCGATCCAGCCCAACAGAGTCGTCAACAAGATAAGCAGCACGGCCACGCCGTCAACGCCCATTTGATAACGCGCGCCGATTACGGGAATCCACTGTGCGTCTTCGAGAAACTGAAAGCCGCCCGCGCCGCGGTCATATCCCAAAAGCGCCAGCGACAAGAGGAAGTCGAGCGCGAACCAGACGGTCGCGAAGCGTTTGATCGCGCCGCTCTGCCCCTTGTTGAAGAGGAAGAGGACGACGAGCGCGCCGAGCGCCGGAAGCCACGTGATGACCGAAAGAAGGTAGGGGATTTTCACAGTTCCTCCCAAACGGCGATAAGAACAAAATCAAATTAACATGGATGGACAGGATGAACAGGATAGGAATTCAGGATTTCAAATTGAATTATCAAGTCCCACCTGCCCTTGTCTTCTATCCTGTTCATTCTGTCCATCCATGTTTGAATTTCTTTCTTCTCAGCGCGCGCCCGTTATCGCGGCGATGATGTCTTTGCCGAAGTAGAGTCCGACAGCGGCGATCAGGCCGATGACCATGACGAGCGCGTAGTTGGCCGTCACGCCGGTTTGCGCCGCACGAAGGAGCGGCGACATCAGGAGTCTTATGAAGCCCGCGACGCCGTTCACAGCGCCGTCAACGACGAGCCGGTCGAACGCGCCCGTCAAGCGGCTGAGTTTTCTTGTGAGCCACGCCGCGCCGTTGACCGCGCCGTCAATCCCTTTCGAGTCGAACGCGTAAACACCGCGCGCCGCGTCCATAGTCCGCCGCGTGACGAGCGCGCCGTAGAGTTCGTCAACCCAATACTTGTTGAGGCTCGCGCGGTAAATGGTCGAGAGCCGCGCGGCCCAAATGTCGGGTAGCTCCGGCCTCTTCACGTAGAAGAGGTAGCCGAGTCCGATGCCGAGTCCTGCGGCGAGAATTGAGACGACGATGAAGAACCACTCGGCTGCGGCGTGGCTTCCGCCGAGCATCCCTTGAACCGCGTGTGCGAGGTTAAAGCCCGTGTCGCCGTACGGCAGTGGCGGCTCGATGCGTCCTTCTTCGCTCTCGGTCGGAAGCGGCGCGCGCCGGCTCCCCTCTTCGCGCACGGCCTCTCGACCGGCGGCCTGCTTGTTTCGCTCTTCGAGCGCGCCCACTTCGGCGACGGTCTCCTTGCCGAACCGCCCGGTCGAAGGATTCCAGATGACTGGGTCGAGCCAGTTGACGATGTTTAGACGACCTCCGACGTGCGCGCCGCCCGCGAACGCGGGACTTATGCCGACGAAGCCGCCGACGGTCGCGAGCACGGCGAGCACGGCGAGCGGCATCCACATCGAGCGCGGAGACTCGTGCGGAATGACGGAGCCGTGCGGGTGCGCGCCGTGTCCCGCCGCCTCGTGCGTGTCGTGGTGGTCGTGTATGTCTCGACCGCGCGTGTCAAGCGCCTCTGCCTCGCCGACCGCCTCTGTCTCTAAGACGTGCGCGATGCCGACACGCTCTTCCGGCCCGTGGTGCGGGCGATCCGCGACCGACGGATCAATCGCGACGTGCATTGCCTCGCCCTTGTCGTAGGCTTGCGCGTGTGCTTCGTCCGCCTCGCCGCCCGCGCGGACTTCGAGGAAGCGTTCCTTCCCCCAGAAAGTCAAAGCCATCAGCCGCGTCATGTAGAAGGCCGTGCAGACGGCTGCGACGGTCGCGATGAGCCAGAGCAGCCAGCCGCCTCTGACGTACTCGGTCGCGGCGGCGTTCCAGAGAATCTCGTCCTTCGACCAGAAACCGCTCCAGATTGGAATGCCGCAGATTGCGAGCCAGCCCGCGACGAACGTCCAGTAGGTCTTCGGCATGTACTTGCGAAGCCCGCCCATGCGACGCATATCCTGCTCGTGGTGCATCGCGTGAATCACGCTGCCCGCGCCGAGGAACATCAGAGCCTTGAAGAAGGCGTGCGTCATCACGTGGAATATGCCTGTGACGAAAGCGCCGACGCCGCACGCGAGAAACATAAAGCCCAACTGCGAGACGGTCGAGTAGGCAAGAACCTTCTTGATGTCGTTCTGCGTGATGCCGATGGTCGCAGCGAATATCGCGGTCAGCGCGCCGACGATGGCGACGACCGTCATCATCGCCTGCGAGTGCTGGAAGATGACGTTCGTGCGCGTCAGCATGTAAAGCCCGGCGGTGACCATCGTCGCCGCGTGAATCAAAGCGGAGACGGGCGTGGGGCCCGCCATCGCGTCGGGCAGCCAGACGTAGAGCGGTATCTGCGCCGACTTGCCGCACGCGCCGATGAAGAGTCCGAGCGCGATCCAAGACATGATGCCCCACGTGCCGATAATTTCAATCGGAAACGCGCTCGCCTGCGACATGACGGACGTGTACTGCGTCGTGCCGAAGGTCGCGATGACGCAGAAGACCGCAAGCGCGAAACCGAAGTCGCCGACGCGGTTCGTGATGAAAGCCTTGCGCGATGCGTCGCCCGCTTCTTTGCGGTCGAAGTAGTAGCCGATGAGCAGGTACGAGCAGAGTCCGACGCCCTCCCAACCGACGAACATCATCATGAAGTTCGACCCCATCACGAGTATGAGCATCGAGAACATGAAGAGTCCGAGGTACGCGAAGAAGCGATAGAATCCACGGTCGCCGTGCATGTAGCCCGTCGCGAAGACGAAGATGCACAATCCAACGCCCGTCACAATCAACATGAAGATGGACGAGAGCGCGTCGAGTTGATAGCTCCACTCAACGTCGAGCAAAGAGCCTTGCCCCTTCCGCACCGGCGCGTGCGAGACGCCGACCACAACCGCATCGCCCGGCTTCACCCCGCCCTGCGCTCGCGCCTTCTCCTGCGCCTGCTCCTGCGCATTCTTCGTCGTCTCGGCGTCGGAGCGCTCCTGCAAGCCTTGCGTCAACTCGACCGCGCCGCCCGGAATCCAAGTGTATTTGAAAGCGCCGTCGTCGCTCGTCACGTATGTGTTCGGCCAGATGTTCAGGCCGTAGCCGACGACCGCCGCGACGCTTATCAAAAACGCGAGCGCGACCGAGCCGACCGCGACCGAGGCGACGAGCCGCTCCGAGAAACGGAACTTGCGGCCCAGCAGCCCGTTGATGGCCGCGCCGAGAAGCGGGAGTAGCGGGACGAGCCAGATGTATCTATGCATAAGATTCGGAGTGATAAGCGATGAGTGATAAGTGATAAGTAAATCCGACTTGCTTTTTCTTATCACTTATCACTTATCACTCATCACCATTTCAAAAGGTCTATCTTGTCAACGAAGATCGTTTCGCGGTTGCGGTAGAGCGCGATGACGAGGCCGAGGCCGATGGCCGCTTCGGCTGCGGCGACGACGATGACGAAGACCGTGAAGACCTGTCCCGCCACCGCGTTCAACTCGCCCGCGTCGCGCAGGTAGCGCGAGAAGGCTATGAAGTTCAGGTTCGCGGCATTCAGAATCAACTCGATGGACATGAAGATGACGATGATGTTTCGCCGCGTCAGCACGCCCGCCACGCCGATGGCGAACAGGAGCGCGGCGATGATTAGAAACTTCGACAGGTCAGGGTGCTCGATGCCCTCGGAGATGCGGCCCGTGGCCGTGTCCTGCCAGAGAAGAATCAGCGTCGAAGCAAACAAGCCGTTCATGCGCCCTCACTGAAATTTGATCGAACTCATCGCCCTGCTCATCAACTGCCGGTCGTCTTCGTTCGTGTAAGTCGAGATGCAAAAGACCGCGTAGTCTCTCTTCTGCGTCGCCCAGTATTTCTGCCTGATCGCGCCGCCGGGGCCTTCGTACCTGAGCGTCAGCACGCCGAACTCGACGCCGCCGACCGCCTCCGAGCTAACGTCCTCTTCGACCTGCGGCGCGGGCGGGGTCGCGTACTGTAGAAGCTTCTTCATCGCCAAGAGATATTCCGTCCCCGTCTTGATTCCTGTGCCCGCAAGACGCTCGGCCCCGCAGGCGAAGATTGCGTTGCCGGGCCCCGACTGCTCCTGCGGCAGCTTCGAGATCGTGAGAAGGTTGATGGACTGCGCGAGGGTCGCTTCCAGAGAATCCTGCGTCGCCTTGTCCGGCGCGTTCAGCGCGTGCCGCCCGCTGTCGAGAATCATCTGCCTGCCGCGCGCGTCGTACACGCTCCACCCCGCCGGGATCGTCAGGCTCATGCCGAAGTAGTCGCTTGTGTAGGTCGAGCCGTTGACCGTGCCCGCGCCGACCGACGTTTGCGGCAGCGCGGCTTGCGGCGTCTGCGAAGTCGGGGCTTGCGCCGCGGCGTGAGCGCACAGCGCCGCGACGAAACACGCGACGGCCGTTATTTTGAAAGCGATTGTCTTCATGTTCATTCGCCTCAGACCCGAAGAACCTTCGCTTCACACTCGAACGTCGTGCGCGCGCAGAGCCTCTTCGACCTCCGCTGGCGTCAACTCGCCGGTCGTCTCCAACTCTTCGATCACGAGCGGGTCTAAATCGTCGGAGGCGACCTCCTGCTTCGGCGTGCGCGCGAGCAGAACCGAGCCGACGATTGCGACGAGCAGAAGCACGCTCGCTATCTCGAACGGCAGGCCGCCGTATCGATAGAGGCTTCCGCCCACGGCCTGCGTGTCCTCGGAAATCTTCGAGACGCCCGTCGCCGCGGGCCTGAGCAGCGCCTCGCGCACGTCGCTCGACTGCGCGCCGGCCTGCCCTTCGCCGTTCACGGCGGGCGCGAGTTTCGGCGCGGACTTGTTGATCGCCCAGAACAGCCCCAAGACCAGAAGCGCCGCGAAGCAGACGGCCGCGGTCGTCTGCGCCGGTCGATTGAAAAGCTCCTCGCTCCCGCGCTCCTCAGCCGAGACGTTGACGAGCATGATAACGAACAGGAACAAGACCATTACGCCGCCGACGTAAACGAGTATCTGCACGCCCGCGATGAACTCCGCGCCGAGCAGTATGAAGAGCGCCGCGACGGAGACGAGCGTCGAGATAAGAAACATCGCCGAGTGCACGGCGTTGCGCGCCATCACGGTCAAAAGCCCCGCGATGAGCGCGGCGAGCGCGAAGACCCAGAAGAAGACGCTTTCCCAGCCTGACAAGATCATAGTGATGAGTGATGAGTGATGAGCGATGAGTTGCGAGTGAAAAGTTTACGACTCATCACTCATTACTCTTCACTCATCACTTTTTTTATGCTTCAAACTTCCGTGCCTCGCGCCCCTGTTCCAACATCTCCCGGTTCCAGACGAAGCCTGCGCGCGAGTAGGTCGCAAGCTCGAACTCCTGCGTTAGTTCGAGGCAGGCCGTCGGGCAAGCCTCCTGACAGAGCGCGCAGAACATACAGCGCGAGGTGTCGAAGATGAACTCGTCGAGCACCTTTTTCTTTCGCGGCTTGCCAGCGACCATGACCTCGATGTCCATCGGAACAACGTCGATGCAGTCTTCGGGGCACGCGAGCGCGCAGAGGTTGCACGCGATGCAAAGCGATTCGTGCGTCTCAGGATCCATGTTCAGACGCGGCGCTCCGTGGAAGCGCGGCGCGACCGTGGGACGCACACGCGGGTACTGCTCCGTGTAGATGCCGAAGCCGCTGACCGAATTCTTGTCCGTCAGCGCGCCGACGTTGTACTTCAACGTCAGCCACATCCCCTTGAACATATCCGCGAGGAAGAAGCGTTTGAGCTTCTCTTTCAAACTCGGCTGCGGGACTTTAACCAGTGGCATATTAATCTAAGGATGAAGGATGCGGGATGAAGGATGAAGCCGCGGCATCATGCGCGACGCTTCCCCTCCAAGCTTTCATCCTTCGGCCTTCATCCTTCCTCCATGCATTTATCATCCCTCCGTCGTCGCGGTAGTCGCCACGGCGGGCTTGCCCTTCGGCACGTCAACGAGCCGGATTTGGCGGCGCTGCTTCTTGAGGTTGAAGTCGCGCGAGCGCCGGTTGAGCGCGGCGAGGAAGCCAGCGGCGATGAAGAGTCCCGCCCAACCGAAGACGATTGCCAAGCCCTTGCCCTCCGCCGTCAGATTCAGTCCGCGCGTGAGCGATTCTATCGTCCGCATCCCACGCCAGCCGTCGAACGCCTGAATGGCGAAGACCGTCAAGCCCGTCCACACGACGTTGAGAAGAGACGCAGGGATGAGCCACTTCCAGCCCAAATCCATCAACTGATCGTAGCGATAGCGCGGGAACGTCCAGCGCAGCCAGAAGTATACGTAGAGAAGCACCGCGCACTTGATGATGAAGACGACGAGACTCAGGAAGACGTATATGTTGTTGTAGCCGCCCGCGATCTTCAGAACGCCCGGAAAGTACCAGCCGCCGAGGAACAGCGTAGTCGCGACGGCCACGACGACGACCATCGCCGCGTACTCCGCCATGAAGAAGAGCGACCAGCGCATCCCCGAATACTCCGTGTGAAAGCCCGCGACCAACTCCGACTCGGCTTCGGGCAGATCGAACGGCGCGCGGTTGTTCTCGGCGATGCCGCTGATTAGAAAGATTACGAAGGCGAGCGGCTGGTAGAAAATGTAAGGCAGCGGGCCGTCGGACGATTGCGCCGTGACGATGCCGGACAAGCTGAGCGTGCGCGCGAACATCAACGCGCCGACGAGCGACAGCCCCATCGAGACTTCGTAAGAAACCATCTGCGCCGACGAGCGAAGCCCGCCGAGCAGAGCGTACTTCGAGTTTGAAGACCAGCCCGCGAGTATCAACGCCAAAACGCCGACCGAAGAGACCGCGAGCACGAGCAGCAGCCCGATGTTCACGTCCGTTATGACGCCCCATTTCGGCGCGAACGGGATGACCGAGAACGTGATGAAGGTGGCGGCGACGGCGATGTAGGGCGCGTAGCGGAAGATGTAAGGGTCTGCGTTCTCCGGCATCAGGTCTTCTTTGGTCAGGAGCTTGACGGCGTCGGCGATGGGCTGCAAGAGTCCCCACTTGCCTACGCGCATCGGCCCCAGACGAGCCTGCATGAACGCCGAAATCTTCCGCTCAAGATAACTCGCGTACAAGGCCCACACCGCGATGAGCGTTACGACCGCGCCGATCTGTATGAAGGGCCACACGACGAAGTTCACCGTGTCGGCGCTGAAGAGTTTCAGCAACTGCTCGTCAATGATGTTGGGCGGCGCGAAAAGCGCTAATGGATTCATGAGTCTGATACGTCAATCTCGAAAGTGCAGCCGCGCGTCGTCTTCAAGTCAACGAGTTCCCAGTCGTCTTCGAGCGTGCCCTTGCGGTCAACGACGAGGTACGAGTACCACTCGCCCAAAGCGAAGGGCGGCGTGTGCCAAGTGCCGCGGAAGTAAGCGTAGGGCAGGCGGCCTTCGACGCGGAAGGCGACGACCTTGTCAACGTCGGGCGCGTCCAGCCCGTTCGGCGGCGCGACGCAGATGACGGCCTGCGAAGCGGCGAGCGGCGAGAAGACCTGCATCGTGTGGCGGTGTCGCGCCATGAACTCGAAGTTGAAGGGGCGCGGGTCTGCGGTCGCGCCCGTGATGCTCGGCACGCCCATGCCGATGTCAACGTCGAGAGAACCGCGCCGGTCGAGCACGACGCCGAACGGCGCGAACGCCTCGCGCGTCATCTTCTGAACGGGCAGTCGTATGACGTTCACGCCTGTTTTGACCTCCGTTTCAACAACTGAGCGCGCAACTCCGTCAACTCCTTTAGGTGTTCCTCGTCGTGTTCGCGCATCTTCGAGACGAGCCGCGCGAGCGTGATTTCGCCGACGCCCTCAAGCGTTCCGCGACGCTCCAACTCTTCGTCCGTCAGGCCGCGCAGCGCCAGAGCGTTTCGCCGCCTCGCCTCCGCGAACTCGTCGAGTCCGTCCTCGAAACGCTGCTCGTTGTAGCGGCGCGCGGCGGCGAGCTTCCGTCCGTTAACGTCCGTGAGCGAAGGCGTCTCCTCGTTCAAAATTTTCTCGATGCGCGCGCCGTAGCCCTCGCGTTCGATGTCGCGCAGATGGCAGACCTGCTCGACGAGCGAGAAGTTCCCGTCGTCGGCCCTCGCCTTCAACTCGTCGCCCTCGAAGCCTTCGCGCAGACGCCGCACGGCCTCCGGCGTCTCTTCGAGGAAGGCGATGATCTCCGAGATTTCCTGTCGCATCTGAAAACCGAGAACTGAAAGCTATCTATCAATTTCACCGAGCACGATGTCGAGCGTGCCGATGATTGCGACCACGTCCGCGACGAGGTGGCCGACGCACATCTGCCGAAGGGCTTGCAGGTTGATGAGGCACGGCGGGCGCACGCGCACACGGTACGGGCGGCTCGTGCCGTCGCTCACGAGATAGCAGCCTATCTCGCCTTTCGGCCCTTCAATCGAGTGATAGTAATCACCGGCGGGCGGCTTGATGACCTTCGGAATTTTGGCGTTGACCGGGCCGTCGGGCAACTGCTTCAGAGCCTGCTCGACGATGCGGCGCGACTGTCGCATCTCTTCGAGGCGGACGAGGTATCGGTCGTAAGTATCGCCGTTCTCGCCGACCGGAATCTCGAAATCCATTTCGGCGTATGCGGCGTATGGCCGCGCCTTTCGTATGTCCCACGCGACGCCTGAGCCTCGGAGCGCAGGGCCGGAAAGCCCGATTGCGATTGCTTCTTCAGCCGAGATGACGCCGATGCCGACCGTTCGACCGAGCCAGATGCGATTCTCCGAAAGCATCGTCTCGTACTCGTCCATGCGCTTCGGAAAGTTATCGACGAAGCGCCGCGCGTCTTCCGTAAAACCTTCGTACGCGTCGTTCGGCATCCCGCCGATGCGCCACGCATGACACGTCAAACGCGCGCCGAACTGCTGCTCGAAAATTTTTAGAATCTCCTCGCGCTCGCGCAAAGCCCACAGCAGAACCGTGAACGCGCCTATGTCGAGCGCGTGCGTCGCGAGCCAGAGAAGGTGCGAAGCGATGCGGTTCAACTCCGTCAGGATGGTTCGGATGTAGTGCGCGCGCGGCGGGACTTCGAGTCCCAACATCTGCTCGACCGTCTCGACCCACACAAGCCCGTTCGACACCGCCGCGATGTAGTCGAGCCTGTCCCAGTACGGCGCGATCATCGGGTACAGACGATTCTCCGCGATCTTCTCCATGCCGCGATGGAGGAAACCTATGTCGCAGTCGAGGTCAATGACCGTCTCGCCATCCAGACGCAGGATGACGCGCAGAACGCCGTGCGTGGACGGGTGCTGCGGCCCCATGTTCAAAATCATTTCGGGGTTGTCGAGCAGCGTCTCCTGCGTTGTGGCGACTTCTACTTGGTGCATAGTCCAAAAGGAGAATTCATAACGAGAACGATGATGAGCATGAACGCGCCGACGGCGAACAGCAGTCCGCTCGCGGAGAACATCAAAAGATTGTAAGTAGTGTTCTGCCGCAATCCGAGTTTGGCAGTGAATGACTGTCTGAAGCAGATTGCGCCGGACACTAAGATGGTCGAGGGCAAGATGAATTCGCCGACTTGTCCAAACTCAAATGCTGTTGAACCGCCGAGCATGACCGCGCACGAAACGCCGATGGCGAAGGTTAGCAATGCGGCGACGATGTGGAAGACGTATCGCTTCATGCGCTGGCTTGGGACTCTGTTGAAGCGCCTGCCTCGGCTTTCTTGAATGCCCCCGTGACGCTGCCTGTTTCGAGCACGAGCGCGATGTCGGAGACTTCGCCGCGCTTGCGCTTGCCGATTAAGTCGTAAAGTATGGCGGAGGCTGCGCTGTCGCGGTTCCAGACGTTGCGCGGACTCATGCTCTGGCCGAGGCTGAAGCCCGCGGCACGGGCCGCTGCCGGGCCGTCGAAGACCTTCACGTCGTACTTTGCCGCGAGGTCTTTCGGGTGCATCCTTTATCTATGCTCCTTCGCGGCGGCTTACTTGTGTTCCTTCGGCAGAGGGTCGCGCCCGTCGAGGAACAGTTCGCGTATGCGCCGCTCGTCGGGCGTCTGCAAGATTTCGAGTCCGTATGCGCGGCGCTGCGCGAGTTGCTCGCGCTGCACGTCTGAGAACTCCGGCAGGTGGCGCGTCGTCCACTCGTTCTCCATGAATTCGAGCGGGTAGTCTTTCCTCAGAGGATGTCCGTTCCAATCCGTCGGCAGAAGCAACCGGCGCAAATCGGGATGGCCCTTGAATCGAACGCCGAACAGATCGAAGACCTCGCGCTCCATCCAGTTCGCCGTCGGCCACACGCCCGTCACGCTCTCGATGCCTTCGTCGCCCGTCGCGGCTTTCAGACGCACGCGCTCGTTCTTCGAGATCGAGTAGAGGTTGTAAACCAACTCGAACGGCGCATCCTCGCGCTCGGGCCAGTGTACGCAGGTCAGGTCGCTCAGGTAATTGAAAGGCGTCTCCCGGTCGTCGCGGAGCGCGCGGCAGACCGCGACGATTGAATCTGCGCGGACGTGAATCGAGAGTTGGCCGACGAAGTTGAATGCGCCGGTCAACGCGTCGCCGACGGTTTCGCGCAGATGTTTGACGAGCGTGTGTTCGGTCGCGTCCGTGGGCTTCGGCCCTTCGTCCTTCTTCTTGACGGGAGGCTTCGGAGCGCCCGCGCCTGCTGCTGCCGGCGGCTTTGTAGCGGCGGTCGTCGCCGGAGTCTTTGCGGCAACGGGCTTCGGCTGCGTCTCGCCCGGAGTCGCGGGAGCTTTCGCTGCCGCCGCCTCTTTCAAAGCTGCCGCGCGTGCCTTCGCCTCCGCAATCTTCGCGGCGCGTTCGGCGTCTGCCTGCGAAGCGCCCTTCGCCGCAGGCTGCTCGGCGTCTTTCGCCGCCGACGACTCAGCGCCCGCGGCCTTTTTCTGCTCGCCGCCTTCTGACTGCGCGGCTGCGGCGGCTGCTTCTTTCTTCGCCTTGGCTTCGGCGATGACGCGTTCGAGACGAGCCTTCTTCTCTTCGGGCGTCTCGTTCTGCGGTGCGGGGTTCGATTGTTTAGGCTTTGCGGGCGACGTGGATTCGGACGTGCGGCTTGTGTCGCTGCTGCCGGACGCTTGCGTGTCGCTGGAATCGGGAGGAGGAGTTTTGGGTTCGTCCGTCATCGCGTCCTACGGTTAGAATTGGAACGAGCGTGGACGCGCCGCGAATTAGTGCCGCCCTTGCCCGCTTATGAATGCGACTTGAATAACTTTCAAGGTGCTAAAACAGAAAGCTTTACGAAGGCGTGTACGCCGCGTTTTGTAACACGCGGTTTGAGCGGGTGTCAACAAACTTTCCGCGCCGCGCGCGCGCCATTTCAGCGGCGAGCAATCGAAGCGACCGCTCGCGCATCCAAACCTTTGCACGGCTTGACCGTGCGCGATGCAGGCACGTATCATGTGACTTTGTTTACGAGCGCCCGCGGCTCGCCTACGGAAGAGGAAACGAAATGAAGCAAGGAATTCACCCCGACTACCACGACATCAACGTCCACTGCGCCTGCGGCAACACGTTCCAGACGCGCTCGACGAAGAAGGACGACATCAACGTCGAAATCTGCTCGGAATGCCACCCGTTCTTCACGGGCAAGCAGAAGCTCATCGACACCGCCGGTCGCGTTGACCGCTTCAACAAGCGCTACGGCAAAAAGACGGCTGCGCCCGCCGAAGCCAGCGCCACGACCGAAGGCGCGAACGCATAAGCTCCACGGGGCAGCGCCATGAAGCCGATTCAACGCCGCCAGTATTAGCCGACAAACACGGACGCCGACGCTCGCGTCACGGCCCTCATCTTTCTTCATCCGAATTGATGAACGAAAGACAGCCGAACCGAGAAGTCGGCGTTTTACTTTGCGACTTCGGAAAGGAAGACCTGTGAGCGCAAACGAGAAAGACCTGATCGTCGGCGGCCAAGCCGTTATCGAAGGCGTGATGATGCGGACGCCCTCGGCCTACGCCATCGCAGTCCGACGCCCCGACGGCACGATCACGCACACGGGCGCGCGCCTGCCGAAGTGGAGCGATAACTACCCGGCTTTGAAACTGCCCGTGCTTCGCGGCGCGGCCGTGCTCGTGCAATCAATGGCGCTCGGCATCAAGGCTTTGAACTACTCGGCGGGCGTGGCATTCAACGAGGCGGAGGAAGCGCGTGAGGTCGAGGTCGCTTTGACGCCCGCGGTCGTCGAGGGCGAGGGCGGCTTCGCGGGGCTGACGGGCGGCGTGCCCGGACTCTTCCCCGTGCCGACGAAGAAGAGTCCCGAAGAAGAATTGAAGCGCGGCTCGGCGGCGGCCTTCGGCTCGATAGCTTTCGCGCTCATCTTTAACGTCCTCCTGTTCGTCGTCGCGCCGCTCGTCCTGACCAACGCCATCTTCGTCGGCATGGGCTGGGCCGAACGCAACGCGCAGACGGTCGCGGCGACAAACACGCAACAGACGCAGGCCGCGACGAACGGCGGCGCGCAACAAGCCGCGACGAACACGCAGACGACAACCGCCGAACCGGCGCAAAGCGAGGCGTGGTACACGCGCGCATTCCACACGGCGCGCGGCTACCTGAAACCGGTCAAGCCGAACGTCGGCTTCAACCTGATTGACGGAATGATTCGCATGGCGATCTTTCTCACGATGATCTTCAGCTTTTCGCTCGCGAAAGACATTCGCCGCGTCTTCGAGTACCACGGCGCCGAGCACAAGACCGTCTTCACATGGGAAGCCGGCCTGCCGCTGACGGTCGAGAACGCGCGCCCACAGCCGCGCCAGCACCCGCGCTGCGGGACGAGTTTCCTGATGGTCGTCATGCTCGTCTCAATCGTCCTCTTCTCCGTCGTCGCCTTCAGTTCGTTTGCCTACAACATCGCCGTGCGCGTCGCGCTCATTCCCGTCGTCGCCGGACTCTCTTACGAGATCATACGCCTCTCTGCGAAGAAGGAGGGCGGCTTCGTCTTCAAGCTCATCACGCTGCCCGGCGTGTGGCTGCAAAACATCACGACGAAAGAGCCGGACGACGGCCAACTCGAAGTCGCGCTCGTCGCGCTCAAAGAATCCCTGAAGCTTGAGCCGCAGACGGAAGAGGCCGCGTCGGCTCCGCTTTCGTGAACGAAGGTTGAAGAATGTTAGAGAAGCTGGAACAAATCGAAGCGCGCTACGAAGCTCTCACCGAAGAACTCTCTTCGCCCGACGTGTTCTCCGATCAGGCGAACTACGCGAAGCTCGGCAAGCAGCATCGCTCGCTCGGAGAGATCGTCGCGAAGTACCGCGAGTTAAAGCAACTCCGTTCGGAACTCGCGGGCGCGAAGGAACTCTTCGACTCCTCCGACGACGAGGAGATGCGCGAACTCGCTCGCGCCGAGATGACCGAGTTACAGCAACGGCTCGACAGGTCGGAAGAGGACTTGCGGATACTTCTTCTGCCGCGCGACCCGAACGACGAGAAGAACGTCATACTCGAAATCCGCGCCGGCACGGGCGGCGACGAGGCGACTCTGTTCGCAGCAGAGATGCTTCGCATGTACGGTCGCTACGCCGAGCGTCATGGCTGGCGCATGGAGATTCTCGACGCGTCGGAGTCAGGCATCGGCGGCGTCAAGGAAGCCATCGCCATGATCGAAGGCGATAAGGTTTACTCGAAATTGAAGCACGAGTCGGGCGTTCACCGCGTACAGCGCGTGCCGCAGACCGAGACGAGCGGGCGCATACACACCTCCGCCGTCACCGTCGCCGTGCTACCGGAAGCCGAAGAGGTTGACGTGAAGATCAACCCCAACGACCTACGCATCGACACCTTCTGCTCGTCGGGGCCCGGCGGCCAATCGGTTAACACGACATATTCGGCGGTTCGCATCACGCACCAGCCGACCGGCCTCGTCGTCTCGATGCAGGACGAGAAGTCGCAGATTAAAAACCGCGAGAAGGCGATGCGTGTTCTTCGCGCGCGGCTTCAGGAACTCGAAGAGCAGAAGCAGCACGACGCGCTCGCAAGCGAGCGCCGCTCGATGGTCGGCTCCGGCGACCGCTCCGAGAAGATTCGCACATACAACTTCAAAGATAACCGCATCACAGACCATCGTATCGGCCTCACGATCCACCAACTCGACCTCATCATGGAGGGCGCGCTCGACGAGATCATCAATGCCCTCGTCGCGCACTTTCAGGCCGAGAAGCTGAAGGCCGAGACGGTCGCGGCCTAGACTGAAGAATTAGCAGGCGGAAACCAAAGAACTAACATGAACCTCGCAATCCCTCGCCTTCTCTCTCTCTGCGCGGCGCTCGCATTCGCCGCGTCGCTCGCGTCCGCGCGGACTCATCAGACGCGAAAGCCATCAGCCGCGCAGCCGCCGAAGAACGAGGCGCTGCGGCAGGAGCTTTTGAAGATGCTGGAGGGCGATCAGGCTGTGCGCTCGCCGATGACGACGGGCAAGTGGGTGAACGACGACGAGGCGAAAAAGGTGAACGAGACGGACGCGGCGAACACGAAGCGGCTCGGCGATATCTTCAAGCGGTACGGCTTCCCCACGGTCGCGCTCGTCGGCAAGGACGGCGCGCAGGCGGCCTTCGTCATGGTCATACACAGCCCCTCGCTCGAACTCAAAAAGCGTTCGCTCCCCTACATCACGAAGGCCGCGCGGCGCGGCGAAGTACCGCCGGACGCGTTCGCATCTCTGACCGACACCATCCTCGCCGCCGAAGGCAAGCCGCAAATCTACGGCACAAAGTTCAATCTCGTCGGCGGTAAGTTCGTCCTCGCGCCGACGGTTGACCCGGCGCACCTCGACGAGCGCCGTCGAAAGCTCGGACTGTCGCCCATCGCCGAGTACGCGAAAGGCTTGGCCGAGATGTACAAGATGCAGGTTGACGCGAGCGTCTCGCACTGACGCTCTGACGACATGAACACGACTGCGACGCGCATCCTGCTTGTCCGGCACGGTCAGTCGCAAGGCAACGCCGAGCGGCGATTCGGCGGACATTCGCCGACGCCTCTGAGCGAACTCGGAGCGAGACAGGCCGAGGCGACTGCGCGTGCGCTTGCGCGCGAGGGCGTGACGGCTATCTATTCAAGCGACCTTCTGCGCGCAGTCCAGACCGCCGGGCCGCTGGCGCGCGAGGCCGGACTCGAAATCAAACGCACGGATGCGCTGCGCGAGCGGAGCGTCGGTCGGATGGAAGGCTTGACGTTCGAGGACGCGGCTGAAAGCTACCCGGAAGAGTACGCCGCGCTCCTGCGGCGCGACTTCGAGCACGTTCTCACGGGCGGCGAGAGCTATCGTCAACTTCTCGACCGCGCCTCGGCGGAACTAGACCGCGCAATAGAAACCAACCGCGGCGGCACGCTCGCCGTCTTCTCTCACACGGGAACGATCTGCATTCTCACGCTTCACCTGATGGGCGCGCTCGACGCTCCGCGTTTGCGTCCCGTCTGGATTGCTTCCTCCAATTGCGGTATTACACGCATCGAGCTTCGAGCGGACGGCTTCCTTCGCGTGTCAGCGCTCAACGACACGCGCCATCTCAACGGAATCTAAAGGGCGTGTCACAAATCGCGCTCGAATGACAAGCACGCGTCGTGACACGCCCCGAGTGCCGTATGAACTCCGACGGCTAACGGCGGTCGCAGTCGAGCGCCAGACGGAGTTGTTCGAGCGCGTGGTTGACCGATTCAAGCGCCTCTGCGCGGTGGCCGTGGTAGTCGTGCGCGGCGTTCTCCAAATCGGTCTTGGCGCGTTCGAGCGCGCGGACGGCTTCCATTATCTCCGGGTGGCGCTCGTGCTGGGCGGCGGGCGCGGCGTAGGCCGCGTCCTCGAACGCGAAGACCGACTGCGCGCCCGACGGCGAACTCAATGACGCGCGGTCGCTTTCGAGCGCGAGCCGCAGTTGCCGCAGCGCGTTGTCGGTCGCTTCGAGCGCCGCGGCGCGGTGGCCGCAGAAGTCGTGTGCGGCGTCTTGCAGCGCGCCCCTCGCCCTTTCAAGCGCGCCGATGGCCTTCTGTATCTCAGGGTGGCGCTCCGCGGCGCGCGCAGTTGAAGCGGTCGCGGCGAAAGCGCACACGAGCGTCAAGCAACAGAGCAATGCTGTTAGTCTCTTCGTCATGATCTTCCTCATTCTCCTTCTCAATATGTTTCCGGTTCGGGAGAGACTCTCGACCGTTGCCGAAGTTTCGAGACAGGGGATTCGTGCGCCGCATCGGCCAGCGGGCACACTTCCACCAAGGGCGATGCGGGTTTTGACGCGCCGGCTGGCGTAAAGGCCGAAAAAATTTGCGCGGCTCAAATTCGAGCCGCGCAAACTTCGCATGCGAGAGGCCGCACGCCTTTCTGGTTTTAAGTCTGTCAGCCGGACGGCGTCCGCGACTTCAGGCCGCCATCTCCTTCCGCACCCCTGCGAGTACTGAGCGCATCCCGACGTGGTTGAGTAGGATTTCGAGATAGCAGGAGAAGCGGTGCAGGAAGGAGCGCGCGCCGCCGAAGCGCTGCGCCGTTTTGAAGTCCTCGATGAAGCCCGCGCAGGCGTCGCGGTCTTTCTGCATCAGATATTGCATAGTCCCCTCGCTGAAGTCTTCGAGCCGCTCGACGAACAGCCAAAGCGACGATGGGTCGCTGCCCCACAAGGCGTGGCGCGCGCTTCGGAGCAGCGCGCCGAGGTCTTCGTAAAGCCTCAGAGATGTGTCGCGCTTGACGCGAATGTCGTTGAAGAGTTGCGCGCCGTCGAGCCTCGGCTCGAAGACGCGTGCGAGCGAGATCGTTGACTGCTGGAAGCAGTTTCGCAGGAGGTCGTGAGCGTCCTTTAGTCGCGAGCATGCATCGGGTTGGCCCGCGCCCGCCGGGAGAATTCTCTCGAACACAGTCCGCAGTTCGTACCTCAGAGCGAAGCAGACCCGCTCCAACTCTTCGGAGAGGTCGCGCGGCATTTCGAGCAAGCCGCACTGGTACTCAACCCCGCCCACCGTCGCCAGCCCTTCCGAGCGTATGACATCGAGCAGGAACAGAGCCTCGGACGACGGCTCGCCGAGTTGGACTGTCGCACCGATGCCGTCGAGGTAGCCGAGCAGGCGGTTTAGGTCGGAGAAGACCCCGCCCAGAAGTTGGCTCACCTCGCGGTGCTCGATCCCGGCGACGATTTCGTAGAGTTGCGGCTGCAAGACAAGAGACCTCCTTTTCACGGAGATTGAACATTATTCCCCTTGACGTGGAAGACCGCTTGCTCGACCTGATGTGCTTGGCGTGAAGAACCCTTTGGGAAGGTGTTCCGGGGCCGCCCTGTGAAAGTATGCCGGAGGTCAGGCGACCTCGACCGGCTGAGGGCTACATTGAACTTAGCATTTGCGGCCCCGTTGATACAAGCATTTTTTTTGAGACTGCGACCGGCGCGAGTGAAAAGCGACGGCGCTTTTGTCTTCAAAAATTTTTCCGCAAAAGCTCGGACCCGTGTGCTAGGATAAAAATTGGAGTCGGTCGCCGGCATCTCCTCATGCGGCAACGCTCGCAGCGGCGTCCTGCTCCGACGGTTTGAGTGTTTTGCCTTCAACCCACCGCCCCGTAAACAGACCGGCCCGCCTGAGCGTGCTGTCCGTCAGATTGGTTGACTCGTGCTTGTCACGATGACCGAAAAAGTTTCTTCCGGTGGAGATTCTTTCGCCGAAAAGCTCTTTATCGCAGCACATTTCATCGAATCCGGGCGCGCGACTCGTGGCATCCGAATTGACTTGTGAGGGCGGAAGTGGGCTGCTCGCAGCCCGTACGCGAGTGGCTCGGAGACAAAACAAGCGGGAACGAATATGCCGATGGAGATAGTCGAAGGCCAGCGTTTTCCAAATCAGTTCGTGCACGCGCTCGTCGCCGTGGGCGCGCTCGTCGTGCTCTTCGCGGTCTTCTGTCTGCCTGTCGCGAAGCTCGGCTTTCCGTTGCTCCTGCTCGCGCTGCTCGCCGCGCAAATCTCCGCGCGATTCGACGCGCCCACGGCGGAGACAGATCGTTGGCACTTCCCCTTCGCAGAGGGTTTCGTCTTCCTCGCGGTGCTCATCTTCGACGGCGAGGCCGCAGTGCTCACGGCAGTTGTGGTCGCGCTCTGCTCGTCGCGCGCCGACAGCAAAGGCTTTTACGGCGACTGCTTCCGCGCCGCGTTCGCGGCCACGACCACCTTCGTCGTCGTCTGGACTCTGCGCGTAACCAACGGGATGCTGACGGAGATAGCCGTGCCGGGCGCTCTGTCGCTCGCGACGCTCAACGCCTTGGCCGTCGCGGCGCTCGCTCTGTCGCTCGTGCGTGCCTTCGTCATCTCGCTCGGCGGCTCATACCGAATCAATCAATCGCTTCTGCGCGACGGCGCGCGCACACTCTTCTGGCAACTCGCCGGCAACTCTGCCGCAGTCTCGTCCGCGCTCGTTGTCGCGCTCGGAGTCCGGCTCGTCGGACTCAACGTCGCCGTCGTGGTCGGCGCGGTCGCGTGCCTCGTCGGTCTCGCCGTCCGCGCGCAACTCTTCAGCGGTCGGACGAGGCAAGCGCCCGCGGCGGGCGAGGCGCGCGACAAGCCGAGCGAGAGCGACCGTTTTCGCTCCGCCTTCGACTTCGCCGCCATAGGCATGGCGCTTCTCTCGACCGAGGGGCGCTGGCTTCAGGTCAACCGCTCGCTCTGCCACATACTCGGCTACACGGAGAAGGAGCTTCTGCTCACGGACTTCCTCTCGGTCACGCACCCGGACGACCTGCCCACAGCGCTCTCGAACATCGGCCAACTCTTGAAGGGGCGCGTGCAGGTGTCGCAGATGGAGAAGCGCTACATTCACAAGGCCGGTCACGTCGTCTGGGTTCATTGGAGCGTTTCGATGGTGCGCGACCAGTACAGCAAGTCTGTACACCTCATCTTCCAGATTCAGGACATCACAGACCGCAAGCTCGCCGAGCAGCAGCTACATCACGACGCCTTCCACGACGCGCTGACGGGTCTGCCGAACCGCGCGCTCTTCATGGATCACCTCAAGCTCGCAATCGCGCGCTCGCAGCGGAACACGAGCGCGACGTTCGCCGTCCTCTACCTCGACCTCGACCGCTTCAAGATCATCAACGACTCGCTCGGCCACACAATCGGCGACCAGCTACTCGTGGGCATCGCCGACCGGCTCAAGAAGCACCTGCGCCCCGGCGACACCGTAGCGCGACTCGGCGGCGACGAGTTCACCGTGCTAATCGAAGACATCGCCGAAGAGACCGAGGCAGTTCAGGTAGCCGAGCGCGTGTTGAAGGAGTTGTCCAACCCGTTCACGCTGAGCGGGCGCGAGGTCTTCACGACCGTCAGCCTCGGCATCGCGCCGAGTTCCACCGGCTACGACCGGGCCGAGGACATCCTGCGCGACGCAGACACCGCCATGTATCGCGCCAAATCGCTCGGCAAGGCGCGCTATGAAATCTTCGACAAGGCAATGCACGCGCGCGCAATCAACCTGCTACAACTAGAGACCGACATGCGCCGCGCCGTCGAACGCGAGGAGTTCTTCATACACTATCAGCCGATTGTCTCGCTCGGCGACTTCCGCCTGCGCGGCTTCGAGGCGCTCGTCAGATGGCAGCACCCGGAGCGCGGCTTCATCTCGCCGATGGACTTCATCCCCGTGGCCGAAGAGACCGGCATGATTATCCAAATCGGCGAATTCGTCCTTCGCGAAGCTTGTCGCCAGATGCAGCAATGGCAGAAGGGCTTTCCGGCTGACCCGCCGCTTTACGTCACCGTCAATCTCTCAAGCAAGCAGTTCAGCCAGACGACGCTCATCAGCAAGGTCGGGATGATACTTCAGGAAACCGGCGTCAGGCCGCAATCCGTCAAGCTCGAAATCACCGAGTCGGTCGTCATGGAGAACATAGACACCGCGACCGACATGCTTCGTCAACTGCGCGCGCTCGGCGTGCAACTCGCCATCGACGACTTCGGCACGGGCTACTCGTCTTTGAGCTATCTGCACCGCTTCCCTATCGACACACTGAAGATAGACCGCTCGTTCGTCACGCGCATGACCGACAACACGGAGAACGCCGAGATCGTCCGAACCATCGTCGTGCTCGCGCAGAACCTCGGCATGGACGTTGTCGCCGAGGGCGTCGAGACGAACGAACAACTCGTGCTGCTGCAAAAGCTCGGATGTGAGAACGGGCAGGGCTACTTCTTCTCGAAGCCGGTGGGCGCGGACGGCGCCGAGAAGATCATCGCCGAGACATACACCGCGATGGTTTCGCCGCTACGCAAGATGAATCCGCAGCACGTCGGCAAGCGCGTGCTCGTCGCGTAAATGAGAGAGGGTTCTGGGTTTTGGCTTGCGCCAGCGCCCAGAACCCAACACCCAGAACCCTCTTTCAACTTCAGCCCGTGAACTTGTAGCCGACGCGGTGGACTGTGATGACGTGGCGCGGGTCGGAGGGCGTGTCCTCGATCTTCTGTCGCAGCTTCGCGATGTGCATGTCAACCGTGCGCGTCAGCGGCAGCCCCTCGTAGCCCCATACGTGGTCTAGCAACTGGTCGCGCGTGACGACCTCGCCGCGGTGCTCGACGAAGTGCTTGAGCATCTTGAATTCACGCGGGCTGAGTTCAATCGTGCGCCCGCCCTTCGTCGCCTCGAACGACTTGAAGTTGACTTCAACGTCGCCGAACTGCGCGCTCTCGACCGCGTCAATCGTCTTCGACGCACGCCGCAGCACCGCCTCGACGCGCGCCATCAGTTCGAGAAAGCTGAACGGCTTTGTGACGTAGTCGTCCGCGCCGGTCTTCAAACCCAAGACCTTGTCAATCTCCTGCCCGCGCGCCGTGAGCATTATGATCGGCGTGTCGTTGCCCGCGCCGCGCAACTGCCTGCACACGTCGAGTCCGCTCAGACGCGGAAGCATCACGTCGAGTATAACGAGGTCGTGACTCTTCTCGGTCGCCATGCGAAGACCCGCCGCGCCGTCGCGCGCTACGTGAACCGAGTAGCCCTCGTAAGTGAACCCGTCGCGCAAGGCAACGGCCATCGCCTGATCGTCTTCAACTATTAAAACTTTTCGCATCGTCAGTGTTTGAAAGCCAGTCCCTGCGGCGCGTCGCCGAGAGTCTTCGCCCGCATCTCCGCCGGGTCGCCGACTCCCTCGGCTGCCGGCAGAGAGATCGTGAAGGTGCTGCCGCGGCCCGGCGCGCTCTCGACGGTGACTGTGCCGCGGTGCGCCTCGACGATGTGCTTGACGAGCGAGAGGCCGAGGCCGCTGCCCTTCACGTCGTGCACGAGTCCGGTCGAGACGCGGTAGAACTTCTCGAAAATCTTCTTCTGCTCTTCGGGCGCGATGCCGATGCCGTGATCCGTGACCGAGAGCAGCAGACGCCCGCCACGCTCGCCGACGCGCACGGCGACCTCCTTCTTCTCCGACTGCTCGGAGTATTTCGCAGCGTTGTCGAGCAGGTTCAGAAGCGCCTGTGCGACGGCCTCGCGGTCAATGATTGCGGGCGGCAGAGGGCGCGGCGAAGGTTGGAAGACGACCGAGAAGCCGCATTGTTTGAGCCTGACTTCGCAGGTCTTCAAAGTCTCGGCGACGACCTCTTCGAGTTGCGCGCGCTCGAAGCTGTAGGTCTTTCGCCCCGATTCGATCTTCGAGAAGTCGAGTATGTTGTTGATGAGTTGCGTCAAGCGCCGGCTCTCGGTCTCGATGTGCTCGCCGTACTCGCGTATCTTCGCAGATTCCGCGACGCGCCCAAGCTTCATGAACTCGCCGAAGACCCTGATTGACGCGAGCGGCGTGCGCAACTCGTGCGAGACGTTCGAGACGAAGTCGGCCTTCATCTGCGACAGGCGCATCTCGCGCGAGGCCGTTCGCAGCGCCAGTATGATGCCGCCGATGAGAACCGCCGTCATCAGCAGAGAGAGCGAAAGGCTGTAGTTGAAATTCCAGTGCGCCCACTGCTCCGGCGTCATGTGGCGGCTGCGTATGCCGACCTTGTAGTCGTAGAGCAGGTTCATCTTTATCTCGTCGTCCTGCCCCTTCGCCGATTGTGAACTGAGAATCGCGTTGTCGTGATTGTCGTAAGCCGTGACGATGACGTTCTCATCCGTGCCTTCTGGAAAATACTTCGCCAGAGACTCTTTAATCTTCGCAGGCAGTAAGACATCTCGGAAGTACAGCGGGTCGAGGATGATGCCTGTCGCGCCGACAACTTTCTGATTGTCCGTGACGGGCTTGAGGAGCACGAAGTTTTCGACATCGTGATCATCCATCCAGCTCATCGGCTGCGGTTCGGGGATGTTCTCTTTGCGCTCCATGCGGAGCGTGGCCGTCGCAAACTGCACGGCACGCGCTTCGGCGGGCGGAACGTCTGTCGTGCGCTCCGAAAGGTTTTGTGGGTTGAAGAAGAGCGTCTGCGCTTCACCGTTCTCGTCGAAGCCCATGAGAAAGACGTGCTTCGCACCATCAACCTTGCACACAGGGAAGTGGTCTTTGAGGTCGCAGAAGTTATCGCCCTCGACTGCGTAGGACGGCACGGCGAGCACCTGCTCCGAGCTTGACTTGTAGAACATTTTTATCTCGGACGAGACGCCCGCGAGGTAGTTCTTCATCCCGACGTTGCCCGCGACAATCGAAGTCTTCTCAAGCTTGCGAAGCGACAGGTATTGCAGCCCGATGATCGAGAGCAGTGGCACGACGACCGCGACGAGTCCGACCAGAAGTATGTGGCGCTTGAAGAACGCGCGAAGCTTCGACATCTGTTAGCCGCCCGGCCTTTAAGAAACTTTCCGCCACGTAAGATACAACACGACGCGCCCGCTCGTCTCCGTCCCGCGCGCTGCTTTTACAGGCCGTTTACAACTTTTTACCAGTCTTTACCCCTGCGTGATGACATTTACACGCCGCGAGTCTAAAGTCCCGGAACAGAAGTTACCTCGCGGACGGACGGGCACTGGCGGGAGTGAGAACGTGTCGAAGATCAATCGCTGGAAAAGAATCGCCTTCGCCGCTTTGCTGATTGCGCTCACGGCGTTCGCCTACCACGCGGCCAGCGTGGGCGCCTGCACGCACCTCAAACGCGCGCGCGACAGGCACGTGAACGAAACCGTTCTGCGCGGCGAGGGCTTCGTCCGTCTCGCGGGCTACGAGTTGAACGTGAGCTTCACTCCCGAAGGCCGCTTCGTCGGTCTCGACATCACCGCCGCGCGGACGTGAACAGTTCCTTCAGTAAGAGTTAATCCGTGGCGAGCGATAACAGCCTGCTATTTCTGCACTCTTATAATCAACTGCCGGCGGAACGTCGTTACGTGACGAGGACTATCTTGCCGAGCGCGCCCGGCTTCAACACTTCCTCGTGGGCGCGTGCCGCGTCGGCGAGTGGCATCTCGCGACCGACGACGGGCCGCAGCGTCCCGGCTTCGAGTCCGGCGACGATGGCCGCGTGGATGCCCGCCAACTCCTGCGGCGTCGCGTTGAACAGAGACATCCCAAGGATGGCCGCGTCCCTACCCATCGCGAGCCGCGGGTTGATCTCAACGTCTCCGCGCGAGCCTACGACGACGACGCGACCGCCCTTCGCCAGAACGCCGAGGTCTTTGTTCAGATTCACGTTGGCGAGCATCTCAAGAATCACGTCCACGCCGCGTCCGCCCGTGAGCGCCGTCAACCGTTCGAGGTAGTCGGGCGCGTGGTGGTCGAGCACTTGATGCGCGCCCTGTTCGGCGACGAGATTCCGACCTTCATCAGTCCCGCCCGTGCCGATGACTTTGAAGCCCGCCGCGCGCGCGATCTGAACGGCGGCAGTGCCGACGCCTCCGCTCGCGCCGTGAACGAGTACGGTCTCTCCGGGTCGCCCCTGCGCGCGATGGAAGAGTGCGCGCCAAGCGGTCGCGTAAGGCGTGCTGACGCCCGCGCCTTCGGCGAACGAGACGCGCGCGGGAAGACTGTGCACCTGCGACTCGTCGCAAAGCGCAAGCTCCGCGTAAGCGCCACTCAAACTCCCCGACGTGTAAACCCTCTCGCCCACGCGCACTCGCGTGACGCCTTCGCCGACCGACTCGACCTCGCCCGCGGCGTCGAGTCCCGGCGTGTACGGTAGCTCCGGCTTGAAGGCGTACGTGCCCGAACGTATGTACGTGTCAACGGGATTGACTCCGGCGGCGCGCACGCGCACGACGACCTGCCCCGCGCCCGCTCGCGGGTCGGGCGCGTCTTCCATCTTCAGAACTTCCGGCCCGCCGAACTCTCGAACTCGAATCGCTTTCACTTCCGTCCTCCTTCATTCACCCACGGATAGATTACGCGCAAGCGGCCTGACGAGGAGGATGCTCCGGGGCCGAGAGCGCGACCGGAAAAACAAAGGCCGCCAACGCAAGTGGCGGCGCTCGTCTTCACGTCTGGTGATGCGTTCATGTGATTAGAGGCCGGAGGCCATTGAAAGACAGGCTGTTCTAAATGACCTCCGGCCCTTGGTTCTATCCGATCATCGGCTCGCCGTCATAGACGACCGACCAACCGTTCTTGCGGCTCGTGGCGAGGCTGCGCGTGAACCACCTGAGTGCCTCCGACTCGCTCTCGTAGCGCTGCACAGACGGCAGAGACTCGCGCGGGTCAACGCGCACGATCTGGCCGCCCGACTCGGTCGTCCTCAGCGAGATGAGCGCGAGCATTTCGTTCTTCCTGAGCAAAGCGGTGCGGACTTCCGCCGCCTCGTCTTCATCGTTCTCAGCGTCGTCGCCGAACTCTTCCGTCTCGTCGAAATACTCTTCGGCCTCCGCGTCCTCGCCCGCGCCTATCTCGTCGTCAACGTTAATCATGTCGTCAAAAAAGTCGTTGTGATCTTTCATCTCTTATCTCACTTCTCCTGAAAATTCTTTCCGCCTTGATTTATGAGGTCGTGCCCTTGCTCGAAAACCGGCAGGCGTATATTACACTCTGCCGGGCCGGCGGACAAAGGAGCTTGGCGAAAAAGAATGGACGGATTTGTGCTCTCGATTGATCAGGGGACGACGGGCACGACCGCGCTCGTCTTCGACCGCACGGCCCGCGTGCGGGGGCGCGGCTACTCCGAATTCACGCAGCACTACCCGCGCCCCGGATGGGTCGAGCACGACGCCGAAGAAATCTGGCGCGTGAGCCTTCGCGCGGCGTCCGACGCGCTCGCCGCCGCTGGCGTCGATGCAAAGAGTCTGCGCGCCGTCGGCGTCACGAACCAGCGCGAGACGGTTCTCGCATGGGAGCGCGCGGGCGGCGCTCCGGTCGCGCGTGCAATCGTCTGGCAAGATCGAAGAACCGCCGCGCGCTGCGACGAGTTGAAGTCGCGCGGCCTTGAGAACACGATACACGAGAAGACCGGACTCATCCTCGACCCATATTTTTCAGGCACGAAGATCGAGTGGATGCTCGACAACATCGAGCATTTGCGTGAGCGCGTCGCGCGCGGCGAAGTCGTCTTCGGCACGATTGACTCCTGGCTCGTCTGGAAACTGACGGGCGGGCGAGTGCACGCGACCGACCTGTCGAACGCTTCGCGCACGCTTCTCTTCAACATCAACACGCTTCGATGGGACGAAGAACTGCTCGCGCTCTTCGGCGTCCCCGTTGATGCGCTCCCCGAAGTCAAACCCTCGTCCGGCCTCTTCGGCGAGACCGAGCCGTCAGCGTTTTTCGGCGCGCGCGTTTCGGTCGCCGGAGTCGCGGGCGACCAGCAGGCCGCGCTCTTCGGGCAGGGATGCTTCGAGCGCGGAATGGTGAAGAACACGTACGGCACGGGGTCTTTTCTACTGATGAACACGGGTGACGAGATCGTGCCGAGCCGCACAGGACTTCTGACGACGGTCGCGTGGCAACTCGCGGGCGAGCCTACGGAGTACGCGCTCGAAGGCTCGATCTTCATCACGGGCGCGGCTGTTCAGTGGTTGAGAGATGGACTTCAAATCATCTCACGCGCCGACGAGACGGAAGAACTCGCGCGCTCGCTCGACTCGAACGAGGGCGTCTATTTCGTGCCCGCGCTCGCCGGACTCGGCGCGCCGCACTGGGACGCATACGCGCGCGGCGCAATCGTCGGCTTAACGCGCGGCACAACGCGTGCGCACCTTGCGCGCGCCGCACTCGAAAGCATGTGCTACCAGACGCGCGACGTTGTAGAGGCGATGGAGCGCGACTCAGGCATAGGACTAAAGGAAGTGCGCGTTGACGGCGGCGCGGTCGGCAACTCGTTCCTCATGCAGTTTCAGTCCGACATCCTCGGCGCGCGCATAGTCGTGCCCGAAGTCACGGAGACGACCGCCGCGGGCGCGGCTTACCTCGCAGGACTCGCCGCCGGCTTCTGGAAAAGTAGAGACGAGATAGCCGCGAGCCAACGAGTCGCGCGCCGCTTCGAGCCGCAGATGAGCGCAGATGAGCGCGAGCGCCTGCACCGGCGCTGGCTACGCGCCGTCGAACGCGCGCGCGACTGGGAACGGGGAGAATAAGAATTAACATGGATGGACAGGATGGACAGGATGAGAGGAACGGCATTGAAGATTTTAAATCTCAAATCTGAAATCTCAAATCCTGAATGCCATCCCTTTATCCTGCCCATCCTGTCCATCCATGTTTGAATCATTCGTGCATGATATGCGCGTCTGCTTCTTGTGCGGCGAATGATGGAGAGAATCCCGACAGACATTTCAAACACGCCGTTCGACGCAATCGTCGTCGGCGCGGGGATAAATGGCTGCGGCGTCGCGCGCGACGCGGCGATGCGCGGGCTTCGAGTGTTGCTGCTGGAGAAGGGCGACATCGGCGGCGGCACGACCGCGTGGTCAACGCGGCTGATTCACGGCGGGCTTCGATATCTCGAACACGGCGAACTCGGACTCGTGCGCGAGTCGCTGCGCGAGCGCGAGACGCTTCTACGCATCGCGCCTCACCTCGTACGACCTCTCCCGCTTCTCGTCCCCGTTTACGCTCGCCGTCGCCGCGGCCCGCTCGCGGTACGCGCGGGAATGCTCGCCTACGACATCCTCTCGCTCGACAAGTCGCTCCCGCGACACCGTATTCTCTCAGCCGCCGAAGCATTGAAGCGCGCGCCCGGACTCGAAACCGCCGGACTGAAAATCGCGGCGCTCTACTTCGACGCGCAGGTCAAGTTCGCCGAACGCCTCGCGCTCGAAAACGCTCTCGCAGCGCGCGAGCATGGCGCTACTTTGTTGACGCACGCGCGCGTCACGCGTCTTCTCGTCGAAGACGAGAGTGTTCGCGGCGTCGAGTTCGACGACCTGCTCGGTGGCGCGACGCACACGGCGCGCGCGCCCTTCGTCCTGAACGTCGCGGGGCCTTGGGTTGACGAAGTGCTCGATGGATGGACGCGTGCGGGCGAGAAGCTTACAGGCGGGACGAAGGGCAGCCACGTCGTCGTGCGCGCGCTTCCCGGCGCTTCGAGCGTCGCGCTTTACTCCGAGGCGGTCAAAGACGGTCGCCCGTTCTTCATCATCCCGTGGGACGAAAAGTTTTTAATCGGGACGACCGACGAGCGATACGAAGGAGACCTCGACCGCGTTTGCGCGGACGAGCGCGAGATAGAATATCTCTTGCGCGAGGCGAACCGCGTCTTGCCTTCTGCACAACTCACGCGCGGCGACGTTCTCTACACTTACTCAGGCGTGCGACCGCTTCCATTCGTCGCAGAGCGCGAGGCGTCCGCCGTCACGCGCCGCCACTTCATACGCGCCTCGCGCGTCCGTCGCCTCTACACAATCGTCGGCGGCAAGCTCACGACCTATCGAAGCCTCGCGGAAGAAGCCGTTGACATGATCTTCAAAACTCTCGGCAAGACTTCCCCGCCCTGCGCGACCGCGCGCACATCGCTGCCGGGCGCTGCCGCCGCGGACTTCGCGTCGTTCGTCGAATCATTCAAAACTAAAAGTCGTTTGTCGCCGGAGAGCACAGAGAGGCTCCTGAAGGTTTACGGCACGCGCGCGACCAAAGTCATGCAGATCGCTTCGGACGAAGCGGAACTTCGGAACTTCATCAGCGAAGAGACAGCCAGCATCGGCGCTGAAGTCGTCTTCGCGTTCCGCGAAGAGTTGGCTGAGACGCTCGTTGACTGCCTGATGCGTCGCACGATGACGGGACTGAACAGCCGTCTCGGACTCGACGCAATCGAGCGCGCCGCGCGCGTCGCACGGAAATTTCTAGACTGGGACGAGGCGCGCGCCGCGCGCGAGATCGAAAGTTACATGCGCTACGTCGAGCGCTTTCGCTTGTAAGGAAGCAAAAGTGAACAGTGCACCTCTCAACGGTAAGCGAAAGAGGTGCGCTGTCCGTCATCTTCTCTTTTGCCTTACCCGAAGTATTTATGCCATGACGCCGCGCGCCTGCGTCGCACGCCGGAGCCACGCCGCGCGCTGCTTCGACTCGCGCGCGGGGTGCGGCAGGCGAACGTTCTCGAAGTAGTCAATCGCCGCGACGCGCAGGCCGATGTCGCGCCCCAATCGTTCGCTGACGAACCACTTGTGTTCAAGCACGCGCGGCCACTCGGCGCGCGCCTCAGCCGGAGAGAGTTTGACGCGCGCGAGTTCTCTCAAAAGCTTCTGCTGCTCGCACGGCTCGGCTCGAAGAGTTCGCTCGATAACGTAGTCGAGTCTGAACGGTATCATTTTTATTCTCCTTGTCGTGTGCGGCTAAAGAGACGCCGCGGCCTCACTCATTTTTCGTTCGTTTCGACGTGAAATGATAGGCACGGCTTTGCACGCGCGTCTAACTCATTGTTTTAATCCGGCTGATTAACTATATTCATCCACACTTTCGGCGGAAGAGGCGAAAGCGATGGAGCTATCACAGTTAAGAACTTTTCGTGAGGTCGCCGGGGCGCTCAGCTTCACGCGCGCGTCACAGAAACTCAACATGACGCAGTCGGCTGTGAGCCACCAGATCAAGGCGTTGGAGCGCGAGTTGGGCGAGCCTCTGTTCATACGCGCAAAGCGCGGCGTCAAGCTCTCGGACGCCGGAAAGCTCGCGCTCGAATACGCCGAGCGAATCATCGAGGAGGCCGACGCCCTGCGCGAGCGCATCGGCGGCGGCGAACAGGAGCCGCGCGGTCGCGTGCGCGCCGCAGCCGCGACGCAAGCCTTCGTACACCTCTTCGCAGGACTCTTCGAGTCGTTCATGCGCGAGCACGAAAGCATCGAACTCAGTTTCCGAACGACCGTCAGCACCGAGCAGACCGTCGCCGACATCCTGAACGGTGCGGCGGACGTTGGCTTCGCTTCGCTCCCCGTTTACTCGCCCGCGCTTCAGGTGACGGAGTTGTTCGAGGACGAACTCGCGCTCGTCGTAGGCTTTCGACACCCGCTCGCTACAGCAGCGCGCGAGGCTGACCTGAGCGATCTTCGACGCGAGCGCTTCATACTCTTCGAGCAGGGCGCTTCGATACGCCGCGCGACCGACGCCTTCTTCAAACGCGTTGACCTGAAGCCGGAACTCGCGCTCGAATCGAACGACACCTACTTCATAAAGCTCATGGTCGAGCACGGCGTCGGCGTCTCGCTCATGCCCTCTTGGGCCGTGCGCGACGAAGAGAAGGCGGGCAAGCTCGCGTGTCTTCGCGTCAAAGGCCACAGGCTCGCGCGCTCGGTCGCGATGATTGCGCTCGGACGCTTCCAGCCTTCGCCGACGCGAACATTCATCGCATACGTCCTCGAACACAAGGCCGAGCTTCAGGAGGCTGCGCGCGCGCCCTCAGTCCACGCCGTCAAAAAAGCTTGAAACAGATTCCCGAAACCATGCGCGTCGTCGAGCTTCGATCTTACGACGGCGGCGCTGACTCGATTGTGATTGCCGAGAAGCCCGTGCCGCGGCCCGGCGACGGGCAGGTGCTCGTGCGAATCGCCGCCGCGCCGGTCAACCCTTCCGACCTGTCTTTCATTCGCGGGACGTACGGCACGGTGAAGCGCCTGCCGGTCGTGCCCGGCTTGGAGGGCAGCGGCGAAGTCGTCGCCGCGGGAGGCGGCCTGCTTGCGCGCTATCTTCTTGGAAAGCGTGTCGCGTGTGCCGCGCCCACGGATGGCGACGGCACTTGGGCCGAGTTCATGCTCGCCGACGCCTCGCACTGCATCCCGCTCCGCAAGGCGACCGGCACGGAACACGCGGCCATGTTGATCGTCAACCCCTTCACGGCATGGGCGCTGTTGGCAACGGCGAAGAAACTTCGCGCAGAGGCCATCGTGCAGACCGCCGCGGCGAGCGCGCTCGGTCGAATGATCGTTCGCCTCGCAGCAGCGCGCGGCGTGCACATTGTCAACGTCGTGCGCCGCGTCGAACAGGTCGAACTTCTCAAGCGCGAGGGCGCGGGCTACGTCCTCGACAGTTCGGCGGACGACTTCGACGAGCAACTGCGCGGGCTTTGCACGCGACTGCGCGCGACGGTCGCGTTCGAGGCAGTCGCGGGCGAGATGACGGGTCGCGTCCTCAGTGCCATGCCCGCGCGCAGCACCGCGATAATTTACGGCGCTCTTTCGCTTCGAGGCTGCCTTGTTGACCCGCGCTCGCTTATCTTCGAGCGCAAGAGCATCCGAGGCTTCTGGCTATCCGACTGGCTCCGGCGTCAAAACGCGCTTAAGAAATTCATCGTCGCGGGCAAGATTCAGAAGCTCCTGAAAGACGAGTTGAAGACGGAAGTTCGCGCGCGGCTGCCTCTGCAAAGAGCGGTCGAGGGCTTGCGAGAGTACGAGAGCGAGATGACGCGCGGGAAAATAATCTTCGTGCCCGACGCTAATGCTTCAAGGAAATCTCAATGATGATGTTCGAGAGAAGAACTGAACCGCTCCTACCGTTTGATAAGTTTCTTCTGCGCGTCGTGCGCAGCGTTCTTCTGGCGCTTTGCATAATCGCCTTCGCGCTCGGCCTCGGCATTCTCGGCTACCACCTCATCGCTGAGTTCAGTTGGGTTGACTCGCTCGTCAACGCCTCGATGATTCTTTCGGGGATGGGGCCGGTCGGCGACTTCAAGAACGACAGCGGCAAAGTCTTCGCGTCCTTCTACGCGCTCTTCAGCGGCCTGATGTTCGTCACGATAGCGAGCATCATCGTCGCGCCCGTCGCGCACCGTCTTCTTCACTGGTTCCACGTCGAAGACGAAGGCACAGGCAAAAAGGCGAAAGGTAAATAATGAAGAGCCGTCCGCGCGGCCTACGTCCCGCGCCACGGCGTACGGCGCGCGCCCGTACGCCCTCACAACTTCAGCGACCACTTCAAACACAGAATTACACGCCGTCGTCGCCCGTCGAGGTTCGTGATACGATGAAAGGCAAGGTGGTAAGAATCAAGGATGAAGGATGAAGTAAAAGCGAGACTGCTTTCACTTCATCCTTCCGCCTTCCGCCTTCATCCTTTTTATCGGAGGTTAAGCGATGCGTCTCACCGAGATGGTTTCGTGCGCCGGTTGAGCGTCTAAACTCGCGCCGAGCGAACTCGCCCAGGTCTTGGGCGGCCTGAACATTCCGAGCGACCCGAACCTGATTGTCGGCATCGAGACTGCCGACGACGCGGGAGTTTACCGTCTCTCCGAAGACCTTGCGCTTGTTCAGACCGTTGACTTTTTCACGCCGATTGTTGACGACCCGTTCGACTACGGTCGCATCGCCGCGCTCAACTCGATCAACGACGTGTGGGCGATGGGCGGAACACCTCTGACGGCGCTCGCCGTAACGTGCTTCCCGAAGAAGGGCGTCGAGTTCAGCATACTCGCCGAGATCATGCGCGGCGGGCTTCAAGTCCTGACCGAGAACAAAGTCGCACTCGTCGGCGGCCACAGCGTTGACAACCAGCAGATCATGTTCGGCTACGCCGTGACGGGGACGATTGACCCGCACCGCGTCGTCACCAATCGAGGCGCGCGCGCGGGCGACGCGCTGATTCTGACGAAGCCTCTGGGAACGGGCGTCGTCTCGACCGGAATCAAGTTCGGCAAGGCGAGCGAGGAAGTGATGCGTGCGTCGCTTCAGACGATGCTGCTCGCGGGGCGCGAGGCCGCGCGCATGATGGTCGAGGCCGGCGCTACGTCGGCGACCGACGTGACCGGCTTCGCACTGCTCGGCCACGCATGGGAGATGGCGCGCGCGAGTGGCATCACGCTCGAAATCGAATCGGCGCGCGTGCCGCTCATCCCCGGCGCGCTCGAACTCGCGTCTGCCGGCCTGTTGACGAGCGGCGACAAGTCGAACCGCGCATACGTCGGCGCAGACGTGAAACTCGGCGGAGGCGTCGGCAAGGAAGTCGCCTCCCTCCTCTTCGACCCGCAGACCGCAGGCGGCCTGCTCATCTCAGTCGCCGCCGAACGCGCCGAAGAACTGCTCGCGAATCTCCGCGAAAAATACGCGGACGCGTCCCTCATCGGTCGCGTCCGAGAGCGCGGTACTCATCTAATCGTCGTCGAATGAGCGAGTGTGAGTCTTATTGAGCGAGGGCACGTCTTGTTTGACACTCACGAGTCGCTACGGTAATTTACCCTTCAGCCGTTCCCCGCTGACTCTTGCGTCCCGTTCGTCTAGTGGCCTAGGACACCGCCCTTTCACGGCGGTAACACGGGTTCGATTCCCGTACGGGACGCCAAATATTTTCCAACGGTTTAGCGCCGGATGATGTCCGGCGCTTTTCCATTTGGACACTTTCCTCGGCGGACGTGTCCGACGCAGCCGCGAGCATTGCGCCCGTCGTCGGCAACTCGGTCGTGCTCGTGCGCTCTGAGAAGTCTTGGCACGCCGTCTCGCCGGTCGTCAAAGGTTGCCGGCGCTCGCGCCTGAGCATGACGGTGACTTTCTACAGCCCCGGTGCGGTCAGTACGATGTGGCCGCCGGGCGACGCGACGCCGCTGCACCGCTACGACGCGGCGGACGGCGCGGCGGCGCGCAGCGCGAGCCTCTGGGGAAGGCTGCGCGCCAAAGTCTCTTCAGTCTCTTCCCGTCTCGCCTCGTAGCTCGTCCGCGCGTTTAACTCCCGCATCAACGAAGCGCGCACTAGTTGCCGCAGGCTGTCTGCGCCGTCGGAGCGACGACGGGCAGCGGCGCGAGATTGTGTCGCTTCAGGAGTTCGTTGAGCGCCGGGACGCTCTCTGCATTTATCTTCCGCCAGTGCGCGGCGGCCTTTTCGAGCGACTCGCACGACTCGGCTGCGGCGTCGCGCGCCGTCTGCGCCGGACTCATGTCGCCGCTCTCGACCATCGTCATCAGTCGCGCGAGGTCGCGGTTTACGGGGCCGAAGCCGGAGGCTGTGCTCGTGCCGTCGCTCACCTCGTCGAGTTCCTTCAAGAGCGCGACTGCCGCGTCGCCCGCGTCCTTCGCCTGCGTGTCTCCCGAAAGCGACTTCAACCTCCCGGCGAGCGCCGCGCGCAAAGCGGCGACGCCGTTGTAGGCTTCGTAGCTGGCGCGCATCATGTCGCTCATCCTCCGGGCGAGTTCGAGTTGCGCCGCGAGGTCTTGCGGCGTGACGCGCAGGCGCGGGTCGGGAGCGACGACGAGAGGCTGCGTGTAGGTCTTGCCGCCGACCGTCAGCACGACTTCGTAGTTGCCGGGCGCGACGAGCGGCCCCGGCGGCTGGTGTCTCGGCGTCTGCCCCGGCACGGCGTGGTCGGGCATCGTGTATTCGGTGTAGCTGAGCAGTTGACCGTAGAAGCCGTAAGGCAGAGTCAAAGGGTCGGGGAGTCGCAAGTCCCAGACGAAGCGGTTGAGACCCGTCTTCGAGGGCAGAACGTCGGGCGGGGCGAACCAGTATTCGGGCACGTTCGCGGGCGCGTCGCTCTCAGCCTGCGCCGCGCTCGTGAAGCGTCGCACGACGTTGCCGCCCGCGTCTCGAATCTCAAGCGTGACCTCGCCGCGCGCGGGCGACTTCAGATAGTAGTAGATGATCGCGCCGTCGGGCGGGTTCTGGCCCGCGGGCGTCTCGGCGGAGAGCGGCGTCTCCTGCCAGTTGTCCCAACGCACGCGCAGCGTCCTCTCCGGCGCGAAGAGGTGCGCGTCGGAAGCCGCGGTCTTCGCGTCGAGTTGCCGGAGCGGCGAGAGGTCGTCGAGAATCCAGAGGCCGCGCCCGTAGGTCGCAATCACGAGGTCGTCGCCGTGGACTGTGAGGTCGCGGACGGGCGTTGTCGGTAGGTTGAGTTGAAGCGTCTGCCAGTGGTCGCCGCCGTCGAACGAGACGTAAGCGCCATCGTTCGTGCCCGCGTACATCAAGCCTTTGCGCGCAGGGTCTTCGCGGACGGCGCACGCGACGGTGCGCTCGCGCATGCCATCGGTTATCTTCTGCCAGGTCTTGCCCGCGTCCCTCGTGCGGAAGATGTATGGGTGAATGTCGTCGCGCACGTTGGCGACGGCGTAGGCGGTGTCTGCGTCCGTGGGCGAGGCTTCGATGTTCGAGAAGCGGCACTGCTTCGGCGCGTCCGAGGGCGTGACGTTCTGCCACGTCGCCCCGCCGTCGCGCGTGAGTTGGACGAGGCACGTACTCGTGCCGACCCAGATTTCGCCGCCGCGCGCGGCAGATGGCGCGATCATCTCGATCACGCCGCGCCCCTGCTGCTGTGGGGCGTCTTCGTCGGCGTCGGCGTCGTCCTCCACGGCGTTCTCGGCGTGGCCGCCGCGACGCGAGAACGAGGCGACTTTCTCCGACGGCTGCGAAGGGTCTGCGGTCGTCAAGTCTGGACTTATCTCGCGCCACGTCCGAGCGCCGTCCGTCGTCGCGAGCACCTTCTGCATCCCGACGTAGAGAGTCTTCCTGTCAGCGGGCGAGAACGCGAGCGGCGTCTCCCAAGTGTAGCGGTACTTCGGGCCGGGGACGAAAACGGTCGAGAGTTGTCCCGTCCTTCGGTCGAGCCTGAGCACAGAGCCGTACCAACCTATCGAGTAAACGTTGTTCGGGTCTGCCGGGTCGGGCGCGATGTAGCCGCTCTCGAAGGAGCCGGTCGAGAACCAGTCGCGGAAAGTTATCTGGCCGTAGTCGCTTCGGTTGGGCACGACGACCGAGCCGCTGTCCTGCTGCGATGCGTAGTTGTAATACGGGAACTGGTTGTCGGTGATGACGTGGTAGAACTGACCCGTCGGTTGGTTGTACCAGATGCTCCAGGACTCGCCGCCGTCGAGGCTGACGGTCGCGCCCTGATCCGAGCCGAGTATCATCCGCCGTGAATCGTCGGGCGCGATCCAGAGGACGTGCTCGTCCTCGCCGCTCGGCCCACCTTTGAACGCCTCGAAGGTCTTGCCGCCGTCGGTCGAGCGATACATCGTCGTCTGCATGACGTAAACCACGTCCGCATTCTTCGGGTCGGCAAACGTCCGGCTGAAGTACCAATTGCCGACGACGCGCGGGTCTTTCGTCACCTGCGTCCAACTATCTCCCGCGTCGTCCGAGCGGAAGAAGCCCTGATTCATAATCGCATAGACTCTCGCGTCTCCCGGCGCTACGGCGACGCCGATGCGACCCCTGTGATTTTCCGGCAGGCCCTTGCCGGAGAGAGGTTGCCACGTCGAGCCTTCATCGGACGACTTGAAGATTTGCGCGTCGTCGCCGCTTCCACGCCCCCCGGGGCCGAACGTGCGCGTCCACGTCGTCGCGTAAACGACGCGGCTATCATTGGGCGCGGCGCACATATCCGCGACGCCGATGCGCTCGCCGGCGAAGAGAACCTGCTTCCAACTTTTGCCGCCGTCGGTCGTCTTGTAAATTCCTCGCTCCTTGCTTGCGGGGAAGTCGCCCCAAGGCCCGAAGTCGCCGAACGCGCCGACGAGCACAACGTCGGGGTCGCGCGGGTCAACGATGATCGAGGAGATGTAGTGCGTCTCCTTCAACCCGACGTTCGCCCACGTCGCGCCGCCGTCGGTTGACCTGTAAACGCCGTCGCCCTCGGTCTGCTCGCCCGTCCCGACGTAAATAATTTCAGGGTTCGACGGCGCGAGCGCCAACGCCCCGATTGAAGCCACGCGCGCGTCGTCGAAGATCGGCTTCCAGACCACTCCGCCGTCGGTCGTCTTCCAGACTCCGCCGCCCGGCGTCGCCATGTAGTAGATGTCTGTCCGACCCGGCAGTCCGGCGACCGCCGTCACGCGCCCCGCGCGGAACGGCCCGGCCAGACGCCAGCGCATTCCCGAATAGGTGTCCACGCCGTACTGCTGCGCGGACGTAACGCCGCACGCCGCGAGCACGCAGCAGAGCAGCAGCAAGAGCCGCAACGACGACGCACAGCGACGCCGCCACGGAGAGAAAAATCGCTCGACACTTTCAAGGCGCATCAACACGCCCGTTGTTTTTTTCATCGCTTTTGTTGTCGCCCGAATTGGAGAAAAAGCCGCACGAGAGAAGACGAACGGGCCGAAGTCCTGCGTAAATTTTATGGGCTTCGCAGTCCGAATTTCTCTTGGCGACATGGTAACAAAGTCGCCAGCGGGCGGCCAACGGAGCATCCCCGCCGACGCGCGTGGCATCTATCTTCATCCGCGCGTAAAGGCCGGAGGAAACCGAACTTGTGCGCCCTCGCCCGAACCCGTACAATGCTACGCATGGACTTTTACGCGGGCGGCGCGGATTTCGTTTCCGTCGGGCGCGGACGCGGAAAGACCCGTAGATTTTAAGCGCGAGCGCCGCAGCCGGCGTGTTCGATTGACGATTCCAGGGGGCCGTGCGTCGCGTTTTACAGAAAGAGCGCCGCCGGCCTCTTCAGTTTTTTAGCAAAGGTGGTTTTGATGCTCAGACGATTCGCCGCAACTTTCCTCGCGCTCCTTGCAGTCTTCGTCGCAGTGCCGCGCCTCGCCTCGGCGGACGAGCCGCAGGAGATGGCCCTCTTACCGCAGGCCGCGGGCGACGTTGTACTGATTCTTCCCTTCGAGAACACTTCGGGTCAGAAGGAGTTTAACTGGGTCGGCGAGAGCTTCGCCGACGCGCTCGCCGACCTGCTCGGCTCGCACGGCCTTCGCGTCGTCTCGTCCGACGCACGCGAACTCGCATACCAGCGCCTACGCCTGCCGCTCACGGTCATCCCTTCGCGCGCGACCTCGATCAAGCTTGCGCGCGAGGCCGGTGCGACGATGGTCGTGCTCGGCACATACGAGGTCGCGCCCGCGCGCGACGAGAAGTCGGTCGCCGAGGTTCACGGCTCCGCACGCATCATACGCATCAACGAAGGTCGCATCGCCGGCAAGCAGATGCCCGACGGTCGCTGGGCTACGCACGAGTTCTTCTTCGGCGACGCGCTCTTGAACCTTCAGACCGTGCAGGGCAAGCTCACGTATCAAATCCTCTACGAGCAGGACGACAAGCTGCCCTACTCCGAACGCTCGATAGTCGAGCAGGCGACAAAGGTTCCGCCCAAGTCCTTCGAGGCGCGAGTCAAGGCGACGATGACCGCCGACCGCGATAAAAAGCTCGCGTACCTTACCAACGCGATGCGCGAGTTCGAGAAGGCGAACCCAGGATCGATCTACAAGGAGGCCGCGTTCGAGTTGGGCGAGCTTTACTACACGCGGACTCCTCCCGACTACAAGAAGGCCGCCGAGTATTTCTCGATGCTGCAACGCCGCGACCCGCACTACGCGGAGGCGGCCTTCTACGCCGCGCTCGCCTACTGGCGCGCGGGCGAGTTGCAAAGCGCGCTCGACATCCTGCTGCCGCTCACGACAGACGTTCCGCTCACGAGCATCTACAACAACGCGGGCGCTCTCTCGACGCAGGCCGCGCGCGCCGAGAAGAGCGCCGACAAGCGCGAGAACCTCGTCAAACAGGCGACGAACTTCCTGAGCCGCGCCGTCGAGTCGGAGCCTGACGACGCGATGGTTCGATTCAACTACGCATACGCGCTGATGCTTTCGAGTAAATACGCCGAGGCCGCCGACCAGTTGAAGGAGGTCGTCAAGCAGAACCCGAAAGACCCGGAAGCGCTCTTCCTGCTCGCGAAGGCGCAGGAGAAGGCCGGACAAGCGGACGCAGCCGCCGCAAACGACAACGAGGCGCGCAAGCTCTACCCCGGCTACGGCAGGGCGCAGGTCGAGTGGGAGAAGTCGCAGACGGCCCCGCTCATCGGCCTCCGGCTGCGCGGCGACATCGACCGCACAGACCTTGTCACCATCACCGACCCTCCGCCCGATATTTCGTCGTCGGCGAGCACTCAGGACTTGCTCGCGAAGGCGCGCGACCTCTACACGGCGGGGCGCGATGACGAGGCTTTAATGGAACTGCGCGACGTTGTGCGTATCGAGCCGATGAACGCCGAGGCTTACCTGCTTACGGGACGCATCTACCAGCGGCGCGGCGAGCTTGCTTCGGCCATCAACCAACTCAAGACCTCGATCTTCTGGGACACGGATCACAAGCTGATAGACGCGCACATTCTTCTTGGTCGAATCTTCCTTGAGCGCGGCGACCGCGCGCAGGCAACCGCATACGCGCAGAGCGCCATGCAGATTGATCCGAACAATCAGGAAGCCATCGCGCTCAAGCGGCAGCTTCAGGCCGGAATCAAGTAACTGCCCGAACGATGACTCAAGAAGGCGCGGCTCTCGACGGGTGAAGACGACCGGCTGGAGCCGCGCCTTCGCCGCTCGCCTCCGCGCGTCGAGAGTCGTAGCGCCCGCTCCGCGCAACATTCAGTTACAGATGAGCGCGCTCGTTTCTCTACTGTTCGGCTGCTTGGTCGCCGCGCTCGCGCTGCTCGCCTACGTCGTCATCCTTTCGCGTCACAAGAAGACCTCTCAAAAGCCTCTGCGCCTTGTCGGTCGCGCGGCAATCGTCGAGTCGCCTCTTGCGCCGGAGGGGTTCGTGTTGATTGACGGCGAGCTTTGGCGTGCGCGTCTGCGCGGCGGCGCGAGCGTCGGGCGCGGGGGCAGCGTGCTCGTCCTCGGAGCGCGCGACTGCGTGCTCGAAGTCGAACCGCTCGGCTAAATCGCGAGCGACGAATCTCGTGGCTCGACCGAGCGGCCTTCCAGAAATCGCCGACACGGTTTCCTGGAAACGCCCGCCCGTGGCACGCGAAGTGCTTTTTGGTATGTCGGCAAGCACGGAGGCAGTTGAACCGTGACCCCGCCGCCAGCACTTCTCTGAGCGTGGCCTGCCGCTACGCCAGCCGCCCGCCGAGCGACCCTACTTTAAGACCAACCTTTCAGGAACCTGGCCCCCAAGGCCGGGTTCTCCCGCTTTTTGGGCGCTCTTTTTTTTCGCTTCGTTCTCCGGCTTTTTCAAACGCCTTAAGTCGTCGCCCCGCGGCGACAAACTGTCAACGCGCAGACTACTGCGTGCCGCTTCGCGGCGACTTCAGATCGAGCGACGTAGTGTCATCTCGACAAAATTTGTCACTCCGGGGGTGACGATTTACGTCGTTTCGAGCCTCGCAGCCCAACGATTTGACGCGGTGATTTGACTCGCCAAAAAAAATTTACCCGCCCACTAACTCGCCGGATGAATAACGAGAGGGGCATATCGTGCGCCCTTCTCAACTTCCCTACTCACACCAACACAAGGTTGCGGCGAGGCTGCACAACGCCCGCCAGAACACGCGCAGCCTCGCCCCCCCGACGCTTAGGCCGGGGCCGGCGGCACAGTCTTTCCCCAAGAGACGTGCCCGCACAGTCACAAACCAAAATGCTCATGTGATATATTCCGGCTGTTCGTGTCTTTGACAATAAGGCAACGGTAATGCGACGGCTCAAACCTCAAGCGAGTGATGGGCATCGCCGTTGAGCGCAGGTGCGGACTCACGGCGAACAGGTTGAGCGGAAGCATTCTAGTTGAAAATACAACTAGGTGCAAGCGGCAGAGCGATCTTTCAGGAGGTAAGTCCTGATGGGCCGTTCCGCACGTCCGAAGCCCAAGCAGTTGCCTGATAAGTTGCGGGGCATCCGTGAAGCTTTAGGACTGTCGCAAAGTGAGATGCTGGCGCGGTTGGGATTAAGAGAGAAGTTGATGCGGGCTGCCGTGTCCGGCTACGAATTAGGAACGATTGAACCGCCCTTGCCGGTCATCCTTCAATATGCGCGTCTGGCAGGCATCTGCACGGATGTTTTACTGGATGACGAATTGGGCTTGCCTGCGAAGTTACCGGGCAAGCCGAAGCACAGCCGCCGTTAGACCCGCACACAATTACATCACTACCCGCGCTCTCGGCCTCTCTGCTAAACTCCGACGCGTGCAGGAGGCAGTTTCACTCGACGCGACGCAGGGCGTGAGGGGTCGGCTGACGCGCCTCGCTTTGCACGCGAGTGCGGCGACTCCGACTCTCGCCGAAGCGTGCTTCGCCGCTCTGTCCGCGCTCCTACTTCTATTCGCCTTCCCGGACTTCAGCGCATGGCCTCTCGCGTGGGTCGCGTTCGTACCGCTTCTCATAATCATTGCGCGCAGGCCGCGAGCGCCGCAGTCGTTCCTCACGGGATGGCTCGCGGGAACGATCTTCTTCTATGCGTCATGCCACTGGCTGACGTTCCCGATGATTCGCTACGCAGCGATTCCAACGCCGCTCGCACACGTGCTTTTACTGCCCGCGGCGCTCGCGGGCGGAGCGTTCACGGCACTGTTCGCGCTCGCGCTCGCTCGACTGTGCGCGCGCTTCAGCAGCGCCGCGCTTTTCCTCGCGCCGCCCGTCTGGGCTGCGTGCGAGTGGGCGCGGCTCGGCGTCATCGGACAACTCTGGAACGCGGTCGGCTACTCGCAGGCTTTCGAGCCTTCGCTCATACAGCCGGCGCGCTTCGGAGGAGTTTATGCGGTCGGCTTCCTCGTGCTCGCGTTCAACGCGGCGCTCGCATACGCGCTCGTCGAACGAAGCGCGCGACGGACGATAAAGGCGCTGTCCGTCGTCGCGTGCGTCGCGCTCGTCGTCTTCGCTTCTAACTTCTTTACAGCAAACTTCGCGTCGCCGACGTTGAAGGGCGAGCCGGCGGTGATTGTAGTCGGCGTACAGCCCGACATCATCCCGGACTTCAACCGCACTTCATCCGAGTACGACGCGCTCGCCGCTCATCATTTCGAGTTGAGCGCGGCGGCGTTGCGCTCGATTGACGAGAGCGACGGCGGCGGAAGCGCAACCGTCTCGAAGCTTCCGCGGGTCGTCGTGTGGCCTGAGTCGCCCATGAACTTTTCGTTCGAGAGCGACCGCGCATTCCGCGAGCGCGTCGCTCGGTTTGTCGCGGAGCAGCACGCATCGCTCCTCTTCAACTCGCTCGAACCGACCGGAGACGGAGGCGGATTTAACGCCGCCGTGCTCGTAAATAGTGAGGGCCGCGTCGCGGCGCAGTATGATAAGATTCGCCTGATGCCGTTCGGCGAGTACGTGCCTCTGCCGCGCTGGATGCCCGGCGCCGGCTTTGTGCGCGGAGTCGTCGGCGACTTCACGCCGGGCACGCGCTACACTCTGATGCCGCTCGGCGGAAGCGACGGGCCGCGCGCGGGAGTTTTCATCTGCCTTGAGTCGGCCTACCCGTTCATCACGCGCAGCTTCGCCGCGGAGGGCGCGGACGTGCTGATTGAAATCACGAACGACGCGTATCAGGGCGACACCGCCGTCATGCGCCAGCATCTTTCAAACGCGGTCTTCCGCGCCGTCGAGACCGGACGGACGCTTCTGCGCGTGACGAACACAGGGATCAGCGCGCGCATCTCGCCGCGCGGCGAGGTGACGGACGAGACGGGCCGTTTCCGAGAGGCCGTGCGGACTTGGACTGTGGCGCGCGCCGTCGGCGAACAGACTTTTTACGTCCGCTTTGGCGATGCGTTCGTCGCCGCCTGCTCTCTCGTCAGCGTCTTGATGCTCGCGCTGACGTTTAGAAGGCGCGGCAAGGTTCAGTCGTTAACGTAATTTTTTTGAGAATCGTTTTGTTTCGGAGGTTGAATGTCCAGAGCTTTGCAGTTGAATGACAGTGAAGATCGTGATTTGCGCGCGCGTGCCGACGAGTTGCGCGTGAGAGTCGAACAGCTTGGGAGGTTTCTTTGATGTAGCGTCGAAGCGCGAGGAACTTCTGCGGCTCGAAGCGGCGGCTTCCGAGCCTGACTTCTGGTCTGATCAGGAGCAAGCGCAGAAAGTCTTGCAGCAGCGAAGCCGCATCGAGCGCGTCGTCAAGCGGCAGGAGGGTTTCGAGTCGGCAATTAATGACGCCGAAGTGCTCTTTGAATTCGCGGCGGAAGACGAAGGCAGCGCGGATGAGTTGCGCCAACTCGTCGCGCGTCTCGAAGGCGAAGTCTCGGAGGCGGAGACCGAGATGCTTCTCTCAGGCACGCACGACGCGCTCAACGCCATCTGCTCGATTCAGGCGGGCGCGGGCGGCACGGACGCGCAGGACTGGGCCGAGATGCTTCTCAGAATGTACCTGAAGTGGGCCGAGAAGCGCGGGTTCAAGGCCGAAGTCCTTGACGTGCAGCCCGGACAGGAAGCGGGTATTAAGAGCGCGACGTTCCGCGTCGAGGGCGAATATGCTTACGGCCTTCTGTCTGCGGAGGCTGGCGTGCACCGACTCGTTCGCATCTCGCCTTTCGGCACGGGGACGCGCGAGACCTCGTTTGCGTCTCTGTTCGTCTCGCCTGAGATTGACGAGAACATCGAGGTCGAGATCAACGACAAAGACTTGCGCGTTGACACGTACCGCTCGACCGGCGCGGGCGGCCAGCACATCAACACGACCGACTCGGCTGTGCGAATCACGCACCTGCCCACCGGAATCGTCGTCGCGTGCCAGAACCAGCGCTCGCAGCACCAGAACCGCGCCGTCGCGATGCAGGTTCTTCGCTCGCGGCTTTATGAATTGGAACTTGAGAAGCGACGTGCAGAAACGGCGGCGCTCGAAGCGGGCAAGGCCGACATCTCCTTCGGCTCGCAGATACGCAACTACGTGCTCGCGCCCTACCGTCTCGTCAAGGACGCGCGCACGAAAGTCGAGCGCGGCGACGTTGACGCCGT